>NZ_JBXPIZ010000009.1:0-325417 GCF_056863265.1 Parviterribacter multiflagellatus
CGCGCGCAGCCCGCGGCGGACGTCGGCGTCGGCGGCGGGCGCGGCGGCCCGGAGGCCCTCGCGCAGCGTCCCGTCGTAGGCGGCGGCGGCGCGGGCGACGTCCTCGCGCGCGCCGTCCTCGCCGAGCAGCACCGCGGTCTGGGCGTCGAACAGCCGGTCGCGCACGGTCGCCGCGGCGCGCCACGGCTCGGCCTCCGCGGCGCCCGCCGCGCCGGTGCTCGCGAGGAGCACGGCGCAGGCGGCGACCGCGACGACGACGAGCCGCACTAGCTCTCCAGCTCGATGCCGAGCTGCCCGGCGGCCTGCGAGACCTGGCCGGCGATCGCCTCGGCGCGCTCCTGCGCCTGGGCGCCGAGCGTGTCGGCCTGCTCGGCGGTGAACTCCGTGCCGGCCTCCTCCTTCTCGCGCAGGTCCTTGGCGAAGTCGCGCAGGCCGCGCAGCTCCTCCTGGATCTGCGCCGCCTGCGCCTCGTCGGCCTTCGCCGTGACGGCGTGGATGTTCTCCTCGATCAGCACGAGGCCGGTGAGGATGTCCTCGATGTCCTGCAGGCGCGAGGACGCGACGAAGCCCTGCTCCTCGGCCTCCGAGCCCGCGATGAAGCGCGAGTTCTTCCACTGCCCGAAGTACTCGCTCATCGTCGGCGTCATCGTCACGAGCGCCTGGAACGCGTCGGCCTGCTCGGGCTCCCACTCCTGCGCGGCGGCGTTGAGCGCCTTCGCCTGCGCGGCCATGTCGCGGGTGAACGCGAAGACGTGGTCGGCGTCCGGGACGGCCTCGCCGAACGCGACCTTCCCGTCGCCGTCGAGATCCGGCTTGCTGACGCCCTTGGCCTGGAAGTCCTCGTTCGTGCCGAAGAGCGACGTCTCGGTGAGGAAGAAGAAGTTGCCCGGCTGCTTGAGCGTCTTGCCGCTCGGCAGCTCGACGTCGAACGGCACCGCGCTCTCGGGGTCGGACGCGTCGGAGCCGGCGTCGAGGATGACGTCGAACTCGCTCAGCTCCGGCACGCCCGCGACGACGCCCTCGGCCTCCTCGTACTGCGGGTTGGCCTCGCGCCAGGCCTTCTGCATGTCGGCGACGATCGCCTCGACGTCGGCGCGGCGCTCCTCGAGCAGCGCCGCGTAGTCGTACTTCGTCGTCGCGGCCAGCTCCCGGTACTCCTTGCCCTGCTCGGCCAGCTGCTCGGTCGTGGCGGCGAGCGCCTGCGTGTGCTCGAGCAGGTACGTCTTGATCCCGTCGAGGTCGGCGGCAGAGGCCTCGGCGGCCGGCGCGGTCTGGACCGCCGCCGCGTCGTCGTCCGAATCGTCGCCGCACCCGGCGGCGAGCACGGCGCCGAGCGCCAGGAGGGTCAGGGCCTTCTTCATGATGGCCGCGACCCTAGCGAAAGTTAGGGGAACCTAACTGACCCGCTTGGCCAGCTCGGCGACGAGCGCGATCTGGTCGACGTCCTCGTGGACGAGGAGCTGCAGCATCACGCGGTCGCAGCCGGCGACGGCCAGGGCGCCCAGCTGCTCGGCGGCCTGGTCGAGCGTCCCGGCGATCCACTGCTCCGGCGGCTCGAAGCCGGTGACCCCGAGCTTGGCGCCGACGGACTCCGCACGGGCGGCGACCTCGGCGGCGTCGCGGCCGAGGACGGCGCCGGTCATGACGGAGAAGCGCAGCGTGGACGGGTCGCGGCCGGCGCGCTCGCACGCCTGCGCGACGGCTGCGCGACGCTCGCGGACGTCGTCCGGCGTCGCGAACGGCGTGTTGTACTCGTCGGCGTAGGTGGCGGCCAGGCGCGCGCTGCGCGGCTTGGCGTTGCCGCCGACGATCAGCGGCATCCGCTCCTGGGCCGGCTTGGGGCGCGGGTCGACGCCGGTGAGCGCGTAGTGCTCGCCCTCGTGCGTGAACCGGCCCGGCGCCCACAGCCCGCGGGCGATCCGCAGCTGCTCCTCGAAGACGTCCATGCGGGTCTTGAGCCCGGCGTAGGGGAAGCCGAACGCCGCGTGCTCGCCGTCGTGCCAGCCCGCGCCGAGGCCCGCGGTGACGCGGCCGCCCGAGATCTGGTCGGCGGTCGCGACGAGCTTGGCGTACTCGGACGGGTGGCGGAAGGTCGCGGGGGAGACGAGCGTTCCGAGCCGCAGCGTCGTCGTGGTCGCCGCGAGCGCGCACAGCGTTCCCCACGCATCCAGGACGTCGCGCTCCTCGTGGCCGTCGAGCGGGAGGTAGTGGTCGCTGCGGAACAGCTCCGGGATGCCGTGCTCCTCGCAGGCGGCGGCGATCGCCTGCCACTGCGGCCAGGTGACGCCCTCCTGGCCCTCGATCATGACGTTCAGCTCCATCAGGGCTTCAGCTCCCCGGGCAGGCGCTTGAGCACGCCCGGCAGGTCCTTGAGCGAGCGCGCGTAGGCGTCGCTGAGCGCCTGCGCGGCGGCGGCGCCGTGGAGCGGCGCGCCGTGGCCGGGGAGGAGGTGCTCGGGCGTGTAGCGCTTGGGCGGCGACGGCGGGCGGAGGCGGAGCATGATGTGGATGCCGGCGGCGACGCCGTCCTTCGGGCGGAACATCGGGCCGGTGCCGACCGCCTCGGGGATGACCAGCGCGCGGTGCTCGGGCCACCACAGCCCGACCTCGCGCCACTTGGGCACGTTCACGACGTCGAACCGCTCGAACGGCACGCCGGGCGGGAGCTGCTCGGGCAGCCGGTGGAGTGGGACGCCGAACCGCTCGGCCAGCGCCTTGCCGCTGCGTGGGTGGCGGTCGAGCAGCTGGAGCACCCCCGCGATCTGCCCGAGCTGCGCCACGCGCTCCATTGCCTCGGGCACCTCGACGGGGTCGATCAGCCACACCTTCCCGTCGTGGGCGAGCGCGTGGGACGAGCGCTGCATCGCCTCGTCGAGCGTCCAGGTCAGGCCGAAGCCGTACTCGTCGATCCCCAGGAGCCGTGGCATGCCCCGGGATGGTGCCACGCCTGGCGCGGAGGTCGCGACGAGGTCATCGCCGGCCGCCGAAGTCCCAGTCGGCGATGTGGATGTCGTCTGCGCGGAAGAGGTCCGCGACGGACTCGCGTGCCGGGACCTGCACGGCGAGCGCGCTTCCGGCGGGCGCCGCGTCGTCCAGCGACAGCAGGTCCCCGTGGAGGATCAGGAGCTGCTCGGGTGGCGCGACGAGCTCGTGCTGCGAGATGACGAGGAAGCGCGGCTGGTCAGCCGCCCGCGGGAAGTCCCACATCGTCCGCCCGAGCCGATCGGCGAAGCGCCGGACGAGGTGCTCCTCATAGAGCCCGGCACGGTTGAACGGTTCCGCGGCGACGAACTCGCGCGCCGCCGCGGCGTTCGGCAGGTCGAGCACGTGCATGCTCCCTGTCCACTCCTCGCGATCGGGGCCGAGCGTCGGTCCGCGCGCGATCATGCGATCGGAGAACCGGTCCATGTAGGCCCAGTGCTCCTCGAGGAGGTCCGCTGCGTCGGCGGCGGCACCCACATGCGCGCGGCTGTAGGCGAAGAACAGCATCGACGCACCGTAGGGCCTTCGGACGACGACCGGGAGCTGGGACGGCCGCCGGTCCATGCGGGTCGGATCGGCCCGACGCGCGCGGTGTCCGGATCGGGGGAGCGGTGCGTGTTCAACAGCTGCAGATCATCGAGGTGGCCCTCGTAGCGGGGGCGTCTCGGGCTGGCGTAGTGTCCCGGCTGTGCAGGACGACCGCACACCGCGGCTGGACGTCACGAAGCTGCTCGAGGCCGTCGAGGATGCGCCGCCGTTCTCGGCGGCCGACGTGCTCGGCGAGCGCCTGCGGATCGAGCTGGGTGCCCACGAGATCTCGTTCCTCATCGCGGACTTCAGCGGTCACGCGCTGATCCGCCTCGGGCACGAGGGCGACGGCGCGGCGACGCGGACGCTCGGCCAGGAGACCGCCGTGCAGGTGCCGCTGGTCGGAACCTCGGCCGGACGGGCCCTGGCCACGCAGGCGATCGTGCTCGAGCAGGAGGCGCATGGAACGCGCATGTTCGCGCCCGTCACCAACCGCGGCGAGGCGGTCGGCGTCCTGGAGCTGCTGGTCGACGAGGCGCCGGACCCGCAGGTGCTGGCCGAGGTCGCGTTCGCGGCGCACGCCCTGGCGTACGTCGTCATCGCGAACCGGCGGTTCACCGACCTCTTCGAGTGGGGCCAGCGGTCGGTGCCGCTGTCCCTGGCGGCGGAGATCCAGCATCGGCTCCTGCCCGGCACCTACACGTGCGAGGCGGGCCAGTTCACGCTCGCCGGCTGGCTCGAGCCGGCCGGCAACGTCGGTGGCGACACATTCGACTTCGCGCTGGAGCGCGGCATGCTGCACTTCTCGCTGACCGACGCCATGGGTCACGGCGTCGCCGCAGCGCTGCTCGCGACGCTCGCGCTGGCGGGGCTGCGCAACGCACGCCGAGCGGGCGCCGGCCTCGCGGAGCAGACCCGTCGCGCCAGCGATGACCTCGCGGCCAACGCCCCCGCCGGCGGCTTCGTGACCGGCCAGATCGGGCGCATCGACCTGTGCGCCGGGACCGCGACGATCGTGAACGCCGGCCATCCGCTGCCGCTGCGCGTGCGCGACGGCCGGGTCGAGCGCGTCGAGCTCCACGCGGACCCGCCGTTCGGCACCCAGAGCGGACACGAGTACCGGGTGCAGCGGATCTCGCTCGAGGCCGGAGACCGGCTGTTCTTCTTCACCGACGGGATGCTGGAGCGCAACACGACAGCCGTCGATGTCGAGGCCATGGTCGCGAGCGGTGCGGCGCTCCACCCGCGCGAGGCCGTGCAGCACCTCACGCAGGCGATCTTCGCCGCGGCCGGCGGCAACCTCGTCGACGACGCGACCGCGATGTGCATCGACTGGCACGGCGGATCTGACCGCCACCGGAGCTCGCACGCCGGCGCCAATCGATGACGCCGGCGCGCGTCCCGTTCGCCGCGGCCGCGTGCGCGCGACCGAAGGAGGACCGGCAGTGTCGGTCCGCCATACCGGGACTGCTCTCGAGGCGGGCGGCACCGCGCCGGATCACCAGATCGATCCGGCCCGGACAGGGGACCGTCCGCCGTCGGAGTGGCGAGGGATCCGTCCGACGGCAGCGATGCCGGCCGAGGCGAGCGCGACGACCAGGACGTACGTCACCGGCAGGCCCACCGAGTCAGCCATGACGCCGACGAGCGGCGGCCCGCAGAGGTAGGCCAGGTAGCCGGCCTGACTGACCCTTGCCGTCATCAGGGCGGCGTGGTGCGGGCTCACGTACGCCGCGCGTGAGACCGCGAGCGGGAACAGCGGACCGAGCAGCAGACCCACGCAGGCGACGGCCACGATCATCGTCGTCGCCGACCGGGCCACGACTGCCGTGGCGACGGCGGCGGGCATCGCTGCGGCGCCGACGAGCAGGACGTGCCGCTCGCCGACCCGCCGCAAGGCCAGATCGCCGCAGGACCGGGAGATGAACATCGCCAGGCTGAAGACCGCGAAGGCCGCGGCTCCGGCCGTCGCGTCCGCCCCGAGGTCGTGCGTGATCAACACGGCAGACCAGTCGCTCACGAGCCCTTCCACCAGCAGGCCCGACACCGCGAGCACCGCGACCGTCATCGGCAGTCGCGCCGCGCGCCGCGGCGGCGGATGGCCCGCGTCGGCGCGCTGCCCCGACGGCGGCGGCGACGGCGTCGCGAGCAGGCCCGGTGCGGCGAGCAGCGTCACGACGAGCAGCACGGTCGTGGTCGCGAGGAAGTGCGCGCCGACGGAGCTTCCGAGCTGCGTCGCCAGCACGCCGCCACCCGCGCCGGCGAGGACGCCGAGGCTGTAGCCCCCGTGCAAGCGCGAGAGCACGCGCCTCCCGCTCGCCATCTGGAAGTGCACGCCGGCGGCGTTCATCGCCACGTCGAGCGTCCCGCTCGCCGCCCCGAGCAGGACGAGCACCGCCGTCAGCTCGACGACGTCGCCTGTGACGGCCACGAGCGGGAGCGCCGCAGTGAACACGCTTGCGGCCGCGACGCAGAGGGAGCCGTCGCGCACGGCGGTGAGCGCCTTGGCGGTCAGCGCGAGGGCCGGCGCAGCGCCCGCGGCGATCCCGAAGAGCGCGATGCCGAGCTCGGTGTCGGAGAGGCCCAGCTCCGCCTTGACCTCGGGAATGCGCGGCGCCCAGCTCGCGAGCACGGCGCCGTTGACGAAGAAGACGACCCAGACGCTGACGAGCCTGCTCGGCCTGATGAGATGCGGCATGGCGACCCTCGGGCCGCCCTGCCGTTTGCCGTTCGCGCGCTCCCCGGACGGTCAGGGAGGCGCCTGGTGAACGCAGGGTCCGACGATACCGGGACCGCGTGGAGCACATCCTTCACACCTTGATCGGCGACGAGCTCCGGGCGTGTCGTTTCCGTCCAAGACTGGCCCGGGCCGGCGTCCGTAGGGTGCGGCGCGACATCGAGGACGACGAGGAGGACGTGATGGCTCGGGAGCTGGTGTACACGGGGTTCATGTCGCTGGACGGGGTGTTCGACTCCCCCGGCGGCAAGGAGGAGGGCCACCGAAGCGGCGGATGGGTGCGCGAGACGCCGTTCCTGGCGGAGGCGTTCGCGCTCAAGGGCGAGGAGCTCGAGGAGACGACGGCGCTGATGTTCGGTCGGCGCAGCTACGAGGCCTTCGCGCCGGTGTGGCGGGACTCCGAGGTCCACGCCGGCTATCGGGATCTGCCGAAGCTCGTCGTCTCCAGTCAGCTGGCCGATGAGGACCTCATCGACGGTTGGGGGGAGATCCGGATCCTGCGCTCGATCCAGGACGTCGCTGACCTCAAGCGCGGGGACGGCGGTGCGATCTTCATCCACGGCAGCGCGGAACTCGCCCGTTCGCTGTCGGACGCCGACCTGATCGACCGCTACAACCTGCTCGTCTACCCGGTGCTCCTCGGCGCCGGCAAGAGCGTGTTCAGCCGCGCGGATCGCGACGCCCGCCGGCTGCGCCTGCGCGAGTCGGCGAGCTACGCCAACGGGGTCGCCAAGCTCGTCTACGAGGTCGACCGCGGAGCGGTGTCGAGCCCGAGCGCGCCGCCGGTTCCGTCGCGGAGCTGACCAGCGGTGCGGCCGACGTGCCGCCGCAGCGCTCGGGCGAGGTGCGGCTCGTCGTAGAACCCCAACGCGTGGACGACCTCGGCGACCGCTTCGCCGGAAGCGAGCAGCATCGCGGCCTCGCGTGCCCGTTGCACCTGACGGACGGCACCCGGGGTGAGCCCGGTTGCCGCCCGGAATCGCCGCTGAACGGTGCGATCGGAGACGGTGTCACCGACCCCGCGAAGGGTGTCCGCGACGAGCGGATCCCGCACGACGG
Organism: Parviterribacter multiflagellatus; assembly: GCF_056863265.1. Classification (NCBI taxonomy): domain Bacteria; kingdom Bacillati; phylum Actinomycetota; class Thermoleophilia; order Solirubrobacterales; family Parviterribacteraceae; genus Parviterribacter; species Parviterribacter multiflagellatus. The sequence goes on from NZ_JBXPIZ010000009.1 coordinate 7,306, forward strand.
TGCCGTCGGCCACCAGTCGCCGCACGAGCGCTTCCGCGTCCTCCGGTCGGGGCGTCGGCCACGAGCGATCCCCCAGGCGGAACCGCCGCGGCGTGACGTCGGGGAGAGCGATGCCGCGGTCGACCAGCCCCGGCGTGGCAGCGCAACGCAACGAGACGCCGACGCCGAGCTGGATGCCGAGGAACTCCGCGCCCTCGGGCACGGGCGCCGTTCTCGCTCCCCGCTCGGGTCCGGTGAGGGTGACGTGCGCCCGTCCGTCCTGGGTCCAGAAGACGAGCCCAACCGTCTCCGTCGCCACCGACGTCATCTCCGTGACGCCGGGGCTGCGGCACGTCCACACCGACTCGATCCACGGTGACTCCGAAGACCACGTCTCGAATTGCAGGCCCACGGCCGTGGATCGTACGACGGCATCCGCACGAACGCTGAGCGCCGGCTTGGCTCGCATGGACGAGCAGCAAGAGCACGTGGCAGCGGGGAGCAGCAGCCGGTGGTCCGACTCACTCGGGCGGTGTTGCCCGCAGATCCGCCACTCGGCCTGTCGGGTCGGAGCGTGGTCCGACCACCTGCAGGCCAGATCGCTCAGCAGCCCGTCGTCGACCCAGACCCTGACGGCCCCGACGTCGTGCGAGCGTTCCCGCGGGAACGTCTGCTGCTTCTCGCATGGAAAGCAGCAGCTAGGTGGTAGGTGTCGCCTGTGCCAACGAACCCGCCTGCTCCCACCGATCCCGACCGTGAGCTCGAACTCGGGCGGATCCCAGTGTGGCTGGTCTCCGAGGACGCCACCTACGCCGACTCGGGGAGGCTGGCGTGCCGCAGGTGACGCAGCATGGGTAGGCGCTTTCGCATGCGCCCCCGCCTGGCGAGGATCCGTGGACGTGTCAGGGGCTCGAGGGACCGTGTCCGCAACCCGCTGTCCGGGACGGTTCTCGTCGATGAGGAAGCCGTGACCTTCCATCGCGAGTTCACGACCGAGTCGGTGCGCTGGGACAAGCTGGAGGGTGTCGACGTGATGACCACCGCCGACGGGCCGTCGGCGGCCGAGGACGTCTTCTGGGTGCTGCTCGGCTCGCCTGCGAGTCAGACCGGCGCGGTGATTCCGCAAGGCCTGGCTCCCGACGCGCTCGTCGACCGGCTCACGGAACTCGCGGGCTTCGATCACGAAGCGATGAGTCGCGCCATGGCCTCGACGCGTGAGGCGGCCTTCGTCTGCTGGCGCGCGACCGGCACGAGCTGGCCTGTTCCGGACGGTGCTGCGTAGACCGCCTCCGAGGTCGATCAGGTCTTCTCGGTCGCCCCGCGAGCGTGGGGCGCCGGGCGTTCCGGAGGCGGGTCTGCGCGTGCCGCGTTTGGCCGGGAACAGCAGCGGGCCGGTAGCTGCCTACGAAACGTTCCCGCGGGAACGTCTGCTGCTCCGCGCGCAAGGGGCGGGAGTTACCGCCAGCTCCTCCTTCACGTGGGAAGCGGCAGCAGCACGCCTGGGTGCGGCTAGCCGAAGAAGTGGATTTCGCCAGGAGGCAGCAACACGACGTCCCTTCGGTCGCTGCCGTACTCGGTCCACGACCAGCTCCCTCGCGAGAACCCATCCAGGCGCAGTTCTCGTCGGTTCACGGCAGCCCGCATTGGCCCCGCGAGACGCAGCTCGTGCGTGTTGTCGAGCACGATCAGCAACTCGTCGTCGGCTTCGAGACAGACGCGGGTCAGAGCGTGGTGGTTGTCGTACGGACGCCCGAACCAACCGGTCGGCAGCCTGAGGGACGCGCCACCGTGGCGGCGGAAGAACCCTTCGATCGTGGGCGGCAGCTCTTCCACCACGTCATCTTCGCGCTTTTGAGGCGCGTTCGCTTGGAAGGGCGGCGAAGTCGTGGCGCCGCTACTTGTCGAGCAGAGCGGAGCGAAGGATCCGCTCTCGCGTCGCATGGAAGCAGCAGCGGTAGCGCCTAAGCTCTGGCTATCCCTGGCCGGTAGCCGGTAAGGGTCGACTCCCGCGAGGGCTGCTACGGGATCGGCCAGGTGGGGAACTACGCCCGACCTTTAGTTGAAGTCAGGCTCTCGCACTGGCGCTTGGGACGACTAGCGAATAGCTCGATCCACTTCACGCGCAAGCGGGCCGTGTTCTCACGGGTGCTACTGATTCCGGTGAATGTTCCCGCTTGTCATCGCCGGCTGGCTCTTCACGGCAGTAGCGCTGGTGACCGACAAGAGTTGGCCGTTGCTGGCTGGAGCGCCGTTCTTCCTTGTCGCAGGTGTCCTGGTACTGCTGAGCGCAACGGCCTGGGCACGGCTTGCACGCCAGGCCACCGCGGGAGGGCTCTACGGAGAGCGGTACAGAGAGCGAGTTGCGAATAGCCACTTCCTGCGCCTGACGATGGGGGCGTGCCTCGTCATATTCGGCGTCGCGTGGGTAGCTGCTGGAACGCTGCTGTAACGCAGAAGGAGCGGCGCGAAGCGGCCAGCGGGACTGCTGCTTCGGACGAGGACCGACAGGTGACGGGCGGCTGTCCGCTCGGTTGGGCGGGCTGGTCGCCGGGAGCGAGGAGCACTGTTGTGCCTCTGGGGAGCGCCGTGTCACGCTTCACGCAGTGCGCGCGCGCAATGTCAAGCGGCTGGTCGCGATCCTCGCACTTGCGTCTGTCGCAGTTGGAGTCGGCGTCACGTTGGCGACGGTGCGAAACGACGGTCCTGACTGCGATGCGCCGTTCGATCGACGGGCCTGGCAGGCCGCCAGGTCGAACGACGAGTCGAGCGGCGAATGGCCGAAGTTGCGTCGGATAGCCGTCGTGTTGGTGGCGTGCGACAAGCTTCTAGGGCTCACGCGACACGACCTGCACGCCTTGCTTGGCCGCCCGACCGGAACTGACATCGATGGCAACCCCCGGCCGCATCGCGAGTCGCGATGGCGGCTCGGTCTCAGCGGGCCGTCCGGCAGCGAGGATGTCCTGTTCGTCGAGTACGAGCGTGGTCGCGTCGTCTACGCAGAGGCGCCCGAGGACATCGAGCACGGCGGATATGGCCGTGTCGAGTCAGGCAGGCCGGTTGGTGGGGGGGCGAAGCGCGACCCCTGATCCACGTGGGAGCCGGTGGACCGAAACGAGAGCGACGGCGTGGACGAGAAGTAAGAGGCGGCTAGCACCGCTTCTCGCGCAAAGCGATTGTCCGGGCTCGCTCTCGCTTCGCATGGGACGCGAGCAGCACCAGGCGGCAGACGCGCCGGGATGCTGTCATCGCACCGTCGTGCGTCGTGCGTCGCGACCGATGAGTTTCGGGCGGCGCGGCGGTCGAGTACGTATCAGACCACGGCCCCGCGCAAAGGGAGCAAAGACATGCAGTTCTTCTTGACCGTCCCCCACGACTCGGCCGATGAGCCGACCATGACGTCGATGGACCCAGCCGCGCTCGAAGCCGCGCTCGCCGCGGTCGACGAGTTCAACGCCGAACTTCAGGACGCCGGGGCGTTTCGCTTCGCCGGCGGACTGCACCCGCCGTCATCGGCCAAGACCGTCGACGCCACCGGCGGCGAGCCGGTAGTGGTCGACGGGCCATTCGTCGAGGCGGCGGAGTACGTCGGCGGCTTCTGGGTGATCGAGGTCGCCGATCAGGACGCCGCGGTCCGGTGGGCGACGAAGGCGTCGAAGGCACTGGGCGGCCGCATCGAGGTGCGCGCCTTCCAGGAACCGCCGGACGCCTGATCGAACGGAGCTGGCCGGCGCCGGTCGGAGCCTCGAGCTACCGCATGGGACGACGCGCGATGGCGGTGCCGGCTGCCGCTCCGCATGGGAAGCGACGGTGTCATGGGCCTGCCGGCGAATCGCTCGACGATGGTTGATCCTCCACGCCTATGTCGTGGGCAGAACTCCATCGCTTCCGCGGACGGCTGTTCGTGATCGGCCAGTGGGGCGTTTCGGGCGGCCGCAGCGTCCCGGACGACGTTCGGCCCGAAGCACTTGGCCGGGAACTCGCGTGCTTCCTGCGGCCGCGGCCCTGGCACCGATCCTCGGACTGGTCGACGTTCTGTCGAGAGGTGGTCGGCGTGGACGAGCGCGACTACCGGCCGGAGGTGCGGATCTCGACGGTCGTCGTCTCGCCGTACGTGCTCGTTCGTCCGCTCGGCGTCGCCGCCTCCCCTGACCGGGAGCAGGAGGTGCAGGTCGCCGAGCGGGACGTGACGGCTGTCGCCGAGCACGCGCTGCGGCTCCTGCGTGAGGCGCAGCCCCGGTGGCCGACGGTCCGGAGCGCGCATGTGCTGACGACCCGGGACGCCGGCTTCGTCGTCGAGGCGTACGGCGAAGCGGTCAGCGGTCCACAGGTCCGCGTGCACCGGGCGCGGACGTCCGCCGCCACGCTGGTCGATGACGTCCGCGCGGCGCTGGCGCTCAGCGAAGGCGGCGATACGGGAGCCGTGTCGGTCGATGCGGGCGTGCCCGACGCTGAGACCGCTGGCGGCGCGATGGTCGTGATCGCCGAGGACAGCAGCGGCGGGCTTGCGGTCGAGCCATGGCGGCCCGACGGCGGCGGCTGGGAGCCGACCGGGAACGACCCGATCCCTTGCACGTGGGAGACGCTCGCGCAGATCGTGTTGCGCGAGCTCGCCTCGATGCCTTCCCGCCACTCGCGCGCGGGCGCCCTCACCGGCGTCGGGTTCGGCCGGAAGATGGCCTGGCTCGCGGTCCGTGATCGCGACCCCGCACGTGTGGGACGAGCCCTGAATCTGTCCGGTCTTTGCGAGGTGCCGTGGGCGGACGGGATCGCCGCGGCGTATGCGGGCGGGGTCTTCATCTCTCCGGCGACCTCCGGCTGGGTGCTCGTCGTGGGGATGCGGACGTCCGGCACGGACGTCGCGATGCTGAGCACCGCGCTCGGCGGCGCCGAGATCCTCGCCTTCGACACCCACCGTGTCAGCGACTCGGCGTCCTGGGCGATGGCGCGTGACGGCGAGCTCGTCCGCAGCACGGAGATCGTTGACGGGGCCGTGGTGGCCACCTTCGGTGAGCCGACCGCCGCCGAAGCCGGGCTCGACCACCTCGACCCGGAGGACGCAGTCATGCGGGTCGCCGCCGCATGGAGTCTGGATCCGCGGCTCCTGGACACGACGGCCACATCGTCGACAACCGGTCTGCTCGCCGACGCCGCAGCGCTGTAACTCTTCGGCCGACACGCGTCGACCCCCTGGTCGATGGCCACGCGCTTCGGCATTCGACGAGCAGGAGCTGCGTTCGTCTTCCGCTTCTCGCGCCGAAGCGGCACCCGCTGCCGGGCTCCCGCTTCGCATGGAAAGCAGGAGCGATGGAGAGGCACGGCAGTAATGTTCTCGCGCCTCCCTGTGCTCGCCGTCGAGGCGACCCAGCCCTGGTACATGATGCTCCTGCTGATCGTCGCGGGAGTTGCCCTCTTTCGGACGCGTCACAGCCGTCAGCGCCGCACGACGGAGCAGTGGTCGCGCGTGATGGGTGAGCGGCGCGCGAAGACGGCGGCAACGCCGATGTCTCCGTTCATGGCCTTCTTCGGCGGGCTCTTGATCGCGCTCGGGCTGTTCGGTCTGGTGCTCTCGATCACCGGCCCGATCGGAGACTGAGGCCGACGGTTCGAAGCAGCGCAGTCCCGCTTCTGCTTCGGACGATCACAGCAGGGGGTGTCAGACGGCCTGGCTCACGGGGACGCCCTGCACGATGATCCCGGCGGCGTAGACGGTGGCAGCGACGCTTCGCCAAGGCTGCCGTTCTGGCAGCCAGATGCCGCTCCGGAGGAGAAGACGCGGAGGCCGGCCTCCCGCTACGCATGGAATGCGACAGACGCGGCGAAGCTGTCGCCCATGACTGATGGAGCCCTGCGGGACGAGCTCCGTCGCATCTGCGCCGCGATCGCGGACGGCCGGACAGCCCCGATCAGCGGCGCCAGTCGCATCTGGGTCTTGCTCGCGGAGGCGGATTACCCGCCAGAGCTGGACGACTTCCGTGCGTTCGTCGGGCTTGTCAGCGAGATCCAGGATCACCCCGAGCATCGCGGGCCGTACACGGCAGACATCATCGACGTGGCACGCCGCGTTGCAGAGCGAACGCGATGACCGCGCTCCTTCCTCGGACGAGAAGGGGCAAACGCCGCTCTCGTCTATCGCGCGACGCCATAGCCGCGATCGACTGCGCATGGCATGGAAAGGGGGAAGCGGGACTCGGGTAGGACCGGCGCATGCGATGGGCGGACGGCGCTCCGGATGAAGAGCTGCGAGGGGTCGCCTTCGTGTGGCGGCCATACCGCGCCTACAGTCCGACCTGGGGCCATGATCACTGCGAGGTCTGCATGGCCGCGTTCAGCGAGAACCACCCTGAGGACCTCCATGAGGGTTTCACGACGACGTCCGAGTTTCCGGCCGGAGCGGAATACGCGTGGGTCTGCCGCGAGTGCTTCGAGGCCGAGCGCAACGACATGGGCTGGAGAGAGGTCGACGATGAGCGTGCTGTGCGGCCGCCAGGTCTTGAGATGGACGAGTCTGGCCATGCCCCGAAACAGCCGCGCCTCCGAGACTGAGTCACGACCGTTGAGTGCCGGCGCCGCCTACGCGGAGAAAGGGGGAGCGGCTCTGCCGATCGATCGACCGGCGAGTCGCGGGACGAGCGCATTCGAGACGCGTCCTGGCCGCGCGTGGCGCAGGCGGTCTACGCCGGGGCGGTCGCCAGCTCCTGCGGCAGCTGCGCGCGCGACTTGATGCCGAGCTTCGCGTAGGCGTGGCCGAGGTGGAGCTCGACGGTCTTGCGGGTGACGAACAGCGCCTCGGCGATCTCGCGGTTGGTGAGGCCTGAGGCGGCGAGGCCGGCGACGCGGCGCTCGCTGGGGGTGAGCGCCTCGACGCCGCGGACGGCCGCGCGGCGGGGGCGGGCGCCGAGCTCGACGAGGCCCTCGCGGGCCTGCGCTGCGACGCGGACCGCGCCGCGCTCCTCGGCCTCCTCGAGCGCGGCTCGGAGGACGTCGCGGGCCTCCTCGGCGTGGCCGGCGGCGCGCAGCGCGTCGCCGAGGTCGGCGCGGGCGCGGGCGCGCTCGGTCGGCATCGGGCCCGCCTCAAGCACCGCCACGGCCTCGCGGAGCTGCGCGATCCGCTCCTCGCCCTCCAGCGCCAGCGCCCGGGCCCGCAGCGCGGCGCCGAGCGCGCCCTGCGTCCCGGCCCGGCGGGCGGCCTCGGCCTCCTCCTCGGCGGCGGCGATCGCCTCCTCCGCGCGCCCCTGCTGTGCGAGCACCTGCGCGAGGCGCAGTCCGGCACCGGCCTTGAACGGCGCGCGCCAGCCGCGGTCGCGTAGGAGCTGGCGGGCGGTGCGCAGCTCCTCCTCGGCCACGTCGAGCCGCCCGTCGAGGCGGTGCAGCTCGGCGCTGACGCTGAGCCGGTCGGGCCACGTCATGCCTGACTGCACGCCCTGCGGCGGGCGGATGCCGTCGAGCAGGGCGCGGGCGTCCGCCGGCTGGCCGCGCTCGATCAGGATGTCCGCGAGGGCGACGACGCCGGAGAACCGCACGACCGCCATCCCGACCTCGTCGCCGATCGTCAGCGCGGTCCGCGCGTGCGCCTCCGCGTCGGCGACCGAGCCGAACATGAGGTGCCACAGCGCGCGGGCGTGCTCGTGGTACCAGCGTCCGATGACCGAGCCCGAGCGGCGGACGCCCGGCTCGCCCGCGGTCAGCAGCCGGTCGACGACCGCGGGGAGCTCGGCGTGGCGCATCGCCAGCGCGGCCAGGTGGTAGGTGCCGCTGTCAGGCCCGACCGCGTCCATCAGCCCGCCGTCGAGCGCCGCCTGGACGAGCCGCTCGGACGTCGCCGCCGGCTCGCAGCGGTAGGCCGACTCCTGGGCGAGGTGGGCGAGCATGACCGGGCTGGCCTGCGGGTCGCGGACGCCCTGGTCGAGCAGCGCCGCGCGCTGGTCGGTGAGCGCGCCGTCGTACGCGGTGGCCTCGAGGATCAGCGCCTCCAGCCGCATCCGCAGCCGCGGGTCGCGCGTGTCGCGCAGGCCGGCCTCGAACTCCTCCAGCCCGAGCGCCATGTTCGACAGGAGCAGCAGGCGCGCGCGGGCGGCGTGGGCGCGGGCGGTGGCGTCGCCGGGCTCGGGGAGGCCGCGCAGCGCGGCCTCCAGGCGGCCGGCGGCGGCGGGGTCGGCGACGAGCGCCTCGAGCTCGCCCAGCTCCAGCAGGACGTGCGGGCGCTCGTCGGGCGGCGGCGGCTCGGCGAGCGCGCGGCGCAGCGCGGCGATCGCGGCGTCCGGCGCGCCCTCGCTGATCGCGGCCTGCGCGGCGGTGCGCAGCTGACGCGCGACGTGCGCGTCGCCGGCCGGCGGGGCGAGGAGGAGGTGCGCCGCGACCGTGCCGGGGCGTGCGCCGCGCTCCTCGGCCTGCCGCGCGGCGATCGCGTGCAGGCGGCCCGCCTCGGCCGACGCCAGGCGCGCGGCGACGGCCTCGCGGACGAGCGGGTGGCGGAAGCGGCGGCGGCTGTCGGCGAGGAGGTCGGCGTCGGCGAGCCGGTCGAGCGCGTGCTCCACCGCCAGCTCGCGCCCATCGGGCACGGCGGCGCGGACGAGCGCCGTCAGCTCCGCGGGGTCCCACGGCTCGGGGACGATCGTGCCGGCGTGGGCGACGGCGGTGGCGTCCGGGCCGAGCGCGGCGAGGCGGCGTGCGACCGACTCGGCGACGTCGCGCGCGCCCAGGCCGTGGACCCGCGCGGCGTCCGCGTCGGTGCCGGTCAGGCGCTCCTCCTCGGCCGCGCGGGCGAGCTGCCCGAGCAGGAACGGGTTGCCGCCGGTGGCGTCGTGCGCGGCCGCGGCGAACGCGTCGGCGGGGGTGGCGCCGAGCTGGTCGGCCAGCAGCGCGGTAACCGCCTCGGTGGTGAGCGGCGCCGGGCGCAGCGTCTGCGCGGCCGGGCCGGTCGCGAGCGCCGCGAGCAGCTCGCTGTCCGCGTCGGGGTCGCCGGTCCGGATACCGCCGACGACGAGCACGCCGACGCCCTCCAGGCGGCGCCCGAGCACCTCCAGGAAGCGCAGCGAGGCGCGGTCGGCCCAGTGCAGGTCGTCGACGACGAGCGCGAGCGGGCGCGGCTCGGCCAGCGCGACCGTCAGCCAGTACAGGCCCTGCAGGACGGCGTGGGACGGGTCGGGCTCGGCGGCGGTCGGGGCGCCGGTGGCGAAGACGATCGCCGCACGGGCGGCGCCGCCGCCGAGCAGCCGCGCGCGCTCCTCGGGGCCGGCGGCCGCGAGCGCGGGCTCCAGCAGCTGGCGGACGAGTCCGAACGGCAGGTCGCGCTCCAGCGGCGACGCGGTCGCGCGGAGCGTCGCGAGCCCCGCCTCCTCGGCCCGCTCGCGCGCGGCGCGCAGGAGCGCGGTCTTCCCGATCCCCGCCGGGCCCTCCACGAGGACGACCCCGCCGTCCCCGCGCGCGGCCCGCTGCGCGGCGGCGTGGAGGGCGGCGAGCTCGCGCTCACGTTCGCGGACGGCACCCGGCGACATCGAAGCGGCGGAGCCTAGCCCGCCGTTCGGACTACGCGCGGACGCGCCAACGTGCGCCGCTACCTGCGCGGCGGCTTGGCGGGCAGCAGCACCTGTGGCGCGCGGTCCCGCAGCTCCTCCATCGTCGGCGCGTCCGGCGCGGACGCACGACGCGAGGACTCGACGATCACCGACCAGTCGGTGATCGTGCGGCCCGGGAGCTCCTTCAGGCCGACGCTGCGCACGCCGCGCACGTCGCCCGTCTCCGGGTCGAACAGCAGCGTCGTGTGCCACGCCTCGGACGTGAACGTGACCGCGACGCCGCCGCGCCCGAGCGGGTCGCGCACGTCCTCGGACACCGTCGCGCCGGGCTCGGCCCGCAGCGCGTCGAACAGGGCCGCGCGCACCGGCTGGGGCGTCAGCGGCGAGGAGAGCAGCTGCGCCGCGCCGGCGACGAACGCGTTGTCGGCCTTGACCCCCGCTGCCTGCATGCCGTCCACGACGGCGGCGTGCAGCGCGGTGGGCTCGGTCGGCAGCGCGCGGATCCGCGCCGGGGCGAGCCCGGCGACCTCGCGGCCCCGGACCTGCACACCCTCGCTGCCGGGGAACGGCCCGGCGCCCCGCTGGCCGGAGCGCTCGTACGCCGCGCGGTCCTCGGGCGTCGGGAAGGACGGATGCTCGGCGTCGATCCGCTCCCGCGTGACGCCGTTGCCGTCGTCGTCGAGCCACTCCTCGCGCACGTGCGGGAAGACGACCGCGTACGGGGCGTCGGCGCCGCGCATGTGCGTGGTGTAGGAGATCGACCGCTGGTAGGCGTAGCGGCCCGCCGGGTCGGGCGTGGCCGCGTCGGCGGCCGAGAGCCGCCCGAGCACGATCGCGGCGGACGCGGGCTGGGGCGCGACCGAGCTGTCCTCGGGGGCGGCGAGCACGGCGGCGAACGCGACGGCGGCCGCGGCGAGCCCGGTCGCGGCGAGGGCGAACGGCGCGCGGCGGCGCGGGCGCGAGCGACGTGGCGCGGTGGGGGCGGGACGCGGCTCGGCGCGCAGCGCACGCTCGACGATCGCGTCCATCCGCCGCGCCTCGGCGGCGGTCGGCGCGTTGTCGCGGGCCGGGTCGGCGGCGCGGAGCGGGGAGAGGAGATCGGTCATCGCACGGTGAGGGTCGGAAGGACGGGGGGCGGCGCCTCGGCGGCGTCGAGCGCCGCGCGCAGGCGCTTGCGGGCGCGGTGGAGGCGGACGGCGGCGGCGCTGCGGCCGCAGCCCAGGACGACGGCGGTTTCGGCGACGCTCAGGCCCTCCCACGCGACGAGGAGCAGGACCTCGCGGTCGGCCTCCCGGAGCGCGGCGAGCGCGCCGGTGAGGTGGGCGCGGTCGGCGACGCCGTCGGCCAGGTCGGGGACGACCGCGGCAACGTCCTCCGCGGCCGCCGCGCCGGCCAGCGCGACCCGGCGGGCGTCGCCGCGCCGCTGGTTGGCGAGCACACGCCGGGCGACGCCGTAGAGCCACGGCAGGGGCTCGGGCGAGGGCAGCGCGTCGAAGCGCCGCCACGCGACGACGAAGACCTCGGTGGTGACGTCCTCGGCGCCGTCGCGGTCGCCGAGCCGCCGCAGCGCGTAGCGCCAGACGTCGTCCCGGTGCCGGGCGTACACGGCCCGGAACGCGTCCGCGTCGTTCATCGGGACGGAAGGTGTGGGTAGGGGACCATCGAAGGACGTTGTGTCCGGCAGGCACCGCAGCGTTACAGCTAAGGTCCGCGGCGCCGCATGAACGACAGGGGAGTGAGGCACATGCATCGACGTGCGCTCGCGGCCGGCGCCGCCGCGGCAGCCGCCCTCGCGGCCGGTCCGTCCGCCGCCGCCCACGCCGCCGAGATCGCCGTCCCCGCGTGCTCGCCGTTCCTCGAGGGGGAGCGGACGGTCACCGTGCAGGGCGCCGGGTTCGCGCCGAACAGCCGCGTCAGCCTGAAGGTCGGCGACCAGACGCTCGGCACCGTGCAGTCCGACGCCAACGGCGCGTTCCGCACCGAGGCGTTCGGGCCGGAGTTCTCGTCCGCGCGGCGCAACGTGCAGACGTTCGACCTGCTCGCCGAGGACGCGCTCGGCACCAGCGCGACCGCGTCGCTGCAGATGACGCGCATCAACGCGACGCTCCCCGCCAAGGCGCGCCCGACGAGCCGCGTCACCTACCGCGTCTACGGCTTCACGCCGGGCGAGACCGTCTACGTCCACGTCCGCCGCGGCAGCAGGACGGTCGGCAGCTACGAGATCGGCGAGGCCGCGGCACCGTGCGGCACCGCGAGCCGCAGGCTCAAGTACATGCCGATCACGAGCTACCGGACCGGCACGTACGTCTACTGGTTCCAGACGTCGCGGACGTACGACCCGCAGGTCGCCAGCGTCCGCCTGCCCGTGCAGATCGTCCGACGGGACGCGTGAGGCGCGCGCCCCTCGCCCTCCTGCTCGCGGCCGTCGTCGCCGGCGGCTGCGGGGGAGACGACGAGCCCGAGCGCTCCGCTGCGACCGCCGCGCCGGTCACCGCGAACGAGGAGCCCGACGACGGGTTCGCGCACGAGCCCGACGACGTGCTCGCCTGCCGGACGCTGAAGCCGTCCGACGTGCGCAAGCTGCTCGCCGGCGTCGGCTACGAGGCGCCGGGCGAGTTCGAGATCGAGTTCAAGACCGACACGCCCGAGCTGTCGGACTGCCGCTACTTCGTCGGCGACGACGTCGGGGTGTGGCTGACGATCGATCGCGCCGACCAGGCCCAGAAGCGCTACTGGTACCGGCTGGAGGAGCAGCAGCAGCGCCACGCGCCGGACGCCAAGCGGCGCCCCAAGCTCGTCTTCGACGTGGGCCAGGACAAGACGTACGGCGGCGCCGGCGCGGTGTGGACGCCGAGCCTCACCCGCCTGTACGCCTACCGCGACGACACGATCCTCGTCATCGGCTTCCGCGTGAAGGGCGTGGCCGACGCGAAGCTGCGCGAGGCCGCCGCGGACCTCGGCCGGCTCGCCTACAAGGGCCTGTTCGGCGACAAGCCGCCCGCGCCGGCGTACTCGCTGTCAGGCCGCTCACCGCACCCGTGAACAGGTCGGCACCGGGCGCGTGAAGCGTGCCCCCGGTGGGTATGTGACTCGCAGTCATGAAGACCCACGAGAGAGGAGCACGTTGACCCTGCAGACGCAGTCCGCCGTCGCCCGCGTCCGCGCCACGATGACCGCGACCCGCCTGCGGCGGGAGCGCGACGGCCGGTTCGCCCGGTCAGGCGCCACGACCGCGACGACGCAGACGCGGCGGCGCGGGGCTCAGTGGATGGCGCCGGAGGACGCGAGCACGATGACGAGCGCCCCGAGGCCGACGCGGTAGACCACGAACGCCGTGAAGGTGTGCGTGACCAGGTACCGCAGGAAGAACGCGATCGCTGCGTAGCCCGTCACGAAGGCGAGCAGCGTGGCGAGGATGAGCGCGCCGGTGCCCGCACCGGCGCTCTGCTCGCCCGAGATGTAGTCGTAGAGCTGGTACAGCCCGCTCAGCACGACGGCCGGGATCGAGAGCAGGAACGAGTAGCGGGCCGCCGCCGCGCGGTCGAGCCCGAGCAGCAGCCCCGCCGTGATCGTCGCGCCGCTGCGCGACACGCCCGGCACGAGCGCCAGCGTCTGCGCGAGGCCCATCACGATGCCGTCGCGCGCGGTGAGCTGCTCGATCGACCGCTCGCGCTTGCCCACGCGGTCGGCGAAGAGCAGCAGCAGGCCGAACACGATCAGCGTCACGCCGATCAGCTCCAGCGCGCGGAACGCGTCCTCGATCGAGTCCTCGAGCAGCAGGCCGATGACGCCGATCGGGATCGTCGCGAAGATCAGGTACCAGCCCATGCGCGCGTGCAGCTCTCCGCGCAGGGCCTTGTTGCGCAGCGAGCGCGCCCACGTCGTGCCGATGTTCCACAGGTCGTGGCGGAAGTAGATGAGCTCGGCCGCCATCGTGCCGAGCTGGACGACGGCGGTGAACTGCGCTCCGGGATCCTCGCCGCCCCAGAAGGCTGGGAAGATGCGCAGGTGCCCGGAGCTGGAGATGGGCAGGAACTCGGTGAGGCCCTGGAGGATCCCCAGGACGATGGCCTCGATCAGCGACAAAGGACGCGGCAGGCTACCAACGACCTATGACCGTTCTGTGGACGATCGGATACGAGAAGCTGCGACCGGAGTCGCTGGTCGTCGAGCTGCAGGCGGCGGGCGTCGAGCGCGTGATCGACGTGCGCCTGCGGCCGCAGTCGCGCAAGCCCGGGATGTCGAAGACGCGGCTCGGCGCCACGCTCGCGCACGGCGGGATCGCGTACGAGCACCGGCGGGAGCTGGGCACGCCGCCGGAGCTGCGCGCGCTCTACCAGAGCGCGACGCGCGAGAAGGTCGCGCGTGCGGCGGCGGGCTTCCGCGAGCACGTCGAGGCGCACGAGCGGCCGGCGGTCGACGCGCTGGCCGACGAGCTGCGCGCCCCCGGCGCGCCGAGGACCGCGCTGCTGTGCCTGGAGGAGGACCACGCGGTGTGCCACCGCAACGTCCTGGCGGAGGCGCTCAGCGATCGCCTGCCGGGGCTGCGGGTGGAGCACCTGTGAGGCCGGGCCGCACCGCAGCGACGAGCAGGTCGGCGGCCTCCGCGGCGGTCAGCGTGCCCGTGCGCAGCCACCAGCGCCCGAGCGCCTCCGCGGCGCCGAGCACCGCGATGGTGAGGGCTTCGTTCTGCGGCGCGGCGACCCCGCCGGGTGCGAGCTCGGCCGCCACCAGCGCGGCCAGCCGGTCGCGGTAGGCCACGACCCGCCGCGCCAGCTCGCCGCTCGGCAACGAGTTGTCGAACAGCACGCCCCACGCCTCGCGGTCGGCGTCGACGAAGGCGAAGAACGCGTGCACCCCGCGCTCCAGCGCGTCGCCCGGCCCGCGCGCGCCGGCGACGGCCTCCACGACCGCCGCGACGAGCGCCTCGCCCGCGGGCTCCATGCAGGCCGCGAACAGCCGCTCCTTGTTGCCGAAGTACGTGTAGAGGAGCGGCTTGGTGACCCCGACCGCGGCCGCGACGTCGTCCATCGTCACAGCCGCATAGCCGCGCTCCGCGAACAGCGCCCGCGCCGCCGCGAGCATCTGCTGCTCGCGCTCGGCGCGGGGGAGGCGCGTCCGCGTGCTCACCGCGTCAGGCGGCCTTCGCGGGCGTGGGCGCCGGGGTCGCGGCGCCCGGCACGCGCACCGCGTCGCCGAGCTGCGTCTCCGGCACGCCGAACGCCTCGACGAGCAGCCCCGCGTGCGGGCGCAGCTCGGCGCACAGCCGGTTGACGTGCTTGATGACCGCCTTGGAGCGCGGCGACGACAGCCGGCCGTGCTCCTGGAACCAGCCGCGGTCGGCCTCGATCACCGACAGCGCGTAGAGCGAGCAGAGCTTGTCGAGGACGGTCGTCAGCTCGGGGTCGTCGCACGCCTCGACGGCGGCGGCGAACTGCTCGAGCACGACGCGCTCGACCCACACGCGCGCGCACGCGACCACGTGGTCCTGCGTGTCGACCAGGACGCTGAAGGGGTCCTTGCCTGCGTCGATGCCGCCCTTCAGCCGCCGCGCGGCGCCGGCGAGCACGTGCTCCTGCCGCCAGGCGAGCAGCTCGAGCTGCGTCTCGCGCGCGGTGAGGTCCGCGTCGTCGTTGCGGCCCGGCACGAGCGTGTCGGAGATGCGGCCGAGGATCTCGCGGATGGCCGTCCGCTCCGCGACCGTGTCGAGCACCTGGCCGGCGACGAACTGCGCGGTGCCGAGCGGGTCGAGCTCGCCGAACGCGTCGCGGTAGTCGGTCAGCAGGTTCTTCGCCGCGAGCTGGAGCAGCACGGTGTTGTCGCCCTCGAACGTCGTGAAGACGTCGGTGTCGGCCTTCAGCGCGGCGAACCGGTTGCCGCGCAGGTAGCCGGCGCCGCCGCACGCCTCGCGGCACTCCTGGATCGTCGACGTGGCGTTCCACGTCGCGACCGCCTTGAGGCCCGCGGCGAGCGTCTCGAGCTCGCGCCGCTGGCGGTCGGTGACGCTGTCGGCGTGCTCGGTCGCGAAGACGCCGTGGAGCTGGCGGACGAGCTGCTCCTGCGCGAAGTGCAGGCCGTACGTCGTCGCGAGCGGGATGAGCAGCCGCCGCTGGTGCGTGCGGTAGTCCATCAGCAGCGCCTCCTGCTCCTCACCGGGCGGGCCGAACTGGCGCCGCTCCAGCGCGTGGCGGACGGCGATGGTCAGCGCCACCTTCGTCGCGCTGATGCCCGCGCCGCAGACCGACACGCGGCCCTGCACGAGCGTCCCGAGCATCGTGAAGAAGCGCTTGGTCGGGTTCTCGATCGGGCTGAAGTACGTGCCGTCCTCGGACACCTGCGCGTAGCGGTCGAGCAGCGCGTCGCGCGGGACGCGGACCTGGTCGAACGTGAGGCGCCCGTTGTCGACGCCGTCGAGGCCGAGCTTCATGCCGCAGTCCTCGATCGTGATGCCCGGCAGCGCGTTCCCGTCGGCGTCGCGGATCGGGACGAGCAGGCAGTGCACGCCGCGCTCCTCGCCGCCGACCACGAGCTGCGCGAAGACCGCCGCCATCCGGCCGTCGCGCGCGGCGTTGCCGATGTAGTCCTTGCGCGCCAGCGCGTCCGGCGTGTGGACGACGAACTCCTGCGTGGCCGCGTCGTACGTCGCGGTCGTGCCGAGCTGCTGGACGTTGGAGCCGTGGCCCGTCTCGGTCATCGCGAAGCAGCCGAGGAGCTCGGCGCTGGTGATGTCCTTCAGGTACGCCTCGTGGTGCTTCTCGGTGCCGAGGTGGAGCACCGCGCCGCCGAACAGGCCGAACTGCACGCCGCACTTGACGAGCAGGCTGAGGTCGCCGAACGCCAGCGTCTCGAACGCGGTGACGCCCGCTGCGACCGCGTCCTGGCCGCCGTACTCCTTCGGGAAGAGCATGGCGGGATCGCCGTCGGCCGCCAGCTCCTTCAGCCACGCCGTCACCTGCGTGCGGTGCTCCTCCATCGGCAGGTGGTCGGCGGGGGCGTGCTCAGGCTTGTCCAGCTCGCCGCGGACCCGGTTGCGGACATCGGCGTGCTCGCCGTCAAGCAGCTGCTGGAGACGGGCGGGATCGAGGCTCATGGCGCTTTTTATACCCGGGTAACTTCCGGGTACGCGTCAGTTGACGCCGTCCCGTGACGTGTCTCACCTATCCTCGGGGGCCGATGGCGGAGACCGAGCGCGCGCAGCCCGCGGCGGCCAAGACCCCGGCGCGGCGACCCGCTGGTCGTGGCCGCACCCGCAAGGCGGCCGCCCCCGAGAAGCCGTCGGGCCAGCTGATCGTCTTCAAGGCCGCGGGGGAGCTGTTCGCGCTCGCGCTCGAGCACGTCCGCGAGGTGACCGGCGCCGCGCCGCGCCGCGGCATCCCGCAGCCGCCCGCCCCGTGGGTGATCGGGATCGCATCCATTCGCGGGGACCTGATGCCGGTCGTCGACCTCGCGCTGCGGCTCGGGCACGCGCCGAGCGAGGCGGACGGGCAGTCGCTCATCATCGTCGGTGTCGGCGACGAGAGCGCGGTGGTCGGCGTCGAGGCCGTCGACCGGCTCGTCGAGGTCCCGCCAGACGACCTGCGGCCCGCGCCGGCGTACACCGGCGAGGCGGCCGAGTGGATCTTCGAGATGGACGAGCACCTCGTCGTCGTGCTCAAGCCGGCGGCGCTCATCCCGTGACGGCCGCCGTGCTGGAGCGCGACCGGGAGCTGGCGCGGCTCGGCGCGGCGGTCCGGCGGGCGGCGGAGCGCGACGGCGCGCTCGCGGTGGTCGAGGGGCCGGCCGGCATCGGCAAGACCGCGCTGCTGCGCGCGGCGCGTGAAGACGCGGCGGCGGCCGGCTTCACGGTCCTGTCCGCGACGGCGGCCGAGCTGGACCGCGACTTCCCGTTCGGCGTCGTCCACCAGCTGCTCGGGCCGGTGCTGGCGGGCGCGGAGCCGGCGCGGCGCGCGCGGCTGCTGGCGGGCGGGGCGGCGGGCGCCGAGACGGTCCTGGAGCCAGGCGGCGAGGGCGCGCCGGCGGAGGGCGGCGGCGACCCGGGCTACGCGGCGCTGCACGGCCTGTACTGGCTGCTTGCGAACCTCGCCGAGGAGGAGCCGCTCGCGCTGCTCGTCGACGACCTGCACTGGGCCGACCGCGCGTCGCTGCGGCTGCTCGAGTACCTCGGGCGGCGGCTGGAGGGCCTGCCGCTCCTCGTGGTCGCGACGGCACGCGCGCAGGAGCCGGGCGCCGAGCACGCGCTGCTCGCCGACCTCGCCGCCGGGCCGTCCGCGGAGGTGCTGCGGCCCGCGCCGCTCTCGCCCGAGGCCGCCGCGACGCTGATCGCCGGCGCGCTGGGGCGCGAGCCGGAGGCCGCGTTCGCCGCCGCGTGCGTCGAGGCGACCGGCGGCATCCCGCTGCTCGTCCGCGCGATCGCCGACCGCGCGGCCGACGAGGGCCTGCGCGGCGCAGCGTCCGAGACGGGGCGCATCACCGAGCTGGGCGCCACCGGGCTGGCCCGCGGCGTGCAGCGGCGGCTGGCCTCGCTGGGGGACGACGCGGTGGCGCTGGCGCGCGCGGCGGCGGCGCTCGGCGAGCGGCGCCGGCTGGACGACCTCGCGGCGGTGGCGGGCCTCGACGCGGACGCGGCGGCGACGGCGGCCGACGCGCTGGCCGGCGCGGGCCTGCTGGACAGCGCGACGTGGGCGTTCGTGCACCCCGTCGTCCGCGCGGCCGTGGCCGACGGGACGCCGCCGGGGGAGCGGACGACGCTCCACGCGCGCGCGGCGCGGCGGCTGCGCGGGAGCGGCGTGCGCGCCGACGAGGTCGCGGTGCACCTGCTGGCGGCCGAGCCGGCCGGCGACGCGGAGGTCGTGGCGATCCTGCGCGAGGCGGCGCGGACGGCGGTGGCCGGCGGCGCGCCCGAGGCCGCGATCGCCCACCTGCGCCGCGCGCTCCTCGAGCCGCCGCGGCCCGAGGACCGCGCCGCCCTGCTGCTGGAGCTGGGCGAGCTCGAGGCCGCGAGCGGCGACGCGCATGCGCGGGAGCGGTTGACCGACGCGCTCGCCGCCGGCCTGTCGGGCGACGCGGCCGCCCGCGCGCGCGGCGCCCGCGCGTACCTGCGGCTGATGGCCGATCCGGCGCCGGTGGTCGACGAGCTGGAGCGGGCGCTCGCCGAGGCCGAGGACCCCGCGCTGCGGCTGCGCATCGAGGCGCAGCTCCTCGACGCGTCCGTCTACCACGAGCGGCTCGTGCCGGCGCGGGCGCAGCTGCTGGCGGGCGGGGGCGAGGGCGCGGAGCCGTCGGTCGTCCTGCTCGTCCACCGCGCGATGGAGACGGCCTACCGGGGTGGGTCGGCGGTCGAGGCCGTCGCGCTCGCCCAGCGCGCGACCGCCCGCGGCGAGCTGCTGCGCGCGGTCGGGCCCGACACCTCGACCTTCAACCTGCTCACCCACGCCTTCCGCTACGCCGAGCGGCCCGACCTCGCACGGGCGGCGCTGGAGGAGGGCGAGGCGGCGCTGCGCCGCACCGGGCTGCGGTTCGGGCGGGTCTTCCTCGAACACGCGTGGGGCTACTGGCACCTGATGGCCGGGCGGCTCGGCGCAGGGCTGGCCGAGGCGCAGAGCGGGCTGGACCGGCTGCGCGCCGCCCAGCTCGACGTCACCGCGACCGCGCTGGTGGCGATCGTCGCGGAGCTGCTCGTCGAGCTCGACCGCGCCGCCGAGGCCGCGCCGCTGGTCGACGCGGTGACGCCGGAGGTGGAGGAGACCGTCGGCGGGCCGTTCGCGCTCGCCGCGCGCGGCGCGGTGCGGTGGGAGCAGCGGCGCGTCGACGAGGCCGAGACGGACTTCCGCCGCGCGATCGAGCTGCTCGACGCGCGCGGGTGGCGCTCGCCGCTGGTGACCGGCGCGAGGCTGAAGCTCGCGCTCCTGCTCGGCAGCGGCGACGAGGCGGAGGCGCTCGCGACGGCGTCGCTCCAGACCGCGCGCGCCGCCGGGCTGCGGGCGGCAGAGGGCGCCTCGCTGCGCGTGCTGGGCCGCGTGACGGGCTCGATCGACACGCTCGCCGAGGCGGTCGCGGTGCTCGACGGCTCGCCCCTGCGGCTGGAGCGCGGCTGGGCGCTGCACGACCACGGCGCCGCGCTGCGCCGCGCGGGCAAGCGGGCCGACGCGCGCGAGCCGCTGCGCGCGGCGGTTGCGCTGGCCGAGCGCCACGAGGCGACGCTCCTGGGCCGTCTCGCGCGCGAGGAGCTGACCGCGGCCGGCGGGCGGCCGTCGCGGGCGGCGCTGAGCGGGCCCGCCTCGCTCACCCCGAGCGAGCGGCGCGTGGCCGAGCTCGCCGCGACCGGCCTCTCCAACCGCGAGGTCGCCGAGACGCTGTGGGTGACGCGCAAGACGGTCGAGGTGCACCTCGGCAACGCGTACGGCAAGCTCGGCATCAAGTCGCGCGCGCAGCTGCCCGACGCGCTGGGCGCCGGGCCCGGTCAGGCCGCGGCGGCCTGAGCAGCGCGCGGCGCCAGCACGCGGATGCCGGCCGCGGCCAGGTGCGCGGCGACGTCGTCGTCGTGGACGTCGAGCGGGAGCCCGTCGTCGGACGCGGTCGCGTGGAGGAACCACTCGATCCCGGCCGGCTGGCACACGACGGTCCACCGCGCGAGATCGGACGCGACGCGGACCTCGTGCGGCACGCCGCGGGGGAGGAGCAGCGTGTCGCCGGCGAGCAGCTCGGTCGGCGGTCCCTCGTCGAGCGTCACCCGCAGCACGCCCTCGGAAACCCACAGCAGCTCGTCCTCGATGCGGTGCAGGTGCCGGGGGAGCCCGGCGCCGCGCTCGGCCGCGATCTCCAGCACGGTCTCCGCGCCGTTCGTCGTCGCGGCGTCGGCGAGGATGCGGATGTGGCGGGCGGCGTGGGCGAGCTCTGCGGGCACCTCGGCATCATGCGCGACGGGCACCTGCACTTCCTCGCGCGAGCACCCCAGGATCTGCCCCAGGGTCGACCTTCGGCCTACCCGCGACGCCGAGCCAGCCGCTGCGTCACGCGGCCGACGCGCTCGGCGGTGCCCTGCAGCGGCTCGATCGTCTCCGCCACCGTCTCGACGGCGCCCTCCAGCTCCTCGACGGTGTCGACCGCGGAGAGGATGCGGGGCAGCGCCGCGAGCAGCGCCCGCATGTCGGTCTCCAGCTGCGCCGCGACGGCGGTGAGGTCCGCGCCGCCGGACACGATCTCCGCCGCGCGCGCCTCCACGGCGCGGGTCGTGCCCTCCAGGTCGCGCCCGCCGATCACGATCTCGCGCGCCACGACGTTGAGGGCGACGAGCTCGCTGAGCAGCGCGTCGAGCCGCTCCCGCACGAGCTCGACCGGATCGGGGTCGCGGCGCGCGCGGTCGGCGAGGACGGCGAGGTCGTCGAGCGCCCGGGCGAGCCGCGCGGGGACGCGGACGGGCGCGAGGAGCAGGTCGGTGAGGTCCACGTCACGGGGCTTCCCCGCAACGTGGACCCTCACGTGCCAACTCGCGGCGGGCTAGGTGAGCTTGTCCTTCACCTTGCCCATGAGCGACTCCTTGTCGTTCGCGACGACGCCGAGCGGCTCGTCGGGCAGGCCCGCGGCCTTGCGGAGCTTGGTCGCGATCTCCGCGATCTCCTCGGGCGCGTAGTCCGGCGCGAACACGTCGGTCTGCTCGGGAAGGTCGAACGGCGGCGCGCCCTCCGGCGGGCCGTCCTGGATCAGCAGGTCCTCGCCCGTCTCCGGGTGCGGCCCGTTGAACACCGCGACGATCTCCTGGTAGTCGCTGGGCGAGAACCGGTACAGCGTCCGGTGCAGGTCCTTGGCGATGTGCGGCTGGCACTCGGGGATCTTCGCCGTGGGGATGCGCGGTGTGGGGAACATCTTCGTCAGGTCGGCGCCCGTGAGCTTCTCCACGGCGCGGGCGTACGCGACCTGGTGCACGCCCCCGCGCACCAGGAGGTAGCCCGTCAGCGCCCTTGCGGCGGGATGGTCCACCATCTGGTAGACCTTGAGCTTGTTGTTGCGGGCGCCGGTCTCGAGGAAGAAGTTGTGCGTCAGGTCCTCGATCAGGTCGCCGGACGAGAACACGTAGTCGCCCGTCCACGGGTTGCCGCGCGAGTCCTGCGGGAGCGCGCCGCGGCCGCCGGCGATGAAGTGGCCGGGGTTGAACATGTCCTCGTCGAAGACGTCGCCGAGGCTCTCGCCCGACGCGTCGGTGAGCATCGTGTTGATCGCGGTCGCGACGAGCTCGATGTGCCCGTACTCCTCGGCCGCGATGTTCGCGATGAGGTCGTAGAACGGCCGCGCCTTCTGCCGGTTGCGGAAGTTGAACGACTGGAACGTGTAGTTCATCAGCGTCGACATCTCGCCGAACCGGCCGCCCATCAGCTCCTGCACCACCTTCGCGCCCTTCGCGTCGGGCGTCGTGGGCGGCGGCATCTCCACCTGGAGCCGGTCGATGCGCTGGATCATGCTCGAGCCTCCTCTCGAATGGGGGACGAGGCGGCATACCCACTTGGCGCCTAGCCGATCAGGCGCTTCTCCATCTTCACGACCGCGAGCCGCCAGGCGATCAGCCCGAAGGCGACGATCGCCAGCAGATGCAGGGGATCGGTCGACTCGAAGCCGAACGCCGCGTGCCGCACGAGCTCGACGCAGTGGTAGAGCGGGTTGACGTTCGCCAGCACCTGCGCCCACTCGGGCAGCTCGTCGATCGGGAAGTACGTGCCGGCGACGAGGAACATCGGCGTGACGACGATGCTCGTCACGTAGTTGAAGTTGTCGATCTTCGACATCAGCGCGGCGATGAGGATCCCGAAGCAGGCCCAGCCGAACCCGGTCAGGAACGCGACGAACGGGACGGTGAGCATGCCCCACGACGGGTCGAGCCCGAACGCGATGGCGACGAGCAGCGGCATGCAGCCGTACGTCCCCGCGCGCGTGGCGATCCACAGCGCCTCGCCGGTGACGATCTCCTCGGTGTCGACCGGCGCGGCGAGGATCGCGTCGTAGGTGCGCTGGAACTCGCGTTTGACGAACGTCCCGAACATCGCCGGGAACACGGAGCTGAACAGCACCGCGGTCGCGACCGTGCCGGTGCCGACGAACTCGACGTAGTCCAGCCCGTTGACCTCGGAGACGAGCGCGCCGAACCCGAAGCCGAACGCGAGCAGGTAGATCGTCGGCTCGACGGTCGACGAGAACGTCGTCGCCTTCCAGAACGACGAGAAGTTGACGACCTCGCGGACGAGCACGCCCATGAGGCCCGAGCGGTCCAGGCGGCGCGGCCGGTCGGACTTCACGCGGGGCTTGACGCTGGTGGCGGCCATGGCTCAGGCGACCTCCTCGCCGGTGAGGAGGACGAAGACGTCCTCGAGGTTCGCGGGACGGCGCTCGCCCTCGGGCGCCTCGCCGTCGAGGGTCTCGGCGCGCAGGATCGTGACGCTCGTGCCGGTGCGCCGCGTCGGCCAGCCGCGGCCGACCGCGTCGTCCTCGACCTCGCGCAGGCGCGCCGGCGGGCCGTAGACCTCGAGCGCCTCCGCGCCCGCGTGCTCGACGACGAGGTCGCTGGGCCGTCCGGTCGCGACGGCCTTGCCCTTCGCCATCACGACGACGGTGTCCGCGAGGCGCTGGGCCTCCTCGATGTAGTGCGTCGACATCAGGATCGAGACGCCCTCGCTGCGCAGCTGGTCGATGAGCGCCCACAGCTCCTGGCGGACCTGCGGATCGAGGCCGACGGTCGGCTCGTCGAGGAGCACGAGCCGCGGGCCGTGGACGAGCGAGCGCGCGATCAGCAGCCGCCGGCGCATGCCGCCCGACAGCTGGTCGACCTTCGCGTCGCGCCGGTCGGTGAGCTTGGCGACCTGGAGCGCCCGCTCGATCGCGGCCTTCCGCTCCGCGCGCGGGATCCGGTAGAGGTACGTGAAGACCAGCAGGTTCTGCTCGACCGTCAGCGTCGTGTCGAGGTTGTCGAGCTGCGGCGTGACGCCCATCGCCGCGCGCGCGGCCTTCGAGTCGCCGGGGAGCCGGTGCTCCAGCACCGTGATCTCGCCCTCGTCGGCGATCGCCTGCGCGGTGAGCAGCCGCATCGTCGTCGACTTGCCGGCGCCGTTGGGCCCGAGCAGCCCCACGCACGTCCCCGCGGGGACGTCGAGGTCGAGCCCGTCGACCGCCGTCACCGCTCCGAACCGCTTCACCACGCCGCGCAGCCGCAGCGCACTCTGGACCCCGTCCTCGCTCACGTGGCGAACCTAGCGCTCACTCCGGTCGGCGGAGGACGGCATTCGAACCCATCCGGGCGGGTTCGGTCCGGTTAGCGCACGGCGCTGTAGACCTCGAGGTCGCGCGGGGCGCCCTTGGCCTTGAAGCGCCAGCGCTTGCGCAGCGCGAGATCGCCGTCGTCGCCGAGCCGGTCGCGGACGGCGGACGAGATGAGCACCTCGCCGCCGCGGGCCGCGTCGGCCACGCGGGCCGCGACGTTGACGTCGACGCCGAACAGGTCGCCGCCCAGCGCGCGCGGGCGCCCGACGTGGATGCCCGAGCGCAGCTGCGGGGCGTAGCCGGCGACGTCGATCGCGGCGACCGCCTCGCACGCCTCGTGGGCGGCGAGCACCGCGTCGGCGGGCGCGTCGAACACCGCCATCATCCCGTCGCCGATGCGCTTGACGACGCGGCCGCGGCGCTGGGTCACGATCGGCTCGACCGCGTTGCCGACCCGGCGCAGCAGCTCCACCGCGGGCTCGTCGCCCGCCTGGAGCGCCCACTCGGAGAAGCCGACGAGGTCGGTGAAGAGGATCGCGACCTCGCGGTCGCCCTGGCCGCGGCCCTGGGACTCGGCCAGCGCCTGCCAGACCTGCAGGGCGCCGAGGCCCGCCTCGCGCAAGGCCGACGGGCGCCGGGCGGTGTACGCGCTCAGCCGGCGGGCGAGCTGCTGCGGCGGCGCGTCGCCGGCGACCGACAGGGGGTCGCCGTAGTCGCGGTCGCCGGGGAGCCGCCGCCGGAGCGCGCGGACCGCGTCCAGCAGGCGCGGCCTCCCGTCGACGTCACGGGCGCGCTCCGCGAGCTTGGCGAGGCGCTGACGGGCGAGCTCGGTGCGCATCGGCCCGTCATCTTCCCCGAGCGCGGCACTCGATGCGCCGCGCCCGGGGAACGACCGGGCCTAGACGGCGGCCGGCTCCTCGTCTTGCGCCAGGACGTCGCGCTCGTTCGGGACGGCGTGCGTCATGACCAGGCCCTCGACGTTGCGCGGGCCGTTGTTGCCGAGGTTCTTCAGGCGCTCGAGCTCGGCCTCGGAGAGCGTCTGCGTCGCGAGCGGCGGCAGGTCCTTGATCTCGTCGAGACCGATGCCCAGGCCCTCACCGACGCGCGAGCCCAGCTCGTCCTCGGCCATGTAGAGGTGCCAGAGCATGCGCTCCTGGATCGGCCGGTCGCACTGCGAGAGCGCGTCGACGAAGTTCGCGACGACCTCGTCCTTCTCCCACTGCTCCGACACCAGGTACCGCTCGCCGGCCTGCTGGTAGTCGTTCGTGCGCGGGATGCGCTTGCGGGTCAGGCGGCCCTCGATGACCGGGCCCTGCTCGTCGTGCGTCGGGTACTGCGCCTCACGCAGGCCGCCGGTGATCGACGGCTCGTAGTTGACGTGCGGGTTCTCGCCCGTGTCGTCGACGTAGTACGCCATCTGGCCGTCGCGCTGGTTGGTGGCGACCTTGCCCTTCAGGCCCTTCGGCTGGTTGACCGGGAGCTGGAGGTAGTTCGGGCCGACGCGGTAGCGCTGCGTGTCCGAGTAGGAGAACGTGCGGCCGACGAGCATCTTGTCGTCGCTGAAGTCCAGGCCGTCGACCAGGACGCCGGTGCCGAACGCGATCTGCTCGCTCTCGGCGAAGAAGTTCTCCGGCTTGCGGTTGAGCTGCATCGTCCCGACGTGGCGGAGCGGGAAGTCGTTCTCCGGCCACACCTTCGTGTCGTCGAGCGGATCCCAGTCGAGCTCCGGGTGGTCGTGGTCGTCCATCAGCTGGACGTACAGGTCCCACTCGGGGTACTCGCCGCGGTCGATCGCGTCGTAGAGGTCCTTCGTGTGGACGCCCAGCTCACCGGACTGCGCGACGGCGCCGTCCGCGGCGGTCCACGACTTGACGCCCTGCTTGGGGTGCCAGTGGTACTTGACGAGCTTCGTCTCGCCGGCCTCGTTCACCCACTTGTAGGTGTTGACGCCGAAGCCCTGCATGTGGCGGTAGGACGCCGGCAGACCGCGAGGGGAGAAGACCAGCACGAACATGTGGATCGACTCGGGCGTCTGCGACGCGAAGTCGAACACGCGGTTCGGGACCTGGCGCTCGAACGTGACCGGGTCCGGCTTCTGCGAGTGGATGAAGTCCGGGAACTTGATCGCGTCGCGCAGGAAGAAGACGCCGAGGTTGTTCCCGACGAGGTCCCAGTTGCCGTCCTCGGTGTAGAACTTCACCGCGAAGCCGCGCGGGTCGCGCGCCGCCTCGGACGAGTCGCGGCCGCCGGCGACGGTGGAGAAGCGCAGGGCGACCTCGGTCTCCTTGCCGGCCTCCTGGAACAGCTTGGCGCGCGTGTACTTCGAGATCGGCTCGTCGCCGCACTTGCCCGTCGCGGTGAACTTGCCGAACGCGGTGGCGCCGCGGGCGTGGACGACCCGCTCCGGGATGCGCTCGCGGTCGAAGTGGCTGAGCTTCTCGAGGAAGTGGTAGTTCTCGAGCGTCGCCGGACCACGGGCGCCGACGGTGCGCAGGTTCTGGTTGTCGTAGACGGGATGACCCTGGCGCGTGGTGAGGACCTTGCGGTCGTCACCCTCGGCAGGCGGCTGGTTGGCGACGTCGCTCATGCGATGCGTCCCTCCGGACGGTTGGGGAAACGGGGAAGCTCGGCCGGCGGGGGCCGGCTGAACTGGAATGATTCCAGACTATCCGGCGGATCGGTGTGACGTTCACGTGACCGACGCGCATCGACCGAACGTCCAGACGGGGTGGATTATGCGCCCGCCGTGGGAATGATGCGCGCCATGTCCTCGCTTGCCACGTCACCGCCTTCGCCGCCGGTCGTCGAGGAGCGCGGTGACGGCCGCCCGCTGGCCTGGATCGCCTCCGCGGGAGGAGGCGCCGCGCGCCGCCGCAAGGACGAGCGGCTCGCTGCCGTGCTCGAGGAGTTCGGGTGGCGGACGCACATCGCGGATGGGACCGACGACCCGCTTGGCGACGGGCTGGCGGACGCCGGCCTGGTCGTCTGCGACGTCGTGCGGCCGGAGGTCGACCTGCCGGTGGAGCTGACGCTCGCGGGCCTGCGCGGCATCCCGGCGATGGTGCTCATGCCCGCGGGGGTGGAGGCCGACGGCCTCGCCCGCGGGGTGATCGCCGACGCGGGCGCGACGGTGGTGCGCTACCACCGCGTCGAGCCGCATCGTGCGCTGCACGAGCGGCTCGTGGCGTCGGCCTGAGCTACGCCGCGCGCGAGGTGACGAGGAAGCGGGCCGCCTCCGACGCGACCGTGACGCGGTCGGCGAGGCCGCAGGGGACGTCCTGGTGCGGGCCGACCTCGGCGCCGCTGACCGTGAGGCGCCCCTCGAGGACGAGGACGCGCCGCTCGTCGCTGGCGGGGACGACGTCGTCGGGCAGCCCGGCGCCGCGGGTCGCGCGGACCTCGACGACCGACGGGCGGCCCTTGAGGCCGTCGGAGAGGATGCGGATCTCCTGGTCGCCGGAGCGCTGCACCGCCGGGACGGCGCACGCCGCGGTCGGACGCCAGACGGAACGCCGGCGGGCCGTGGTGGAGGCGGTCGTGTGCATGGCTGGCACTCTCGCCGCCGCGGGCCGCTCCGACCACGGGTCGCCACCCCAGCATCTACCCCAAGGTTCGGCCCTAGGGGGCCCCGGGCGTGGGGCCCTCCCAGCCCATCTGCCAGAAGGCCAGCTCGTACTCGGACGAGGTGCGGAACGCGCGGGCCATCGCCGCGCGCGCCGCGTCGCCGGCGCCCGCCGCCGCGCGGTCGGTCACGTCGCGGCACCAGCCGGCCAGCTCCGCGAACTCCTCCGACGCGTACATGTCGATCCACGCGGCGTAGCGGGGATCGGTCGGCCGGGCGCCGCTGGCCGCCAGCCGCTGGCCGACCTCGCTGAAGCCCCACATGCAGGGCAGCAGCGCGGCGAGCAGCTCGCCGAAGTCGCCGAGCGCGGCGGTGCGCAGGAGGAAGTCGACGTAGCCGCGGGTGGTCGGCGCCGGCTCGGTCGCCTCCAGTTCCTCGGCGGTGATCCCGAACTCGGCCGCGTACGCGCGGTGCAGGTCCATCTCGGTGCCGAGCGTCTCCTGTGCGAGGTCGGCGAGCCGGCGCATCGTCGTCAGGTCGGGCGCGCGGGCGGCGCCCAGCGCGAACAGCCGCGCGTAGTCGATCAGGTAGACGTAGTCCTGGGCGACCCAGAAGCGGAAGCGGTCGAGCGGCAGGGTGCCGTCGCCGATGCCGGTGACGAACGGGTGGGCGTGCTGCGCCTCCCAGACGGCGCTGCTCTCGGCGCGGAGCGTGTGGCTGAAGGACACGCCGCGGGGTTCTACCGGAGCGCCCCGTCAGCACTCGCCGCGGTAGCGGCACGCGACGACCTGCGGCGTCTCGACCGGCCGGCCCGCGTCGAGCGACCACGCCAGCCGGACGAGCTGCGCGTGCGTCCAGCCGAGCGGCATCGCCGACTTGGTCGGCGTCCCGGGTGCGAACGACGGCTGCGTCGCCGGCGGCGCGAGGTCCCAGACCTGCTCGGGGAGCATGCCGCTCGGGGTGCCGCTGCGGGCGACGGCGCGCAGGAGGTCGCGGGCCGCCTCGGCGCGGCCGGCCGCCAGCTCGTACTCGCCGCGCTCACCGGCGAGCAGCGGCCACGCGCGCCCGACGGTCGTCGCGTCCCCGGGCTCGGAGATCTCCCACGGGCCGCCGTCGCGCTGCTCGCCGTAGCCGTCCTGCGTGTAGCGGTGCCAGTAGGCGCCGCGCGGCGTGCGGACGCGCAGCACCTCGTCGACGACGCGGGTGGTCGCCACGATCGCGGGGTCGTCGGCGGCGCGCACGCCGAGCCGGACGAGCTCGAGGAACGACGGGTCGACGACGAGCCGCTGATCGATCCGCGCGGGCCCGCCGTCGCCGAGCGAGTACGTCGTGGCGCGGTTCGGGCGGCCGTCCTTGGTCAGCCGCGTGTAGTAGCCCTGCGACGACAGCCACCCGTTCGTCGTGAACGTCCACGCGTCGATCCGCGAGCGCCACAGGTCCGCCCGCGCCTCCCATCGCGCGGCGGTCGCGGGGTCGCCGGCGCGGCGCGCGAGGTCGGCGGCGCAGATCAAGCCCGCCACCTGCGAGGCGAGCGTTGCGGGCGAGTAGCCGCCCTGGTTCTCCCACCGCTCCTGCTCGGTCTTCGGGCCGTGTCTGAGGAGGAACTCCGCGGCGGGCTTGACGTGGTCGCGGTAGGTCGCGGCGTCGGCGCGGCCGAGCTGCCAGGCGAGCACGAGCGGGAGCGCGACCTCGTCGAGCTGGACCTCCTTGCCCGACTGCGTGCCGTCGACCTCGACGTTCTTCGGGATGAGCCCGTCGTCGCGCTGCGCGCGGTCGAACAGGAACGTCAGCGCGCGGTCCGCCGCGGGACGGTCCCCGGCGGCCAGCAGCGCCGTGGCGATGTGGTAGAGGTCGCGCGGCCAGACGAGGTGGTAGGCGTTCGAGGGATCCGAGATCGAGCCGTCGCCCCACGCCCACGGCATCGAAGGCGACGCGACGGTCGCGCCGCGGTACGTCTTGTCCTCCAGCGCCGCGAGCACCATCAACGAGGTCGTGTACGCCGCGCGCAGCTGGGGATCGGTCGCGACGGACCGCGGCACGGGGAGCGGGCGCAGCCGCTCGCGCCACTCGGCGGCGTACCGGGTCGCGGTGGCGTCGAAGCCCGGGGCGAGCGCGAGCCGCGACGTCCGCGCGGCCGCGCGGGCGGTCCGGCCGAAGCCGAGCGCGAGGCGAGCCCGGCGCGCGCCGGGCCGCCCCGTGACGGCGAGCCGGGCGGACTGCCGGACGTCGCCACCGCGGCGGCGCGTCGAGCGGGTGTCCCGCAGCAGCGGCACGGCGTTGAGCGCGCTCGCGATGTCGCCGTCCGTCGCCTGCAGGCTGCGCGGCGTCGCCTTCCCGCGGTCGCCGTCGCCGTTGTCGAGCGCCGGGTCGAGCCGCACGCGCACGTCGAGCCGGGCGCCGGTGAGCGACGCGACCTCGACGTCCACGAGCACCACCGCGCGGCGCGGGTCGGTCACGAAGAGCTTGGTGATGCGCCAGCGGCGCGCGCGGTCGCTCGTGGTCTGGCGGAACGTCAGGCCGCGGTCCGGGACGAGCTCGGTGCTCGTCGTCGTGCCCTCGGACTCGGGCCGCCCGTTCACCACCAGTTGCAGGTCACGCACGCTCGGCGTCCCGAGGTCGGGGAAGTAGACCTCGGTCATCCCGCTCGGCCCGAGGGTGAACCACACGCGGCTGTCGGCCGTCGCCGACGTGCCGAACCCCTGCTTGTCGGCCGGCGCCCACCGCACCGCCGCCTCCGCCTGCGCGCCAGCGCCGACGAGGAGCACCACCGCGACCACGACCCACCGCCGCATGGGCCCCTCCTACCCGCGGAACGGTCGGCCCTGACCGCTACGGTGCCAGGCGCATGCTCACGTTCGTCCTCGGCGAGGTCTCCGAGCGCCGCATCCAGGAGGTGTGCGGCGAGGATCCCGGCTGGTTCTGCCGCCAGGTGCTCGAGCAGACCGAGAACCGCGACATGGCGGAGGCCGCGGACTTCCTGCTGGGGAAGCCGCTCACGATCCTCGCGATCCTCGTCGTCGCGTGGTTGGTCAACCGCATCGCGCGGCGCGGCATCAAGCGCACGCTGCGGACGCTGCAGTCCGGCGCGGTGCAGGAGCGGCTCGGCGCTCTGCGCAGCGCCGCGCCCGACGCGCTGCTGGAGACCCGGGAGCACAGCCTGCGCGTCGAGCAGCGCATCGAGGCGCTCGCGAGCGTCCTGCGCTCGGTCCTCGCCTTCGTGGTCTTCGCGGTCGCCGCGTTCATGATCCTCGGCGAGCTCGGCGTCGACCTCGGCCCCCTGCTCGCGGGCGCGGGCATCATCGGCGTCGCGCTGGGCTTCGGCTCCCAGTCGCTCGTCAAGGACTTCCTGTCGGGGATGTTCATCCTCATCGAGGACCAGTTCGGCGTGGGCGACATCGTCGACCTCGACCTGCAGACGTCGGGCACGGTGGAGGCGGTCTCGCTCCGCACCACGCGGCTGCGCAGCGTCGACGGCACCGTGTGGCACGTCCCCAACGGCGACATCCGCCGCGTCGGCAACAAGTCGCAGCACTGGTCGCGCGCGCTGCTCGACGTCGAGGTCGCCTACGACACCGACCTCGCGAAGGCGCAGGAGGTCATCGCGGCCGTCGCGCACGAGATCGCCGACGCCGACAAGGACGTCCTGGAGGAGCCCGAGGTGTGGGGCGTCGAGCAGCTCGGGGCGAGCGGCATCGTCATCCGGCTGGTGGTCAAGACCCGGCCGTCGGAGCAGTACCGCGTCTCGCGCCTGCTGCGGGAGCAGATCAAGGCCGCGTTCGACCGCGAGGGCATCGAGATCCCGTTCCCGCAGCAGATGGTGTGGAACCGGAACGTGCCCGCACGTGAGCCGACGCCGGAGTAGACCGCATCCACGCCGGCGCCGGCTTCGCTGGGGGTGTGTGCGTGACCGCTGGGGTAAGGCTCTCTGAGGCACCCCTGCCGCTGCTGCGACCGTACCTGAGCCGCCTGCTCTAGCGGGAGAACCTGCGCGGTGGGAGCTTCCTGGTCGGCTCCGGAACTCGGTGCGGCGAGGGCCGGAGGCGGGGATACCGTGTCTCGACGTGTCCGCCGCGACTGTCCCGCGCGTGCGGGGTGCGGTGCTGCTCGGTGCGGCGCTGCTGCTCGTGACGCTCAACCTGCGCCTGCCCATCGCGGCGGTGTCGCCCGTGCTGGACGACATCCGCGGCACGCTCGGCCTGTCCGGCGCCACCGCCGGGCTGCTCACGACGCTGCCGGTGCTGTGCTTCGGCCTCGCGGCGCCGCTCGCGCCGGTGCTGGCGCGGCGGCTGGGGGAGGAGCGGCTCCTGCTCGCGCTGCTCCTGGTGATCGCGTCCGGCACCGCGCTGCGCCTCGCGCCGGAGGTGGCGCCGGTGTTCCTCGGGACGCTCGTGCTCGGGCTCGCGATCGCGGTCGCCAACGTCCTGATGCCGAGCGTCATCAAGCGGCGGTTCGCCGAGCCCGGCGTGATGATGGGCGTCTTCACGGCGGGCTTCTCGGTCGCGGCCGCGCTCGCCACCGGGCTCACCGTGCCGCTCGAAGGGGCCCTCGGCGACTGGCGGTGGGCGATCGGCGCGTGGGGCCTCGTGGCGGCGGTGACGATCGTGGTGTGGGCGCCGTTCGCTGCGGAGGCGGGGCGCCCGTCGCGGATCGCGGCGCCGCGCGCGGGCCGGCTGCGGCGCGACCGCGTGGCGTGGCTGGTGACCGCGACGTTCGCGCTCCAGTCGTGCCTCTTCTACGCGTTCCTGGCGTGGACGCCGGAGATCCTCCACGACGCCGGCCTGTCCGAGGGGCACGCGGGCGCGATGGTGTCGGTCGCGACGCTGTGCGCGATCCCCGCCTCGCTCGCCGCGCCCGTGCTCGCCACGCGCCACGCCGCGCTGCTGGCGGTGGCCGCGTCGGCGACGTGGGTGCCCGGGCTGCTCGGGCTCATCTTCGCGCCGGACACGCTCACGCCGGTGTGGATGGTGTGCGTCGGCATCGGGCAGGGCGTCGGGATCTCGTACGCCCTCGCGCTCGTGGTGCTGCGCGCGCCGGACGACGCGCACGCCGCCGCGCTGTCGAGCATGACCCAGGGCGTCGGCTACATCGCCGCGGCGCCGACGCCGTTCGTCATCGGCGCGCTGCACGACGCGACGGGCGGCTGGGACGCGGCGCTCGTGCTCCTCATCGTCGTCGCCTTCGGGCTCCTGGCGTGCGGGCTGTTGGCCGGGCGGCCAGGGATGGTCGGCGACCCCTAGTCTGTCGCCGCATGGAGGAGAGGACCGACTACGTCATCGTCGGGGCCGGCTCGGCGGGGTGCGTTCTCGCTGCGCGGCTGACCGAGGACCCCGGGGTGCGGGTCACGCTGATCGAGGCCGGCGGGAAGGACCGCAGCCCGAACATCAAGATCCCGGCCGCGTTCGCCAACCAGTTCCGCACGAAGCTCGACTGGGACCACAACACCGAGCCTGAGCCGCACGTGGACGGGCGCTCGCTCTACATCCCGCGCGGCCGGTCGCTGGGCGGGTCGAGCTCGATGAACGCGATGCTCTACGTGCGCGGGCGGCCGCTCGACTACGACCTGTGGGAGGAGGGCGGCGCCGCCGGCTGGAGCTGGAAGGACGTCCTCCCGTACTTCCTGCGCAGCGAGGACAACGTGCGCGGCTCCTCCGAGTTCCACGGGGCCGGCGGCGAGCTGCGGGTCGAGGAGCAGCGGTCGCCGCGGCTGCTGGGCAAGCGCCTGATCGCGGGGTTCGAGGCCGCCGGCGTTCCCCACGTGCCCGACTACAACGGGCCCGAGCAGGACGGGGTCTCGATGTTCCAGGTGACGCAGAAGGACGGGCGGCGGTGGAGCGCGGCGGACGCGTTCCTGCGGCCGGCGCTGAAGCGGCCGAACCTCCGCGTCGTCACCGGCGCGCTCGTCACCGGCGTCGAGCTGGAGGGCACGCGCGCGGTGGGTGTGCGGTACCGGCGCGGGCGCTCGTCGGAGGTCGTCCGCGCGGAGCGGGAGGTGATCCTCGCCGCGGGCGCGATCGCGTCGCCGCAGCTGCTCCAGCTGTCGGGCATCGGGCGGCCGGACGACCTGCGCGCCGTCGGCGTCGACGTGCGGCACGAGCTCGCCGGCGTGGGGGAGAACCTCCAGGACCACCCGTTCGTCACCGCGATCTGGGAGACGCGCGGGGTCGACACGCTCTACAAGGCCGACTCGCCCCGGTCCATGGCCGAGTGGGTCCTGCGGCGGACCGGCAAGCTGACGTCGACGGTCGCGGAGGTGTGCGCGTTCGTGCGCACGCGCGGCGGTCTGCCGGCGGCGGACGTGCAGTTCCACTGCGGCGCGGCGTACTACGACGACCACGGGTTCGAGACGTTCGACGGCGACGCGATGGTGATCGCGCCGGTGCTCGTCTCGCCGCAGGCGCGCGGGCGCGTGTGGCTGCGCTCGTCCGACCCGTCCGACAAGCCGCGCATCATCACGAACGCGCTCGGCGTGGACGACGACCTGCGCTCGCTGGCGGACGGGATGGAGATGGCCCGCGAGATCGCGGCGACGGGCCCGCTGCGGGAGGTCGTCGCGCGGGAGCTTCGGCCCGGCCCGCAGGTCGACACGCGCGCGGCGCTGGAGGACGACATCCGCCGCCGGCTGATGCTGATCTACCACCCGGTCGGGACGTGCCGGATGGGCGTCGACGACGAGGCCGTGGTGGATCCCGAGCTGCGCGTGCGCGGCCTGGAGGGGCTGCGCGTCGTCGACGCGTCGGTGATGCCGATCATCCCGGGCGGCAACACGAACGCGCCGACGATCATGATCGCCGAGAAGGCCTCGGACCTGATCCGAGGCCGCGTGCCGGCGGTCGCCTAAGCGGCGTTCGCCGGGGCTTCCATCCCGCGCCCGTAGCGCTTGGCCGCGCGGGCGCGGGCCTTGGCGGCCTCGACCTCGCGGTCCTTCGGCGGCGCGGTCGTCACCAGCCTGCCCAGCAGCTCCCGCGACGCCGCCGCCACGGCGTCGACCGCGGCGTTGAAGGCTTCCTCGTTGACCTTCGAAGGCTTCGTGGAGCCGCTGATCTTGCGGACGTACTGCAGCGCCGCCGCGTGCACCTCGTCGTCGGTGGCCGGGGGCGCGAAGTTGTGGAGGGGGCGGATGTTGCGGCACATGCCCGTCATGGTAAGCGCTCACTCAGCACGGCGCGAATCCGGTCGGCGGTCGTCCTCGTCAGCCCTCGCCGCGTGACCCGCAAGGTCATGTAGCCCTCCGCCGCCAGCGCGATGTCGCGCTCCCGGTCCTCCTCGAAGCGGTCGCGGTGGGCCTGGCGGCCGTCGGCCTCGAGGATGAGCCTCGCCTCCGGCCAGAGGAAGTCCGCGCGGTAGCGGCCGATCGGCACCTGCGTCCGCGGGCGCGGGAGCCCGTGCCGGTCGCAGAAGGCCAGCACGTCGTCTTCCAGCGGGGACTCCGTGGTGGGAAGCGCGATCGCCTCGCGCAGCACGGGCGCCCCCGGCAGCCGGGAGGTGGCCAGGGCGGCGAGGGTGGCGTGGTCGACGAGCCGGTGCTGCTCCGCCTGCCGGAGCGCCTCGCGCAGGGTGCGCGGGCTCGTGGTGGCGGCGAGGTCGAGGAGGGTCCGCTCGGGCGTCGCGATCGGCAGCCCGTGGTGCGTGGTGACGTGGTCGGGCCAGAGGCTCGGCCGCCGGTGGATGCGCAGGCCCGGGCGGCTGCGGCCGCCGGCGCCGCGGACGCTCACGTCGATCTTCCCCGCCCCGACGGGGAGGAGCTTCCACGCCGCGCCGGCGGGGCGGTGGGAGAGCACGGCGTCGTCGCCGCATGCGAGCACCGCTCCCCAGTACCGGCCCCACGCGCCGAGGTGGTCGTGGCCGACGACGTAGACGCCGTGGTGGAGGGCGCGCAAACGGCCGGCGGCGACTGCGCGCGACACGCCACGCCGGTCCACCCCCAACGCCGCGAGCTGTCGGGCGGCGATGACGCCTCCTTGCCGCGTCGCCGTCGCTCTGATTTCTCGATCGACGGATTTGTCTCGCATAGCGGGACATATCCGTCGATCGCCTTCAGCTCGCCCCCTCCGCCGCCTCCAGCCACGCCTCTTCCGTGGTCTCGCGCTCGCGGCGGAGGTCGGCGAGCTGCGCGGTGAGCTCGCGCAGGCGGGCGGCGTCGGTCGCGGCCTCCGCCATGGCTTCGTGGAGCGCGGTCTCGCGCTCGTCGAGCTTCTCGAGCGCGCGCTCGAGGCGCGCGGCCTCCTTCCGGGCCTCGCGCGCGGCGCCGCCGGCGCCGGGGGCGCGCTTGGGGGAGGAGGGGGCGGTGGGCGCCGGGGCGCGCTCGGCGAGGTACTGGTCGATGCCGCCCGGGAGGTGGCGGACCGTGCCGTCGGGGGAGAGCGCGTAGACGTTGTCGCAGACGCGCTCGACGAAGTAGCGGTCGTGGGAGACGACCACGAGCGTCCCGGGCCAGGAGTCCAGGAGGTCCTCGAGCGCGGTGAGCGTGTCGATGTCGAGGTCGTTGGTGGGCTCGTCGAGGAGGAGCACGTTCGGCTCGCCCATCAGGAGGCGCATGAGCTGGAGCCGGCGGCGCTCGCCGCCGGAGAGGTCACGGACGAGCGTGCGGCCCTTGTCGCCGCGGAACCCGAACCGCTCCGCGAGCTGGCCCGCGGTGAGCTCGCGGCCGTCGCTGATCTGGATGCGCCCGCGCACCTCCTCCAAGGACTCGAGCACGCGCTTGTCGCCGGGGAGCTCTCCTGCCTCCTGGGAGAGGTGGGCGAGCTTCACGGTCTGGCCGCGGACGACGCGACCGGACGAGGGAGAGAGCACGCCGGAAAGCAGGTTGATGAGTGTGGTCTTGCCGCTTCCGTTGACGCCCACGAGCGCGACCCGATCGCCCGGACCGAGCCGCCACGTCACTGAGCTGAGGACTGCTCTCGGGCCGTACTCCACCGACACGCCCTCGGCTTCCAGCACGGTGTTGCCGAGCCGCGCGGACGCGAACCGCAGCAGCTCCACCGTGTCGCGCGCCTCGGGCTCGTCGGCGATCAGCGCGTTCGCCGCCTCGATGCGGAACTTCGGCTTCGACGTCCGCGCCGGCGGCCCGCGCCGCAGCCACGCCAGCTCCTTGCGGATCAGCTGCTGCCGGCGCTCCTCGGAGGCCGCTGCCTGCCGCGCCCGCTCGGCCCGGGCGAGCACGTACGCCGCGTACCCGCCCTCGTACTGGTGGACGTCGCCGTCGACGACCTCCCACGTGTGCGTGCACACCGCGTCGAGGAACCAGCGGTCATGGGTGATCACCACCATCGCGCCCCGCCGCCCCGCGAGGTGACGAGCGAGCCAGTCGACGCCCTCGACGTCGAGGTGGTTCGTGGGCTCGTCGAGGAGCAGCAGCTCGGGCGAGTCGAGGAGGAGCTTCGCGAGCGCGATCCGCCGCCGCTCGCCGCCCGACAGCGGCCCGATCACCGTGTCGAGCCCGTTGGGGAACCGCGCCAGCGCGACCCCGCCAAGCAGCCCGTCGAGCACGGAGCGGAAGCGCGCGTCCGCCTGCCACTCGTGGTCCGCGCGGCCACCGACCAGCTCGGCGCGGATGGTCGCCTGCGGGTCGAGCTCGTCGCGCTGGCCCAGGAGGTCGAGGTGGAGCGACGAGAGGCGGGTGACCGCGCCGGCGTCCGGGTCCTCGACGCCGGCGATGAGCTTCATCAGCGTCGACTTGCCGTCGCCGTTGCGCCCCACGACGCCGATCCGGTCGCCCGCGGCGACGCCGAGCGTCACCCCGCGCAGCACCGAGCGCGAGCCGTAGCCCTTCGCGACGTCCTTGAGGTTGACGAGGTTGCGTGCGGGAGCAGCCAAGGCCGGGCTACAGCTCCACCGTGCCGGACACCGAGGTCACCACGCCGCCGCCGACCCAGATCGTCCCGTCGCCGTCCTGCGACACGAACACGCGGCCGTCGCGCGCGATCGCGGTTCCCTGGCGCGCGACGTACGGCGCGGTCGCGCGGCCGGTCTCCAGCAGCCACTGCGCCACGCCGGCGTTGAGCGAGCCCGTGACCGGGTCCTCGACCAGCGCGCCGTTGACCGGGAAGAACGCGCGGATCTCCCATGCGAACGGGGCGCCGGAGGGGTGCGGGCCGACGACGCCGATGTCCTGGTCCAGGAAGGAGGGTTCCAGGGCGAGCACGTCGTCGGCGGAGGAGAGCAGGACGGTCGCCCAGCCGGGGCCGTTGTCCGTCCACGCCGCGTCGACGATCGAGTCGGTGGGAACGCCCAACGCCTCGGCGATCTCCTCGACGAGTCCGTCGGCGAGCGGACCGGACCGCACCAGCGGCGGGGCGGCGAAGGCCAGCCGGGGGGAGGTGCGGATCGGGATGATGCCGGCCCCGCACTCCTGGCGCACGACGGAGGGCGAGCGCGGCGCGCCGCCCCGCTCCAGCCACGCATGGCACGTCCCGAGCGTCGGGTGCCCGGCGAACGGCAGCTCCGCCGTGGGCGTGAAGATGCGCACGCGGTAGTCCGCGTCGGCGGTCGTGGGAGGAAGGAGGAAGGTCGTCTCGGACAGGTTCGTCCAGCGCGCGAACGCCGCCATCTCCTCGGTGGAGAGGCCGTCGGCGTCGTGCACGACGGCCAGCGCGTTGCCGCGGTACGCCACGTCCGTGAAGACGTCGACCTGCGTGAAGGGGCGAGTCACGCGCGCCAGTGTTCCAAACGGGTAGTGCAGGCCCATGGAGCACGAGCACGCCGCACACGTGGCAGCGCCGCCGGACCAGCTCTTCGCCGCGCTCGCCGACCCGTCCAACCTGCCCGAGTACGTCCCGCAGGTCCGCACCGCGGAGCCGCGCGGCGACGACCACGTCGCGGTCGAGGCCCGCTACGACGGCCACACCCAGCACGGCGACGCCTGGCTGAAGACCGACCAGGACGACCGCCGCATCTCGTGGGGGAGCGACGGCAGCGACTACTCCGGCTGGATGCACGTCGAGCCCGACGGCGACGGCTCGCTGCTGACCCTCCACCTGACGACGGTGCACGACGAGGCCCCCGAGAAGGAGTTCGCGGGCACCCTCGACGCGATCCGCCGCCTGGCGGAGGCGCGGCTCTAGATCCGGCGGATCGGCAGCGTCGCGGGGAACGCCCCGCTCCACGCCAGCGGGCCGGTGCGCTCGATCATCCCGTCGCGCAGCAGCTCGGTGCCCAGCACCCCGAACTGCGTGACGCTGATCGCCGCGCCGAAGCAGCGGTGGATGCCCGCGCCGAAGTGGAGGATGTCGGTCACCGGGCGGTCGGGCTTCAGCGCCCGCGGCGAGTCGATCACCGTCCGGTCGAGCTGCCCGGCCTGCGTCACCGCGAACACGACGTCGCCCTGCTTGATCCGCGTCTCGCGCGCGGCGCCCGGCGCGATCACGAAGCCGTCGCGGGCGAGCCGGGTGAGGAACGGCGCCTGCGGCTGGAGCCGGAGCGCGTCCACGAGGAACCAGCCGACCGCGCGCTCGTCGCCCGACCGCGCCAGCGCGGCGAGCCGCTCCAGCTCCGGTGGCCGGTCGAGCACCACGTCCAGCGCGAGCGAGAACGCCCGCGGCACCGACGCCGCCCACGCGGCCTGCAGCCCGAGCAGCGAGCGCGGGATGCCCTCGTCGTCGAGCTGCGGCGCGTCCGTGCCCTGCGCGGCGAGCAGCCGGCCCAGCACCGTCTCCTCGCGCCCGCCGTGCGAGCGGATCTCGTCCATCGCCCGCCGCATGTCCGCCGTGAGCTTGCCGGCCTCGCGCTTGCCGGCCTCCATCACCTCGGGCACGTCGCCGTCGAGGAAGACCGCGCGGAACACGTCGCGCCCGCCCGACAGCGCCTCCGGTGTCGCGCACCCCGGCAGGCCGAAGTAGCGGTCGACGCCCTCGCCGGTCACCTCGTCGGCCAGCTGCACGGCGTCGAGCGACCCGTTGGCCGAGCCGAGGTACCGCACGGCGCGCTCGCGGGTGAGATCCGCGACGAACGGCAGGTCGGAGTGCGGCGCGGCGGCGTGCAGCGCGCCGGCCTCCCGCTGGTAGCGCGGCCCGTCGTCCATCCCGAGGATGAACGGCCCGGTGACCTCCTCCATGTGCTCGCCGTACGTGACCGAGAACGTCCCATCGGCCTCGAGCACGCGCCGCACGTCCTCGTGCCGCGTCAGCAGCACCATCCGGCCGAGGCGGAGCACGGGCTTGCGCGCGCGCAGGACGCGCCAGACGAGCTCGCCGCGGCGCAGGATCGTGGGCTGGTGCTTGACGAGCAGCTCGCCGAGCTTGCGGTTGCCGGCCATCGCCTCAGCCCACCGCGCCGTCGGCGATCGCGTGCAGGCCGCTCACCGACGGGACGTAGAGGTACTCGCCGCCGCGCACGGTGACGAACGGCCGCCCCGGCCCGGGGATGTGGGCCGGCGGGGAGCCGGGGATCGTGAACCCCTGCGTGCCGTCGCCGCAGCCGGTGAGGAAGTCGCGGTTGGACGGGCCGAGCCCGAAGACGTTGCCGTCGACCGTCCACCGCTGGACGGTCTCGAACTGCCGCGCGATCGACGCGTTGAAGCACGCGAAGAGCAGCCCGCGCTCCTGCCCGTCGTCGGTGTCGCCCGCCAGCGGCGGCCCGTACGGCATCCCGCGCCGGACGATGCGGTGGCGCCGCGTCCGCGCGCTCCCGCCCGAGAGGCCCTCGCGTGGGTTCGTGCGCCGGATGTGCGCGCCGACCGGGCACGCGAGCCCGCGCGCGTCGTCGCCGTAGCGGAAGTCGTTGCCGTCCCACAGCGTCGTGACGGAGCGCTGCTGCGGCCGGCGCGGCTCGATCGACACCGCGGTGCCGTCGTCCCACCGCCCGCACACCTTCGCGGCCAGCCACCGCTCGTCGCCGCCGGCCCAGTCGGCCGCCGCGTCGCGCAGCCACGTGCGCCACAGCGCCACGTCCTGGTGGAGCTTGCGCAGCACCATGAACGTCGCGTTGCGGTGCAGCGGCTCCAGCGGCGCGGGCGGGAGCACGTGATCCTCGTCCTCGTAGCCCAGCACCAGCTCGCCCGCGCGCAGGTTGCGCCAGCGCCCGAACGAGCGCGGCACGCCCTCGCCGGGGCGGTTGGGGAGCCCGGCGCCGGTCACCGACGGCTGCGCGAAGCCGTCCGCGAAGCCGAAGTGCTCGCGCCCGTAGGGGAGCATCGCCGCGTCCTGGCGCCAGACGACGCGCTCGCCCTGCAGCGCCTCCAGCAGCTCGTCGACCTTCGCCCGCACCGCGTCCGACCGCTTGCCCTGGACCCACACGAGCAGCTGCCCCGCGCCGTCGCCGCGCAGGCCCTCGTCCCACCCGAGCGGGTCGTTGTGGCCCGTGTCGCCCAGCCGTGCCGCGCGCGCGGCCATGCCGTCGCGCAGCTCCTGGGGGAACGAGTCGGTCGGCACACCGAGCGCCTCCAGACCGGGGGCCGTCAGCCCGACGTTGACGGCGATCTCGGGCTTGCCGCGCCGCCACGGCTCGGCGGTGGTCACGGCGTCGGCGAGCACGTGGAGCCCGGCGCGGTCGACGTTCGCCACCATCGCGTACGTGGCGAACGCGTAGCCGTAGCCGCGCAGGACGCCGCCCTGGATGTCGGCGAGCTCGAGCGTCGCCGGTGCTGCGGTCTGCGCTGCGGTCGTCACTGCCCCTCCTGGGCGTCGAACTCGGCGAACGCCTTCTGCATCCGCCGCTGGTCGTCCAGACCGAACGCGAGCGCGCGGAAGCGCTCGCGGAAGGCCAGTGCCTCCTCCACCTGTGGGAGCGTCGCCTCCGGGTACGCGCCGAACACCGCGGTCGCGGGGACGCGGTGGCGCTCCAGCCAGGCGCGGAACGCGTGGCCGTCGTCGTAGGGCGAGCCCGGGTAGCCGTCGCAGTGCTGCCACACCGCGTGCGCGGCGTCGGGCAGCGCCTCGCTCAGCGCGACGAGGAACGGGTGCGTCGCCCCGTCGAAGAACGCGCTGAACATCAGGTGCGGGCCGAGCTCGTCGGCCGGCTGGTCGGCGTCCGCGCGGCGCAGCGGCCGCTCCATCACAACGAAGCGGGCGAAGTGGACGTGCGGCAGCGCGGCCAGCGGCGACGCCTTCCCGCGCTCCCACGACCGCAGCTCCCGTCGCGCCGCGTCCGGGTCGCGCAGCGGCGTCAGGGCGCAGAACGCGCCGAGCTCCTCGAGCCGGTCGTCCTTCACAGCCACGGCTGCACCTTCGTCAGGAACCGCCGCCACTCCAGGTCGAACTCGCCGGGCGTCATGGACGGCACGCGCGCCGCGAACGCCTCGTACGCGCGCTGCAGCTCGAGCGCCGCGGTGATCTCCGTGACCGTGTGCTCGGGGTAGGCCGCGTAGTAGTGGTCCGCCTCGTGCTCGTTGTCGCGGATGTACGCCTTGAACGGCCCCGCGGGGCGCGCGCTCGGCCAGCCCCACGACGTCGACCAGACGCCCGCCATCCGGTCGGGGATGACGTAGGCGAACGCGTCGATGTACTGCGACCACTCGCCGTTGAAGTTGCTCTCGAAGAGCAGCATCGGCGCGTGGAGCTCGCGGTCGGTGCCCGGCGCCTTCTCGATGATCGTCCAGCGCGCGGCGTGGATGAACGAGAGGCGGCGGAGCTTGCGCCCGAGGATCGGGAAGCGCTTGCCGATCTTGAAGTAGAGCCGGACGCGCCACTGCCTGCCGGCGCGGATCTGGCTGACCGTCGTGATGGCGTGGGCCTCCCCGAGCAGGTTGCCGGGGAGCTCCTCCCACCACGCGCGGCGGTTGGGGCCGGCGTCCGTTGCCCGTTCGGGCGCAGGCGGCGGCGGGCCGGCTAGGCCGGCCTCGGATGTCGTGGTGTCGATCGTCACGTGGTGAGCCCTGCGAGTCCCAGCTCGTCTGCCTCGCGGCGCGCCGCCAGCCGCAGCTGCGTCGCCGTCTGCTCGTCGCCGCGCGCAGCGAGCACGTCGGCCAGGTCGCGCCGGGTGCGGACCTCCGCCGCCCGGGCGCCGAGCCGCGCGTTCGCCTCCAGGGCCGCGCGCATGCGCTCCTCCGCCTCCTCGGGCCGCCCGAGGGCGAGCGCGAGGCGCGCCACGACGCGGTCGGCCGAGCCCCAGCACGCGGCGAGGCTGGCCGGCACGCAGCGGTGCGCGTACGGGAGGAGCAGGTCGTAGATCGCCTGGCGTTGGGACTGGCTGCCGAC
This sequence comes from Parviterribacter multiflagellatus, assembly GCF_056863265.1. Lineage (NCBI taxonomy): Bacteria > Bacillati > Actinomycetota > Thermoleophilia > Solirubrobacterales > Parviterribacteraceae > Parviterribacter > Parviterribacter multiflagellatus. The sequence continues at coordinate 49,731 of NZ_JBXPIZ010000009.1, forward strand.
GCTGGCCGCCGCCTCGCCGAGCACCAGGACGGTGGTGAGCCAGAACAGGTCGCGCGGGAGCCGCTCGAACCCGTCTGCCTCCATCGCGTCGAGGACGTCGCGGGCCGCGCGCTCCTCGCTCGCCTCCACCAGCACGAGCGGGAGCAGGCCGCGCCAGGTCGTGATCGCCGGGTGCTCGGCCACGACGGCGCGCACCTCGTCGACCAGCTCGCCCATCCGGCCCTGGTCGCGGCGGATCGTCACCAGCGCGCCGAGCCGCGTCGAGCCCGCGGTGCGCGCGCCGGCGCGGCGGCCCATCGCGAACGCGTCGGCGCTGATCGCGTCCGCGTCGTCCAGGCGGCCGTCGAGCATCGCCCAGACGCCCTGCCAGCATCGGTCCAGGTAGCGGTAGAGCGGCTGGCGCAGGTCGGCGGCGACCTCGCGCAGCTCCAGCTCGTCGGCCCGCGCGGCGGCGCCGTCGCCCTCCTCGAGGTGGTCGAAGATGCGCCAGTGCAGGCCGAGCGCGACGAGCTCAGGGCGGCTGCGGCGGCGGGCCAGCTCCAGCTCCTCGCTCGCGATCTCGAGTCGCTCCTCGAGGTGCTCGGGGTGCAGGAGCGCGCCGTGCCGCGCGAGCAGCGCGACCGTGAGCGTGTCCTCGTCGCCGAGCCGGCGCGCCATCGCGACCGCCTCCGCGCTCGTCTCGTTGCGGCGCTGCTCGGCGACCGCGACGTGGAGGCTGTCCGACAGCCGCGCGAGCAGGCGGGCGCGCAGGGTCGAGTCCTCCTCGGGGAGCAGCTGGAGCGTCTCCTCGAGCAGCCCGATGAGCGTCGGATCCGCCACGCCGGCCTCGTAGAAGCGGCCGGTCATGCCGAGCACGGCGCGGGCCAGCGGCTCGGGGAGCTTGGCGCGGCGCGCGATCTCCGCGGCCTCCCTGTAGCGCTTGCGCGCCTCGGGATCGCCCGCGCGCCACATGACCCGGCCGAGCGCGAGCAGCGTCTCGGCGCGCTTGGCGTCGTCGGTCGACTCCGCCTCGTCGAGCAGCGCGAGCGCCCACGTCAGGTGCTGCGCGGCCTCGTCGTAGGCGAGCTTCTCGGCGGCCTCGTCGGCGGCGGCGAGGACGTGCTCCAACGCCCGGTCGATGCCGGCCAGCGGGCGCGCCTCCATGAAGTGGCGGGCCAGCTCGGCGGCGGACGGCGCGCGCATCCGGCCCGGCCGCTCCAGCGCCTCGCCGACGCGCAGATGGCGGCGCAGGCGGCGGCTCGCGGCCTGGCGGTCGTACAGCGTCCGGCGCACGAGCGCGTGGCAGAACGTGAAGCGGTCGACCTGCGCGGGCGCCTCGACGACGAGCCGCGCAGCCATGGCGCCCTCGACGGCGCTCAGCACGTCGTCCTCCGAGCGGCCGAGCGCCGCGGCGACCACGTCGAGGTCGAACTCGCGGCCGACGACCGCGGCGACGCCGAGCACCTCGCGCACGTCCTCGCCGACCGTCCCGAGCCGGCGGATGATCACGTCGCCGACGCCCTCGGGGACGCCGGTCGCGACCAGCTCGTCCTCCTCGAGGCGGTCGCGCTCGCCGCGCGTGCCGAGGCCGCGGAGCGTCTCCTCGATGAAGAACGGGTTGCCCGACGTCTGCGCGACGAGCCGCCGGACGAACTCGGGCGTCGTCTCCGCCGGGACCTTCGACGCGACGAGCGCTGCGGTCTCGGGCTCGTCCAGCCCCTGGAGCGGGATGCGGTCGAAGCGGCGGTCGCGGCGCACGTCCGCGAGCAGGTCGGAGAGCGGATGCCCGTCGCCGACCTCGTCGTCGCGGTAGGTCGCGACGAGCAGCACGCGGCCCTGGCCGTCGATGCGGGCCAGGAAGCGCAGGAGCAGGAGCGTCGTGCGATCCGCCCAGTGGAGGTCGTCGAGGACGAGGAGCAGGCCGTGCTCGCCGGACAGCGCCGCGAGGGCCGTCGCCACGGCCTCGAACAGCCGGTAGCGCTGCGTGTCGCGCTCGCCCAGCAGCGGCTCGCGCGCGCCGTCGCCGCTCGCGCCCGGCGCGTCGGTGCCCGATGCGCCCGCCGGGCCCGCGCCGGCCGCGCCGGTCGGGAGCCCCAGCTCGGGGATGAGCCGTGCCAGCTCGACGGCCAGCTCGTCGGGCAGCCCGAGGTCGACGCCCTCACGCACGCCGCCGCGGAGCGCCTCCACGACCGGCTGGTACGGCATGAGGACCTCCTCGTCGCACCGGCCGTAGAGGACGGTGGCGCCGGAGGCGTGGGCGCGCGCGGCCAGCTCGGAGACCAGGCGCGTCTTGCCGACGCCCGGCTCGCCCGCGATGAACGCGAGCTGCTCGGAGCCCTCGAGCGCCCGCTGCCACGAGCGCTCCAGTCGGGCGAGCGCCTCGGCGCGGCCGACGAACGCACCGCCGGCGGCCGCTGCGGCCAGGCGGGGCGGCAGCTCGGGCTGGACGCGGGCGGCGGGGACGCGCGGCTCGGCGGTGGCCTGCGCCGGCTGCCCGGCCGGGGGCCCGTCGGCCTGGCGCAGGAGCCGGTCGTAGAGCGCGGCCAGCGCCGGCGCGGGGGAGAGCCCCAGCTCGTCGCGCAGCCGCACGCGCAGCCCGTCGTAGACCAGCAGCGCCTCGGCGATGTTCCCGTACCGCGCGAGGACCTCCATCAGCAGCGCGTGGCCGGACTCGCGGAACGGCTCCTTCTCGACCAGCCGGCGCGCGAGCCGCTCGGCCTCGCCGCGGTGCGCGGCGCCCAGCTCGAGCGCGGCGCGGCCCGCGACCTCCAGCAGCGGCGGCTCGAGCGTCGCCAGCTCCTGCCGGCTCTCCTCGGCCCACGAGACGAGGACCTCGGGGAGGAACGGGCGCTCGACGATCTGCAGCGCCTCCTGGGCGATCGCCAGCGCGTCGCCCGCACGGCCCTCGTCCAGCGCGCCCTCGGCGCGGTCGGCGGCCGCGGCGGCGACCTCGACGTCCACCCACGGCTCGTCGCCCAGCTCCACGGCGAGCTGCGCGCGCCCGACCAGGCGCTCCTCGCCCAGCGCGCGCCGCAGGCGGGTCAGGAGCGGGCGGAGCGAGCTCTCGGGGGAGGCCGGCGCGTCGCGCGGCCACAGCAGGTCGACCAGCTCGTCCCGGGAGACGGGCCGGCCGCGGTTCACGATCAGGTAGGCGAAGACGAGCCGGCCCTGGCGGCCCGGAAGGTGCTCTTCGACCCGCTGTCCGCCGATCTCGACGGACAGCGGACCGCACAGGTTGACCCGTGCGCGGGCATCGACCACTCCGGCCTGCGCGCTGCTGGGGTCCTCCGCGGGGATGCTGCTGTCCACGCGCGCATCCTGACCGTCCAACAGGGCTTCGTGCAAGGCCGTCGGACCTCAAAAGGACTGCTGATGGACCAGTGCGAGGCGACGGGGGCGCGGACGGACGTCCTCACGGGCGTCCAAACCCGCGCGTTCATCGCGATCTCGGGCCGCGGCGGCGCGGTGCGCCTCCAGGACCGAGACGTGGCAGCCATCTGCCACGATCCCGCGGAACTCGGTCGCGGGCGGGTACCCGGCGCTCGTCACACGGGGCGCCTCGGGCGGGTCGAGCGCCTGCCCGGCGGCCGGCTGCTCGGTCCCGGCGAGGAACATCTGCTCGAACCAGCCCGCGCACGGGTTGGTCGAGTGGCCGTGCCAGGCGTGGTGGACGTGCAGGACGCCCTGCGAGAGGTCTTCGCCCACACGGTGCTCCTCCGGGAGCGCAGCCGTGTGGGCGTTGGCCACGAGCCAGGCGTACGTCTCCCGCTGCGCGCGCGTGGGGCGGTGCCCCGACGTGCCGCCGCAGACGACGCCGATGTTGCCGGCGTTGTGGCCGCCGACGTGCGCGCCCTGCAGGTCTGCGGGGCGGAGGCAGAGGAGGCTGCCGTCGTCGGTCAGGAGGAAGTGGTAGCCGCAGCCGCCCCAGCCGGCGTCGAGGTGCTCGACGTGGAGGCGGCGCGCCAGGCTCGCGCCCTGGCGCCAGTCGCCCGCGCGCGGGCCGGCGCTGAAGTGGCCGGTGACGTGCCGCGCGGGCCCGAGCGGGCCGAAGATGTCGCGGAACTGGAGCCCGAGCTCGTCGGCGGTGATGATCCGGGGGCTGCTGGTCATGTGCGTGTGGTGCTCTCCGGGGAACGCGGTGGCGCGGTGCCTGGTGGGTGGTTCGCTCCGTCCTCGCATGGAGGGGGCGGGGGCGCCGCTTCCGATCGGCGCCCCCGCCTCCGTCGCTCCGGGATGAGGCGGCGCTCCGTCGCCACCTGTGAGGCTCCCGGCCCGTCCATGGGAGGAGGAGGTGCTCGGCATCCTCCGATCGGCCCGTTGGCGCGGCGTTGGCGGGGCGTTGGCGTCCGCGTTGTGACGCTGGGCACACGGGCGGTTGGCCACGTGTCGGAACCTGCTCAAGGGGTCTCCGGGGACGACCGATCCCCATGGCGACCGTGTCTTTGATCATCGCCACCACCGTGTCCGCCGCTCAGCGGGCCATCACGATCCAGCACGCCGACGGCTCGTCCGACCGCTTGGCGCTCACCCGCCGCCGGGACGGGGACGTCCACTGGCGCGTCGACGGCTTCGCGGTCGACGAGAAGGACGGAACCGGGATGCAGTGGGAGCGCCACGACGGCCGCGCGACGGTCGCGGACGTGCTCGCCCGCGCCCCGCAGTGCGCCCGCGAGATCGAGCGCTGGACGCGCGAGGAGCTCGAGGACGGCGCCGACCTCTTCGAGCTCGACATCTTCGAGCGCGCCATCCGCGGCAAAGCGCTGGCCCGGCTGCAGGCCGAGCTGGACGTCGCGCTGCGCTCGGCGGCCTAGCCCGCCCCGGCCGCGCGCCGGATCCGGAACGCGGCCTTGAGGGCCAGCCGGCCGTAGCGCTCGTCCGCGCGGCGGCCGTAGCCCGGCCACACGTACCAGCGGTACAGCCCCGGCCGGAGGTTGCGCGGCGTCTGCAGCCGCGTCGCGCTCGGCCAGGACGTGCGGAGCTTCGTGCGGCCACGGAAGAGCTGGACGTTGTAGTAGTCGGCGTTCGCGACCGCGCGCCAGCGGAGCGTCGGCGGCTTCGTGAGCTGCGCGCCGTGGCGCGGCGCGACGAGCAGCGCGGTCGTCGCGGCGCCGCCGACGAGGCGGATGCGCTTGGTCGTGAGGTTGCCGGCCTGGTCGGCCGCGGTCGCGCTGTAGGTGTAGCGGCGGCCGGTGCGCAGGCCGCGGTCGATCGCGGCGTGCTTGGCCAGGCCGCGGTAGATCCGGGTGCTGGCGCGCCCGCGGCGACCGGGCCTGCGGGTGATCGTGACGCGCGTGGCCCCTTCGACCTGCCAGCTCAGCCGCGCGCGGCCGCGGCGGAGGGACTGCGCGGCCAGGTTCGTGAGGGTCGGCGCGGTAGCGTCGTAGTTGACGGTCGCGGGCGTCGGCGCGCTGGTGTTGCCGGCGGCGTCGGTGCAGGTGCCGGCCGGGTGCGCGCCCGGGCCGTCCGGGCCGGCGAACGTGAGCGTCGTGCAGCTCGTGACGCCGGAGCCGCCGGGAGCGTCCGCGCCGCTCCACGCGAGCGTGACCGGCTTCGTGAACCAGCCGCTGCGGGTCGGCGGGCGGTCGGGCGTGGGCGGGGCGGCGGTCGGGGGCGTCGCGTCGTAGGCGAGCGTGGTGGCGAGCGCGGCGCTCGTGTTGCCGGCCTGGTCGCGGCACGTGCCGGTGAGCGGGGCGGCCGGCGTGTCGGGACCGGCGTAGGTGAGCGCGGTGCAGCTCGCGATGCCCGAGGTCGCGTCGGTGCCGCGCCAGGTGACGTCGACGGGCTTGGTGAACCACGCGGTCGGCGCCGCTGCGGGGGTGAGACCGCCACTCGCCAGGCCGCCCGCGAGCTCTCCGCCGCTGTCCGGCGCGCGGGCCGTGGCGGCGGCGAGGCCGGTGGGCGCGGTGCGGTCGATCTTCACGATCGCGGTCCGCTCCGCCGCGCCGTCGGCGTTCTCCGCGCGGCACGTGTGGACGCCGCGGGCCGTGTCCGCGGCCAGGCGCTGCGCGGGCTCGCACCCGCTGGTTGAGGTGACGTCGCCGGTGACCGTCCAGCGCAGCACGACCTCGCTGACGTACCAGCCGGCATCGCCCGTCCGCCCCTGGACGACGAGCCCGATCTCGGGCGGCGCGGCGAGGGCGGGCGCGGGGCCGGCGGCCAGCAGCGCGAGCGCCGCGAGCAGGCCGGCCCGCCGGGTCATCGCCCTTCCTGCCTGAGCTCGCCGCCGACGGCGACGAGGACCGCGACGCCGCTGAGCAGGATGAGCGCGACCAGCAGCGTGCCGTGCTCGGAGATCACGTCCGTGCCGGCGGCGGCCTCGGCGCTCGCGTTGCGCGTGGCGGCGACGCGCTGGGCCGCTGCCGCGTCGTCGGCGCGCTCGCGCCGCTCCGCACGCTCCCGGCGCTCGCGGGCCGCGCGGCGGGCGCGGGCGGCGGCCTGACGGCGGTGCGCGGCGCGCTCCTTCGCGGCGGCCGCCTCGGCGGCGGTCTGCTGGGCGCCCGTGGTCCCGCCGCCGCTCGGCGGGGGGGAGGAGGAGGTCGCGGGCGCGGCCTGCGCGCCGTCCGGCGCCTCGGCGCCGCCGGTCCCCTCGTCCTGCGCCGCCGCCGTGTCGGACTCGCCGGCCTGCGCGCCCGCCCCGGCGCTCGCGGTCTCGTCGTCGCCCGCCGCGGGCTCCTGGCTGTCGGCCGTCCCCTGCACCGGCGTCTCCGCCGCGTCCGGCGTCACGGGCGCCGCGTCCGGCGTCGGCGCCGCCTCGGGCGCCGGGGCCGCGTCCGGGCTCGGGGCCGCCGCGTCCTGCGCCAGGGCAGGGGCAGGGCACACCGCGAGCACGCCGCTCACGGCGATCGCTCCAATCGATCGCTGTCGCCTGGTCACCCCCTGGCCTCCTGCGCCGACCGTAACCGCGCCACGCGGCGCGATGCAAGGGGCCCGCGGGTGCGCGCCCTGACGTTCCCGCCCAACATCGGGGTGACGCGGTTCTCACGCGGGCGTAGGCTCGCGCCAGCCACCACAGAGGGAGGTCCCGATGGCCACCACCGTCGCGACGACCGCCGGCTCGCTCGCCAACCTGACCGAGACCGACCTGCTGGCCGGGTTCGGGGGGAGGCTGATCGCGCCGGACGACCCGGAGTACGACGAGGCGCGCGCCGTGTACAACGGCATGATCGACCGCAGGCCGGGGTTGATCGCGCAATGCGAGGACGTGGCAGACGTGCTCGCCGCGGTCGGGCTCGCGCGCCGACACGGGCTGCTCGTGTCGATCCGCGGCGGCGGGCACAACGCCGGCGGCCTCGCGGTCGCGGACGGCGGGCTGTGCATCGACCTGCGACCGATGCACGGCGTCCACGTCGAGCCCGGCACCCGCATCATCCACGCCGACGGCGGCGCGACCTGGGGGCAGGTCGACCACGCCGCGCACGCGTTCGGGCTGACCGTCCCGTGCGGGATCATCTCGACGACCGGCGTCGGCGGGCTCACGCTCGGCGGCGGCATCGGGCACCTCGCGCGGCGGTACGGGCTGACGGTCGACAACCTCATCGGCGCCGACGTCGTGCTCGCGGACGGGCGCTTCGTCACCGCGACCGAGGACGACCACCCGGATCTGCTGTGGGCGCTGCGCGGCGGCGGCGGGAACTTCGGCGTCGTGACCTCGTTCACGTACCGCGGGGCGCCGGTCGACGTGACGATCGCCGGCCCGACCTTCTGGCGGATGGACCAGGCGGCCGCGGTGATGCGGTTCTACGACACGTTCATGCAGGAGGCACCGCGGGAGCTGAACGGCTTCTTCGCGTTCCTCTCCGTGCCGCCCGACCCGGCGTTCCCCACCCACCTGCACGGCCAGACCGTCTGCGGCGTCGTCTGGTGCTGGTGCGGCTCGGCGGTCGACGCGGACCAGGCGCTCGCGCCCGTGCGCAACTTCGGGCCGCCCGCGTTCGACGGCATCGGGCCGGCGCCGATGCCCGCGCTGAACTCCGCGTTCGACGCGCTGTACGAGCCCGGGATGCAGTGGTACTGGAAGGCCGACTTCGTCAAGGAGCTGACGCCTGCAGCGATCGCCGCGCACGTCAAGCACGGCGCCGCCCTCCCGACCATGCACTCGACGATGCACCTGTACCCGATCGACGGCGCCGTCGGCGACGTGGCGTCCGACGCCACCGCGTTCGCCCGCCGCGACGCCCGCTGGGCGCAGGTCGTCGTCGGCGTCGACCCGGACCCGGCCCGCGCCGACGAGATCCGCGCGTGGGCGCAGGGCTACTACGAGGCCACCCACCCGCACGCCAGCGACGGCGCCTACGTCAACTTCCTCATGCACGACGAGGGCCCCGGCCGCGTGCAGGCCTCCTACGGCGACAACTACGCGCGGCTGCAGGAGGTGAAGCGCCGCTACGACCCGACCAACCTCTTCCGCGTGAACCAAAACGTGGAACCGGCCTGATCTCCGACGTCAAGCCGGCTTGAGCCACCTCCAGCCGGCTTGAGGTGGTTCAGCGGCGCGCGTTGAGCTTCCGGACCGCCTCGACCACGCCCGCGCGCTCGTAGAAGTCGACCGCGACCAGGTTGGGCATCATCCGCCGCTCGCGCTCGCAGCGGGCGAGGCGCTGCTCGAGGAAGGTGCCGCCGATGCGGCGGTTGCGGCTGGGGGAGGGCGGGAACGTGTCGATCCAGTGGTTGACCAGCAGCAGCGGGCTGTCGCGGTCGCCGCGGTTGCGCTCGCACGAGAACTGCGACGCCTTCGTCGCGCCGAGCGGCGTGTCCTGGGCGAACGAGAACGCGGGCAGGTACCACGGGCGCGTGCCGCCGTCGCGCTCGGTCAGCACGACGATCGGGGTCTTCGCGCGCAGCAGCTCGCCCAGCGTCGGGAGCGGCTTGTCGCGGTCGAGCCGGGCCAGGCGCGGGAGCAGCCGCTGGCGGTCGAGCGCGCGCTCGAAGTCGCGCACGTCGACGTACGGCTCGACGTAGAGGACGAGCACCTCGTTCGGCCGCTCCTCGATGAACCGCCGGATCACCGCGAGCTGGCTGTCGAGCGACTCGGCGCCCAGCTCGCACAGCGTGTGGCACAGGTACGGCTGCGGCGGCCCCGCGACGCGCCCCAGCCCGGCGCGGCCGACGAGCCGGTCGGCCGTCCGCAGGGCCTCCGGGCTCAGCTCGCGCGCGACGCGGTTGCGCGAGCGGTCCTCCGTCGCCAGGTCGGTCCGCACGCGGCCGTTCGACGGGTCGCGCACGCCGTAGTGGATGTCGAGGTACAGGCCGCGGATGCCGTCCTCGAGCTGCTCGGCGATCGGGTACTCCTGGTTGGCGAACAGCCAGCCGGGCTGGTCGGCGGCCGAGAACGAGTTGTGCGTGGCCGCGAACGCGACGTCGCTCAGGCGGCGGTCGCACAGCTCCGGCGCGCCGTTGCAGCCGGTCGCGGGCCGGCGGTCGGCGACGCGTTCGGCCTTCGGGCTGGGGATCGCGACGGCGATCAGCGCGATGGCCGCCACCGCGATCAGCGCCGACGCGGTCGCCGCGCCCGCCGCGACGATCGGCCCGCCGCCCCGGCCCCGCTGCTGCGCCTGCTCGACCGCCCGCCGCTCGAGCCCCGACGCGAGCTCCGCGACCCCGAGGAACACGAGCACGATCCCGCCGAGCACGACCGCCACGCGCAGCACCGCGGCCGGCTCGGCCAGCAGCGCGGCGCCGATCAGCACGAGCAGCGCGCCGCGCCCCAGCTGCGCGCCCCGCGACCGCGCCCGCGCGGCGCCGGTCAGCCACCGCCGCCCCGCCTCGAGCTGCGCCGGCGCCAGCGCGCCCGTCGCCACCGCGGCCAGGGCCGTCCCGGCGAACGCGGCGAGCAGCGCGGCGGTCTGCAGGTCCCCGAACAGCGCGCTCCACAACGCGGCGACGGCCTCGCGCTCCCGCTCGTCGTCCAGGTCGGCCGCCGTCGCGGCCTGGGTGGCGACGAGCTGCCCGGCGCCCCAGACGAGCGCGGCGACCGCCGCGCCCGCGGCCGCCACCGCCGCCCCGAGCCGGGCCAGGCCGCGCCGGGGATGGGGCGCGAGCATCAGCGCGCCGAGGCCCGCGAGAACGGCCGCGCCGCCCAGCGCCCACGCCCACCGGCTCAGGTCGTTCAGCCGCCGCGCGGCGGTCAGCTCGGCGCCCTCCGGGCTCAGCTCGGTGAGCTGCGGGCGCACGTCCGCGGGGATCTGCCGGGCGACGTACGGCGACACGCTGCGCAGCGCGTCGAGCAGGAGCACCGTGCCGCGATCGAGGTCGAGGATGAGGCTGGAGCGGCCGCTGAACAGCACCCCGTGCACGTCCTCGACGGCCAGCTCGAAGATCTCCCGGAACGGGTCGCTGCCGACGAGCGCCTCCACCGCGGTGTTGAGCAGCGGCCGGATCGCGAGCAGGTCGTCGGACGTCGCGTCGACGATGCCGTCGCTCGTCCGCTGCGCGAGCACGGCGCGGAACTGCTCGTCGTCGAGCGCCGACGCCGCGCGCGCGGAGAACGCCTGCTCGTCCACGAGCTGGCCGCGCACGTAGCCGGCCACGCCCGCGACGGCCAGCAGCACGCCGCACAGGCACGCGAGCACGACGCTCGCCTGGTTGCGCCACCGTGAGGTCACCGAGGGGTGCTCCTGCCCGCGTCGCCCGCGGGTGTCACATGCGCAGGTACGACGCCCCGTTGAGGTCGAGGACCGAGCCGGACGCCCACTCCGTCTCCGGCGAGGCGAGGAAGACGATCGCGCGCGCGATCTCCTCCGGCTGCGCGACGCGGTTCAGCGGGCTCTCGGCCTTCCGGCGCTCGCCCTTCTCGCCGACGAGCTGGTGCGCGGCCATCTCCGTCTCCGTGAAGCCGGGCGCGACGGCGGTGACGGCGATCTTGCGCGGCCCGAGCGCGCGGGCCAGCGACTGGCCGAACGCGATCAGCCCCGCCTTCGACGCCCCGTACGCCGGCTGGTCGGCCTCGCCGCGGAACGCGCCGCGGCTCGACACGTTCACGATCCGCCCGCCCTCGGGCATGTGCTGCACCGCGCACCACGTGGCGTTCGCGGCGCCGACGAGGTTGACGCCGATCGTGCGGCCGAAGACCTCCTGCCACTCCTCGTACGTCGTCGCGTCGATCGGGTGCGTCTCGAAGATCCCGGCGTTGTTGACGAGCACGTCGATCCGGCCGCCCAGCGCCGCGGCCGCCTCGTCGACCGCGCGGCGGATCGCGTCGGGGTCCTCGAGCGGCGCGCCGACGACCACGTGCCCGTCGCCGTCGAGGCTCGCCGCCACGGCCTCCGCCCGCTCGCGCGAGCTGCCGTAGTGGACGGCGACCCGGTCGCCCTGGGCGGCGAACAGACGGGCTGCGGCGGCGCCGATGCCGCGCGAGGCACCGGTGATCAGGACGGAGCGTGGGGCCATCCGCCGAGCGTAGGATGCGCCGCCATGGGAACGGTCGATCCGCGTGGGGCGGACCTCAAGCGCTACCTGGCCGAGGACAAGGGCGGCCCGGTCGTGATGCTCAACCTCCTCAAGTACGGCGACGGCGGTGTGGCGTCGTACGCCGAGTACGCAGAACGGATCGTTCCGTTCCTGGATCGTGTGGGCGGCGAGATCGTCTATGTCGGCGACTGCGACACGATCCTCGTCGCGCCCGAGGCGCACGACTGGGACGCCGTGCTGCTCGTCCGCTACCCGAGCCGCGAGGCGTTCAGCCGGATGGTCGCCGACCCCGAGTACCAGCAGATCACGGGGCTGCGGACGGCGGCCCTGGATGCCGCCGTCCTGCAGGCCACGACCCCGTGGAGCGCCTCGGTCTAGCGCTTGACCTTCGCGGTCAGGCGCGTCGTCTGCGCCGCGCCGCCGGCCGGGGTGAACGTCACGCGGACGCCGAGCCGCGCGCCCTTCTTGGCCGCGCGGCGGCCGCTCTTGGTGAACTTCAGGGTCACCGTGCGCTTGCCGGCCTTGACGCTCGCCGACCGCAGCTTCGCCACGGTGACGCCGTCGCGCGTGGCCGCGCCGGAGACCTTGCCGGCCGCGGGCAGCTGCAGGGTCACCTTGACGCCGCCCGAGCGCGTCGCGCCCGTGACGCGCGCGCCGAGCTTCGTGCCGCCGCCACCGCCGGCCGCCGCGCCGCCGCCCGCCGGGACGTCGGCCGGGCCCCAGTCGGGCTCGCTGCCGCCGGGGATCAGCAGGCCCGGGGTGGGGGACGCGCCGCTGGTGGTGCAGCCGCCGCCGGGGAACGCGGGGACGGACGCGAGCTTGATGCCGGCGCCGTCGTGCCAGGCGATCCGGCCCCCGTCGGGGGAGAAGGTCGGGATGCCGAACTTCCCTCCGTCGGCGCCCTCGTAGCGGTAGCAGACGGTCGGCTCGCCGTTCAGCGGGTGGCCGTCCTTCCAGCCGGTCGGCAGGCCGCTCGTCGCGTAGACGGTGAGCGTGCTGTCGCCCTCGCCGGTGCGCATCGCGATCTTCGTCTTGTCGCGGCTGACGTCACCGCCGCCGACGCCCGGGTTCCGCTCGATCTCGTCGCTGAACCAGGTGCGGACCATCCCGACCTTGTCGCCCTCGGGGACGTCGAGGACGACGTCGTAGTTCGGCGCGTGCGTCGGGTTGGCGAGCATCAGCGTCGTGTTGTCGACCCACGCCGGGAAGCGCCAGCCGGAGTGCTTGCGGAAGCCGGGCTCCTGCCACGCCGTCTGCTTGTCGGTGTGCGAGTAGCCGGTGCCGCCCTCGTTGATCGTCGTCACGCAGGTCGGCGGGAAGCACGTCGCCGACTGGGACTGCGTGAGGTAGTAGTACGTGTACGCCACGCGCGTGCCGTCGGGCGAGATCGCCGGGTCGAACGGCCCGTAGAACGTCTTCTGCGGCGCCGGGCGCTTGTCGGAGACCGGCGTGTCGAAGTCGGCGAGCACCTTGCCGGTGCGGTCGAGCTTGTGCAGCCGGATGCCGTTCAGCCCGATCATCGTGCCGTCGTCGGCCTGCGAGACGTCGCTGTAGCCGCCGGTCTGGGTGACCTGCACCTGGCGCGCCCCGTCGGGCGTCGTGAGCCAGACGTTGCCGTCCTTGATGTACGCGATCGAGTCGGCGCTCGCGGCCGGCGCGGCGACGGCGAGCGTGAGCGCGGCGGCGGCGAGGGGGGTGAGGATGTTGCGGAGCGGGAGCACGGCGGCGAGTGTCGGCGGGGACAGGGGTGTCCCGCGTCGGGGTGTTCCCCATGAGTCTCGGAGTCGGGGGCTCAGGGGGTCCCGCCGGAGGCATCGCAGCGGGACCGCAACGTCCCGGTAGGTGGGCGGTAACCGCGGGCGCGCAACCTGCGCCCATGCTCCCCTCGAACGCCCAGCTCTACCTCCTGGACCCGGCGGACCGCAGCGCGGCGCTCCGCCGCGTGGCGTCGGTCTCCGACGGCGACGAACCGCGACGCGCCGAGCGCACCCGCCTGCGCGCGGTGATCGTCACGCGGCGCCGCGGCCTGCGTTAGGCGGCGCGGCGCGCCGGCACGATCGTCAGGCGCACGCGCCCGCCCGCGCGGATCCCGAGCTTGACGACGTCCGCCCCCACGGGGACGTCGTCGAGCCAGGAGTCCTCGGCCGGCGACAGCGTCGCCAGCAGCGCGACCTGCTCGAGCACGTCGCACAGCGTCGCGATCTCCTCGTACGTCCCCTCGACGCCGAGCACCCCGTCCTCGTGTCCGATCGACACGCGGATCGCTCCGGCCTCCGTGTGGGTGACGTCCAGCAGCTCCATGCGCTTCTGCGCACCGTCATCGACTCCCACACCGACTGACCCGAGTGGGAACGCGCCAACGCGGCGGCGCGCTCCGGCGGCCGCCGGCGCGCCGGCCCTCGTCCGATCGTCCAGGTTCCGGTGGGGTCGGGGTTGATGGGGAGGGGTGACGTGCCGACTTCCGGGGCATGGCCGTCCCCGCCTTCCGCCTGCCCCTGCTCCTCTTCGCCCTGATCGCGGCCGTCGCCGCGCTCGCCGTCGCCGCTCCCGCCGTGCACGCGCAGCAGGGCGGATGGGACGATCCGTCCGGCGGCACCGAGCCCTACGACGACGGGACCGGCGCCGAGGACTACTGGGAGGACGACGACCAGCGCTGGGACGACGAGGAGGACGACCCGTGGTCCGGCGGCCAGCAGCCGTGGGATCCGGGCGCCGGCGGCACCGGCGCGGGGACGCTCCCGCCTGGCACGCCGACCACGCCGCCCGCGCCGACGCCGCTCCCCGAGACGGACGCCGGCGACGGCTGGCCCGAGGAGGAGCCCGCGCCGGAGCAGCTCCCGATCGTCACCGGGGCGACCGTCAAGGGGAAGGTCGCGATGATGCGCGCCGACGGCAAGGCCGCCGTGCCGCGCGGGGCGCCCAAGCGGGTGCGCCGCCTGATCGCGGCGCTGAACGAGATCGTCGGCAAGCCGTACAAGTGGGGCGGCGGCCACGCGAAGATCGTCGACAAGGGCTACGACTGCTCGGGCGCCGTCGGCTACGGCCTCATCCGCACCGGCATGCTCACCGCGCCGATGGTGAGCGGCCAGATGGCGAAGGCGTTCTCCGCCGGGGCGGGCCGCTGGGTCACGATCTACGCGAACAAGGGCCACGTGTACATGGAGGTCGCGGGGCTGCGGCTCGACACGAGCGCGGTCGGCGACCCGAGCGGCCGCAAGGGCGTCCGCTGGCGCCCGGCGATCGGCAAGCGCGGCGGCTTCCACGTGCGCCACGTCACCGGCCTGTAGCCGTAAGCGGGCCGTAGCCGGCCGCGGAGAGCATCCGCGGCCATGACCATCTCGCCTCCTCCTGCCGCCGAGACCGCCGCCGCGGTGCGCCCCGCGACGGCGTCCGACGCTCCGTGGCTCTCCCGCGCGATCGCGGCCGCGTTCTACGACGATCCGGTCTGGGGATGGATGCTCCCCGGCGACGACGCGGGCCGGATGACGCGGTACGAGCGGTTCTGCCGCCTGCTCGCGTTCCCGATGATGCTGCCGCACGGCGTCAGCTCGACCACGGCCGGCGTCGCCGGCGGCGCCCTCTGGATGCCGCCGGGCGCGGCGCACACGACCGTGTGGGAGCAGGTGCGCGCGCTCCCGGCGATGGCGCGTGTGGGCGGTCGGCGTACGCGCCGGCTGCTGTCGTGCCTGACCGCGATGGACCGCGACCACCCCGCCTGCCGGACGGCGGGCCGCCGATCTGGCTGATGTGGCGGGAGCCGCGCGGCTGAGCGGGTACCCGGGAGCGGGATGACCGCTCCCTGGTGGCGCCGCGGCGCGATCTACCAGATCTACCCGCGCTCGTTCGCGGACGCGAACGGCGACGGGGTGGGCGACCTGGCCGGCATCGTCGCCCACCTCGATCACCTCGAGGCGCTCGCCGTCGAGGCGATCTGGCTGTCGCCGTTCTACCCGTCGCCGATGCGCGACTTCGGCTACGACGTCGCCGACTACCGCGACGTCGACCCGTGCTTCGGGACGCTCGCCGACTTCGATCGCCTGGTCGCCGCCGCGCACGCGCGAGGCATCCGGGTGGTGATCGACTTCGTCCCGAACCACACGTCGTCCGACCACCCGTGGTTCGTCGAGTCGCGCGCGAGCCGGGACAGCCCGAAGCGCGACTGGTACGTGTGGCGCGACGGCGGCGGGCCGGACGTGCCGCCCAACGGCTGGCGCTCGGCCTTCCCGGCCGTCGGCCCGGCCTGGTCGTACGACGAGCGCACGCGCCAGTGGTGGCTGCACTCGTTCCTGCCCGAGCAGCCCGACCTGAACTGGGACGACCCGCGGGTCGAGGCGGCGATGCACGACGTGCTGCGCTTCTGGCTCGACCGTGGCGTGGACGGGTTCCGCATCGACGTCGTCCACAAGCTCGCCAAGAGCCCGGACCTGGCGGAGATGCAACCAGGGTCGCCGCCGCCGCACGAGGACTGGCAGCCGACGATCCACGAGCGCCTGCGCCGGCTGCGCGCCGTGGTCGACGCGTACGAGGGCGAGCGGATCCTCGTCGGCGAGGTCTACCTGCTGGATCTCGCGCGGGTCGTCGCGTACGTCAACAGCGGCGACGAGCTGCACCTCGCGCACAACTTCACGTTCGTGACGCTGCCGTGGGACGCCGCGGCGTTCCGCGCGAACATCGAGATCTTCGAAGATCTGGCATCCGAGGCCGCCTGGCCGGCGTGGTTCCTGGCCAACCACGACCACCCGCGCGTCGCGTCGCGGTTCGACGAGGGAACGGGGCTCGGGCCCGCGCGCGCCCGCGCCGTGCTGCTGCTGCTCTACGCGCTGCGTGGGACGCCGTTCGTCTACCAGGGCGAGGAGCTCGGGCTGCCGGATGCGCAGATCCCGCCGGACCGGATCCGCGACGTGGACGGCCGCGACCCCGAGCGCGCGCCGATCCCGTGGCGGCCGCCGTCGCAGGCGGGGCCGGGCGCCGGGTTCACCACCGCGGCCGAGCCGTGGCTCCCGCTCGTCGCGGAGGCGGAGGAGCTCGCCGTCGCGCGCCAGGAGGCCGACCCCGCCTCGACGCTCCACCTCACCCGGCGGCTGGCTGCCCTGCGGCGCGCGGAGCCCGCGCTGCAGGAGGGGACGCAGCGGTTCCTCGACGCAGGCGACGACCTGCTGGCGTGGCGGCGCGGGGAGGCGTGGACGGCGATCGTGAACTTCGCGGCGGCGGCCCGGACCGCGCGGTGGGGCGGCGGCCGGCCCCGCGGCGACGACGGCGGCGGCGAGGGCGGCCCGTCCCGCGCACGCGTCGCGATCGCCACCGGCGGGAACGACCGGGAGGGGGAGGTCGTCGCCGGCGCGATCACGCTGCGGCCGGGCGAAGCGGTCCTGCTCCGATCCTGTTAGGGTGCCCTAAACATGAGCGCGACGACGACGACCGACAAGCGCCCCGCTCCGGCGCTCCGCCGCCCGTTCCCCCTCAGCACCGGCGTCGCGGAGGTCAGCGCGATCCGCACCGTCACGCCGCAGATGGCGTGCCTGACGCTCCGGTGCGACGGCCTGAAGGGCTTCCCCGTCGAGCAGCCGGGCGAGATCGTCACGCTCCTGTGGCCGGCGGAGGGCGCCGACGAGATCGTGCTCCCAGAGCCCGGCTGGCGCTTCCCGCCCGGCGTCGTCGACGCGCAGCACGCGCGCAACTACACGGTCCGCCGCGCACGCCCCGACGCCGGCGAGATCGACATCGACTTCTTCCTGCACGGCAAGCTCGGCCCGGCCGCCAGGTGGGCCGAGGAGGCCCAGGTCGGCGACACCGTCGGCTACGCGGGCCCGCGCCTGCACTGGGTCGACGACCTCGACGACACCGCCGCCTGGTCGCTGCTCATCGCGGACGAGACCGGCCTGCCCGCGCTGCTCGCCATCCTCGAGCACCTCCCGGCCGGCCACAAGACGATCGCCCTCGCCGAGGTCGCGAACGCCACCGAGGAGCAGGTCTGCGAGCACCGCTGCGACGTCGACCTGCGCTACCTGCACCGCGGCGCTGGCACCCCGCCCGGCAAGTCGACGGTCGTCATCGACGCCCTCAGGGCGCTCGACCTCCCGGACGGCCCCGGCCGCGTGTGGGGCGGCGGCGAGGCGATGGTGATGCGCGACTGCCGCCGGCACCTCACCGGCGAGCGCGGCATGAGCAGCGCGCACGTGCAGCTCAGCGGCTACTGGAAGCACCGCGACACGGAGGAGTGGGACTAGCGCGTCCCGCTCTGGCGCCCCGCGGCACCGCCGGCGCGCGAGAAACCTCCCAGCAAGCCTCGCAGGACCACCGCGGCGGAGACGTCGGTGTCTGCGCGCTCCTGGCTTCAGGGGTAGGCCGTGATCGCGCTGATGGACGATCCGGCCCTCAGCAACCTCGTCGACCTCGCGCGACGCGCGCTGGGGGTCCAGGCTGCCGGCCTGGCGACGTTCGGCGGCGGGCCGGCGGACCTTCGCGTCGCCGCGCTCATCCGCCGCGGCGCCGAGCCCGAGCCCGGCAGCGTCGAGCGCTCCGCGCTGCGCGCCGGCACCCGCGCCGGACCGGTGTGGGAGCCGTGCTGCGCCGCCCAGCCCATCGTCCGGGGCGGGCGCGTGAGCGGCGCCCTCGCCGCGGTCTGCTCCTCGCCGCGCGCGTGGACCGACGACGACCGGCGGACGCTCGGCGCGTGCGTCCAGGCGGTCGAGGAGCACCTCGCGCGGCTCGACATCGCGACCGAGCACACCGCGCTCCACCGGGTCGCGACCGTCGTGGCCACCACCTCGCGCGCCGAGGACGTCTACGAGGCCGTGTGCGACGAGCTCGTCGCGCTGATCGGCGTCCCCATGAGCACCGTCAAGCGCTTCCGCGGACCGCGCGTCGAGGCGCTCGCCGCGCGCGGCATCCCGCTCGCGACCGCGGCGAAGATCTGCGAGGCGATCTGGGCCGGCGGGACGAGCGCCGCCGCCGATCGCTACCGGGAGGGCCGGACCTACCACATCAGCGACACCGCGGCGTGCGACAGCGCGGACGCCCACCGCTTCCGCGCCCACGACGTCGGCAGCGTCGCCGGCGCGCCGGTGTTCGTCGAGGGCGAGCTGTGGGGCTCGATCTTCGTCGGCGCGCACGCGCCGGAGGCGGTCGGCGACGAGAGCGCCGGCCGGCTGACGCGGTTCGCCGAGCTCGTCAGCCTCGCGGTCTCAAACGCGGAGGCGCGCACGCGGCTGGCGGAGGAGGCGACGTCCGACTCGCTCACCCGCCTGGCCAACCACCGCCGCTTCCACGAGGCGCTGCGGGCCGAGGCCAAGCGCGCCGAGCGGCTCGGCGTCCCGCTCGCGGTCGCGCTGGTCGACGTCGACCAGTTCAAGCAGGTCAACGACACGCTCGGCCATCACGAGGGCGACGAGGTGCTGCGGCACGTCGCCCAGGCGTTCCTGCACACCGTGCGCGACGGGGAGCTCGTGGCGCGGCTGGGCGGCGACGAGTTCGCCGCGATCCTGCCCGGCTCTGACGACGTCGGCGCGGAGGCGTTCGGGGAGCGCCTGCGCGAGCGCATCCGGGCCAGCACGCTCCTGCGCACGCACGGCATCACGATCTCCGTGGGCGTCACCGACACGGCCCATGCGCGGGACCCCGACACGCTCATCCGGCTGGCCGACGGCGCGCTGTACTGGGCCAAGGAGCACGGCCGCGACACCGTCTGCCGCTACGCGCCGGGCGTCGTCGTGACGCTGTCCGAGCGCGACCGGGCCGAGAAGCTCGCCCGCGGCCAGGCGCTGACCGCGATGCGGGCGCTCGTCCGCGCGCTCGACCTGTCCGACCCGTCGACCCAGCGCCACGCCCAGCGCGTCGCCCAGCTCGCCCAGCAGATGGCGGCCACGCTGCACTGGAACGGCGACGACCGCGAGCGGCTGGCCGACGCGGCGCTCCTCCACGACATCGGCAAGATCGCCATCCCCGACGAGATCCTCCACAAGCCGGGCCGGCTCGACCGGCACGAGTACGCGGTCATCAAGACGCACGCGGCGCTGGGCGGGGAGATCGTGTCCGAGGCGCTCGACCCCGAGCAGGTCGCGTGGGTCCAGCACCACCACGAGCGGCCCGACGGCCGCGGGTACCCGGCAGGGCTGCGCGACGAGGAGATCCCGAGCGGCGCGGCGATCATCGGCGTCGCGGACGCGTTCGACGTGATGACGACCGCGCGCCACTACCGCGAGCCGGTCACCGCCGAGGCCGCGCTGGCCGAGTGCGAGCGGCAGGCGTGCGTCCAGTTCTCGCCGAGCGCCGTGGCGGCGCTCCGGGCGGTCCTCGGGTGCAGGAACGGGCCCGAGCAGGCAGCGTCACGCCGCCGCGCCCGCCACAATGGGGGACATGCCAGCCCCGCGCAGTGTCAAGATCGGTGACGACGAGCGGGGAGGGTGGTCCTCCGACCGGCCCCGGCGCTCGGGCCCCGGCGGCGGCGACCGC
This sequence comes from Parviterribacter multiflagellatus, assembly GCF_056863265.1. Classification (NCBI taxonomy): domain Bacteria; kingdom Bacillati; phylum Actinomycetota; class Thermoleophilia; order Solirubrobacterales; family Parviterribacteraceae; genus Parviterribacter; species Parviterribacter multiflagellatus. The sequence continues at coordinate 69,567 of NZ_JBXPIZ010000009.1, forward strand.
CCACCGCGGCAGGCCGACGTCAGCGTCCGCGGCCGCGTGCTCGAGCCGACCGACCGCCTCTCGTACGTCCCCGGCAGCCTCGTCGTGATCGTGTCCGGCTCCAAGCTCGCGCGCGACAAGTTCGCCGCGCGCGTCGTCGAGGACAAGAGCGCGATCGTGTCGCTCGACCGCGTCCGCGATCTGCTCAAGGGCCGCGTCGCGCCCGAGGAGGTCGACGAGAAGGCCTCCCAGCTGCTCGACGTCGCCGTCGGCAAGCGGCTGACGGCGGGCCAGTCGGTGATCCTGCTCGCTGACACACCCACGGCCGCCGAGCGGGAGCGGTTCGTGCGGCCCGCGCACGCCGCGCGCCGCCCGCGCCACCTGGTCTTCATCGAGGCGCCCGGCGAGGAGGTCTCCGACGACGACCGGCCGGCGCTCAACGAGCTGCGCCGCGCGCTGGAGGGCAGTGGGCTGGGGAACGAGGGCTTCCACACCGCGCTGCGCCTGGGCGGCCCGACGATCGGGGAGCTGAAGCGCATCGTCTTCCGCGAGCCGCCCCCGGAAGAGTGACCGCAGGTAGGCTCCGCCGGTAGTGGCAGAAGCGGTGATCACGCTGCGGGTCCTCCGCAAGAGCCCGCGGACCCTGGAGGTCCTCGACGGCGTCGCCCAGCGGCTGGGCCGCGACCACCTGGAGCCGGACGACCTCGGCGCGGTCCACATCCGCATGCAGGGCCGCGCGCCGCGCTCGTGGGACGAGGTGCGCGATGCGCTGGACGCCACCGGCGACGACTGGCGCCAGTGGCTGCACCTCGCGCCGCGCCCGCCGCGGTAGCTGCCCGAGAAGTTCCGGACGCCTGTCACGTGTGCGCGGGCGCGCGCCTGCTTAGCTCGGGAGGTGCCTTCGACCTTCGCCGACCTCGCGCTCCGTCCCGAGCTGCTCGACGCCCTCGCCGCGCTGGGCTACGAGGAGCCCACCCCGATCCAGCGGGAGAGCATCCCGCCGCTGCTGGAGGGCAAGGACCTGCTGGGCCAGGCGGCGACGGGCACGGGCAAGACCGCGGCGTTCGCGCTGCCGGTGCTCGAGCGGCTGGCGGCGCCGGTGGAGGACGACGCGCCGAAGCGGCCCGACCGCTCGCCCGGCGCGCTCGTGCTCGTGCCCACGCGCGAGCTGGCGGTGCAGGTCTCCGAGGCGATGCACAAGTACGGGCGCAAGCTCGGGACGCGGGTCGTCCCGGTGTACGGCGGCCAGCCGGTCCACCGCCAGGTGCGGGTGATCGAGCGCGGCGTCGACGTCGTGGTCGCGACCCCGGGGCGTGCGGTCGACCTGCTCAACCGCGGCGCGCTCGACCTCTCGCACCTGCGCGCGATCGTGCTCGACGAGGCCGACGAGATGCTCGACATGGGCTTCGCCGAGGACCTCGACGCGGTCTTCGCCGCGGCGCCTGGCTCCGACACGCGCCAGACGGTCCTCTTCTCCGCCACGATGCCGCCGCGCATCGAGCAGATCACCAAGCGCCACCTGCGCGAGCCGGTCCGGCTGCAGATCGAGCGCGAGGCGCCGGCCGAGGGCGAGGCGCCGAGGGTCCGCCAGGTGGCGCACGTCGTCCAGCGTGCGTACAAGCCGGCGGCGCTCGGGCGCGTGCTCGACGTCGAGCAGCCCGAGGCGGCGATCGTCTTCTGCCGCACGCGCGACGAGGTCGACCAGCTCACCGAGACGCTCAACGGCCGCGGCTACCGCGCCGAGCCGCTGCACGGCGGCATGTCGCAGGAGCAGCGCGACCGCGTCATGGGGCGCCTGCGCGCCGGCACGTCCGACCTGCTCATCGCGACCGACGTCGCCGCGCGCGGCCTGGACATCGAGCAGCTCACCCACGTCGTCAACTTCGACGTGCCGTCCGCGCCGGAGTCGTACGTGCACCGCATCGGCCGCGTCGGGCGGGCGGGCCGCGAGGGCGCCGCGATCACGCTCGCCGAGCCGCGCGAGCACCGCCAGATCCAGACGATCCAGCGCGTCACGGGCCAGAAGATCGCGATCGAGCGGCTCCCCACCGTCGCCGACCTGCGCGCGAAGCGGATGGAGATCCTGCGCGGGCAGCTGCACGAGCGGCTGCTCGCCGAGGACTACGACCGCTTCCGGGTCGTCGTCGAGTCGCTGGGCGACGAGTTCGACGTGATGCAGATCGCGATGGCGGCGATCCAGCTCGCCCAGGACGCGGCGGCCACCGACGCGGACGAGACCGACATCCCGGTCGCCGAGGTGCGGCCGCAGCGCGACCGGTACGACCGCGGCGACCGCCGAGGCGGGCGCGAGCGGGACGACCGGCGCGGCGGCGACCGGGGCGAGCGCGGCGGCAAGGGCGGGCGCCCGCGGCGCGGCGGCGCGCCAGGAATGACGCGCGTCTTCATCGGCGCAGGGCGCTCCGCGGGCATGCGGCCGCAGGACCTCGTCGGCGCGATCACGGGCGAGACATCGCTCGGCGGACGCGAGATCGGCGCCATCGAGATCACCGATCGCTTCTCGCTGGTCGAGGTTCCGGAGCATGCCGCGGACGAGGTCATCCAGACGCTCCGCGGGACGGCGATCCGCGGTCGCCGGCAGACGGTCCGGCGCGAGCGCTACTAGATCTCCCCGAACCTCCCACCGGCTTGCATCCGCCGCGCCGGGGCGGAGAGGGTCACTCGGCGCGCGGGTGGAGGGCCCGCGGCGGAAGTTCGCTGGAGGGACCAGATGGATCAGGGAAGCGCCCGCATCGGGAACGAGCTGGAGCACGACCGGCTCGTCCACCGCGAGGCCCGGCTGCGGTTCGCCGTCCGCCGGCTGGAGGAGCGGGTCCAGGACAAGCGCGCACGGGGGCACCTCGTGCCGCTGGCGCTCAGGGCGTCGCTCGACGGCCTGCGCGCGGAGCTCGGGCGGATCGAGGGCGCGCGGCACCACCGCGTCGCGTGAGGGCGACGCCGACGAGGCAGAGCGCACCGCCCGCCAGCGCGGCGGCGGGCGGCGTCTCGGCCAGCAGCGCCCAGCCGAGGAGGACCGCGATCGGCGGGACCAGGTAGCTCGTCGCGCCCATCCGGCCCGCGGTCGTGCGGGAGAGCGCGTACGCCCAGGTCGAGAACGCGATCGCGGTCGGGAAGACGCCGAGGTACGCCATCCAGGCGATCGACTCGGCGTCTGCGCGCCCGAGCTCGTCGACGAGCGTCGGCGCGAAGGGCAGGAGCGTCACGGTGCCGATCGCGCACGCGGCGAACGTGATCTCCGCGCCCGGGTAGCGGCCGAGCAGCGGCTTCTGGGAGACGACGCCACCCGCGTAGAGGACGGCGGCGAGCACGCACAGCGCGGCGCCGTACGCCGCGTCCGTGCTCGTCCCGCGCGTGGCGAGACCGATGACGACCGCGCCGGCGAACGCGATCACCAGGCCGCGGACGAGCGAGCGCGGGAACCCCTCGCGCAGCAGCACGCCCGCGAGCAGCGCGATCAGCAGCGGCCCGATGTTGACGAGCATCGCCGCGGTGCCGGCGTCGACCCGCCGCTCCCCTTCGTTCAGCACGACGTTGTACGCGCCGAACCACAGCAGCGCGCAGACGACGAGGAGCGTCACGTCGCGCCGCTCGCGGGGGAACCGCAGCCCGCGCGCGCCGCGCCGCTGGTAGGCGAGGATCGCGCCGAGCACGACGGTGGCGATCGCGAGCCGCCCGAGCGCGAGCGCCCCGCCGCTCAGGTGCTCACCTGCCGCGCGGATGCCGACGAACGCGGAGCCCCACAACGTGACGGTGACGAGCGCGGCGGCGACGGCGAGCGCTTCGTCCGGCCGGCGACGCGCAGCGGGGAGGGGCTTCTGGTCCTGCGCGCCGCCGGCGGACGGAAGGGTCCCCGTCGGCCGGTCGCGGACGGCATGGTTCTCGACGGGCACACCTGGTCAACGTCCGAGCGGGCCGGAACGTGACACGCCCGCCGCGATCGGCGGGCGCGGCGCTCAGGCGCGCGTGCGCGGGCGCCGCCGCGGGGCGGGCGCGCGGATGTCGTAGCGGATGGCGAGCAGCCGCACGACGAAGCCGACCGCGAACCCGACCACCATCGCGCCGCCCTGCGCGAGGCCGGCCTCGTCGGCGACGAAGAACGTGGCGGCCGCGACCAGCGCGGCGATCGCGTTCAGCTCTCCGCGGCGGAAGATCTCGGGCGTGGTGGCGGTGAAGACGTCGCGCAGGATCGCGCCGCCGGTCGCGCCGATGACGCCGATCAGCAGGACGCCGGCGACGGTCGTGTCGGCCACCTCGGTCGCACGCTGCGCACCGGCCACCGCGAAGAACCCGACCGCGAGCGCGTCGAGCACCTGCATCGGCAGCTGCCAGCGCGGGCCGGGCTCCGCCACCACCGCGGCGATCCCGAGCGCGACGACCACGACGAGCGGCAGGTAGAGCCCGTTCGTCAGCGCGACCGGCGTGCCGGCCTGCAGGAGCACGTCGCGGAGGAGGCCGCCGCCGAGGCCGACCGCCACGGCCAGGCCCACGACGCCCGCGATGTCGAACTCGTGGTGGCGCCGCGCGGCCAGCGCGCCGCTCGCCGCGCCCGAGGCGACGCCGAGGAGGTCGATGACGGAGAACGCGGTGGACGCTTCGAGCGCGGCCAACGTCGTCAGGCCATGCGCTCGTCGTACCGCGGCAGGCCGTCGTCCGGGATCGGCTCCCACGGCGCCGCGTACTTCACGAACTGGCGCGCGCTCGGGCGGATGCCGGGGTCGCCGTCGAACACGCCGAGCCGGACGCCCGCCAGCCCGCGGGTCTCGGGATGCCGGACGAACACCGCGGAGCCGCAGTCGCCGCAGAAGACCTTGACGAACCCGCCGCCGCCGGGCTCCCAGTCGCGCAGCCGGTCCTCGCCGGACGTGACGACGATCGAGCCCGGCTCGGCGACCGCGGACGCCCCCGCGGCGGTGCCGGTCCGCCGCTGGCAGCGCGTGCAGTGGCAGTAGACGGCGCGCTTGAGCGGCGCGGTGACCTCGAAGCGGACGGCTCCGCAGCCGCAGCCGCCGGTGAGTGGGAGCTCGGGCATGCGCCCGAGAGAGTACGCCGCGCCCGGACTTCAGCGCGCGGCGACGAGCGCGGCCAGCTCGGTCCACCAGTGCGCGGGATCCGGCTCGACGTGCGGCGTGACGAGCAGGTGCTCGGTGACGGTCGTGACCTTCCAGCCGCGCGCGGCGACCCACGCGCGCAGCGCGGCGCGCGCGTCGTCGAGCGGCGCGCCGTACGGGCCGACGTGCTCGGCGCTCACGTACGTCCCGGCGCGCAGGACGCCCGCCATGACGCTCCGGTCGCCGACCTGCGGGGTGCCGACCGGCACGGCGACCTCGATGAGGCCTGCCGCGTGCGGCCGGACGAAGGTGGGGCCCGCGGCCTCCAGCCCGCGACGCGTGAGCCACGCCTCCAGGCGCGGCAGCGCCCCGTCGACGGCGGCGGCCAGGCCGCGCGACGTCCGGCGGGGGATCGCGACGTAGGGCTGGGCGGTGCGCGTCTCGACCCGAGGGTCGAGGGCGGTGAGGGTCTCCGCAGGGCTCATGCCGTACAAGACCGCCGGCGCGGCCCGGACTCATCGGTCGCGGCGTGTCAGTCGAGGAGCGAGACCGCGTCGCCGACCGCCACGCGCCCCGGCGCGACCGTCGCGCCGTAGACGCCGAGGCAGGCGTCGCGGTGCTTGGCGACGGCCTTGAGCACCGCCGGGTCGCGCTCGGCGGTCGCGGGGTCGACGTTGATCATCACGCAGCGCTTGTCGCGCTGGTCGATGCGCATCGTGAGCCCGCCGACCTGGAGCGTGCGGCCGACCCAGCCGTCCTCGGCGAACGGCCCGGCGCCGTCCGCGCCCTCGACGACGAGGTTCGGGCGGAACCGCAGCGGGCCCAGCTCCCGCCCGACGAGCCCGCCGAGCGCCGCGACCGTCTGCGTCGTCACGAGCGACAGCGGCTCGGTGTCGAACACCCCGCGCTGCACCTTGATGACCCGCGCGCCGTGGCCGAGCTCCTCGGCCAGCTCGGGCGCGACCACGTCGTGCTCGGCGCCGCCCGGCGTCCGCACCACCGTCGCCGAGGTGTCGGGCGCCGCCGGGTCGACGAACCGCGGCGCGAACTGCCACAGGTCCGACCGCTCGCGGATCGTCAGCCACGGGAAGTGCGAGCGCTCCAGCCCCTCCCGGATGAACGCCCACCGCCGGTCGCCGGCCAGCCCGTGCCAGGACACGTCGACCGCGTCCAGGGACTCTGCGCCCATCGACTTGACGGGGTACCGCCACAGGTGCACGACGCGTCCGACGACCATCAGGGCGCGGCAGCGTACCGGCTAGCCTCTCCCGCCTCGATGTCGCGCCTGCTCCAGCAGCCCCCGAACGTCCTGCTCCCGCTCGTCGGCGCGGTCGTGTTCGCGCTGATGTTCGTCGCCGCGCTGATCGCCGGCGAGGGCGGGTTCGCGCTGTTCGGCCCGCTGGCGACGGCCCTGCTGCTCGTCCTGCTGAGCCACCAGGGCCGCCGCGTCAACCGCGAGCGCGACGAGCAGGCCCGGCGCTAGGCCACGGCCGCGGCGCCCCGCCGCGCCCGCGCCGCCTCCAGGCCGTGCTGGACGTCGGCCGCCAGCGCCGGCACCACCGCGTCCGCGATGCGCACCGGCCGGGGAAGGAAGCCGACCTGTGCCAGCACGTCCGCGCCCGCCTGCTGCTCGGCCACGAACGTCTCCTCGATCGCGTACGCCTGCCACGGGATCGAGCGCACGAACGTCTCCCACGCCTCGACGCGCCCGCCGGACTCCTCGGCGAAGAACGACGCCGCCAGGCGCGGGTTCGCCGTCGCCCACGCGCCGACGTCCTCGATCGCGCCCGCCAGCGCGCCGAGCGCCTCGCCGCGCTGTTCGGCGACGTCGCGCAGCGCGTACCAGACGGACGGGTTGGAGATGAGCGTGTCGGCGGGAACGAGGTCGCGGACCGCACCGCTCGCGCGCGCCTCGACCAGCTCCGAGCCCTGCCCGATCCACGCGCCCAGCTCGCCGCCGCGCAGCTCCTCCAGCGACTCGGGCCCGGCGTTCACGACCTCGACCTCGTCGAACGCCACGCCCGCGCGGTCGAGCGCGACCGCGAGCAGCAGCGTCTGCCACGAGCCGACGCCGAGCGCGACGCGCCGCCCGCGCAGGTCCTCCACGGTCTTCACCGGCCCGTCGGGGAGCACCGACAGCGTGCCGTGGTCGGGCCGCGGTGCGCTGCGGGCGACGTACGCGATGTCGCGGCCGTCGGCCTGGTCGACGATGGGAGGCGTCGCGCCGGTCCCGCCGACGTCGAACGTGCCGGCCGCCAGCAGCGCGCCGGTCTGCGTCCCGCCGGCGTACCGGTGCCACACCACCTCCTCGCCGACGGTCGCCAGCGCGACCTCGGCCAGCTCGAGGTGGGAGAGGAGGAAGAGCGCCGGGTTGTTGACGTGGACGCCGATCTTCAGGGGCATGCGGAGGGTTCCTTTCGCGGTCGTGCGGGTCAGCCGGCCGTCACGGGGACGTCGACGATCGCCTGGTGGTCTCGATCCCGCCCCGCGCCGTCGCGTCCGGCGCCCAGCAGCGGCAGCAGGTGCTCGCTCACCCGGTAGGCCTCCTCCAGCAGGGGGTTGCCGGAGAGGATGAACGTGTCGACGCCGAGCGCCTCGTACTCGGCGATGCGCTCGGCCACCTGCTCGTACGAGCCGACGAGCGCGGAGCCCGGGCCCGGTCGCAGCAGGCTCATGCCGGGCCACAGGTTGGGGGAGATCTCGAGGTCCCGCGCGCGGTCGGGGACCTGCCCACGGTGGCGCTCGAACTGCCGCTGCAGCCCGACGCTGTCGGTGCCCGCGTTGGACGCGGCCATCCGCGCGTAGGTGGCGTCGCTGGTCGCGCGCAGGAGGTGGTCGGCGTGCGCCCACGCCTCCTCCTCGGTGTCGCGGACGATGAGGTGGAGCCGCATCCCGAACCGGATCTCGCGCTCGTGCTCGGACGCCAGCGCGCGCAGCCGGCCGATCTTCTCGGCCTGGCGCGCGGGCGGCTCGCCCCACGACAGGTACTTGTCGATGTGCTGCGCGGCCATCCGCAGCCCGGCCTCGCTCGACCCGCCGAACCACAGCGGGACGTGCGGTCGCTGGACGGGCGTGAGGCCGAACGTCGAGCCCGCGCGCTCGACCTGGACGTGGTCGCCGTGGAAGTCGACGACCTCGCCCGCGGTCAGGCGCCGGAAGACCTCCCAGTACTCGCCGGCCAGCGCGTACCGCTCGTCGTGCTCGACGTCGAGGCCGTACTGGCGCAGCGTCCGGGTCTCCCCGTTGACGACGTTGATCTGCAGCCGCCCGCCGAACAGGTCGTCGAACGTCAGCGCCATCTTCGCCAGCAGCGTCGGGGAGATCAGCCCGGGGTGGACCGCCAGCAGCGGCCGCAGCTTCGTCGTGTGGGCGGCGAGGGCGGAGCCGAGCACCCAGACGTCGTGCAGGTCGGTCGCGAGCAGCGCGCCGGAGAACCCGAGGCGCTCCACGCCGGTCGCGAGGTGCTTGAGGTAGTCGAAGTCGACGGCGCGGGTGCCCGCGGGCTCCCACGGGTAGGCGCCGTCGCGGGGGATGATGTACCAGAGGTAGTCAGAGGGCACGGGATGCTCCGGTGGTGGTGAGGGCGGTCTCGAGCGGCGTCCGGTCGACCCAGGCGTCCAGGTCGACGTCGGCCGCGAGGAACCCCTGCGCGTGCAGGAAGTCCTTCTGCTGATCCAGGAGCGCGAGGCGCTCGTCGGAGAGGTCGAGGTGGAGCTGGCGGTGGTGGTAGGCCCCCGCGACCGCCGCGGCGCCCGCGTGGGTCTCGCGGGCGAGCACGTCCGCGAGCTCGTCCGGCCGGGCCGCGGCCCAATCCGCCGCGCGCAACAGCACGCCGACGAACCGCGCGACGAGGTCGGGGTGCTCGTCGAGCAGCGCCGCGTGGACGGTGATCGGGCGCGGGGTGCCGTTGTTCACGCGTGTGGAGCGGTCGCGCAGCGCGTCAAGCTCGAGCGCGACGACGGCGCCGGCCCGGCGCGCGGCCTCCAGCCCCGGCGCGCCCTTGACGTAGGCGACGTCGGCGCGCCCCTCGACGACCGCGCGGACCTCGGGCGCGAAGCCCTCGGCGCCGACGCCGTCGGACCACAGCTCGGGCACGACGTCGACCGGGGTCACCGCGTCGAGGCCCAGGCCGGCCGCCCGCAGCGCGCCCGCGAAGCCTGCCAGCGCCATCGCGCGCCAGAAGTCGATGTCCTCGGTCGCGCGGAACGGGATCGCGACCCGCAGCCCGGCGAGGTTGCGCGGGTCGCCGTCCAGGTCCGGCCCGTCGGGCGCGGTGACGAGCGCCTGCCGCTCGTCGATCCACGTCAGCCCGATCAGCCGCGTGTCCGCGCCGTGCGAGCGCGCCCACAGCGCGGGGACGTTGCCGCCCTCGCGGATCAGCGTCGGGAGGCCGTGCGAGAAGTGCTCGCGCTTGAGCGCCGGCCCGGCGCCGTCCTGCAGCGACCGCACGCGCACGCCGTCCGCCGCGAACACCTCGTCGAACCAGCCGAGCGAGGCCGCGACGCCGGTGGCGGTGGGCACCGGGCAGCGGGTGAACCAGAGGTCGGTCATCTCACAGCCCGTTCACGTCCACGACGAACTGCGAGACGTCGAGCGGCTCCTTCAGCACGCCCTGCGCCTCGAAGAACTTCGCGACGTTGGCGAAGCGCTCCGCGAACTCGGGCGTGACCGCGTCGATCGGCTCGAGCGTCCGGTACGAGTCGGCGAGCACCTTCACCGCGGCGTCGCTCAGCTTCACCGCGCCGACGTTCTCCTTCTCGACCGCCGCCTCGGGGTTCTCGTGCGCCTCGACCGAGTGGCGGTGCACGTTCTCGAACAGCACCTTCACGGTCGCCGGGTGCTCCTCGAGGAACGCCTTGGAGATCACCCAGATCGTGTCGTTCTCGCTCCCCACGTCCGCGCCGCTGGCCAGCAGCCGGGCGCCGTCGGCGGTCGCCGTGGCGACGAACTCACCCCACGCCGCCCACGCGTCGACCTTGCCGCTCTGGAACGCGGACGCGCCGTCGGGCAGCGGGAGGTAGACGCGCTCGACCTGGTCGCGCGGGACGCCCGCCCGGTCGAGCGCCTTGAGCAGCAGGTACTCGCCGGTGCCATTCGGGTTGACCGCGACCTTCTTGCCCGCGAGGTCCTTGACGGTCTTGATCGCGTCGTCCTTGACGAGGATGCCCTCGCCGGCGTTGTTGGCCTTCTGCGCGGCGTAGATCGCGAACGACGGGTGCTGGGAGAGCGCGCCGATGCCGGCGGAGATCGAGGCGCTGGCGGCGTCGACCGCGCCGGCGTTGATCGCCTCGGCGGCGGGAGCGAACGCGGGGAACTTGCCGGTGAACTGGACCTTCGCGCCGACCTTCTCGAGGTCCTTGGCGAGCGAGCCGTCGTTCTTGGCGGCGGCCATCACGCCGGTGTTGCCGATGAGCGCGATGCGCAGCGTGCCGCCGCCGCCCTCGACGGTGGTTGCATCTCCGCCAGCGCCGCCGGCGGCCGTGGCGGTGCCGTCGTCGTCGCCGCCGCAGGCCGCCGCGCCTCCCGCGGTGACGGCGAGGAGGCTGGTCAGGGCGAGCAGGCGGGTGAGTCGTCTCATGGGGCGTCCTTGTCGGGGGATCAGACGCCGAGCTGACCCAGCAGCTCGGCACGCAGCTCGGCGAGCCACGGGGCAGTGCGGTCACGTGGGCGCTCGGCGGGGACGGGCGCGTCGAACGCGATCCGGCCGGCGGACATCACGAGGACGCGGTCGGCGAGCAGCAGCGCCTCGTCCACGTCGTGGGTGACGAGCAGGACGGCCGGGCGGTGGCGGCGCCACAGGTCGGTCACCAGCTCGTGCATGCGGATGCGCGTGAGCGCGTCGAGCGCGGCGAACGGCTCGTCGAGCAGCAGCAGCCCGGGCTCGCGGACCAGCGCCCGCGCCAGCGCGACCCGCTGCGCCTCGCCGCCGGACAGCGTCAAGGGCCACGCGTCGAGGTGGTGGGGGAGGCCGACCTCGGTCAGCGCCCGCTCCGCCGCCTCCCGCGCCGTCACGCCAGCCCCGCGCGGCAGGCCGATCGTGACGTTGTCGCGGACGCGCTTCCACGGCAGCAGCCGCGGCTCCTGGAACACGACCGCGGGCGTCCCGGGCGCGTCGACCGTGCCGGCGGTCGGGGCGTCGAGACCCGCGAGCGTGCGCAGGAGCGTGGTCTTGCCGCAGCCGGTCTTGCCGAGCAGCGCGACGAACTCCCCGGGCTGCAGCTCCAGGTCCAGATCTTCGAGGATCGTGCGCTCTGCGTAGGAACGCCGCAGGCCGCGCACGACGACGCCACCGGTTCGCGGCGTCTTTGCCACGGCGCTCATCACGAGGCCTCGTAGGTCCGCCGCCAGCTGAGGAGCCGCCGCTCCAGCACCCGCGCGACCAGGTCGGCGGTCAGCCCCATCGCGGCGTAGATCGCGATGCAGACGAGCACGATGTCCGCGCGCAGGAACTCGCGCGCCTGGCTGAGCACGAACCCGATCCCCGCGCTGGCGTTCAGCTGCTCGGCGGCGACCAGCGCGACGACGCTGATCGCCAGCGACATCCGCAGCGCGACGAGCGCCGGCTGGAGCGCGGCGGGGAGGATCACGTGGCGGATGAGCGCGCTCCCCCGCAGCCCGAACACCCGCGCCGCCTCGACGAGCTTGACGTCGACGTTGCGGATCGCGCCGTAGACGTTGAGGTACATCGGGAACGCGCTGCCGAACGCGATGATCAGCACCTTCGGCAGCTCGCCGATCCCGAACCAAACGATGAACAGCGGGACGATCGCCGTGAACGGGACGGCGTGGAGCATCTGCACCGGCGCGTCGATCAGGTCCTCGCCCCAGCGCCACAGGCCGGAGATCGCGCCGAGCGTCACGCCGGTGGTCACACCGACGACGACGCCGAGCAGGGCGCGCCGGGCGCTCACGGCCACCTCGCTCGCAAGGCCGCCCTCCGTGAGCAGGTCCGCGAACGTCGAGGCGACGGTGCCGGGCGAGGGAAGGACGTTCGGCGCGAACACGCCGAGCGCGGTGGTGAGCTCCCACAGCAGGAGCGCGAGCGCGACGCCGGTCGAGCGGCGCGCGAGACCGATCGCGGTGGCGCGGCCGGAGCGCCGGCGTCGCGGGGCCGGGCGGGGCGGGGCGGCTGCGGGGGCGGCCGCGGCCGGGGCGGTGAGCGGGGTGGCGGTCATCTCTGCTGGCTGGTGGATGTAAAGTCGACAAACTCAGTCGACATTTCCACTATTAGCAGACCCATGGCAGTTGTCAATCGTTGGCGCTCACCGACGATCGGTCGGTTACAGTCTCTGCGCGATGACCGACGCGACGATCCCGCGAACGAGCAGGCTCACGCCGGAGGAGCGCTTCACGGCGCCCGGGTTCCTGCTCAACAAGGCGGGCCACGTGGCGCGCCGGTGGATCCGCGAGGCGCTCGCCCCGATCGGCCTCAACGGGCGGGAGGCGGAGATCCTCCTGCGGCTCCGCGCGTCCGGGCCCCTGACGCAGCAGCAGCTCATCGAGCAGCTCGGCGTCGACCCGAGCAACCTCGTCACGATGCTCAACCGCCTGGAGGGCGACGGGCTGCTCGTCCGCTACCGCGACCCGCAGGACCGGCGGCGGCACATCGTCACGATCACGACGGCGGGCCGGCAGCGGCGTGACCAGGCCGACGAGGCGGTCGCGGCAGTGGAGGATCGGCTCCTCGCCGGGCTCGACGACGAGCAGCGCGCGACGCTGCGCGCGCTCCTGCTCGTGGTGGACCGGACCACCGGCCCGGACTGGGCCGACGAAGGCGAGTAGGCGCGGGCGCTACTCAGGCTGGGGCAGCGGCAGACCGTGCTCCAGCGCGCCTGCGACCTCGTCGACCTTCGCGCCGCTGGCGCTCCACCCGCGCACGTGCCACCGGTGCTCCTCCCGGTCGTCTCCGCGCCCGGCGCGCGCCCGGACCGTCCAGGGCTTGCGGAACAGCACGCGGCCGATCGCGGCGACGATGGCGCCGGCCAGCAGCACGAGCAGCTCGATCGCCAGCGCGATCACGAACCATCCGAGGACCACCGCGACGACGAGCAGGATCGCCAGCGCGATGACGAGGAAGATCGCCCCGAGCTCGTCGCCGCCGCCGAAGCCGGGCAGGTCGGGCATCTCGAGCAGCTCGCCGTCGCCGCGCAGGTCCATGCGCCACGGCGCCCACTCGCGCCCGACCTTCCAGTCGATCCCGTCCGGGGTGCGAACCCTGCGTGCCACGACGCAGGACCCTACCCGTCGCCGCGAGCAGGAACCGGACGTAGGTGTGCCGCATCGCGGCGACAGTGCCCACGCACGACGCACCGGAAAGCCGAGCGGGAACGGTGGGTAGGGGCGTCGCCATGGACGCCTCGATCGGCCCGCAGCCCGCCCCCGGCACGTCGCGCCACCGCATCGCGCCGGGGACCGGGTTCGCGATCGCCGCGCACGCCACGGACGACACCGGCCCCTACGGGAGCGAGAAGGAGGCGCGCGCGAAGCTCGGCGAGCTGCGCGAGCGCATCGCGGAGCTGACCGACCGCTTCGCGGCGGAGGCGCATCACGCGCTGCTCGTCGTGCTGCAGGGGTTCGACGGCGCAGGCAAGGACGGCGTGATCAGCGAGGTGCTGAGCGCGATCGACCCGACGCACCTGCACGTCTTCGGGTTCAACAAGCCGGTCGGCTCGGAGGTCGAGCACGACTTCCTGTGGCGGTTCCACCACCAGACGCCGGCGCGCGGCATGGTCCACGCGTTCGATCGCTCGTACTACGAGGAGGTCATCTCCGCGCGCGTGCACGACATCGTCGACCAGACCGAGTGCAGCGCGCGGTACGGGTCGATCACGGACTTCGAGCGCATCCTCAGCCGCGAGCGGACGGTGATCCTCAAGTTCTTCCTCCACGTCAGCAAGGACGTGCAGGCCGAGCGGGTCGAGGAGCGGCTGAAGGATCCCGCCAAGCAGCACGAGTTCGCCGCCGCCGACGTGCAGGACCGCGAGCTGTGGGACGCCTACGACGAGGCGTACGAGGACGCGATCAACACCACGACGACCGACTACGCGCCGTGGCACGTCGTCCCGGCCGACCACCGCTGGTACGCGCAGGTCGCGGTGGCCGAGGCGCTCGTCTCGGCGCTCGAGGCGCTCGACCCGCAGTACCCGGGCCTCGACGAGGACGAGGTGGAGGAGGCGGGGATCGAGGTCTGAGACGCGGCGGCGCTCAGCCGCGGCGCGCGCGCCGCAGGCCGTGCAGGACGCCGCCGAGGAGCGCCAGCTCGGCCGCGGCGTCGACGAGGTAGGTCGGCGCGATGCGGCCGCGCGCGACGTGGACGAGGTCGATCGCCGCGAGGGTGGCGGCGCTGCCGGCCGCGATGCCCGCGAGCTCCTCGGTGACGGTGTCCCGGCGGGCGGCGGACAGGAGCCCGGCGCCGACCGCGGTCACGACGCCGCCGACGCTCTGCACGAGCCACCACTCGCGCTTGGGGCCGGTGACCGCCTCGAAGCCGCGGCGGGAGACGAAGGGCGCCACGCCGGTGGCGAGGTAGTAGGCGCCCTGCGCGGCGAGGGCCCGGCGGAGGGCGGTGGCAGGGGCCGGTGCGTCGTCCATGCCTCCGGCCTTCCCGCGTGCCCGGCCCGCTAGACCGGGCACGCGGGCGGGGTCAGGTCGTCGCCGGCGGGCGGACGCGGGGGGAGGGGCCGCGCGGGTCGACGACGACAGGGGCCGGACGATGAGCGGAGCCGCGGCGGATCTCGGTGACGGTGGCGGTGAGCATGACGGTGCCTCCTGGGCGGTGTGGACGGTCTCACCAGCTATGACGGGTTCGCGGCCCCGGACTCATCGGATCAGCCGGCGTTCGTGATGCGGTCGTAGTTGAGGCGCATGAGCGCGATGACGGCCTCGACGTCCGCGTCGGTGTCGAGCGCGCGGGCCGCGAGCTTGGGGGAGTGGCGGTTGACCGGGTGCGGGCCGACGCGCCCCTCCTCGCGCAGGCGGGTGCCGACGTCGCGGGGGAACCCGAAGTGCGCGACGCGATCGCCGTGCAGGTGGCCGAGCTCGTGGCCGTGGGCGCGGAGGCTGAGCTCGCCGCGCTCGCCGTCGACGGCGGTGACGCCGGGCCATGCGGTGACGGTCGCGACGATGTGCTGGCTGGCGGAGGTGCTGGTGGTCATGCGACCGACCGTAAGACCTCAAGCAGACTTGAAGTCAAGGGCGGGCGACCTCAAGCCGGCTCGAGGTCGGCGATCCGCGCCGTGAGGTACGCCTTCTCGGCGGCGTTGGCCGTGAGCTCACGCGCGGCGCGGTAGGCGTCGGCGGCCTCCGCCGTGCGGCCGAGACGGCGGAGCAGGTCGGCCTTCGTCGCGGGGAGGTACGGGTAGCCGGCGAGGGAGCCCGCCGCCTCGATCGCCTCGACGTCCTCCAGCGCCCGCGCAGGCCCGTCGACCTCCGCGACGGCGACCGCGCGGTTGAGCGCGACGACCGGCACCGGCCAGACGCGCAGGAGCGCGTCGTACAGCGCGACGATCTGCGGCCAGTCGGTCTCGGCGTACGACGGCGCGTGCGCGTGGAGGGAGGCGATCGCGGCCTGCAGCGTGAACCGCCCGGCCCCGGGCCCGGAGCGGCGCAGCGCGCCCTCGACGAGCGCATCCGCCTCGGCGATCGGCTCGCGCTCCCACCGCGCGCGGTCCTGCTCCTCCAGCCGCAGAAGCCGCCCGGCGGCGTCGACGCGCGTCGCGCGGCGCGCGTGGTGCACGAGCAGGAGCGCGAGCAGCCCCGCGGTCTCGGGCTCCTCGGGCAGGAGCTCGTGGAGCGCGCGGGTGAGCAGCAGCGCGCGGTCGGCGAGCTCGTCGCGCAGGAGCATGTCGCCCGACGGCGCGGTGTGGCCGGTCGTGTAGAGCAGGTGCAGGACCGTGAGCACGGTGTCGACGCGCTCGGGCAGCTCCTCGCGCGCGGGCACCGCGTACGGGATCGCGGCGGCGACGATCTTCTTCTTCGCGCGGGTGATGCGCGCGGCCATCGTCGCCTCCGTGACCAGCAGCGCGCGGGCGACGTCGGGCGTGCTCACGCCGCACACGAGCCGCAGCGTCAGCGCGATGCGCGCCTCGGGCGCGAGCGCGGGGTGGCAGCAGGTGAAGATCAGCCGCAGCCGGTCGTCGGGGACCGCGGTCGGCTCCTCCAACGCGGCCTCCGCGACCGCGTCGGCGTCGGGCGCCGCGTCGACTGGTTCGACCAGCAGCGGGAGCTTGTCGACCAGCGTGGTGGTGCGCTTCATGGCGTTCAGCGCGGTGCGCCGGGAGACCGTCGTCAGCCACGCGCCCGGACGGTCGGGCACGCCCTCGCGCACCCACGTCCGCAGCGCCTGGACGTACGCGTCCTGCACCGCCTCCTCGGCGGCGTCGAGGTCGCGGGTGACGCGCACCGTGGCGGCGAGCACGAAGGCCCACTCGCGCCGGTGCGCGTCGGCGACGGCCTGCTCGGCGGTCAGCTCGCGCCCTCCTCCGAGCCGGTGTCGTCCGACAGCGCGAACCCGAGCAGCGGCCGGACCTCGACGCCGCCCTGGACGATCGGCACCATCCGCCCGACCTCCAGCGCCTGGTCGAGGTCCCGTGCCTCGATCACGAACACGCCGGCCATCGCCTCCTTGGTCTCGATGAACGGCCCGTCGGTGAGCACGGCGCCGCGGATCGACGTCGCCGTCTCGTCGGGCTGGAGCGCGAGGCCGGCGATCTCGCGCGCGCCCACGGCGGCGATGCGGGCCGGAAGCCCCTCGTGGGCAGCCATGACCTCGGCGGGCAGCTCCTCTGCCGGGACCTGCTCGTAGATGAAGATCGCGTACTGGGGCATCAGCTCTGGGCCTCCGGGGTCGTGGGGGAAGGGGTGTCCGTGGCGGCGCCGGCCACCGCCGCACGCCACGCCTCCGCGTCGGCGGCGGGGTCGAACAGGTGGAGTGCGACGTCGCTCGGGTGGCCCCACGGCTCGCGGCCGTAGACCCGGATGAGCGCGTCGCGCGTGCGCACGCCGAGGAACATGGGCGCGACGTAGTCCACCATGCCGTCGACCGGCCCGTCGGGTCCCGTGACGGTGACCCGGTCGCCGACCGCGTGCGTCGCCGGCGCCCCGAGGCCGAGCGCCGCCGCGCCCGCGGTGCCGCTCGCGACCTCCACCGACAGGTACTGCGGAGACTTCCCGGAGAACCAGCGGACGTACTCCCCGAGCGAGTGCAGGTAGAAAGCCGTGTGCTGCCGGCACGCGTCCAGCTCGGCGTCGAAGTCGCCCTGGGTGACCACGCTCTGGTGGCGGTAGCGCAGCCACGTCTCGCCGCCCTCCAACTGGTCCAACCAGTAGTCGAGCTGGTTCCACCAGCCGTCCGCGCGCTCGGCGCGCGTGGCGAAGTGGCGCCCCGGCTCCCATACCGTCACGACGCCGCCGTCGCCCGACAGGCCCTGCTCGGCGCCGCCGACCCGCGGCTCGAACGTCACCGGCCACAGGTACGCGTCGCCGCGCTCGGTGAACGCCTCCCACACCTGCTCCGGGGTGCCCGCCACCGGGCCCTCGAACCGCACCTCGAACTCCTGCATGTCCGCCTCCATCGCTTGTCGCTGCGGGCCGCCCGAGCGACCCCTTCATCAACGACGACAAACGGCGCACGCCGAAATCGACAAGGATGGGGAACATGGCTCCCGACACGTACGTGCACGGCTACGACCCGCGGGAGAGCGAGCGCCTCCACGACCAGGCCGGGACGCTCACCGCGCTCCTGCACGACGGCACCGCGTACCCCGCCGGAGCCACCGTCCTGGAGGCCGGCTGCGGCGTCGGCGCCCAGACCGTCACGCTCGCGCGCCGCAGTCCCGAGGCGCGGTTCGTCTCCGTCGACCTCTCCGCCGACTCGGTCGCGCAGGCCCGCGCGCGGGTCGAGGCCGCCGGCGTCACCAACGTCGAGCTGCGCCAGGCCGACCTGCTCGACCTCCCGTTCGGCGACGCCGCGTTCGACCACGTCTTCGTCTGCTTCGTGCTCGAGCACCTGAGCGACCCCGCGGACGCGCTCGTCCGCCTCGGCGCGGTGCTGCGGCCCGGCGGCACGCTGACCGTGATCGAGGGCGACCACGGCTCCACGTTCTTCCACCCCGACAGCGACGCGGCCCGCGCGGCCATCCAGGTCCAGGTCGACATGCAGCGCGCGGCGGGCGGCGACGCGCTGATCGGTCGGCGGCTCTACCCGCTGCTGCGCTCGGCCGGGTTCGCCGACGTCCACGTCGCGCCGCGCAACGTCTACGCCGACGCCAGCCGCCCGGACCTCGTCGAGGGGTTCACCCGCCGCACGTTCACCGCGATGATCGAGGGCGTCCGTGAGCCCGCGCTCGACGCCGGCCTCATCGACGCGGCGGCGTTCGACGCGGGCATCCGCGCGCTCCACCGCACGACCGAGCCCGACGGCGTCTTCTCCTACACGTTCTTCAAGGCCGTCGGCGTGCGGCCGTAGCCTCACGCGCCTCCCGAGCCCGCGGGAGCCGGGCCGGAGCGGCGTGGGCGGCTCAGGCCGCTGTCGCGGGCGCCACGCCGCGGCGGCGCAGCTGACGGGTGATGCGCTCGCGCAGCGAGGGCTGGAGCTCGTAGGCCCGCATGCCCGAGGCGTGCAGGCGCAGGATGGTGACGAGCTCGTGCGTGCGGTGGAACGGGTCGGCGACCACGCGGTCGTCGACCAGCGACAGCGCCGCGCGCGCCTCGCCGTCGACCTGGATCACGAGGGCCGGGACGGTGAGCGGGCGCGCGGAGTCCAGCGCCGCGAGGTCGGAGAGCACCGGTGCGTCCGCATCGTCCTGGAGCTCGATCTGGTGGGAGTGGCCGGGGAACATGGGACCACTTCACACCCTGTGCGCTACCGGGCGATTACCGGGTGCCACGCCCGGGTCGGGGAGCCCTTGGGGTTACGGTGCGTGACCGTGACCGCCCCCAACGCCTACCTCACCGACCTCTTCTCGCTCGCCGGCCTGACGGCGCTCGTGACCGGCGGCAGCTCGGGCATCGGGCGCGCGATCGCGGAGGCGCTCGCGCGCGCCGGCGCGCGGACCGTCGTCGTCGCCCGCCGTGAGGCGGAGCTCGTGGCGACGGTCGACGAGCTGCGCGCCGCGGGCGCTGAGGCGGCCCACGTCAGCGCCGACCTGAGCACGCGCGCGGGCGTCCGCGCCGCGGCGGACGCAGCCGCGCAGGCGTTCGGCGAGCCCGACATCGTCGTCAGCTCCGCCGGCATCAACCTCCGCCCGCCGCTCGGCGAGCTGACCGACGACGTCTGGGACGTGACGATGGCGCTCAACCTCGAGGCGCCGTTCCTGCTCGGCCAGCGGTTCGGGCCGGGGATGGCCGAGCGCGGGTTCGGCCGGCTCATCCACGTCACCTCCCAGCAGGCGCACCGCGCGTTCGCCCAGAGCGGCGCGTACGGCGTCTCGAAGGGCGGGCTGGAGGCCCTCGCGCGCTCCCAGGCCGAGGCGTGGTCGGTGCACGGCGTCACCGCCAACACGCTCGTGCCCGGGGTCGTGCTCACGCCGCTCAACGCGCGGATGGCCGGCGACCCGGAGCTCGTGCGCCAGCTCGCGGCGCGCACGCACGTCGGCCGCAACGGCCTGGCGGAGGACTTCGCGGGCGCCGCGGTCTTCCTCGCCAGCCGCGCCTCGGCCTACGTGACCGGCCAGGCC
Source organism: Parviterribacter multiflagellatus (assembly GCF_056863265.1). Taxonomy (NCBI): domain Bacteria; kingdom Bacillati; phylum Actinomycetota; class Thermoleophilia; order Solirubrobacterales; family Parviterribacteraceae; genus Parviterribacter; species Parviterribacter multiflagellatus. The sequence goes on from NZ_JBXPIZ010000009.1 coordinate 89,287, forward strand.
CTGTTCGTCGACGGCGGGCTGTCGGTCCGCTGACACGGGATGATGCCGTCCGTGACCGACGACCACGAGCGCACCTCACCCGGCCCGTTCAGCACGTCGCTCGGCTTCCGCCTCGTGGAGCGGAGCGCCGACCGCGTCGTGATCGAGGCCGATCCGCTGCCCGAGCACGCCAACGGCGCCGGCATTCTGCACGGCGGCTACCTCGCCTCGTTGCTCGACTCCACCACCGGGTGGGCCGTCCACTCGCAGCTCCCGCCCGGGCGGCCCGCGCCGCACACGCACCTCAGCGTCCAGTACCTGCGCGCGGGCCTGCCGGGGAGGACGCTCACGTGCGTCGGCCGCTGCGTGCGCGCCGGGCGGACGGTCGCGGCCGGGGAGGCGGAGATCACGCAGGACGGGAAGGTGATCGCGCGCGCGGTGTCGAGCCACGCGGTCATCGGGGCCGCCGGGGACGACTGACGTCAGGGCTTCCGCCGATGTCGGGGCGGCGCGCGACGCCTAGCGTCGCCGTCCATGCCCCGGAAGCTCCTCCTGCCCGCCCTCGCCGCCGCGGTGCTCGCGGCACCTGCGACCGCGCCCGCCGCGACGACGATCGGCCAGCACCCCGACGGCGTGCTGACAGGGTCCGAGCTGGCCTGCCCGGCCGGGTGCACGGTCGTGCAGGCGCGGCTGTCGGCGGTCGACCAGCGCGTGCCGGCGGGGCCGCACGTCGTCACCGGGTGGGTCGTGCGCGGGGACGGCGGGGCGGCCCGGCTGCGGCGGCTGACGGTGAACGGCGACGGGAGCGTGAGCGCCGGTGCGGCGACGGCGCCGGTCGCGCTCACCGGCGCGACCGTGGCCGGCGCGGGCGGCCTGCGGCTCGACGGCGAGGAGCTGCTCGGGGTCGAGCTGACGCCGGGCGCGGCGATCGGAGCGGTCGAGTCGCTCTTCGACTCCGACGTGCTGCTCGGGTGGAGCCCGGCGCTGGCCGAGGGCAGCGCGCGCGACGCCGACCACGCCGAGCGCGGCTACCTCGCGCTGCAGGCGGTCGTCGAGCCGGATGCCGATCGCGACGGGCTCGGCGACGAGTCCCAGGACCTGTGCGTCTTCTGCGGCGGCGGCGCGCCGCCGCCGACCCCGCCGGCCCCCGGGCCCGCGCCGGTGCCCGCGCCCACGCCGCCGCCGGCGACCGGCGGCGGGAGCGGCCCGATCGTCCCGCAGGACCGCTACGCGGAGGTCCGCAGGCGCGGCCCGAAGGTCACCATCGCGCGCAGCGCGACGCGCAAGGGGCGGACCGTCTCGGTGACGGTCACCAACCCGTACGACTTCTCCCTGACCGGGACGTTGCGCGTCACGCGCGGGCGCCGCAGCGCGGGCACCGCCAAGGTCAAGCTCGCGGCGGGCGCGACGGCGGCGATCGCGGTGCGGACGAAGGGCGTCCCGCCGCGCGCGGGCAAGCTGCAGGTGGCCGCCGCGCTGCGCGGGCCGGTCGGCAAGGCGGCGACGACGAAGGCGGCCGTGACCGTGGCCAAGGAGCGCGGCAACAGCGGCGGCGGTGGCAAGGCGCCGAGCGGCGGCGGGGACACGCGCGGCGGCGGCATCGACGGCGAGTACCACGGCGAGGGCGCCGGGGCCGACTGGGTGCTCGTCATCCAGGGCGGCGTCGTCCGCAGCTTCAGCGGCACGATGGGCCTGACCTGCGCCAAGAGCAAGGCCGCGTCGAACCACCACTTCGCGATGGTCGGCGACGACGCGCGGCCGACGGTCGGCGCCGACGGCAGCTTCGCGTGGGAGGCGACCGCCGGCTACGGCCTGACGAAGCTCAAGTTCAGCGGCCGCGTCGCGAACGGGCGCATCACCGGCAACGCCTCGGTCGAGTACCGCCCGCCGGTCAACGGCGCCGACCCGGTCACCGGCACGCCGCGGATGGAGTTCGACGCCTGCTTCGGCGGCCGCGACTACACCCTCACGCGCTGAGGCCCGTCAGACTGCGGCGCCATGGCGAAGACGGCGTTGCGGGCGGCGCTCCCGGGAGGCGACGAGGCGGTGCGCGACGCCGTGCTCGCGCTCGCCCGGGAGCTCGGGCTCCTCGGGTGGGTGCGCCGCGACGAGGACGCGGTCCGGGTGCACGCCGAGGGCGAGCAGGACGCGGTCGAGCGGCTGCGCACGTCGTTCGGCGGCCACGCGCAGGAGACGAAGGCGAAGGTCGAGGGCCACGAGCAGATGGCGGTCCGCGGCGTCCCGCACGGCGAGTTCGTCGTGCAGGAGCACCAGGCCACGTCGCACCACTTCGACCTGCGCCTGCAGGTCGGCGGCGTCATGCGCTCGTGGGCGCTGCCGAAGGGGCCGACGATGGACCCGGCGGTCAAGCGGCTGGCCGTCGAGGTCGCCGACCACAGCCTCGCGTACAACGACTTCCAGGGCGAGACCGGCGGCGGCTGGGTCCGCACGTGGGACCGCGGCCCGTACGAGCAGGGCGGCCGCGTCACGTGGCCGGAGGCGCTCGAGCGCGGACACGCGGTGTTCGTCCTGCACGGCGCGCGGCTGCAGGGCGGGTTCGCGCTCCAGCGCACGCGCGGGCGCGGCGAGAAGGCGCAGTGGCTCCTGCTCAAGCGCAGGGACGACCACGCCCGGCCCGGCTCGGACGTCGTCGCCGAGGCCGCGCGCGACGATCCGGCGCCGTGATCGCCTGCTAGACCCGATACCGGTGAGCCGCGTCTCGGGAACCGTCGAGCTGGTGCGCCTGATGGTGCTGCGCGGCGAGCTTCCCGCCGGCCGGCGGGTCGTCGAGGCGCACGTCATGGACCGGCTCGGCGTCGGCCGGACGACCCTGCGCGAGGCGCTGCGGCGGCTCGAGGGCGAAGGGCTGCTGACCGCCGACGAGGACGGCGGGATGCACGTGGTCGCGATGGATGCGGCGCAGCTCGCGGCGACGCTGGAGGTGCGCGCGGCGCTGGAGGCGCTCGCGGCGCGGCTGGCGGCCGCGCGGGTCGCGGCGGGAGAGGCGTCGCCCGCGGCCTTGCGGCGGCTGACGGCGCTGGCAGGGGAGACCGGCGCCGTGGGGATCGACGCGGTCGCCGCCGCGGTCGCGGACCGCCACTTCCACCGCGCGATCGCCACCCTCGCGGCCAACGCCGCGTGCCACGACGCGCTTGCGGCCGTGTGGGACCGGCTCGTCGTCGCGGCGCACGCGCGGCCGTACGATGGACGGGCCGGCGAGCACGACCAGCTGGCCGCGGCGATCCGCGCCGGCGACGCGGACGAGGCCGAGGCGCTCGCGCGGCGCCACGTCCTCGCCGGGGCCGCTCTGCGCTGACACCCTGGCGCCGTCCCGCTCATCCAGTACGGTCACGCGCCGTATGCGCGCACGGATGACGGTGGTGTGCGGACTGGCGCTGGCAGCGCTGGCCGCGGGTGGCGGCGAGGCCTGGGCGGCCGCGGGGTGGAGCTCCACCGGACCGCTCCGCCAGGCCGCGGAGAACCTGGAGGCCGTCGTGCTCGACGACGGCCGCGTGCTGTCCGCCGGCGGGATCGGGATGGGGTCGCGGCGCGCCAACGCGGACCTGTTCGACCCGGACACCCGCACGTGGACGCCGACAGCCGACCTCGCGGCCGCGCGCGACAGCCACAGCGTGACGGTGCTCGCCGACGGGCGCGTGCTGGTGGCGGGCGGGTTCGGCGCCGGTGGCGGCGCGCTGTCCTCGGCCGAGATCTACGACCCTGCGACGGGCGCCTGGACGCCCGGCGGGAGCATGGGCACCGCGCGCGGGCGGCACATCGCCGTGCGGCTGGCCGACGGGCGCGTCCTCGTCGCGGGCGGCAGCACCCAGGCGAACTTCACGAACGAGCTGTTCTCCGCGGAGATCTACGACCCGGTCACCAACACGTGGTCGCCGACCGCAAGCCTCGCCGCGGGCCGCGACCACGCCACGGCGACGCGCCTGCAGGACGGCCGCGTCCTCGTCGTCGGCGGGCTGGAGACCATCCCGCCCACCGTGCCGCAGCCTGACGCCGAGATCTACGACCCCGCGACGGGGTCGTGGATGACGACCCCGGACCTCGCCGTCGCGCGTACGCCCGCCCCTGCGGTCACCCTCGCGGACGGCCGTGTGCTCGTCGCGGGCGACGACGCGCCGACGTCGGCTCCGACCACCTCGGAGCTCTACGACCCGGCCACGAACACGTGGGGTGCGTCGGCGACCGGGCTCGTCACGGCCGGCCGGCGGCTGAGCCTCGAGCAGCTCGCGGACGGCAGCGTCGTCGCGATCGGCGGCGGCCCGAGCACGGCGTTCGAGCGCTTCGACCCGGCCGCGGGCACGTGGACCGCGCTCGCGCCGATGGCGACCCCGCGGCAGGATCACGCGTCGGCCGCCCTGGACGACGGCCGCCTGCTCGTCGTCGGCGGGGGCGACGGCAACGGCGCCGGCAGCACGCCGATCGCCTCGACCGAGCTGTGGACGCCGGCGGGCACGCGGACCGCGAGCGGCACGGCGTTCGCGGCGCGCGACATCGGCGTCGCGGGCGAGCAGGACGTGACGCTCACCGCCGGGCCGAACGCCGGCCTCTTCGTCACCGGCCTCACGCTCGGCGGCGCGAACGCGGCGGACTTCGTCGTCGTCGACGACGACTGCACCGACGTGGCGGTCGCCGCGGGCGGCACGTGCACCGTGCGCGTGCGGTTCACGCCCGGCGCGGCGGGCACGCGCACGGCGACGCTGACCCTCGCCGACAACACGAGCGACGGCGCGGTCGCGCTCACCGGCACCGGGACCGCTCCGAAGGAGGAGGAGAAGCCGCCGCCCACGCCGGAGCGGCCCGCGCCCCCGGCGCCGCCCGCCGCCGCCCCGCGCCAGGAGCCGCCGACCCCGCGCGTCTGCGTGAGCCGGCGCACCTTCTCGCTCTCGGCCTGGCTGCCGAAGCGCACGCGCGTGGCGTCCGGGACCGTGACGCTCGACGGCCAGCGCATCGCGCGGCTGACGTCGCGGAGCCGCAGCGTCACGGTCGATCTGCGCGGCAAGCCGCGCGGCACGTACACGGTGGAGCTCGCCGCGCGGACGCAGAAGGGCAACCGGATCGCGATCACCCGCCGCTACCGGACCTGCGAGAAGCGCGGCGCCTAGACCGGCGCGACCTCGCCGAGCCACCGCAGCAGCTCCGCGTTCACCGTCTCCGGCGCCTCCTGGTTGACCCAGTGACCGGCGCCGGGGACGACGACCGCGCGGCGCAGGTCGGTGACCCAGCCGTCCATCGCCTCGGCGGGCATGAAGCGCCGCACCGGGTCGCGCTCGCCGGTCAGGAAGAGCGCGGGCTGCGTGATGCGGCGGTCCTCGTAGGGCGCGGTCAGCTCCCAGTTGCGGTCGAGGTTGCGGTAGAGCGCGAGCCCGCCCGCGAAGCCCGTCCGCCGGTACGACTCGACGTAGACGGCCAGCTCGGCGTCGCCGAGGAACCGCGGCGTCGGCGGGTCGTCGTCCGTCTCGGCGGCCCACTGCGCCGTCCACGTCCGCGTGGTCGCCAGCGTGCGGCGCACGTCGCGCTCCAGCGCCGCCTCCGCGACGCCCGGCTCCTGCATCCACACCATGTAGAAGTCCTCGCCCAGGTGCGCGCGCATGATGCCGAGCGGCGGCGCGGGCGCGCGCGGGACGAACGGGACGCTCAGCCCGGCGACCGCGGCGACGCGCTCGGGCGCGATCCACGCCGTCTTCCACGCGACGTCCGCGCCCCAGTCGTGGCCGATCACCACGGCGCGCTCGGCGCCCGCGTGGTCGATGAGCCCGGTCACGTCGCGCACGAGCTCGGTGATCGCGTACGCCTCGATCGCCTCCGGGCGGTCCGAGCCGCCGGCGCCTCGGTTGTCGGCGGCGAGCACCCGGTATCCCGCCTCGGCCAGCGGGCCGATCTGGTGGCGCCAGGAGAACGACAGCTCCGGGAAGCCGTGGACGAGCACGACGAGCGGCCCGTCGCGCGGGCCCGCCTCCAGCGTCCACAGGCGCACGTCGCCGACATCGACCAGCTGGCCCTCCCCGGTCATCGCCGGGGACCTTACGGCGTCGCCGGCCTCGGCGAGCGCTGCACGGTACTGTCGGCGCGCATGGCGGGAGCGCGGTTCGCGACGACGTTCCAGGGACAGCGGCTCGAGGTCGAACCGGTCAGCTCGTGGACGGGCAAGCGCGCGCGGCTGCTCGTCGACGGGGACGAGCGCGTGGTCCGCGGCGAGCAGGGGCGCCGCCTGCGGCTCCCGCTCGACGGCGACGGGGCCGAGGACGGCGTCGAGGTGCACGTCTGGCTCGGGTTCACGGGCGAGTCGATCCAGCGCGCTGAGCTGCGCGTCCCCGGCGGCGAGCCCGTGCCGCTCGCACCCGAGCCCGGCAGCCGCGAGGCCCGGCGCGAGGCGTGGGCCCAGGCGCACCCGCTGCTCTTCTCGGCGCGGCACGTCGCGGGGAAGGTCGCGCCGATCCTGATCGGCCTCATCGGCATCAACCTGCTCGCGGGGCTCCTGCCGTCGATCCCGTTCCCGGACGTCGACCTGCCGTCGCTCGACCTCCCGTCGATCCCGTGGCCCGAGGTCGACCTGCCCGACATCACCCTGCCGGGCTGGGTCAAGGCCGTCCTGGAGGCGGCCGAGATCATCGTCCCGATCCTCATCGGCCTGGCGCTCGCGGGGGCCGAGTACCGCCGCCGCAGACGCGCGGCCGCGCACGGCACGTCACACTGACGGCGGTGTCGCCCGCAGATCCGCTGCCCGAGCCCGCCGACCACGACCTGCTCCGCCCGGCCGACGTCGCGCGGTGGCTCGACGTGCGCCCGGACTGGGTCGCACGGGCGGTCGAGCGGGACGAGCTGCCCGTGATGGGCTTCACCGACGACGGGGAGCCGGTGGTGGCCGCCGGCGAGGTCCGTGCGTGGCTGCGCCGGCCGGACCCGTTCGGCGACATGACCTGAGGCGCCCGCCCGCGCGCGCAGGAGGGCGTCGCGCACATTGCCTTCTCCGGCGCGGCCAGGCAGACTCGTGCGCGTGGGCTGCTTCGCCGTCGTGCTCGCGCTGATCTCGCCGCGGCTGGCGCTGTTCTTCGTGTGGCTGTTCAGCGACACCCTGAGCCGCGCGTTCGACAGCTGGGCGCTGCCCCTGCTCGGGTTCTTCCTGCTGCCGTGGACGACGCTGTCCTACGCGGCGTTCTGGGACTGGGGGAGCGGGCGCGAGGTCGCCGGCTTCGAGTGGTTCTTCGTGATCCTGGCGTTCCTCGCCGACCTCGGCACGTACGCCCGCTCGGGCGCCGCGCGGCGCGACTGACGGCTCAGCGGGAGGCGGCGATGACCAGGCGGCCATCGGTGGTGAGCGGCGCGCCGTCCAGGTCGCCGAAGCACCTGACCTCCGCGAAGCCGGCGCGCTGGAGCATCGCGACGAGCTCGGTCGCCGCGTAGACGCGGACGGAGAACGTGCGCGAGTCGCGCTCGCCGCTCCCCTCGAGCAGCGTCTGCGTCGTCTGCGCGACACCCGAGGCGGGGTCGAACGCGCGCTGCTCGAGCAGCAGGCGGCCCGCGCCGACCCGCTGCCACGTCTGCGGCACCCAGCCTTTGACGACCGCGTCGCGGTGCATCGTCTCCACGACCAGCCGCCCGCCGGGCCGCAGCACGCGCCCGATCTCCGCGAGCGCCTTCTCGTCCTCCTCGTCGCCGAGGTAGCCGAGCGACGAGAAGAGGTTGAGCGCACCGTCGAACGCGTCGTCGGGGAACGGGAGCCGGCGGTAGTCGGCGTGGACGAGGTCCGGCGCCGCCGCGCCGTCGTCGCCGGCGTCCGCTCCCGCCCGGCGGCGACCCTCGGCCAGCAGCGCCTCGGAGCGGTCCACGCCGACGACGCGGTACCCGGCGCGGGCGAGCGGGATCGCGTGGCGCGCGAACCCGCACGCGACGTCGAGCACGTCGGCGCCCGGCGCGCAGCCGGCCATCCGCGCGGCCGCCAGCGCCTGCTCGCGCGCCTCCTCCTCGCTGCCGGCCTCGCCGAACGCGCGCAGGTAGAACGCGCTGAAGAACTCGTCCCAGGACTCCTGTGAGCTCGGCGCGCCGACGGCCACGCCGCGAGTCTAGGCGGCCCTAGGCGCGCACCCCCTCGCCGGCAGGCGCCTCCACGTCGCGGTTCTCCGGCACGAACTGGCTGATGACGAACATCGCGCCCTGCGGGTCGGCGAGAACCGCGATGCGCGACCACGGCACGTCGAGCGGCGCCGCGACGACCACGCCGCCGAGCTGCTCGGCGCGGGCCGCGGACACGCGCGCGTCGGCGACCGCGAACGTCACGCCCCAGTGCGCGGGCGTCTCACGCGCCGACGGGGCGAGCAGCGAGACGCTCGCCACGACGTCGGCGAACCCGCGCGGCGCCCCGAGCGCGTCCATCCGCGCGAGCGTCCCGGGGCTGCGGCGCTCGAGGTGCTCGCCGTAGCCGGGCAGGGCCCACATGAGGCCCGCGTCGAGCGGCAGCAGCTCCCACCCGAACACCGCGCCGTAGAAGCGCTGCGCGCGCTCGAGGTCGCGGGTCGACAGGCCGTTGAACGCGAGCGCCCCCGGCTCGTTGACGACCTGGGCGCCGCGGTGCTCGTGCGGCTCCCAGAGCGAGAAGGCCGCGCCCTCGGGGTCGGCGCACACCGCCATGCGGCCGGCCGCGAAGACGTCGAACGGCTCGGCGAGCACGGTCCCGCCCGCGTCGCGGACGCGCTGGGTGCTGGCGTCGGCCCGCTCGACCCACACGTACGTGTTCCACCACGCCGGCGTGCCGGGCAGCGCGCCCTCGGGCAGGCCGGAGATCGCGGCCACGTCGCCGCCGTGCAGGCGGGCGATCAGGTACGAGCGCGGATCGTCGGCGGGCATCGCGTCCTCGAGCTCCCACCCGAAGAGCCCGCGGTAGAAGTCGCCCGCGGACAGCGGGTCCGGGTGGCTGCTGTCGATCCAGCACGGGACGCCGGGGATGTAGCGGTCCAGGTCGGCCATGGCTGTGCGCTCCTTCCGCTCGAAGAGGCCGAACGTACACCCGCGGCTCGCTCTGACATCCGGTGTGGCAGACAAGCTTGACACCGTGTCAAACACCGCGTTAGCCTCGTCGCATGTCCGCGCAGCCCGAGGCCCCGAGCGACACACTCGCCCACGTCCGCGTCACCGACCGCGAGCACTGGCAGGACGGCCCGCCGCACGCGCTGTTCCGCGACCTGCGGGAGCGCTGTCCGGTGCACTGGACCGACGTGATCACCGAGTACCCGGATGAGGACGGCTTCTGGTCGGTGACGACCGCGGACGACGTCCACGCGGTCAGCCGCGACTGGCAGACCTTCTCGTCGGCGACCGGCATCACGGCGGTGCGCGACGGCATCATCCCGCTCCCGCTCATCCAGGCGATGTTCATCGGGATGGACCCGCCGAAGCACGACCGGCTCAAGGCGCTCTTCCAGCGCGGGTTCACCCCGAAGCGCATCGGCGAGCACGCCGACGAGATCCGTGCGATCACCCGGCGCGTGCTCGACCGGCTCGAGGGCCGCGAGACGTGCGACCTGGTCAGCGACGTCGCGCAGCCGGTCGTCTCGCGCGTCATCCACAGCTTCATGGGCGTGCCCGAGGCCGACGACGCCGAGTGGGCGCGGCTGATGAACGCGGTCCTCGGCGCGGGGGATCCCGACCTCAACCCGGACGGGCTGGAGTCCGTGATGGAGCGCGACGTCCCGGAGATCTTCCGCCGCTGCGGGGAGCTGATCGCGGCCCGGCGCGCGCAGCCGACCGACGACCTGACGAGCATCCTCGTGCACGCCGAGATCGACGGCGAGCGGCTGGAGGAGCACGAGATCGTGATGGGCTTCTTCCTGCTCGTCGCGGCCGGCAACGACTCGACGAAGGCGACGTACTGCAGCGCGATGCGGGCGCTGCTCGAGCACCCGGAGGAGCGGGCCAAGCTGCTCGCCGACCCGGGCCTCGTGCCGAGCGCCGTCGAGGAGGCGCTGCGGATGTTCCCCGCGTTCGCGCATTTCGCGCGCACGGCGACGAAGGACACCGAGCTCGGCGGCTGCCCGATCCACAAGGGCGACAAGGTCGTGCTCTGGTACGCGTCCTCCAACCGCGACGCGACGCGCTACGAGGACCCGGACCGGTTCGACGTCGAGCGCAATCCGGAGCACCAGGCGTTCGGCGCCGGCGGCCGCCACTTCTGCCTCGGCACCGCGCTCGCGCGGCTCGAGCTGCAGATCCTGCTCGAGGAGACGCTCGCGCGCTTCCCGGACATGGAGCTCGCCGGGCAGCCGCAGTACGCCGAGTCCCCGTTCATCAACCAGCTCAAGACGCTCCCCGTTCACCTGCGCCCCTGAGCGGCCGTCGGACGTTCGTCCGCTGCGCGTCCGCTCGCTGTGGTTGCATACTGTGACGCGCCGTCACTGACGGCGCACCACCGTCAGCTCCGGGAGACCGACCCACATGCGAAGGACCGCAAAGCGGCGCGCTCGCGCACTCACGACCACCGTGCTGCTCGGCGCGGCACTCGCCCCGGCGGGCGCCGCCGCCGCGCCGACCGCGTACGTCACCAACGAGAGCGGGAGCACCGTCTCGCAGTACGACGTCGCGTCGACGGGCATGCTCGGCGCGATCGGCGGCGCGGTCCCGACGCCGGGCGGGCCGAACGGCGTGGTGGTGAGCCCCGACGGCGACAGCGTCTACGTCCTCAACCGGACCGCGAGCGAGTACCCGACGAACGCGATCTCCCAGTACGACGTCGGCCCGACCGGCGCGCTCACGCCGAAGGCGCCGCCGCACGTCGCGTCCCAGACCGAGCTGCCGGCCGAGGGCGCGATCGCGCCGGACGGGCGGCACCTGTACGTGGCCACCGAGGCCGGCACGGTCGACGTCTACGCGATCGGGCCCGACGGGGACCTGTCGGCGGCGGGCGTGGTGTCGCTCGGGCCGACGTTCGCCAACGCCGTCGCGGTCAGCCCGGACGGCGGGTCGGTCTACGTCGCCGTGAACGGCCAGGGCGTGCGCCAGTACGACCGCGGGGCCGGCGGCGGCCTGACCCCCAAGACGCCGGCGTCCGTGGCAGGCGAGGGGCGCGACCTCGTCTTCTCGCCCGACGGCGCGCGGCTCTACCTCGCGGGCAGCCAGATCACGCGGTACGACGTCGGCGCCGGCGGCGGGCTGACGCCCGGGCCGGCGGTGGCAGCGCCCACGGCGTCCTGGGCGGCGGTGGCGCCGGACGGGCAGCACCTCTACCTCGGCGGCACCTCCGGCGTCACGCCCGTGACCCTTCAGCCGGACGGCGGGCTGGTCGTCGGCACGTCGCTCGGGACCGGGCTCGCGGACGTCGCCGTCGCGCCAGACGGGGACAGCGTGTACGCGGTGGACCGGAGCGGGAACGCCGTCCGCCAGTACGACCGTGGGCCCGGCGGCGCGCTGACCGCGAAGGCACCGGCGTCCGTGGCGGCGGGCGTGTCGCCGCGCGAGCTCGTCCTCACGCCGCAGGCCGACCTCGCCGTCGCGGTGGGCGCGGCCCCGAGCACGATCGCGGGGGAGACCGTGATCACGGCGACGGCCACGAACGTCGCGGGCGACCCGACGTGGTCGACGGTGACCGTGCCGGTCCCGGCAGACGCGACGTACGTCGGCGCCGCGACGAGCGAGGGCGCGTGCAGCGGCACCGGGCCGGTGGTCTGCGCGGTCGGCGCGCTCGGCCAGGGACAGAGCGCGACCGTGACGGTGCGGGTGCAGGCGACGCGGACCGGTGCCCTGCCGATCACCGCCTCGGCCGCGGGGCTGGCCGACGACCCCGACGTGACGAACGGCACCGACGCCGGCACCGCGAACGTCCTCCCGCGGCCGGGCATCACGACCGCGCCCGCGAGCGCGATCACGCAGACGACCGCGGCGCAGAACGCGGTCGTCGCACCGTCCGGCACGAACACGGCGCACCGCTTCGAGCTCGGCACCGCGCCGGGCGTGTACACGACGACCGTGGGCACCGGCGCGCCGAGCGTCGCCGGGCTCGTGAGCGAGACCGCGACGGGTCTGACGCCCGACACGACGTACTACGTGCGGGCGGTGGCCGAGAACGACGAGGGCGACGTCGTGCACGGGGCGGAGATCTCGTTCGCGACGCTCCCCGAGCCGGAGGAGCCGCAGACGATCGTCAAGGAGGTCGTCAAGGAGGTCCCGGGACCGACGGTGACGATCGAGGTGCCCGGCCCGACGGTCACGCGGACGGTCGAGGTGCCGGTGCCCGGGCCCGCGCCGCAGCCCGCGCCGAAGGACACGGCGGCGCCGGCCCCGAGCGCGCTCGCGCTCACCCGCACCGGCCTGCAGGTCACCGTGAGCGAGGCCGCGACCGTCAAGGCGACCATCGAGCTGCGCCGCACGCGCAAGGTCCGCGGCAAGACGCGCACGACGTGGGCGACCGTGCGGACGGTGACGCTCCGCGCGCCGGCGGCGGGTCCCGTCACCGCGACGCTCCGCGCGCTGAAGCCCGGCACGTACCGCGTCCGCGCGACGGCCACCGATGCGGCGGGCAACACGTCGCGGGCCGTCACGCGGCAGGCGGTCGTCCGAACGTCGAGGCGATGAATCGCGGGGAGACGTAGTGGTATAGCCTCGCCCCGTGTTCACGCGTAGGGGGAAGGGCGCCGCCTGCGCGCTGGCGTTGATCGTGTGGTGTGGCGCCGCGGCGACGGCGTGGGCGGGCTCGGGCTGGAGCCCGACCGGCGACATGGCGAACGAGCGCCGCTCGGCCGCGTCGGTGAAGCTCCAGGACGGGCGCGTGCTCGTCGTCGGCGGGGCCGACGATGGCAGCCCGGTTCCGGGCGCCGAGCGGTACGACCCGGCCACCGGCACGTGGAGCCCCGTCGCGCCGCCGCTCCTCCGCCGCGTTTACGCGACCGCGACGCGTCTGCACAGCGGGCATGTGCTGCTCGCCGGCGGCAGGACCGCCGGCGGCGTGACGAACCACGCCGAGATCTACAACCCGTCCACCGACACCTGGACGGCGACCGGGGCGATGGCCGTCCCGCGCGTCGGGCACACCGCGGTGCTGCTCGGCAACGGGAAGGTCCTTGTCGCGGGAGGCGCGGACTGGACGGGCAGCGCGCTGGCCACCGGGGAGCTGTTCGACCCGGCGACCGGGACGTGGACGGCGGTCCCGGACGCGATGTCGAGCGGGCGCGGTGCCCCGCAGACGACCATGCTCGCCGACGGCCGGGTGCTGGTCGCGGGCGGCTTCACCGGCTCGACCGCCCTCGCCAGCGCCGACGTCTACGACCCCGGCACGAACGCGTGGACGGCCACCGGCGCCATGCCCGTCGCGCGCGGCCAGGGCGCCGCCGTGCTGCTGCCCAGCGGGCGGGCGCTCGTGAGCGGCGGCGCGACCGGGCTCGGCAGCGTCACGAGCATCGTGCTCTACGACCCCGCCGCCGGGACGTGGGCGACCGTCCCGGGCGCCGTCGCGCCGCCGGGCAGCTTCGCGGGGGCCGTCGTGCTCGAGAGCGGTTCGGTGCTGCTGAGAGGCGACGGGTCGTTGAGCACCCCGCGGTTCCTTCCGGCGAGCGGGACGACGACGGGGACGCACGCGATGAGCGTGAGCCGGAGCATGCCGGTGCTGGAGCGGCTCGACGACGGCCGGGTGCTGATCGCCGGCGGTCTGGACCTGCGCTCGGCCGAGGTCTACACGCCGCCCACCACGCGCGCGACGACCGGCGGGGTGTTCGGGGAGGTCGAGGTGGGGGAGGCCGCCGAGCGCGACGTCACGGTCACGAACACGGGGGGCGAGCGCCTCCGGCCGGCCGGCGTGGCGGTGGACGGCGACCACGCGGCGGACTTCACGCTCGTGCACGACGCGTGCGCCGGGCGGACGCTCGTGTCCGGGCAGACGTGCACGGTCCGCGTGCGGTTCGCGCCGTCCGCCGCGGGTACGCGAGCGGCGCAGCTGGCGTTCGCCGACAACGCGGAGCCCTCCCCGGCGGTCACGCTGACCGGGACGGGGGTGGGGGTCGACGCCGGCCCGCAGCCGGAACCCCCGCAGCCGCCGCCGCCCGGCCCGCCGGCTCCCGCGCCGGCGCCGCAGCCGGCCGTTCCCGCGGGAACGCCGACGACCCCGCGCGCGACGCCGACCACGCGCTGCGGCAGCCGCCGGCGGATCGTCGTCACGCTCGGCCTGCGCCGCGCCGAGCGCCTGCGCTCCGGCACCGCGACGCTCAACGGCAAGCGCCTCACGCGCCTGCGCACGGGCGGCCGCACGCTCGTCGTCGACCTCCGCAAGCGCCCGTACGGCACGTACGTCGTCCGCGTGCGCGCGAAGACCACCGGCGGCCGGACCATCGCGTTCACCCGCACCTACCGCACCTGCCGCCCGCGCCAGGGCTGATCCGTCGTCCGATCGTCGAGGCGGTGAGCGGCCGGGCGGGCGTAGTGGGATGATCTCGCCCCATGTTCTCGCGCAGGGGCTTGGTCGCGCTGCTGGCGCTGGCCGCGATCACGAGCGGCGCCCCGGCGGCGACCGCGTGGGCGGGCTCCGGCTGGAGCCCGACCGGCGACACGACGGCGGAGCATGGCACCGCGGCGATGGTGAAGCTGCTGGACGGGCGCGCGCTCGTCATCAGCGGCGACGGCAGCGGCGTCGGATACGTGCCGGCGGCGGAGATCTACCACCCGGCGACCGGGACCTGGAGCCTGGCCGCGCCGCCGCTCGTCCCGCGTCGCGAGGCGACGGCCACCGTGCTGCTCGACGGCCGCGTGCTGCTCGTCGGTGGCGGGACGGCCGGCGGGGTGACGAACCACGCCGAGCTGTACGACCCGGCCGCGAACACGTGGACCGCGACCGGACCGATGGCCACCCCGCGCAGGGCCCACTCCGCCGCCCTGCTGCCCGGCGGCCGGGTGCTCGTCGCGGGCGGAGTGGACGGCGCGGGCGACCCCAAGGCCACGGGCGAGGTGTACGACCCGGCCACCGGAAGCTGGTCGACCGTGCCGGGCGGGATGTCGGTCGGGCGGGCGGACGCGCAGTCGGCGACGCTCGCCGACGGGCGGGTGCTCGTCGCGGGCGGTCACAAGCTGGCCGGAGGGCTGGCCTTCTACCGCAACTCCGACGTCTACGACCCGGCGCTGAACGCGTGGACGCCCACCGCGGACCTGCCCGTGGAGCGCAGCGTGGGCGCGGCGGTGCGGTTGCCGGACGGGCGGGTGCTCGTCGGCGGCGGCGTGAACGCAAGCGGCGCTGTCGGGAACCCGGTGCTGTACGACCCGGGCACGGGGACGTGGTCCACGCCACCCGGCCTCTCCGTATCACTCGGCACCCGGACGACGTTGACGGCCCTCGAGGGCGGCTCGGTGCTCTTCACGGGCAGCGGCACGCGCGCGACCTCGGTGTTCGATCCGGTGACCATGACGGCGTCGGCGCTGCACGTCACGGCGGTCACCCGGGGGACCCCCACGCTGGTGCGCCTCGACGACGGTCGCGTCCTGCTGACGGGCGGCATCGGCCTGCGCTCCGCCGAGCTCTACACGCCGCTGACGACCCGTTCGGCGACGGGCGGCGCGTTCGGCGACGTGGCCGTGGGGGAGACCGCCGAGCGCGACGTCACGTTCACGAACACCGGCACCGAGCGGTGGCGCATCGGCGCGCCCTCGTTCGCGGGGCCCGACGCGGCCGCCTTCGTGATCCTGGACGACAACTGCTCGTTCGGGACGCTCATGCCGGGGCAGACGTGCACCGCGCGGGTGCGGTTCACGGCGCAGGGCGCGACCGGCGCGAGGAGTGCGCAGCTCACGTTCGACGACAACGCGGAGACCTCGCCGCCGGCGGCGCTGACCGCGGTCGTGGCCGCGCCACGCGGGGAGCCGCAGCCGCCGGCGCCGCCCGGGCCGCATCCGCAGCCGCAGCCGCAGCCCCAGCCCCAGCCGACGCCCGCGCCGGTGACGCCCCGCACGACGACCCCCTGCGGCAGCCGCCGCCGGATCGTGGTACGCCTCGGCCTCGGTCGGCGGGACCGCCTGCGCTCCGGCACCGTGACGCTCAACGGCAAGCGACTCGCGGCGCTGAAGGCGGGCGCCCGCTCCTTCGTCGTCGACCTGCGCAAGCGCCCGTACGGCACGTACATCGTGCGCGTGCGCGCGCAGACCACCGCGGGCCGGGACATCGCGTTCACCCGCACCTACCGCACCTGCCGGCCGCGCAAGGGCTGACGCGTCGTCCGTCCGTCGAGGCGGTGAGCGGCCCGGCGGGCGTAGTGGGATGATCTCGCCCCATGTTCTCGCGCAGGGGCTTGGTCGCGCTGCTGGCGCTGGCCGCGATCACGAGCGGCGCCGCGGCGGCGACCGCGTGGGCGGGCTCGGGATGGAGCCCGACCGGCGACATGACGACGCCGCACCGCGCGGCCGGCACGGTCAGGCTGTTCGACGGACGCGTGCTCGTCGTCGGCGGGCTCGGCGCGAGCGGTGCGGTCCCGGTCGCCGAGCTGTTCGATCCGGCGACCGGCACGTGGAGCCTCGCGGCGCCGCCGCTCGTCCCGCGGTACGGCGCGACGGCGACGCTCCTGTCCGGCGGCCGCGTGCTCCTCGCGGGCGGCTACACCGGGCCGGGCACGACGACGGCCCATGCCGAGCTGTACGACCCGGTCGCGAACACGTGGACGGCCACCGGTCCGATGACGACCGAGCGCGAGGAGCACTCCGCCGTGCTGCTCGCCAACGGGAAGGTCCTGGTGGCCGGCGGGTCGGACGACACGTTCGACACGAAGGACACCGGCGAGGTCTACGACCCGGCGACGGGGACGTGGACCGCCGTGCCCGGCACGATGTCGGTCGGGCGAGAGCTCGCGCAGTCGGCGCGGCTCGCCGACGGCCGCGTGCTCGTGGCCGGTGGCTTCGACGTCGGGGGGAACCTCTGGCACGCCGCAGCCGACGTCTACCACCCGGGGACGAACACGTGGAGCCCCGCCGCGCCGCTCTCCGTCGCGCGGGGGCAGGGGAGCGCGACGCTGCTGGACGACGGCCGCGTGCTCGTCGCGGGCGGCTCGGGCGCGGGCGGAGCGGTGAGCACCTTCGAGCTGTACGACCCGGCGGCCGGAACGTGGTCGGCGCCGCAGGCGGCCGCGCTGGCCGGCCCCGCGTCGGCCGCCGTGAAGCTCATGGGCGGCGCGGTGCTGCTGACGAGCGCCGGCACACCGACGACGCCGGTCTTCGAGCCCGCCAGCGGCACGGCCTCGGGCACGCACGCGATGGCCGCCGCCCGCGTGCTGCCGTCGTTCGTGCGCCTCGACGACGGCCGCGTGCTGGCCGCCGGGGGCGTGGGCCTCCGCTCCGCCGAGCTCTACACGCCGGCGACGACCCGCGCGGCGACGGGTGGGGCGTTCGGTGACGTGACCGTGGGCCAGACCGCCGAGCGCGACGTGACGTTCCAGAACACGGGGACCGAGCGCCTGCAGATCGGGGCGCCCGCGCTCACGGGGCCGGACGCGAGCGCCTTCGCGATCCGGCAGGACGGCTGCGCGCACCGGACGTTCCTGCCGGGGCAGACGTGCACAGTGCGGCTGCGCTTCACGGCGACCGGCGCGGCCGGCACGCGGAGCGCGCAGCTCACGTTCGACGACAACGCCGAGACCTCGCCGGCGGCGACGCTGACCGCCACCGCGGTCGCGCCGCCCGTGGAGCCCGAGCCGGGGCCTGAGCCGGGGCCGCAGCCCGAACCCGAGCCGCAGCCCACCCCGCCCGGGCCGCCGGCGCCGACCCCGCAGCCGCAGCCGTCGCCCGGCCCGGCCCCGCGCGGGACGGACGCCGACGGGGTCATCGCGTGCACCGGCACCGTCTCGATCATCTCCATGTCCGGCTCGGGCCGCACCGTCGCGGTCGGCGGCCTCGCGCTGTCGCGCCTCGCCGGGGAGCCGGTCACGATCTGGAGCGGCAGGACGCAGCTCGGCGCGACGACGATCCGGGCGGACGGCTCGTTCGCCGTCCGCGTGCGGCTCCCGGCGACCCGCCAGCGCATCCGCCTCGTGGCCAAGGTCGCCGGGCGCAGCAGCCCGGCGTTCGCCACCGACCGGCGGCTCACGGTCGTCTCCCGGCGCGTGTCCGGCGGCAACGTCCGGCTCACCGCGCGCGTGACCGACGGCGTGGTCGGCGGCCGGGTCACGATCCAGCGTCAGAGCGGCTGCGGCAAGGCCAGGACCTTCACGGCCGTCAAGCTCGACCGCCGGCGCCGCTTCACCGTGACGCTGCCGGCGGCCACCGCCGCGCAGGGCGTCGTGCTCTACCGCGCGGTGGCGCCGATCGCCGGCGGCACGACGTTCACGCTGCCGATCGCCGTGACGCCGCGGGGCTGAGGGCGTGGCGGCGGGGGATGCCCGCCGCCACGGACGTCAATGGCCGTGCTTCGCGCCGCCGCGCAGGTGCAGCACGGCCACGACGATCGCGCCCACCACGAGGCCGAGGATCGCCGACGCGCCCGTGTTGGTCAGCCACGCACCGATGCCGCCGACACCGCCGAGGCCGTCCTTGACGTCCTCCTCGAGGTGGTGGACCTCGTCGTACGGCGCGTGCCAGCCGAGCTCGTCGATGCCGACCAGCAGGATGTGGCCACCGACCCAGAGCATGGCGGCGATGCCGACCTTCGACAGCACCGACAGCACGACCGGCATCGCCCGCACGAGGCCGCGGCCGAGCGAAGCCGAGGCCCCCTCGCGCGCCTGCGCGAGCCGCAGCCCGACGTCGTCCATCTTCACGATCAGGCCGACCGCCCCGTAGACGAGCGCGGTGATCGCGAACGCGACGACGATGAGGATCAGCGCGCGCGAGACGAACGGCTCGTTCTCCACCTCGTTGAGCGAGATGACCATGATCTCGGCCGACAGGATGAAGTCGGTGCGGATCGCGCCCCCGACGAGCGCCTCCTCGTCCTCGGGCTCGTGGAGCTTGCCGGCCGCCTCGGCTTCGGGGGAGTGCGGACGGAAGAGCTCCCACAGCTTCTCGGCGCCCTCGAAGCACAGGTACGCGCCGCCGACCATGAGGATCGGCGTCAGCAGCCACGGGACGAGCTCGCTCAGCAGCAGCGCGGCGGGCAGGATGAGCAGGAGCTTGTTCCGCAGCGAGCCGAACGCGATCCGCTTGATCATCGGCAGCTCGCGCTCGGGCGCGAAGCCCTGGACGTAGCGCGGCGTCACCGCGGCGTCGTCGACGATCACGCCGGCGGCCTTCACGCTCGCGCGGCTGGCGCCGGCGGCGACGTCGTCCACGGACGCGGCGGCGGCGCGCGCCAGCACCGCGACGTCATCGAGCAGCGCGGCGAGCCCGCCGGCCATCAGGTCGTGCTCCGGGTGGTCACGGCGCGGGAGATTACCCACGGGTCCCGCGGTCGAGACGACCCGTGTCACATCCCGGCCGCGGCCGGTGTCTCCATGCCGAACCCCGACTCCCGATGGAGGACCACATGGCCACACGCGTGCCCCCGACCGAGATCACCGGCCTCACCGGCGCCCTGATCAAGCACTTCAGCCGCCGCATGTTCGGCGAGGTGCCGGAGTCGCTCGGCGTGCTCTGGCACCACCAGGGCGTGCTCAAGAGCACGATGAAGCTCGGCGGCAAGGTGCAGAAGTGGGACGCCGTCGACGCGAACCTGAAGACGTACGCGCACATCGCCGTCGCCGCGCAGGTCGGGTGCAGCTTCTGCCTCGACCTCGGTTACTTCCTCGCCGAGAACGAGGGCCTCGACGTCGAGAAGGCCCGCCAGGTGCCGGGCTGGCGCGACGGCGATGTCTTCACGCCGCTGGAGCGCGACGTGCTCGAGTACGCCGAGGCCATGACGGTCACCCCGCCCGCCGTCACCGACGAGCTGTCCGCGCGGCTGCTCGACCGGCTAGGCCCGGCCGGCCTGCTCGAGCTGACCACGGCGATCGCGTTCAACAACCTCACGGCGCGCAGCAACGTCGCGCTCGGGATCGAGGGCCAGGGCTTCTCGGAGACGTGCGCGCTCCCGCAGGCCCGTGTGGCGGTGCCGCAGGCTGCATGAGCGACGACCCGTTCGTCACCCACCGCAGCCTGCTCTTCACGGTCGCCTACGAGATGCTCGGCTCCGCGGCCGACGCGGAGGACGTGCTGCAGGAGGCCTGGCTGCGGTGGGCGGAGGTCGAGCACGCGGACGTGCGCGACGCACGCGCGTACCTGGTGCGGATCGTGACCCGCCAGGCGCTCAACCGTCTGCGCACGCTGTCGCGGCGGCGCGAGGAGTACGTGGGGGAGTGGCTGCCCGAGCCGCTCCTCACGGCGCCCGACGTGGCCGAGGACGTCGAGCTGGCCGAGAGCGTCTCGATCGCGATGCTGACCGTGCTGGAGACGCTCAGGCCGACCGAGCGGGCGGTGTTCGTCCTTCGCGAGGTGTTCGACGTGCCGCACGAGGAGGTCGCGCAGGCGATCGGCAAGTCGACGGCGGCGGCGCGGCAGATCGCGCGGCGTGCCCGCGAGCACGTCGCGGCACGCCGCCCCCGGACGCAGGTCAGCCGGACGGAGCAGGAGGAGGTGGTCGAGCGGTTCCTGGCCGCGGTGCGCGACGGCCGGGTGCGAGAGCTGCTCGACCTGCTCGCGCCGGACGTGGTGCTGGTCGCCGACGGCGGGGGCGTCGTGCCCGCGTTCCACGTGCCGATCCGCGGCGCCCACCGGGTCGCGACCATGCTCGCCCGCATCGCGCTGCTCGGGCACACCGTCGACGTGACGACCGTGTGGCTCAACGGCGCTCCCGCCGGTCGGGTCGACCTCAACGGCGAGCTGGGCGCCGCGCTGAGCTTCGTCGTGGAGCACGGCCGGATCACGCGGCTCTACTCGATGCGCAACCCGGAGAAGCTCGGCCGACTGGAGCGCCCCGCCGCGCTCACACGGTGAGGAAGCTGCGGCGGGTGGCCTCGCCGGACGGGAAGAACGCCTCGTACCGCAGCTCTTGCGCCGTGACGTCGATCGGCGTCCCGATCGTGGCGACGACCGAAAAGAAGTCGAGTCGCCGGCCCGCGACGTCGAAGCTGACGTCGACCACGGGCGCCGCCGGCGGGCCGAGGTCGGCCGCAGCGCCCGCCCCGGTGAACCGCTCCACCAGCGCCAGCGCGTCCGGGTCGGGCACGCCGCCCACCGCCTCGCGCCGCACGCGGTCGGCGAGCGCCGCGGCGACCGCCTCCCAGTTGCGGACGCGGTCGCGCACCGGCCCGGGCTCCAGCATCAGCCGCAGCACGTTGGCCGGCGCAGGGAGCGGCTCGGGGGCGAGCAGCGCGCCGAACAGGCGCTCGGCACCGCGGTTGGCACGCAACACCGACCACCCGCGGTCCATCACGATGGCGGGGAACGGCTCGTGCCCGTCGAGCATCGCGGTGAGGGCCGCGTCGACGCGCTCGAGCTGCGGGCTCCCGAGCGGCTCCGCGGCGTACAGCGGCGCGAACCCGGCGGCGTGCAGGAGCGCGTTGCGGTCGCGCAGCGGCACGTCCAGCGCGCGGGCCAGCCGCACGACCATCCGGCGGCTCGGCTGCGCGCGGCCGGTCTCGACGAAGCTCACGTACCGCGGTGTGGTGGACGCGTCGAGCGCCAGCTCGAGCTGGCTCTTGCGCCGCACCCGGCGCCACGTCCTGAGCAGGTCGCCGACCGTCTCGGCCGGCGCGGGCTGGACCGCCATGGGCGCAGCCTACGTCCGTGCGCGCCGCGCGTCGCTTCCCTCGCGGGGAATCGCGGCGGCGCGGCCGGCGGTGGAGGCTGCCGGCATGAACCTCACCATGCACTCCACCGCCTCGGCGCCTGCCGCGTCGCGCCCGCTCCTCGACGGCATCGAGGCCGACCTCGGGCTCGTCCCGAACATGGCCGCGACGATCGCGGAGTCGCCGACGCTGCTCGCCGCGTTCGACGGCCTGCGCCGCGCGGTCGGCGGCGGGACGCTCGACCCGGTGCTCCGCGAGATCGCGGGCCTCGCGGTCGGCGTCGCGGTCGACAACCGCTACGGCGTCGCGTTCCACTCGACCGTCCTCTCCGGCCTCGGCGTGCCCGACGGCGACCTCGACGCGATGCGCGCCGGCCGGGCGCCGTCCGAGCCGCGCCAGGCCGCGGTCTACGCGTTCGCGCGCGACGTCGTCCTCGCGCGGGGCAAGTCGGACTCGACCGCCGCGCGCGACGCGGGCCTCAGCGCCGAGGAGGTGCTCGAGGTCGTCGCCGAGTGCACCTTCGCGGGCCTCGTCGGCGTCGTCGACAACCTCACCGGGCGCGTGACGCTGGACGACTTCCTGGCGCCGCGCGCCTGGTAGGAGTACAGGACTCGGCAACCGCCGCGCACCCCGCCCGGCGCGAACAGGGAGGTCTGATGGGACAGGGAACGCTCCTCGTCACCGGTGCGACGGGCAACGTCGGGGCGGAGGTCGTCGACGCACTCGTCGCGGCGGGCCGCCCGGTGCGCGCGCTCGTCCGCCGCCCGCCGGCCACGGCCACGCCGGGGGTCGAGCACGTCGTCGGTGATCTCAACGACCCCGTCGGCCTCGACGGTGCGCTCTCCGGCGTCGAGGGGCTGTTCCTCCTGCCCGGGTACGCGGGCATCGAAGGGCTCCTCGCCCGCGCGCGGGAGCACGGCGTGGAGCGCGTCGTGCTGCTCTCGGGCGGCTCGGCGGCGAGCGGCGACCTGGACAACGCCGTGGCGCGCTACATGATCCTGTCCGAGCGGGCGGTCCGCGCGTCGGGCCTGGCGTGGACGTTCGTGCGGCCGCGCGCGTTCATGTCGAACGCACTGCGCTGGCGGCCGCAGCTGGAGGCCGGCGAGGTCGTCCGGGTGCCGTTCGCCGGCGTGCGCGCGGCGGCGGTCGACCCGTACGACATCGCGGCGGTGGCCGCCGCGGCGCTCCTCGAGGACGGGCACGCGGAGCGCGTCCACGAGGTCACCGGCCCGCAGTCGCTGCTCCCCGCCGACCAGGTCGCCGTGCTCGCTGAGGTCCTCGACCGGCCGCTGCGCGCCGTGCCGCTCACCGACGCCGAGGCGCGGCGCGACATGGAGGCGCAGATGCCGGTCGAGTACGTCGACGCGTTCTTCAGCTTCTACGTGGACGGCACCCTCGACGAGTCGCAGGTGCTGCCCACGGTGCGCGAGGTGACGGGACGGGAGCCGCGGACCTTCATGGAGTGGGCCCGCGCGCACGCCGGCGCCTTCGCCTAGCCGCGATCAGCCGCCTCGCACCTCCAGCTCGACGATGCGCGAGTACGTCCGGTCGTTCGTGGCCTGCACGACGATCCGCACCGCCTCGGCGGTCACCGGGTCGAACGTGGAGGTCACGCGGCCGGCCGTGTTCCCGCGCACCTCGGCGACCGTCCGCCACTCGCCGCCCACGAGCGCCTGGGCGTCGTAGTCCTTGACGCCGTACGAGCGCGCCGGGTAGCGGGTCGAGTCGAGCGTGTCGAGCTCGATGGTGTCGATGCTCGCCGGCTCGGCCAGCCGCACCTCGTACGTGTCGGGGAACACCGCGCGCGTGCCGTCGTTCCACCCGGTCTTCGTGTCCCAGTCGGCCGAGTCGCGGTTGCCGTCGACCGCGCCGCAGACGTCGAAGTTGCCGTGCGTGGAGGAGGCGCTCGCACGCTCGCCGAACGCCAGGTTGTCGCCCGGGCCCTTCGGCGGCGGCGCGGTGACCGTCACCGGGACCGACAGCTGCGCGGAGCCCGCGTCGACCTGCACCGCGTAGTCCCCGGGCGTCGCGGTGCGCGGCGCGGTCATCCGCAGCGGCGCCTTCAGCGTGAAGCCGGGCGGCAGGTAGCTCGACAGCGCGCCGCGGCTCAGCTCCAGCGGTCCGCTCGTGGTCACGGACGCGTCCGCGTAGACCGCCTCGGCGCCCGGGTTCCCCAGCGCGAGGTCGACGGACGCCGAGAAGCACGGGAGCGGGTAGACGTCGGCCCGCTCCGGCGTCGCGGCGAGCGTCACGACCGGCCGTGGGACGGGCCCGCCGGGCCGCGCGGCGCTGTCGTCGGCGGTCGCGGCGCCGCCCTCGAGCAGCAGCGCGGCCGCGCCGGCGGAGAGCAGGACCGCGGAGGCGGCGGTGATGGCGGCTCGGCGCATGGTCACGCCCTCTCGATGCCGGGGACGCCCGCCTGCACGACGAGGCTCGCGTCCGTGGTCAGGGCCGCGCCGGGGCGCGAGATGTACGGCGCGACGCGGTAGTCGCTGCGCCACTGGTCGGGCGTGACGGTGCAGCGCACGTAGCCGCGCTGCGAGTTGTAGTAGTCGACCCACGGGTTGTCGCCGACGATCGTGCGCCCGACCTCGTCGACGGGCTCCCCGTCCCGGCCGGACGAGATCGACGTGCCGATGAACTCGGTCGCGACGGTGGGGGAGTCGGGGTCGTCGTAGTCGAGCCGCAGGCCAGATGCGACGCTGCGGTGGAAGTCCCCGGTGAGCACCACGACGTTGTCGACGTCGCGTTCGACGATGCCGTGCAGGAGCCGGTCGCGCGAGGCGGTGTAGCCGTCCCATGCGTCCATCGGCAGGCCGACGTTCGGCCCGGCCGTCAGGTCGACGCGGAGCATCGGGACCTGCTGCGCGAGGACGTTCCACCGCCGCGTCGAGGCGCCGAGCCCGTCGAGCGTCCACTGCTCCTGCTCGGCGCCGAGCATCGTCCGCGCGGGGTCGGACGCCTCGGGGTTCGGCGGCTTGGCGCCGTCGCCGGCGGCCTGGTCGGAGCGGTACTGCCGGGTGTCGAGCAGGCTCAGCTCGGCGAGGTCGCCGTACGCGAAGCGCCGGTACATCTGCATGTCCCACCCCTGCGGCTGGGCGAGCGCGCGCAGCGGCATGTGCTCCCAGAAGGCGCGGAACGCGTTCGCGCGGCGGACCAGGAACTCGTCGCGCGGCACCGGCGTCTCGGGGATCTCGTCCGCCCAGTTGTTCTCGACCTCGTGGTCGTCGAGCGTGACGATCCACGGCGCCGCGGCGTGCGCGGCCTGCAGGTCCGGGTCGGTCTTGTAGAGCGCGTACCGCTCGCGGTACTCGTCGAGCGTCACCGTCTCGCGCTGGAACCGGACGTCGACCGGCGTCTGGCGCGCGCCGCCGTCAGCCGGGATGCCGTACTCGTACAGGTAGTCGCCGAGGTGGAGCACGACGTCGTGGTCTTGCGCGGCCATGTCGCGGTAGGCGGTGAAGTGGCCGTCCCACCAGGCCTGGCAGGAGGCGAACGCGAACGTCAGCTGGGCGAGCCGCGCCTGGGGGTGGGGCGCGGTCTTCGTGCGGCCGATCGGGCTGACGTGCTGCCCGGCGCGGAAGCGGTAGAAGTACTCGCGGCCCGGCTGGAGCCCGCGGACGTCGACGTGGACGCTGTGCGCGAGCTCGGGCCGCGCGGCCGCCGTGCCCGCGCGGACGACCCGGCGGAAGCGCTCGTCGGTCGCGACCTGCCAGCCGACCGGCACCTGCGCGTAGTCCATGCCGCCGAACGGCTCGAGGGGCGCGGGCGCGATGCGCGTCCACAGCACGACGCCGTCGGGCAGCGGATCGCCCGACGCGACGCCCAGCGTGAACGGGTACTCGCGCACGTGCCGCGCGGTCGCGACGCCGCGCTCGGGCAGCCCCGTCGTCAACGCGGCCGCGGCTGCCGCGCCCGTCACCGTCAGGAACCGCCGCCGCGTCGTCCTGACCGCGTGCAGCCGCTCGAGACCCTGCCGATCCTCGCCCACGTACGCTCTCCAAACCCCGTGTGGATGTGACGGTCTTAACGCTTATCACGGTTGGAGCTGTTCTCATAACACCAGGTGGTAACACCGCTGCGCGCGGTGGAGAATGCGCCCGTGCGCGTGGGCATCGCCGACCATCTCGGCTGGGCCGTCGCGGTGACGGCGAACGCGGGCCACGGTGTCGTGGACCGGCGGCGGCTGACCCTGGTGGAGCCGGGCGTGACGCCCGCGCCGATCCACTACGAGAGCGCGCGGCTGTCCGTCGCGGAGGCGGAGGCGCTGGTCGTCGCGGTGCGGGCGTCGGTGGAACGGGCCACCGCGACGGCGCTCGACGCGCTGGCGGCCGCGCTGCCCGCGCCGGTCGAGTCGCTCTCGCTGCGCGACTGGCCCGACGACTTCCCGGCCGGCGTGGAGGTCCAGCGCCGCGCGCCGTGGGAGGCGCGCGCCGACGCGATCATGTACCGCCAGGTCCTCGCCGCGCAGGCCGCCGCGCGCGGGTGGGACGTGTGCCGCTACGACGCGAAGGACGTCGTGGACCTCGCCACCGCCGTGCTCGGCCCGGGGCGCGCCGAGCGCGTCCTCCACGGCCCCCGCGCCGCGCTCGGCCCGCCCTGGACGAAGGACCACCGCCTCGCGCTCGCGGCCACCGTCGTCGCGCTCGGCTCATCGTCCGCTCCGGTGGAGCCCGAGCCGCCGCGCGCCTAGGCTGCCGGGCTGGATGTCGCCGCGCACACAGGACACGCTCGCCGCCATCGGGTACTTCTGCGTCGTCGCGGTCGGCACGCTCTACACGATCCTCCTGTTCATCTTCGACGGCTACACGGAGGACGCGGGCGTCGTCTCCGACCATGGCACGTCGAAGTGGGTCGCGCTCGGGGTCACCGCGCTCGCCGTCTACGGCCTCGCGCGCGCTCTCGTCCGCCTCGCGCGTCACACCGACGCGTGAGTCGCGCCGCAGCCACCGGGGCGTCCTGGCCGGCCCGGCAGGCCACGAAGACGTGCTCGCGCCGCGCCTTCTTCAGACGAGCGCGTGCAGCGGCGCGCGGCCGCGCTTGCCCGCCGGCGCGACGAGGTCGATCGCGCGCAGGCAGTACAGCGTCCGCTGCGCCAGCACGGTCCCGCAGCCCAGCGCCGCGGCCAGCTCGCGCGTCGTGAACGGCTCGCGGGGGAGCGGGGGCAGCGCCGCCAGGACGTCGGCGGGGGAGGAGAGCGTGACGCGGTCGAGCAGCTCGACGAACCGCCGCTCGCCCGGGTCGCGCGTGCGTCGCCGGCGCTTGACCGGCTCCGGCCCGCGGATGTGGTCCTCGCGCAGGAGCAGCACCTCGAGCGTCAGGTTCGGGTGGGTGAGCAGCGCGGGGAACGTGACGAGCTTGTCGAACACCGCGACCGCGCTCTCGCGCTTGGGCGACCGGCGCGCGCCGAGCACCCCGCCGTGAGCGTCCACACGGACGATCCGCCGCTCGGCCGCCACCGGATGCACGACCCGGATGCGGTGGTCGTCGAGCAGGGCGTCGAGCTTCTTCACCAGCCCGCCGAACCCGCCCGTCTGCACCTCGACCAGCTCACCGTCGGCGCGCACGAGGTCGATCACGAACCGCCCGACCCGCACCTCCGTCCGGTCGCCGGGCCCGGCCAGCAGCTCCTTCAGCGCGGCGTGCAGCGGCCCCTCGCGGAGCTCGCCGATGTGGGGCGGGACTGGTTCCTGGTCGAGCACGGCGGCCCACACGGTACGCACGCGTCCGGCCGCCGCCCGATGCGAGGCTCGCAGTTGACGGCGGCGCCACGATGCTCTACTTTCTCGTAACGCCGGTTTCGTAACAGCCGTTACGAGCGTTGACAGGCAGGGGAGATGGCACGGCGCATCCGAGACGAGCAGGCGCCCGCGCGCGTCATCGAAGCCGCATGGCGGGTGGTCGCGTCGCATGGGGTGGAGGGGGCGACGATGCGGACGATCGCCGCGGAGGCCGGCGTCACGACGGGGTTCGTCACCCACTACTTCGCCGACAAGCGGGAGCTGCTGCGCGAGGTGCTGCGGCACAACAACCTGCGGGCGCGGGACCGGGTGCTGGCCGCGGTGGGGGAGCGGCGCGGGCTCGTCGCGCTGGAGAACGCGGTCGAGGCGCTGCTGCCGATCGACGACGACCGCGCACGGACCTGGCAGGTGTGGATCGCGGCGTGGCGGCCGACCGCCGCGGCCGAGCACCTCACCGACGAGCTGCGCGGCGGGCGCCAGTACGTCGAGCGGATGTTCGCGGAGATGCTCGAGCAGGCGGTCGGCGACGGGCAGCTGCCGGCGACGCTCGACGTGCCGTTCGAGGCGCAGCGCCTGGTGACGCTGATCGCCGGCACCGGCCTGGTCGCGGGCGTCGAGTCGCCGGCGCGGATGCGGCGGGTGGCGAAGCGGATGCTCGCCGAGCAGCTCGCGAGCCTGGAGGGTCCACGACAGGAGAGGCAGGGCCTGGAGCGATGACCGGGACAAGCGCGCCGGTGGGCGTGATCAGCAGGCGGGGGTTCCTCGGCGCCCGATGAGTCCCGGCGGCGACCGCCGGGCCGCGACGTCCGCGACGAAGGCGCGCATGGCCGCGGCGCACTCCGGCGCGTGTGTCTCGAGGAGGAGGTGACCGCCGTCGAAGACGTGCATCTCGAGCCGGTCGAGGACCCGCGCGTAGGCCATGATCTCGTCGAGCTCGAAGAACGGGTCGTGGCGACCCCAGAGCACGAGGCACGGTGGCTGGTGCTCGCGGTGGTACGCGGCGAGCTCGTCGAACCGCGCGACGTGCGCGGCGTAGTTGCAGAACAGGCGGAACTGGGCGTCGACGTTGCCCGGGCGCGACATGCGCTCCCAGTCGAGGTGCCAGGACTCGGGCGGCTGGAGCGGCCGCACGTGCTCGGGGAGGCCGCCGAGGTACTGGTAGCGGGTGCCCTCGAAGTTCAGCCACTCCGGCAGCGCCGCGCGGTTGGCGTCGGAGGGATCGGCCCAGAACGCCTTCGCGGCGTCCCACTGCGAGCCCAGGCCGTCCTCGTGGGCGTTGCCGTTCTGCACGATGAGCCCGAGCACGCGCTCCGGCCGGCGCGTGGCGAGGTGGTAGCCGACCGGTGCGCCGAAGTCGTGGAGGTAGACGAACGTCTCCTCGACGCCGACCTGCTCGAGGAAGCCCTCGATGGTGTCGGCGAGGTTCGCGAACGTGTACTCGAACGCGTCGACGGTCGGAGCCGCCGAGAACCCGAAGCCCGGGAGGTCGGGCGCGATCACCCGGCTCACCTCCGCCAGCGGCGCGATGACGTCGCGGAACCCGTGCGAGGAGCTCGGGAAGCCGTGCAGCAGCAGAACGGCCGGGCGGTCCGGCGCACCGGCCTCGCGGTAGAAGACCTCGAGCCCGTCCACGGTGGCGCTGCGATGACGCGGTTTCTCGATCGTCAGCATCCCCATGGTGCTGGCCTACCCGCGTCTGCACCACCAAAACGCGAACGACGGTTACTGTCCGTTATGAGCTGACTGTGCGCGCGGTTCTGGCCGTAACGGCCTCAACCGACCCGTCGGGCTAGCGTGTTCCGACGTGACCGACGTACCGGTTCTGGTCGAGATCGTCCCCTTCCGTGGGGCGTGGTGGGCGCTGTTCGCGCCCGAGCCGCCGCAGGACATCGAGCCCGACATGCTGTGGGACGCCTGGGACCCGCACGGTGACCCAGCCGCAGCCTGGACCGCGGTCGGCCCATGCTCGTCACCGCGCCACGCGGCCGAGCAGGCGCCTGAGGCGACGCCGTGGGACGTCTTCTCGGTCATCGACGAAGAGCTGGTCGACGGAGCTCGGCCGACTACACCGCAGAACGGATCCGCCGCGCGCGGCCGCCGGCGCCGCTGGATCCCGGCCGAGCTGACCCGCTCGAGCCTCCGCCGAACCCGGTCAACGCACCGGCGTTCGCCTACTACTTCGCCGACGTCAACCACCGTCGCGGGCTGCGGGCCGAAGGGCTCGGCCGCGAGACGTGGCTCAGCACGCGCGACGACGACTGGGAGGAGGTCGCCGAGCGGCACGCCGGGATCTACGACGACGACGAGGCGATCCCCGCCACTGACGTCTGGCGCGTGGACTTGTCAGCGGCCCGCTTCCGCTTCGACATCGACCGCGTTCACGTCGTGCTCCTGCAAAAGCTCGACGGGTCAGCGCTCACCCGCGTGAAGACCCTTCCGGGCCGCTCGGCGCCCGGAACAGCTGGAGGGCTGGTCGACATTGCGACCGGCGCGGTCGCCACCACGATCCGTTGCGTCGCCAGCGTCGCCGGACGATGGGCGCGCCGCTCTGGCCCTTGACGAACGCCCGCCGAGAACCGCGCGCACAGTCAGCTCATAACGGACAGTTACGACCTCCGCCTCGGGGTGTCGCTTCGTTTCGAGTTGACATAACGCACGTTATCGAGCGTTGAAGCAGCAGCGGGCGTTCCCGCGGGAACGCGTTGTTGTCGGCCGTCACCCATCCGCGACGCTCCCGTCACGAAGGCGCGACTGGACGAGAACGCCGACGTCAGACGGCGATGACGCGCAGCGCATCGTGTGCGCGCGCCATCTGGGCGTAGTCGTCGTCCTGGGTGACGACCGGCAGACCGTGTTCGATCGCGGTCGCTGCGATGAGCGCGTCGGTCAGCTTGACTGTCCGGTGCACGCCCGCCGCGCGACAGTCAGCGACGAGCCGCGCCCACGTGACCATGACCGCCTCGCTGATCGGAAGCGGGTCCGCGGATCTGGCCAGCGCGAGGGTCTCGGCGCGGCGTGCCCGCACCGCGTCATCGCCGGCGTGCAGAACGCCGAGCTGCAGCTCGCCGAGCGTCACCACCGAGACGGCGACGCGCTCCGGCAGATCGCCGAGCGGCCGCCCGCTCTCGTGCGCGATGAAGATCGACGTGTCGAGCAGCCCGACCGGCGCCGTCACAGCTCGGAAAGCGTCGCGCCGGCGAGATCATCGAGCTCCCCAGCGAGTGCCGGGTCGGCCGCAGCGTCGGCGAGTCGCTCGCGCAGCCGGTTCCCAGCGAGCCACCGCGAACGGCGGCCGTGAGGAACGATGTCGGCGACCGGCTCACCGCGAACGGTCAGCACGACTCGCTCCCCCGCCTCGACGGCGTCGATCACCTGGCTGGTCCGGTTTCGCAGCTCTCGGACCCCGATCTCCATGTGCGACACGGTAGCACTCACGTCTCGCCCCGTTCGCGCGGCCGGAAAGCCGCACAGGCGGCCGGGTCGAACGACCGAGGAAGCAGGCGGTTGACCGTCTCGACGAGCAAGTTCAGCGTGATCGTCACGTCGTTCGCGTCGAAGTCCTCGGCGATGTGACGAGCGCGCGTATGCAACCGGCGAAGCAGCTCGTCGGCGATCTGGGTCGGGCTCCAGTCGCGTCCCCCGAGGTCGTCACGGAGCATGCCGTCCACGGCGACGTAGCACCGCAGCATCTCGTAGGCGAGCGCCTCGGTCGGGTCGTACGGCCAGCGGCGGAGTCCTTCTTGGGCGTCCATCTCCACACAAGGGGTGCGGGCGCGGAAGCTCGCCCCTCCCTCCCCGGCCAGCGCCCGGGCTTCGGCCTCGGGCCGCCTTGGTGCTCGGGCTCGCGCCTGGGCGCGAACGCTACGGCCGCCCGCCGGGCAGGGCAACCGGGCCAGCGCCGCGGATCGCAGCGAGGCGTCATCCGCTTCACGAACTGCGATTGCCGATCGCGGCGCGCGGGCGGATGATCCCGCGCATGCCACGGATGTGCCGGACGTCGATCCTCACGATCGTCCTCGTCGCGCTCGCCGCGACGTGCGCCGCGCCGGCGCAGGCCGGGCCCTACGTCGTCCGCAGCTGCGGCGACGCCGACGGCGCGCTGCTGTCGACCGACGCGTGGGAGTTCCACACGATGTGGTCCACCGGCGGGTACGAGGACACCTGTCCGCGCGGCGGGATGCGCATGCTGCTGCGCTCCGGCGTGGCCCACCGCGCGGACGCGTGGACGCGCATCATGTTCGAGGCCCCGTCCGCGACGCAGATCGTTCACTACCGGATCTGGCGGAGCGCCGTGGTGCAGGCGGGTGCGAGCGGCGACTACTGGTTCAGCGGCCGCGTGAAGACCGCCGGCACCTGGAACTACGCGGGCCCGGGCTGCAAGGGCCGCGACGGCTGCTCGCGGATCGGCGACCCGGCGAAGGGCCGCGCGGACGTCAACAAGTGGGAGGCCTCGCCCGCGCCGCCGATCGCCGGCGTCGACCTGTACATCTCGTGCGGCCTGAGCGACGGCAGCGCGACCGGCTGCCCGGCCGCGAGCCCGGCCGCGGAAGCGTGGATCCACGGGGCCGAGATCACGCTCGCGGACGACGTCCCGCCCACGTTCGACACGCCCCCGACCGGCGCCCTCGTCGACTCCACGGCGCCGCTCGAGGGCGCGGTGCCCGTGTCGATCCAGGCGTCGGACCGCGGCGGCGGCCTGCGCCGCGCGCGCGCGTGGAGATCGACGGCGTCGAGGTCGCCAGCCAGCCGCTCGGCTCCTCCCCCTGCACCGAGCCGTACACCGCGCGCGTCCCGTGCCCGCTGCGCGCCGCGCACACGTTCCTCGTCGACACCACGAAGGTGCCCGACGGCCCGCACCAGGTGCGGATCCTGCTCGACGACGTCGCGGGCAACACGACCGCGGCGGCCCCGCGCCCCGTCACCACGCACAACGCGCCGCCGGACCGCAGCTGCGAGGTGCCGTTCGTGGGCACCGGCCCGCTGGCGATGACGGCGCGGCTGTCGATCGCGCCTGCGCGCAAGCGGAGCCGGACGAGCCCGCTCTCGGTCAAGAAGGCGACGCTGGGCTACGGGACCCGGCGCGCGGTCAGCCTCACCGGCCGTCTCATGGCGCCGGGCGGCGCGCCGGTCGCCGGGGCGCCCGTGTGCGTCGTCGGCCGCACGCTCGGCTCGGAGAGCGCCGCGCTGCCGCTCGCGCGCCTGACCACCGACGCCGACGGCCGGTTCGCCGCGGCGGTCCCCCACGGCCCGTCGCGCGAGCTGTGGGCGATCCACCGCGCCGGCGACAACGCGATCGCCGATCGGGTGCTCCTGCGCGTGCGGCCGAAGGTGACGCTGCGGCCGTCCCGGTGGCGGCTGCGCAACGGCCAGCTGCTCACGCTGCGCGGCTCGGTGTCGGGCGGGCCGATCCCCGCGCGCGGAGTCATCGTCCACGCCGAGGCGTGGCGCGGGACCCGCTGGCAGGCGTTCGGGAAGGCCCGCGCCCGCGGCAGCGACGGTCGCTTCCGGATCCGCTACCGGTTCTCCGGGACCC
The DNA here is from genome assembly GCF_056863265.1 of Parviterribacter multiflagellatus. Lineage (NCBI taxonomy): Bacteria > Bacillati > Actinomycetota > Thermoleophilia > Solirubrobacterales > Parviterribacteraceae > Parviterribacter > Parviterribacter multiflagellatus. The sequence continues at coordinate 122,202 of NZ_JBXPIZ010000009.1, forward strand.
ACGGCCTCCAGCGCTACACGCTGCGCGTGACGGTCGCCGCGCAGGCCGCGTACCCGTACTCGTCCGGCCGGTCCCGGCGCATCCACGTGCGCGTCCGCGGCTGACGGCGCCCGCCGGGAGGCCGCGGCGCGACAGTCGCGCCTCGCCCGCCGGTCAGCGCGGCATCTTGAGGTAGTTGACGTTCGGGGCCTGGTCGGTGCTGCCGGGAGCGACGCCGCGGCCGTACGTGGCCGCGCGCCAGTGCGCTGTGCGGATGCGGCGGACCTTCAGCGTGAAGCGCACCGTCGAGCCGTCGACCGTCGCGGTCGCGCGCGTGATCTGCCGCTTCGGGTCGTCGTAGTCGAAGACCGCCGCGAACGTGTTGCCCCCGGAGAACCCGAGGTACCAGTCGGCGTTCTTGTCGTTGTCGGAGTCGAGGTCGATCACCGGCATCCTGCTCTCGCGCGGCCTGGCGGCGAGGACGATGGTGAACCGGACCTCGTCGTCGGTCCGCGTCGCCCGCGCGGACGTGATGTCGAGGGTCTTGCGCGGCGCGTCGCCCACCGGGTCGGAGACGGCCACGGTCGCCGCCGGGGCGTCGGCGGCGAGGACGAGCAGCGCGGCGGGCATCGCGCCGCCGAGGAGCGTGAGCAGCTTGGCCTTCATCGTTGGGAGGTCTCTGCCCGTCCGTCGGGGGGCGTCCTCCCTCCCCGTGCTGCCGTGTCAGGCTTCGAACGTGTTCGACGTGATCATCGCCGGGTGCGGGCCTACGGGCGTCGCGGGCCGGCGTGAGCTGGTGGCCTAGGCATGAGCATGTCCCGCAGGCCGATCACCCGGGCAGCGCTCGTCGCGAGCGTCGTGTCCGGCGCGCCGTCGACCGCGTACGCGCTGGTGACCGGGCGCGACCTGCTCGAAGCGACGCAGGCGGCCGGCGCGATGGTCGCGCCGCGCGCGAGGCGTTCCGTGCAGATCGCGGCCGCGGCGCCGGTCCATCTGGCGTTGTCGTTCGGGTGGACGGCCGTGATCGCGCGGGTCGTGCCGGCGGGGCGGTCACGCGGTGTGCGGCTCGCGGCCGGGATGGCGGCCGGCGCCGCGATCGCCGCGCTCGACCTCGGGCTGATCGGGCGGCGGATCCCGCCGATCCGGGCGCTGCCGCTGGCGCCACAGGTCGCCGACCACCTCGCGTTCGGCGCGGCAGTCGCCGCGGCGCTGCCGCCCGGTCGCTAGCCCTCGGCCACGTAGTGCCGCGTGCCGTCGGCGGGGTCGATCCACACCCGGATCACGCGGCTCGTCGTCGGGTCGAGGAAGCGCTCGGGCGTCGGCCGCCAGCCGGGCTTTGCCTCCTCCCGCTCGCCGTGGCCCCGACGGCGCAGGAGCCGTCGGCGCTTCGGCGGCGCGCCGCCGAGCTCCCTGCCCGGGAGCGGCGGCAAGCCGTCGACCGCCTCCCCCGGGTCCGCGTCCGCGTCGTACACCGCCGCCACCCGCGCCTCGAGCTCGGCCGCGTCGAGGTGGCCGGCGACGTAGTGGCGGCCGAGCTCCTCCGCCAGCCGCTCGCGGTCGGCGTCAGTCGGCGGCATCGACGACGACGGCCGTGCCGTAGGCGAGGACCTCGGTGAGGCCCGAGCCGACCTCGGACGAGTCGAACCGGCACGCGATCAGCGCGTTCGCCCCGAGGAGCTGCGCGTTGGCGATCATCCGGTCGACCGCGTGGCGGCGCGCGTCCTCGAGCACCTCGGTGTACTCGGGCACCTCACCCTGGCGGAGCGACCGCAGCCCACCGGTGACGCCCTTCGCGAAGCCGACGCTGCGCACCACGAGGCCGAAGCAGAGCCCGAGGTTCTCGCGCACGACCATGCCGGGCAGGTCGTTCGCGGTCGTGGTGATGATCTCGAAGCGCTCGGGCACGGCGCCCAGCCTAGGCCGCGGCGACGTAGGACCACTGCCCGCCCTCGCGGAGGAAGACGCTGTTCTCGTGCTGGCTTCCGATCCGGCCGCTCGTTGTCTCGACGTAGTGCGCGACGAACTCGACCGTCCCCGTCCGGTCGTCCTCCCGTCCGGCGGTGGTCGCGAGGATCTCGAGGCTCGTCCACGTCAGGTCGTGATCGAGATCGAGCGTGGTCGGGCGCGTCGACGGATGCCACGTCAGCAGGAGGTACGCGGCGTCGCCGACGGCGAACGCGCTGTAGCGCGAGCGCATCAGCCGCTCGGCGGTGGGCGGGGTGACCAGCCCGGTCGCACGACCGCGGTGGAGCGGCTCGCAGCACCCCGCGTAGGGCTCCCCGGAGCCGCACGGGCACCGGCCGCGCATCGGCACCATGGGGCTCACGACGGGCGCGGCAGTCCGTCGATCGCCGCGTCGGCCGCCCGCACGAGCGCCGCCTCGGGCATCCCTCCGTGGCCGAGCGACTCCAAGCCGCGCGCCACGGCGAGCAGCATCCCGCCGAGCGCCTCGGGGTCCGCCGCCGGGTCGACGTCCCCCTGCTCCTGCGCCCGCGCGACGGCCGCCGCGTAGAGCTGCGCCAGCGAGCGGAACGCATCCTCGACGCGCTCCCCCACCTCCGCGTCGACGCCCGCGAGCTCGGCGGTCGAGCTCGCGAGCAGGCAGCTCGGGCCGGCGGCCGGGGAGCGCACGCCCGCGAGTAGATGCTGGCGCAGCGCGTCGATCGCCCGCGGGCGGTGGAGCGCCTCCCCCACGCCGTCGACGCGGCGCCGCGCGTAGTCGTCCAGCGCCCGCAGGTACAGCCCGTGCTTGTCCCCGAACGCCGCGTACAGGCTCCCCTTGCCGAGGCCGGTCGCCTCCATCAGGTCCTGCAGCGACGTGCCGGCGTAGCCGTGGGTGCGGAACGTCCGCTGCGCCGCGTCGAGCACGGCTGCCTCGTCGAACTCGCGTGGACGCGCCATGCCGCACAGCATATCCACGTTCTGTACCCCGCGGTCCAGAACGTCGCTATTGTGGACCGTATGGTCAAGAACAACGACTTCACCGGCCGTCGCGTCCTCGTCACCGGCGGCTCGCGCGGCATCGGGGCGGCGATCGCGGAGCGCCTGGCGGCAAGCGGCGCGCAGGTCTTCGCCACCGCCCGCACCGCCCCGCCGTCGACGCCCGACGGCGTCGCGTTCGTCGAGGGCGACGTCTCCACGCTCGACGGCGTCCAGGCGATCGCGGACGCGGCGCTCGAGCACCTCGGCGGCGTCGACGTCCTCGTCAACAACGCCGGGGCGACGGGGACCTCCCCGGGCGGATCGCTGGAGCTCACGCCGGCCGACTGGCAGCACGTCCTCGACGTGAACCTCCTCGCCGCCGTGCGCCTCAACGCGGCGCTGCTCCCGCAGATGCTCGAGCGCGGCTCCGGCGTCATCGTGCACATCTCCTCCAGCGCGGCGTACCTGACGCCCGCGCCGACGCTCCACTACGCGGCCGCCAAGGCCGCGCTCACCGCCTACTCCAAGGGGCTCGCCACCGAGCTCGCGCGGCAGGGCGTCCGGGTGAACACGGTCACCCCTGGCGGCGTGACGACGCCCGGCGCCAACGCCGTGCGGGACGGCATCGCCGCGGCGTTCGGCGTGTCGCCGGACGACCTGACGGCGCACGTCCCGCTCGGCGTGGGTGCCCCGATCGACATCGCCGAGGCCGTGGCGTTCCTCGCGTCCGACCGGGCGCGGTGGATCACCGGTGCGGACCTCGTGGTCGACGGCGGGGAGAAGCCGACCCCCTGACGCCGGGGCGCCACGTCCGGAGCGTGAGCGCGCCGAGTGCGGTTCGTGACCTGCGCTACTTGCGGGATTATGCCGACAACCAGTGCATCGACCGGCTGTCGAACGGAATCGACCACGACCCGGGAACTCAAGGAAGAGACGATGCGCAAGCTCACGATCAAGACCCTCGGCGGGCTCACCGCCTTCGGCGCCGTCATGGCGATGGCGACCACCCTCGGCGGCCTGACGCCGGACACGCTCGGCGCGCAGAACGCGCCGGTCGTCGCGTGCGACGCCGACGGCGTCGCGACCTCCTACACCTCCAACTGGGATGCGACCGACGAGCGGTACGAGGTGTCCACCGTCAACGTCAACGGGATCGCCGACACCTGCGACGGCCTGACCGTGAAGGTCACCGTCACCGACAACACCGGCGCGTCGCTCAGCGAGGGCACGCTCCTCATCCCGACCAACGCCACGGTCGACCACCCGGTCGCGCTCGCCGCCGGCGTCTCGACCGAGGCGGTCACGAACGTCCACGTGACGATCGCCTAGCCGTCCCGCGCGCGGGGCCTCCACCCCGCCCGCGCGACCGGCTGCCGCACCCGATGCTCCGCCGCACTCCCATCGCGCTCGCCCTGGGCACCACCGCCCTCGTCGTCCCCGCCGCCGCCACCATGCTCGGCGGGGACAGCGGGCGCCTGCTCGCGGTCGGGCAGGTCGGCGTCCAGGAGTGCGACGACGCGCAGACGGTCCGCTACACCACCGACGGCGGGCAGATCACGGCCGTCACCGTCGGAGGGATCGCGGACCCCGCGTGCTCGGGAGAGCGGCTGTCGGTGACGCTCACCGCCGCGAGCGCCGCGGTCGCCCACGGCGGGCCGGTGACGGTCCCGTCGGACGCCGACGCGGACGACGACGAGGTCACGGTGAACGTCACCGCCGGGGCGCGCGCGACGCAGGTCGACCGCGCCGACGTGCTGATCGAGGACGACCGGTGATCCGCACCGTCCTCGCCGCGCTCCTCCTCGTGACCGTCGCGAGCACGGGCGTCGTGGTGGGCGCCGGGTTCCCGGTCGCCGCCGACGACCTGACGCTCGTCCGCGTCCCGGGCGCCGTGCCCGAGCGCAGCTGCGCGATCGCGCCGGTCGCGGACACCTACGTCGACGAGGAGTGGCCCGAGACCGTGTTCGGCGCCGAGCCGTTCCTCGCGGTCGCGTCGGGCCCCGCGGACCGGCGGGCGCTGGTGCGGTTCGACATCGGCTCGTGCGGCATCCCCGCGGGCGCCGAGCTGCTGTCCGCCCGGCTGCGGATGGCGCTCACCGACCCGCCCGCGCAGGCCCGCACGTGGCGGGCGCAGCGCGTCACGAGCGTCTGGCACGAGGCCGACGCCACCTGGGCGACCGCTCCGACCGTCGCTCCGGCCGCCACGGACACCGCGCCGGCGTCCGCCGCCGGCACGCTCGAGTGGAACGTCCTCGCGGACGTCGCCCTGGTCGTCGCCGGCAGCGCGATCGACCGCGGGTGGCGGATCGCGGACACGGACGAGGCCCTACCGCTGCGGGACGGCGGCGCCCTGGCGTCCCGCGAGGCCGCAACGGCCGCGGCGCGCCCGTCGCTCTCGATCCGGTGGTTCGACTGATGAAGGGGCGCATCGCGCGGCTCGTCATCGTCGCCCTGCTGGTCGTCGGCTGGATGTTCACCCTGCGGCCCGCGACCCTCGGCGGCCCGCTGAGCGTCGTCGTGGTGTCGGGCAACAGCATGCTCCCGGACCTCACGCCGGGCGAGCTGGTGCTCGCGTACCGCCGCGAGTCCTACGACGTCGGCGACGTGGTCGTCTACCAGATCCCCAAGGGCGAGCTGGGCGCCGGCACGCGCGTGATCCACCGCGTGGTCGGCGGCTCGGCGCGCGAGGGGTTCCTCACGCGCGGCGACAACCGGCGGACGAACGACAGCTGGCGCCCGCGCCCGAGCGAGATCGAGGGCCTGAAGTTCGCGGCCGTCCCCGGCGCCGGGAAGGTGATGATGCGCCTGTCGTCGCCCACGTCCATCGCGGCGCTCGCCGCGCTCATGGTGTTCGTGTCGGTCGACGGCGTGCGGGTGCCGCGGCGACGGCGTCGGGGGAGCGCGACGGTCGTGGTGCGCGGCGGTGGGCCGGTCGTGGCGATGTGGCCGCCGGTGGCGCCGGTGGCGGTCGCCCCGGTCGTGCCGCCCGTGGTCGCGGTCGCCACGCTGCCGACGTCGCCGCTGCTGCCCGTGGTCGCCGTGCGGCCGGTCGCCGCGGTCGCGCCCCCGGTGGCGGCCACACCCGAACCGGTCCTGGCCGCGGTGTGCGGCGCCCTGGACCTGGCCGAGGCGCGCGCGCGGCTGCCGCTCCCGGCGTCCGCGCCCGCTCCTGCTCCCGCTCCCGCACGCGACGAGGCCCACGGCCCGGCCCCGCTGCCGCTGCCGCCGGTGGGTCCTCGCCGCCGCCGCGCGTCGGGCGGTCTGGTCGGTGCCGCGCGCGGCCTGCTGCGCGGCGCGCGCGCCTCACGTGCGGCGCGCCCGCCGGTGACCGTCCGCACGACCCCGCCGCAGCAGCCCACGCCCGTGGCACCCGCGTCCGCGCCGGTGGCACCCGCGCCCGCGCGGCCGCCCGCGCCGTCGCCGGTCCCGTTCCCCCGGCCTGCGCTCGCGCTCATGCCCGGCCCGGCGCCCGCCCTCGCCCTCATGCCAGGTCCGGCGCCCCGGCCGGCCCTCATGCCCGGTCCCGCGCCTGCGCTCGCCCTCATGCCCGGCCCGGCGCCTGCCCGTGCTGCCGCGTGTCCGGTCGGCGTGCGCCGTCGGCGCCGCGGTCCCAGGCCGCTCAGGCTGATCGCGGTTGCGGGAGGCGTCGTCGGCGGCGTCCTCGCCTCGCGCGCCGCCCACGCGCGCTGAGCCGGGCTCCGCGTCAGCCCGCCGTGCCGCGCTGACGCGAGCGGTAGGCCGCGACCGCGTTGCGGTTCGCGCACGCGGTGCTGCAGAAGCGGCGCGAGCGGTTGCGCGAGAGGTCGAGCACAAGCCCCACGCAGCCGTCGTCCGCGCAGATCGACAGGCGCGAGAGCTCGTCCGCGCGGATCACGTCGACCATCGCCATCGCGGTCTCGACGGCGACCCGCCGGTCGAGCGGCGCGTCCGGCGGCACCGCGTGGATGTGCCAGTCGAGGTCGTCGTGGCGGGTGAGCTGCGGGAGTGCCTGCGCCTCGGCGAGGATCGCGTTGACGAGCGCGGCCGCGCGGTCGCGGTCGGCGGTGAGCAGCTCGCGTAGCACCGGGCGCAGCGCGCGCAGCGCGTCGAGCTCCGCCCGGTCGCCGTCGCGCCGCCCCGTGTAGCCGTTGCGCGCGTACCAGGCGTCGACCTGCGCGACCGTCATCAGCGTGTCGGGCTCCTCCGCGCTGTTCACCAGCTCGACGGCGGCCCGCAGCGACGCCCCGGTGTCATCGGTGAACAGCACGTTGACAGATTACAGAACGCCGCCTAGTGTCATTGGCCATCGCCGCCGTGACCCATGACATCGACGTGCGCGCCGGGCTGCCGCTCGCGCTCGTCTCGGCCACCTCGTTCGCGCTCTCCGGCTCGCTCGCGCGCGGCCTGATCGACCAGGGCTGGAGCCCGGGCGCCGTCGTGCTCGCACGCGTCGCGATCGCCGCGCTCGTCCTCGCGCCCTTCGCGGCGCGGGCGCTGCGCGGACGCGCCGAACTGCTCCGGCGCAACCTGCGCTTCATCGCGGTCTACGGCGCGGTGCCCGTAGCCGGGACGCAGTTCGCCTACTTCTCCGCGGTCGCGGCGATGGACGTCGGGCCCGCGCTCCTCATCGAGTACACCGCGCCGGCCGCGATCGTCGTCTGGCTGTGGCTGCGCCACGGCGAGCGGCCGAGCCCGTTGACGCTGGCCGGCGCGGGCGTCGCCGCGCTGGGGCTCGTGCTCGTCCTCGACCTCGTCTCAGGCGCCGACCTGGCGCTCGAGGGCGTCCTGTGGGCGCTCGCCGCGATGGCCGGCGCCGCGGTCTACTTCGTCCTGTCGGCCGACACGAGCACCGGGCTGCCGCCGCTCGCCCTGGCCGGCGGCGGGCTCGCGTTCGGCGCGCTCGGCCTCGGGCTGCTCGGGCTCCTCGACGTGCTCTCGCTGCGCGCGACGACCGGCTCCCCGGTCTACGCCGGCCACGCCGTCCCGTGGTGGCTGCCGTTCGTCGGGCTCGGCGTGGTCACGGCCGCCGTCGCGTACTCGACGGGGATCGCCGCGAGCCGGCGGCTGGGCTCGCGGCTGGCCTCGTTCGTGGCGCTGCTCGAGGTCGTCGCGGCGGTGCTCTTCGCGTGGCTGCTGCTCGACCAGCTCCCGGGCGCCCTGCAGCTCGCGGGCGGCGTGCTGATCGTCGCGGGCGTCGTGCTCGTCAAGCTCGGGGAGCCGGCCGGCCCTGCGCCGCAGCCGGACCCGCCCGCAGCAGCGGTGGCGCGGCCGGCCGCGGAGCCCACGCGGGCGGCCGGCTAGAGGTCGCTGGTGCGCTGGACGCCCGCGAGCCGCAGCGCGCGGGCCACCGCGGGGCCGATCAGCAGCGCGAACGCGACGGTGCCGGCGCCGAACGTGCCGCCGAGCACGACGCCGACGACCAGCGCCGAGATCTCGATCGCGCCCCGGACGGCCGCGACGGGACGGCCCGTGCGCCGGTGCAGGCCGGTCATCAGCCCATCGCGCGGGCCCGGGCCCAGCGCCATCTTCAGGTACACCGCGCTGCCGAGCGCGACGATCGCGATGCCCACCGCGACCTCGGCCCAGCGCACGGCCGTCGGCGTCGCGTCCGCGCTCGGGAGGACGAGCAGCGTCACGTCGATCGCGACCCCCACGACGAGCGCGTTGGCGACGGTCCCCAGCCCCGGGCGCTGCCGGAGCGGGATCCACAGCAGCAGCACGACGGCGCTGGTCACGACGGTCGCGGCGCCGACCGAGAGTGGCGTCTGACGGGAGACGCCCTCGGCGAACACGGTCCACGGCGAGTTCCCGAGGCCCGACGCGACGAGCAGCGCCTCGCCGGCGCCGAACACCCACAACCCCACGAGCAGCGTCGCCAGCCGCCGCGGCGACGCGCGCCAGCGCGACAGCGGAGCTGCGGGCGTCGCGACGGCGGTCATCCGCGACCGAGGCTACGACGGCGGGCGGCGCATCCGGCCCTGCTCGTCGATCGGCCCGCGCGACTCGCTGAGGAGCCGGGCGGCGCCCTCCTCCCCGGCGTGGCCGACGAGCCAGCGGCGCAGCGCCTCGAACGCCGCGGCCCCGCGCAGGCGCATGTCGGCGTCGTGGTGGCGATCGGCCGTGAGGCCGGCGCCGAGCATGAGCGCGGCGACGATCTCCGGCTCGCTGCGGTCGTCCCCCCGCTCGCGGGCCGTCGCGATCATCCGCGTGATGTCGACCCGCGCGATGTCCTCCGGCCCGGGCTCAGGCCGCTCGTAGCGCCGGCGGCCGAAGATGCGACCGAACATGCTCACCGTGCCGCTAGTCCTCGGAGCGGTTGCGCAGGTGGCGCTTGGGGTCGAGCGGGCGGCGGCGCTGCTCGATCGCGGCGACGATCGCCGGCGGGTCGGGGAGGCGCAGGAGGACGACGACGCGGGAGCTCTCGTGGTCGAACGCGATCTCCAGCCCGTTCTCCCTGGCCGCGAGGTCGAGCGAGCGGGCGTCGCCGCTGTCCCACGTCACGTCGACGAGCGGCTCGCGCATCACGTGCAGGACGAGGCGCTGCTGCGTCAGCGCGAACGCCGCCAGCGCGCGGCCCTTCGGCACGCCGGCGGCGCGCAGGTTCTCGCCGCTCACCGAGGCCTGGACGGGCTCGGCGAGGAGCACCACCCGCTCGCGCTGCAGCTCCTCCCGCAGGTCCGCGGGGAACCGTCCCTTGGCGAGCAGCCGATCGAGCAGACCCATGCGCGGCCTCAGCTCAGCTGCTGGGCGAGGCCGACGATGAACCCCTCGGGCGCCCGCACGAAGCACATCCGGTAGAGGTCCTCGTACTGCGCCATCTCGCCGACGAGCTCGGCGCCGTGGCGGCTGCGCAGCCGCTCGACCACGTCGTCGACGTCGTCCACGCCGAACATGATGCGGCGGATGCCGAGCGCGTTCGACGGCGTGTCCTGCGGCTCGGCGCGGATCGCGGACGGCGTGACGAACCGCGACAGCTCGACCTGCCCGCTGCCGTCCGGGGTGCGCATCATCGCGATGTCGGCGCGCACGCCGTCGAGGCCGACGCACTGGTCCGCCCACGTCCCCTCGACCTGCGTCTCGCCGACCAGCTCCATCCCCAGCTCGGCGAAGAAGGCCTTGGCGGCGTCGAGGTCCTCGACGTTGATGAGCACGTTGTCCATCCGCAGCGCCATGGCGCCGCAGCATAAGGGGCGCTCACCGGCGCGCGCGAGAGGCGGCGGTGCGGAGGACAGGCGACAGCTGCGATGCTCCGGCGCGCGATGAAGCTCTACGTCTGCTGGGGAACCTGGAAGCGGCCGGGGATGGGCCCGGGCGGCACGCACTTCTGCGGCACCGCGTACCACGCGCTGCGCGAGGCCGGGCACACGCCGGAGGTGACGAGGACGTACGGGCTCGGGGTGCTCGGCTCGCGCCTCAACCCGACCCGCAAGGAGGTCGAGCGGCTGACCGGGAACGTGTTCGTCCCGACGCTCGTGCTCGACGACGGGACGGTCGTCGACGGCTCCGAGGAGATCGCCGCCTGGGCACGCGGGAACCCCGCCACGCCGGCCTGAGCGGGCGTCAGCGCTGCATCCGCGGGTCGTGCGTCGGGTCGGCGTAGAGCGGCGGGCAGCCGCCGGTGCGCAGCTCGAAGTGCCACGGCTCGTTGGCGTAGATCTGGCACAGCCCGTAGGCCGCGCCGTGCGCGGCCACCCACGCCGCGCCCGCGGTCGGGCCGATGTCGACCGCGTCCCCCGACACGTGCGGCGACGTGTCCGGCGTCGCGACCCAGCGGGCGGCCTCGGCGGCCGACCCGTACTTGACGACCGCCTCGTCGAGCAGCCGTTGCTGGTGCTCGGGGGAGCGCCAGCCGCTGTTGACGACGAGCTCCACCCCGTCCGCCGCGGCCGCTTCCATGGCCTGCCGCAGCGCGTCGCGCAGGTCGGGGTCCAGGTTCGCGATCGACGGCGGCGCGGACGGCGCGTCGGGTGCGGGCGTCTCCGTCGGCGTCTCCGTCGGCGCCTCGGCGGGCGTGGTCTCCGTCCGGGGCACGGAGGAGAACGAGGGCGTCGGCGACTCGCGCAGGAGCGTGCCGAGCAGCGCCGCGTTGGCGGCGACCAGCATGGCGAGGAGGATCGTTCGGAAGCGGCGGCGGGAGGTCACGCCGCGCAGTCAAGACCGCGCAGCGTTGCCAGCGCGTATGCGGCTTTCGATACGCCCGCGATATGCGCCGCCCCTAGCATCACGGGGCATGCGCGTGCTGCTCGTTGAGGACGAGCCCTACATGGCCGACGCGATCCGCGACGGCCTGCGCCTGGAGGCGATCGCCGCCGACATCGCGGGCGACGGCGACACCGCGCTCGAGCTGCTCAGCGTCAACGCGTACGACATCGCGGTGCTGGACCGCGACATCCCCGGCCCGTCCGGCGACGAGATCGCCCGGCGCATCGTCGCGTCCGGCAGCGGCATGCCGATCCTCATGCTCACGGCGGCAGACCGGCTCGACGACAAGGCCTCGGGCTTCGAGCTGGGCGCCGACGACTACCTCACCAAGCCGTTCGCGCTGCAGGAGCTCGTGCTCCGCCTCCGGGCGCTGGACCGCCGGCGCGCGCACAGCCGTCCGCCCGTGCGCGAGCTCGCCGGCCTGCGCGTCGACCCGTTCCGCCGCGAGGTCTACCGCGACGGCCGCTACGTCGCGCTGACCCGCAAGCAGTTCGCGGTCCTGGAGGTCCTCGTCGCGGCGGAGGGCGGCGTCGTCAGCGCCGAGGAGCTGCTGGAGCGCGCGTGGGACGAGAACGCGGACCCGTTCACCAACGCGGTGCGCATCACGGTGTCCGGCCTGCGCAAGCGGCTCGGCGAGCCGCAGATCATCGCCACCGTGCCCGGTGTCGGCTACCGCATCGACACGCCGTGAGCGCCCGCCTGAAGCTGACGCTCAGCTACGTCGGCTTCCTCATGGTCGCCGGCGTCCTGGTCCTCGCCGTGGTGTGGGTCTCGCTCCTGCGCTACATCCCCGACCACGTCATCTTCGGGCTGCCCGGCATCCCGCCGATCCGCTCCGACCCGCTCAACGGCTTCAGCGTCCCGTTCGCGATCGTGCTCGCCCTGTTGCTCGTTCTCGGGCTCGCCGGCGGGTGGATCCTCGCGGGCCGGATGCTCTCGCCGCTGACGCGGATCACCGACGCCACGCGCGCCGCGGCGGCCGGCTCGCTCTCCCACCGGATCGAGCTGCACGACCGCCACGACGAGTTCCGCGAGCTCGCCGACGCGTTCGACATGATGCTCGCGCGGCTGGAGGCGCAGGTCGCCGAGCAGCAGCGCTTCGCCGCCAACGCCTCCCACGAGCTGCGCACGCCGCTCGCGGTCACCCAGACGCTGCTCGACGTCGCTCGCCGCGATCCGGGCCGCGACAACGGCGAGCTCGTCGAGCGCCTGCACACCGTCAACGCCCGCGCGATCGACCTCACCGAGGCGCTGCTGCTGCTCAGCCGCGCCGACCGGCGCTCGTTCTCGCGCGAGCACGTCGACCTCTCGCTGCTGGCCGAGGAGGCGACCGAGACCCTCCTCCCCCTCGCCGAGCAGCGCGGCGTCACGATCGAGACCGCCGGCGACGTGTCGCCCACGCTCGGCTCGCACGCGCTGCTCCTTCAGGCGAGCACGAACCTCGTGCACAACGCGATCGTCCACAACCTGCCGGCTGACGGCACGGTGTGGGTCACGACCGGCGCCAAAGACGGCAGCGTCGCGCTCACCGTCGAGAACACCGGCGACGCGCTGAGCCCGCAGCTCGTCTCGACGCTGAGCGAGCCGTTCGTGCGTGGGGCCGAGCGGCTGCGCAGCGACCACACCGGGGTCGGGCTCGGGCTGGCGATCGTCAAGAGCATCACCGAGGCGCACGACGGGAGCCTGACGCTCGTCCCGCGCCCCGGCGGCGGGCTCAGCGTCACCGTCCGGCTGCCGGCCGCGGTCACGCCGTCCGCAGCGCCACGGTAGGCGGCATCCGCGACGCGCGGACGGCCGGCGCGAGCCCGGCGACGGCGCCGATCAGCAGCGCCGACGCGATGCCGCCCACCCACGCCTCGGCCGGGATCACGACCTGCCAGCCCTTCGCGGCGGCGTACACGGCGGTCGCCACGCCCCCGGCCAGGACGCCGACCACGCCGCCGATGACCGCCAGGAGGATCGACTCGCCGAGGAACTGCGCGCGGATCTGCCCGGCCGTCGCGCCGAGCGCGCGGCGCAGGCCGATCTCCGACCGCCGCTCCAGCACCGAGATGACCATGATGTTCGCGACGCCGACCGCGCCGACGATCAACGCGACGACCCCGAGGCCGAGGAAGAGGCTGTCGAACGCGCCCGCCGCCGCGGCGCGTGCCGTGAGCACGTCGGACGGCTGGCTGACGGCGACCTCGTTGGGCGCCTCCGGGTTGGCCGTCCGTGCCAGCAGCGCCTGCACCGCGGCCTCGTGGCCGGTCGCCGTGCGGACGTAGACGGAGGTCGGCGGCCCGGTCCGGCGGGCGCCGCCGACGACGCCCGCGTAGCCGAGGTAGCGCTCGGCGGCCGCGTAGCCGATCAGCGCGCTGTCGTCGACGTCCGGCACGAGCGGCGAGGGCTGCAGGATGCCCGCGACCGTGAACCACCGGCCGCCCAGCCAGATGCGCTGGCCGGGATGGACGAGGCCGATGCCCAGCCGCTGGGCGGCGCGCGCGCCGAGCACGGCCACCGGTTCGCGGGCCGTGGCGGGGTTGAGCCACGCGCCGCGCGCGACGCCAGTCGTGAGCACGGACGGCAGGTTGAGGCTCGTCGCCCGCACCTCCAGCCCGCCGCTGCTCTCCGCCGGGACCATCGCGCTGCGGTAGACGTGCGCGTCCTCCAGCAGGCCGGTGTGCGCGAGCAGCTCGACGTCGGCCAGGTGGGTGATGCGCGCGGGCGCCTCGTCGGGCAGCTGGGCCTTGTCGCCGGTGAGGCGCTGCCCGGGCTCGACGGTCAGCAGGTTCGTGCCCAGCCGATCGATCTCCGCGAGGAGGCCGGCCTGCGACGACGCGGAGAGCCCGAGCACGGCCACGATCGCGGCCGTCCCGATCGCGATGCCGAGCGCCGACAGCGCCGCCCGCAGCGGCCGGGCGCGCAGGCCGACGCTCACCACGCGCAGCGCGTCGCTCAGCCGCATCCCGCCACCACCTTCCCGTCCAGGACGCGGATCTGGCGCGGGAGCCGGTCGGCGAGCGCCGCGTCGTGCGTGATCATCACGATCGTCGCGCCCTCCGCGTGCAGCTCCCGGATGAGCGCCACGATCGACGCGCCGGTGGCGCTGTCGAGGTTGCCGGTCGGCTCGTCGGCGAGCACGATCGCCGGGCGCCCGACGAGCGCGCGAGCGATGGCGACCCGCTGCCGCTCGCCGCCCGACAGCTTGGTCGGCCGGAACGTCGCGCGGGCGGCGAGGCCGACCCGCTCCAGCGCCTCGTCGGCGAGCCGGAAGCGCTCGGCCGCGGGGACGCCCGCGTAGAGCAGCCCGTCGGCGACGTTCTCGCGCACGGTCGCGTGCTCGGCCAGGAAGAACTGCTGGAAGACGAACCCGATCTCCCGGGCGCGCAGCCGCGACAGCTCGCGGTCGCTGAGCCGCGCGACGTCGACGCCGTCGACGCGGACGACGCCGCTGCTCGGCCGCTCCAGCGTCCCCATGACGTGCAGGAGCGTCGACTTGCCCGAGCCGGACGGGCCGACGATCGCGACGAGCTCGCCGCTGCGGACGGTGAAGGAGACCCCGCGGAGCGCGGGCACGGGCGGCTGCTCGCCGTAGACCTTGGTCACGTCGGCCAGCTCGAGGACCGGTTCGGCGCTCACGGCGTCGGCACCACGACGCGGTCGCCCTCGGCGACCTGGCCCTCGACCTGGACGCGGCCGGCCGCGGTGTCGAAGAGGCCGAGGTCGACCGCGACCAGCTCCCGCCGCCCGCCCGCGCGCACGACCTCCACCGCGTAGCCGCCGCCGGCCTTGCCGACGAGCGCGGTGACCGGCACGCTGAGCGCGTCCTTGACGCCCTCGGTCGTGATCTCGACCTGCACCGGCGCGGCGTCGAGCCCGCGTGCCTGCCGGGGCCGGTCGAGCCGGACGTACGCCGGGATGGTCGCCTGCGTGGCGGCGGGGTCGTCCTCGTCGGTCCGCACGGCGCTGCCTAGCCGCTCTACCCGTCCGGTGGCCGGCCGGCTGCCGGGCAGGGTGATGCGCGCGCGGTCGCCCTTGCGGACCTGGTCCTGCTGCGAGGGGCTGAGCGCGACCTGGACCTGGAGCGTGGTCGTCGTGGCCTGCAGGACCGGAGCGCCCGCGTGCGCGGGGCCGCCGAGCCTGCCGCCGACCTTCGCGACCCGCACCGCACGCGGCAGGACGACGACGTCGCCGCGGTCGAGCGTGCCGGCATCGTCGTCGTCGAAGCCGCGGTCGTCCTGGAGCCGCGTGAGCGCCTCGCGCGTCTGCCACGTGAAGTCGTCGTCGCGCCGGTCGACGTCGTAGCCGAGCGCGTCGAGCGTGCGGTTGAGCTGCCGGACGTCGCGGCCCCGGTCGCCCTGCTCGAGGGCGCGGTAGGCGGGCACGGTGCCGCACAGCAGGAGGACCGGCTCATCGTCGACGCGGTAGAGCACGTCGCCGCAGCCGACCTCCTCGCCGGGGCGCGGCAGGTCGGTGTAGGTGCCGCTCGCCTGGTTGATCGCCACGTACGGCGTGCCGTCGGGGCTCGCCCGGTAGGTGAGCGTCCCGTCCTCCGAGACCATCGACGCGAGTGGCCCGCGCTCCACCGTCGCCATGGTCGCGCCCGGCTGCTCCTCGGCCTGGGCGGCGGGCTCGCCGCTCGACGTCGCGGCGGTGACGGCCGCCGCGCTGGCGCCCGCGACCACCACGGCGGCACCGGCCAGCGCCCATCGCGCGCGGCTCACCGGTCTCCCAGATCGCCGGTGTAGACGTCGCGGCACTTCTGCGCGGCGGCGTCGAAGCCGGGGATGTCGCGCGCGCCGCGGCCCTGCGCGGACGGGATACGGCGAGTGTCGATGAGCGGCCCGTTCTTCTCGGGGTCGGGGAAGTCCTCGACGCCGTTCTCGCGCATGCACTGGGCGAACAGCAGCGCGCTGTCCTGCTCGTCGGCGCTCCGCTCGCGCCCCGTGAAGCCGGCCGGCTGCAGCTCCTTGCACGCCTCCAGCGCGGCGTCCCACGCCGGGCTGTCGGTGTCGAGCCCCGTGCCGTTGGCGACGCCGTCCGCCGTCAGCTCGCCGGACGCGTCGGGGTCGGGGAACCCGGTCACGCCCTCGTCGCGCATGCACTGGGAGAAGCGGACCGCCTTGACGCGGTCGCTGGTCGTGGCGGTGCCGGCGGCGGTGCTGTCGTTGCTCGCCTTCGGCTCCGAGTCGTTGGAGCACCCGACGGCGACCAGGGAGACGAGGATCAGCGCGGCGAGCGGCCGTCGTGTTCTGCGGATCATGCCGCGCAGTCAAGGCGGCGGGCCGTTGCCAGCGCGTATCGGCTTCTCGATACGCCCGCGATATACACGCGAAGGGCGGGATCCCTCCCCGCCCTGTCTCACTTTATACCTGCATAGGGGGCTTGTTTCAAGCCCCCTGGTGTGCCGCACAATGCCTCGCCGCAAGCTGGAACCGACCGGTGGGAGCCGAGCACATGCGGGTGTTGTTGTCGACGTGGGGCGGGCGCGGAGACGTCGAGCCGATGGTGGGTCTCGCGGCGCAGCTGCGGGCGCGGGAGGCGGACGTGCGGGTGTGCGCGCCGCCGGACGAGGACTTCGAGCGGCGGCTGGCCGACGTCGGCGTGGAGCTGGTGCCGGTGGGGCCGTCGGCGCGGCTGACGGCGACGGCCAGGCCGGGCACGGCGTCGATCCCCGACGTCGCGAAGGCGATCATCGCGGGGCAGTTCGAGCTGATGCCGGCGGCGGTCGCGGACTGCGACGTCGTCGTCGCCACGGGCGCGCTGCCGGCCGCGGCGGGCGCGCTGTCGGTGGCCGAGCAGGCGGGCGTCCCCGCGGTCTCGGTCACCTTCCAGCAGCTGACGTTGCCCTCCCCCGCCCGGCGGCCGCTCGCCTACCCTGGCCGCCCGCTGCCGGCGGACGTCACGGATCCCGACGCGCTGTGGGAGTACGACCGCGAGAGCGTCGAGGTCGTGTTCGGCGAGGCGCTCAACGCGAATCGGACGGCGAACGGCCTCGCTCCCGTCGACGGCGTCCGCGACTACGTGGTCACGGACACGCCGTGGCTGGCGAGCGACCCGGTGCTCGACCCGTGGACCGGGGCGGACGGCTACGAGGTCGTGCAGACGGGCGCGTGGATCCAGCCCGATCCGCGGCCGCTCGCCCCCGCGCTGATGGCGTTCCTCGACGCGGGCACGCCGCCGGTGTACGTCGGCTTCGGGAGCATGCCGATGCACGGCGCCACCGAGCCGGCGGAGGAGGCGCTGGCGGCGATCCGCGCACACGGCCGCCGCGCGGTCCTGATGCGCGGGTGGGCCGACCTCGCCGTCGCCGAGGCCGCCGACGACTGCTTCGTCCTCCCGGAGGTCAACCAGCAGGCGCTCTTCCCGCGCGTCGCCGCGGTCGTCCACCACGGCGGCGCCGGGACGACGACCGCGGCCACGCGCGCCGGCACGCCGCAGGTCGTGGTGCCCCAGGCGGCCGACCAGCCGTACTGGGCCGCGCGAGTCGCGGAGCTCGGGGTCGGCGTCGCGCACGACGGCCCCGCGCCGACGAGCACGTCGCTGGCCGACGCGCTCTCCGTCGCGCTCGCGGCCGACACCCGCGCGCGGGCGACGGCGGTGGGCGGGATGGTGCGGCTCGACGGGACCGCGGAGGCGGCCCGGCTGCTGCTCGAACGCTGACGTTCACGAGCGCCCGCCGATCAGGCACCATGTGTCGCCAGATGACCTCCACCTTCGCGCGCAGGGGTCGTGACGCGGCGGCCGTGCTGATCGACCGGCTCCCCGAGCGGGCTGCGAAGCCCCTCGCGGAGCCGCCCGCGGGCAGCGGGCTCAGGCCGGTGATGGGCGATCCCGGGCTGCCGGTCATCGGCAGCACGCTCGGGTTCCTCCACGACCCGATCGGGATGACGCGCAAGGCGTACGACCGGTTCGGGACGGTCTACTGGGGCGCGGCGTTCGGCATCACGATGGTCGCGGTGATCGGGCCGACCGGCCTGGAGACCGTGCTCGCCAACCGCGACAAGGCGTTCTCCAACAAGGCGGGCTGGGAGGCCTTCATCGGGCCGTTCTTCGACCGCGGCGTGATGCTCATGGACTTCGAGGAGCACCGCCACCACCGCCGCATCATGCAGCAGGCGTTCAAGCGCGAGCGGCTCGTCTCGTACCTGGACGCGATGAACCCGGCGATCGAGCGCGGCATCGGCGCGTGGCGGAGCGGGCCGGACTTCAAGCTCTACGACGCGACCAAGCAGCTCACGCTCGACATCGCGACCGAGGTGTTCATGGGCGAGCAGCTCGGCGCGGAGGCCGACCGCCTCAACCGCGCGTTCATCGACTGCGTCGTCGGCGGCCAGGCGATCGTCCGTGCCGACGTGCCGGGCGGCAAGTGGCACCGCGGGCTGCAGAGCCGGCGGGTGCTGGAGGACTACTTCCGCGCGCAGATCCCGGCCAAGCGCGCGAGCGCGTCGGCCGACCTGTTCAGCGTCCTGTGCCACGCCGAGAGCGAGGACGGCGAGCGCTTCAGCGACGCCGACGTCGTCAACCACATGATCTTCACGATGATGGCCGCGCACGACACGTCGACCATCACGCTGTCGATGATGGCCTACTACCTCGCGCGCCATCCCGAGTGGCAGGAGCGGCTGCGCGAGGAGGCCGAGGCGCTCGGCAAACCGGCGATCGGCTACGAGGACCTCGACGCGCTCCCGCTCATGGACCTCGTGTTCAAGGAGACGCTGCGGATGAACGCGCCGGTCGGGATGCTCGCGCGCGAGGCGATCCGCGACACCGAGATCGACGGCTGCTTCATCCCGGCGGGGACGAAGATCACGCTCGGCATCTACGGCAGCCAGCGGATGGAGCCGTGGTGGCGCGACCCCGACACGTTCGACCCCGAGCGGTTCACGCCCGAGCGCGCCGAGGACGCCGAGCACAAGTACAAGTGGACGCCGTTCGGCGGCGGCGTGCACAAGTGCATCGGCCTGCACTTCGGCTCGATGGAGGTCAAGGCGATCCTCTACCAGCTCCTGCGCAGCCACCGGTGGACGGTGCCGGCCGGGTACGCGCCGCCGATCGACTACGGCACGGGCCCGTTCCCCGGCGACGGGCTGCCCGTCGCGCTCCAGCGCCGCTGACGGCGCCGCGTACGCTCGAAGGCGATGGCGAGCGAGACGGACGACGCCGCCGGCCCGGAGGCCGACCGGCTTCCCGCCGGCCGGCTGGCACGGACGGCGCGGGTCGGTGGGCTCGTGGCCGGGCAGTCGCTGCGCTTCGCGGGCACGCGCGCGGCGAACCGGATGCGCTCGCCCGAGCGCGCCGAGGCGGCCTCGAACCGGCGGACGGCGGCGCTCGTGGAGCAGCTCGTCGACCAGCTCGGGCAGATGCGCGGCGCGGCGATGAAGGTCGGCCAGATGCTGTCGCTCGTCGACTTCGACGGGCTGCCCGAGGAGGAGCGCGACGCGCTCCAGCAGCGCCTGGCCTCGCTGCGCGACGACGTGCCGCCGGTCCCGTTCCCCAAGCTCGAGAAGCTGCTGCGCGACGAGCTGGGCGGGCCGCTGTCGCGCACGTTCGCCGAGTTCGACGAGCGCGCGTTCGCGGCCGCGTCGATCGGCCAGGTGCACCGCGCGGTCACGCGGGACGGCGACGACGTCGTGGTGAAGGTCCAGTACCCCGGCGTGGCGGAGGCGGTCGAGACCGACCTGCGCAACGCCGGGCTCCTGCTGCCGCTGATCGGGCGGCTCGCACCCGGCCTCGACGGCAAGGCGATGCTGGCGGAGCTGCGCGAGCGGATCGGCGAGGAGCTCGACTACGAGCTCGAGGCCCAGCATCAGCGGCGGATCGAACGGCTCGTGCGGCGCGAGATGGCCGCGTTCGCGCGCGTCCCGCACGTGCACACCGACCTGTCGACGCGCCGCGTGCTCGTCTCCGAGTACGTGTCCGGCCAGCGGTTCGAGGCCGTCCGCAAGCTCGACGAGCCGGCCCGCGACGCGTACGCCGAGCGGGTCTTCCGCTTCTTCTTCTGCGTCCTGTACCGCCACGGCATCGCGCTGGGCGACCCGCACCCCGGCAACTACCTGCTGTGCGACGACGGCCGCGTGTGCTTCCTCGACTTCGGGCTGCTGCGCGACGTGCCCGCCGCGCACCTGGACGCCGAGCGCGCGCTCGCGGCGGCCGTCCGCGACGACGACGCGCCGGCGCTGAAGGCCGCGCTGGTCCGCGCGGGGTACCTGCCGGCGGAGAAGGCGGGCGAGGTCGACGCCGACTGGGCGCTGGCGATCATGCGCCCGGCGCTGCGGTGGTACGCGATCCCGGGCGTCCACCGGTTCCGCGGCGGCGGGGCGGGCCGTCCTCCCCACGCCCGCCGCAGCGAGCTGACCGAGGAGCAGCGCGCGGAGGCCAAGCACCAGGCCGAGCAGTTCACGGTGCCGCCCGCGTCGATCCTCATCCGCCGCATGCACGGCCTCGTCGCCACGGTCCTCAGCCAGCTGCGCGCGGAGGCCGACTGGGGCGGGATCGCTGCCGAGTACCTCCACCGGCCACCGGCACGCTAGGGTTCTCAGGACGGGTCGGGCGCCCCGCTCGACCGCCGCAGTGCCAGCGTTCTCGCAGTTGTTGCTTCGAAGCACCCTCCGCATTTCGCCTGCACACAACGGAGGGACGTGCCTCATGGCCACCGGAACCGTCAAGTGGTTCAACGACGACAAGGGCTTCGGCTTCATCACCCCGGACGACCAGGGGTCTGACCTCTTCGTCCATCACAGCGCGATCCAGGGCGGCGGCTTCAAGTCGCTGGACGAGGGCGCGAAGGTCAGCTTCGACGCCGAGCAGGGCCAGAAGGGGCCCGCGGCTGCCAACGTGGTGAAGCTCTGAGCATGGCCGCGAAGAAGAAGACGACCTTCGCGAAGCTCAACCGCGAGAACAAGCTGCGCGAGAAGCGGGCGACGAAGGAGATGCGCAAGGACGCCCGGCGGTCGGAGGCCGGCGACGCCGACGACTCGATCGGCGTGCCGCACGCGCACACCGACCTGACCGCGGACGTGTACGTCGACGAGAACGGCCGCGTCGTGCCTGTGGAGACCAACGCCTGAAGCCTGCCGGCGCGGGTCGCGACCCGCGCCTCGCAGTGACGCGCGCCCGCCCACCGCGGCGCGAAGAGGATCTCGTTCCCCACCTCGGCGGGCCGAGATGCGATATCCGTGTCGGCCATGTCCCGGATCGCCGTCGCGGTGCTCGTCGCCCTCCTCACTCTGGCCGCCGCCTCCCCGGCCGGCGCTGCCTCCGTCGCGACCGGCATCGTCCAGGTCGACGCGAGCCACGACCACACGCTGGCGCGCACGACGGACGGGCGGGTGCTGGCCTGGGGCGCGAACGAGCGCGGCCAGCTGGGCGACGGCACCACCGTCGACCGCTCGCGCCCGGTCGCGGTCACCGGCCTCCCGCCGAACGTCGTGGACGTCGCGGCCGGCAAGGACCACTCGCTGGCCGTCACCGCCACGGGCGCGGTCTACGCGTGGGGCACCAACGACGACGGGCAGCTCGGCGACGGCTCGTTCGACGAGCGGCACGTGCCGACGCAGGTGACCACCACGTTCCTGCCGGGCGCGACCCGTGCCCTCGGGCCCGCGCTCCCGCCGATCCGCGACGTCGAGGCGCACGGCGCGTCGTACGCGATCGCCCAGAGCGGCGACGTGTACAGCTGGGGCCTGAACACCGACGGCCAGCTCGGGATCGGCTTCAACGGCGCCACGACGGCCTCGGCCGAGTACCGCGAGCGGCCCGTGAGGATGAGCGTCGTGTCCGGCGCGGCCGAGGTCGCTGCCGGCGCGACCCACGCGCTCGTCCGCACGGAGGCCGGAGTCGTCTACGGGATGGGCGACGGCTGGCTCGGGCAGATCGGCACGGGCAGCTGGGGTGCGGACGTCCGCACCACCGACCCGGTCGCGCTCGGCTTCCCCGGCCTCGGCGGCGCGACGATCGCGCAGGTGCAGGCGGGCGAGAGCACGTCGTACGCGGTGACCAGCGGCGGTCGCGTGTACGCGTGGGGGTCGGGCGCCCACGGCGCGCTCGGGCTCGGCGCGGCGTTTGACGTGCAGGCCTCCCCCACGCTCGTCCCCACCACGAGCGCCGAGCACGTCGTGGAGGTCGTCGCCGGGGCGCAGTTCGCCTTCGCCCGCCTGACCGGCGGCGCCGTCCGGGGCTGGGGCCGCAGCGCCTCTGGTCAGCTCGGTGACGGGGTCACCGACGCGCGGCTGGGTGGCGTGGCGCTCCCGGCGCTGGCGGGCTCGGCGCAGCTCGCGGCCGGTCGCGCGCACGCCCTCGCGCTCGACGCCGCCGGCAACCTGCGCGGCTGGGGCAGCGTCGAGGAGGGCCAGGTCGGCAACGGGAAGATCCGGTTCGTCCCGACGCCCGAGCCGGTGCCCGGTGCGACCGGCGTCGCCGAGGTCGTCGCAGGCGCCGGGTACTCGCTGGCACGCACGGCCGGCGGGACCCTGCTCGCGTGGGGCGCCAACGCGGCCGGCGTCCTGGGCAACGACATGACCGCCTCGCGCGCCGCGGCGCGCCCCGTCGCAGGGCTGAGCGGCATCGTCGACGTCGCGACCGGGCAGGCGAGGACGGGCGACCCGGCCGGCGCGGGCATCCACCACGTCCTCGCCGTGGACGGCGCCGGCGAGGTCTGGGCGTGGGGCCGCAACGGGCTCGGTCAGGTCGGTGACGGGACGACCACCGACCGGCGGCGGCCGGTCTGGGTCGAGGTGCCCGGCAAGGTGGTCGCGGTCGCGGCCGGCGGTGCGCATTCGCTCGCGCTCACCGACGCCGGCGACGTGTACGCCTGGGGCGACGACACCGACCTGCAGGCAGCGGGGACCGGTGCGCCAGTGCACGCGCCGCGGAAGGTCGCCGGCCTGCCGCCCGTCGCCGAGGTCGGCGCGGGCATCGACAACTCCGTGGCGCGGACGGCCGCGGGCGCGGTGTACGTCTGGGGCAGCAACGCGCGCGGGCAGCTCGGCGGCTCCTCGAGCGTGACCGCGTCGGTCCCGGCAGCGCTCACCGCTCCGGCCGGGCTCGCGCCTGCGCAGTCGGTGGCGGCCGGCGGCGACCACGTGCTCGTCGCCGGTGCCGGTCAAAGCGTCTGGGGCTGGGGCCTGAACCACCACCTGCAGGTGGGCGCCGGCCCGGTGGGCACGACGCTCTACGCGCCGGTGCGCGTGACCGACCTCGACGGGCGCGGGGTGACCCGCCTGTCCTCCGGGCCCGGACACTCGCTGGGGATCACCGCCACCGGGGACGTGCTCGCGTGGGGGTCGAACGAGCAGCGGCAGATCGGGCACGGCGTCTTCGGGTGGGAGCGGGCGACGCCCGTCGCGCTGGCGGTCGACGCGACCGGCGTGTCGGCGGGCGCGCGGCACTCGCTCGCGCTGGGCGCCGACGGCCAGGTGTACGCGTGGGGCGACGCGGACGGCGGCGCGCTCGGGTTCGCCGTGCCGGCGTTCGTGCCCACGCCCGACAGCGAGGGCGTGGCACCGGCCGATCCCGCCGAGCCCGACCTTCCGCCGCTCCCGCCGCCCGGGAAGGGTGGCGGGGACGACGGGGGCGGTCCCCCGCCTGGCGGCGACGGCACCCCGCCCGGCGGTCCCGGCGCGCCGCCGTCCCCCACCCCGCCCGCCGCCCCGCGCGGCCCGGTCACGACGCCGCCGGCGGCCGACCGCGCCGCGCCGCGGCTCACGCTCGCGCAGCCCGCCTGCGCGCGCCGGCTGTCCGCCGCGAAGTGCCGGGCGTTCCGCCGCACCGCCGCGGCCTACCGGACGCTGCGCGGGACGGCGAGCGACCCGTCCGGCATCGCGCGGATCGAGGTCGCGGTGGCCGGAAAGGTCGGCTCGCGCTGGTACGCGGTCGCTGGCGGCAAGCTCGTGCGCCGCGCGAGTCGTGCCGCGGCGCTCCGCTCGGTCGGGCGCGCGTCGGTGCGCGGGACGGCCTGGACGGCCGGCCTCCCCACGCTCCGTCCGGGCACGTGGATCGTCCGCGTCCGGGCCGTGGACCGTGCGGGCAACGCCTCGGCCTGGGTGCAGCGCACGGTGCGGATCGCCCGCCGCTGAGACCCGTCAGGAATCGAGAAGCGAGGTCGGGCGAGCGGGCGTAGCTTCGCCGCCATGACCTCCATCGACACCATCACCATCGAGGCCGACGACCCGGCGGGCGCCCGCGAGTTCTACCGCGCGGCCTTCGGCGAGCAGCTCCCCGTGCAGGTCCGCGCCGCCGGCGAGCCGACCGACGGCTTCCGCGCCTTCACCGTGTCGCTCATCGTCGCGCAGCCCGCCGACGCCGAGGCGTTCCTCACCACCGCGATCGAGGCGGGCGCGACGGTCCTCAAGCCGGCGGCCAAGTCCATGTGGGGCTACGGCGGTGTCGTGCAGGCGCCGGACGGGACGATCTGGAAGGTCGCGACCCAGAAGAAGAAGGACAGCGGCCCCGCGCGGCGCGAGTTCCAGCACGTCGTGATCCTCCTCGGCGCCGACGACGTGTCGGCCAGCAAGCGCTTCTACGTCGACCGCGGCTTCGAGGTCGCGAAGAGCTTCCCGAAGACCTACGTCGAGTTCGCGGCCGGCGAGGGCCCGGTCAAGCTCGGCCTCTACAAGCGGCGCGCGCTGGCCAAGGACGCGGGCGTCGACCCCGCGGGGTCGGGCTCGCACCGCGTCGCCTTCGCCACTGACGCCGGCCCGTTCACGGATCCCGACGGCTTCACGTGGGAGCCCGCGAGGGCCACGGCCGGCGTGAGCTGATCGCGCGATCCCACCAGACCGCGTGGCACATGTCACGAGCGGCTAGCCGTTCTCGGCCCGCGGCTTGAGGTTGGCGACCCGCTTGAGCGTGACCTTGTACGTGAAGTTCGCGCTGGCGGTGTGGTTGGCGCCGTTGCCGAGCGCGCGCACCGTCGGGCCGTACGCCTTGTCGGCGTTGATGACGATCGTCCCTTGGCGCTTGTCGAACAGCTTCGCGACCGGCACCGGCAACCTGCCCTCCAGCTTGGGGAACGAGTCGGACGGGACCCCCTCGGGGGTGTCGAGCCGGCAGTCGTAGAAGCCGTACTTCTCGTTCGGCGCGTGCCCGCGCATCTCGCTGAACGTCACGGCGCGCGCGCCGAGCTCGAGGTCGTAGGTGAACGGGACGAGCCGGGTGCCGCAGTCACCCTTCTTGATCGGGTCCTGCCGCGGGCCGCCACACCAGCCGCCGGTGGTGCCGGTCACCCAGTGGCGCGAGCGCGTGATGACGCCCTTCGCCGACGGGTACTCGCTCTGGAGCAGGCGCTTGCGCGAGCCCTCGATGCCGAACTCGACCGTCGTCAGGCGGTTCCCGCTCCCCTCGACGAGCAGCCGCCCCTCCGACTTGCTCTTGAGCTTGAAGTCCTCGCCGCCGCGCCCCTGGACGAAGCTCTTGCCGTTGCAGTCGCCGCCGAACTCCACCCGCGGGTGGTTCCAGGAGACGGTCCGGTGCGCCTCGATCTCGACGGAGAACGTGGCCCGCGCCGCGTCGGCGGAGGCGGGCGCGAGCGCGGCGGTCAGGGCCGCGAGGGAGCCGAGCAGGGCGGCGGTGGTCTTGGGAGCAGGCATGCCGCGATCCTCGGCGGATCGCGGCGCCACGGCATCGGGGTTCCGCCGAAGGCCATCCCGGACGGGCGCGCCGGGGACCCCGGCCGACCCCTACCCGTTCTCGCTGCGCGGCTTCAGGTCGCCCACCCGGGTGAGCGTCAGCGTCCACGTGACGCCGCCGCTCGCGGTCATGTTCACGCCGGCGCCCAGCGGGAACAGCGTCGGCCCGTACTCCTGCTTGGCCTCGATCGTGATCGGCTTGCCCTTCTTGCCGAACAGCCGCGCCAGCGGGAGCTTCTGCTTGAGCTTGGGGAACGTGTCCCGGTACATCCCCCCGGGCACCGTCAGCGGGCAGTCGTAGAAGTGGTACTTCTCGCGCTCGGACGAGCCCCGCGTCTCGGTGAACCCGATCTCGCCGCCGTCGACCGTCACGCGGTAGGTGAACGGGACGAGCTTCGTGCCGCAGTCGCCGTTCTCGATCGGGTCCTGCACGGCGCCGCCGCACCAGCCGCCCGTGCGGCCGGTGACCATGCGCCGCGTGCGGGTGATGACGCTCTTGGCCTCAGGCGGGTCGCTGACCAGCGTCCGCCCCTTGCCCTCCGTGCCGAACGACGACGACGTCAGGCGCTTGGCGCTCCCTTCCAGGACGAGCCGGCCGGTGGTGCCGCTCCATAGCTTGAAGTCGTCGGAGCCGCGGCCCTCGATGTAGCTCTTGCCGTTGCAGTCGCCGCCGTTCTCGGTCCGCGGGTGATCCCAGGTGATCGTGCGGTGCGCGTCGAGCTTCACGGCGTAGGTCACCAGCCCCGGCTTGGCGTGGGCGGCGGCGGGCAGGAGGGCGACGGAGGTCAGGGCCGCGGCCGCGGCGAGGAGGGTTCTGGACATGCGGCGATCCTCGGCGCGCCGGGGACCCCGGCGCATCGGGGGGACTGCTGGTACGCCCCCCGGGGTTCCCGGGGCGTCAGCCCAGCTCGGCGAGCACGAGCGTGCGGAGCGCCACGTGGCCCTCCTCGTCGAGGACGTAGTGCGCCGTCCCGTCCTGGCCGACGACGATGCCCTCGACGCGGCGGACGTCGCCGAAGTCGTGCACGAGCTCGGTGGGCACCGAGCCGCCACGCCCGCCCGCGGCCGGCGGGAGCGTGAAGCGCACGTGCCGCGACGTCGCGTGCCCGCCGTGCGGGTGGTCCGCGAGCACCGTCGCGCCCTTGTTCTGCGCATCGAGGTCGCCCACGATCGCGTCGAAGACGTCGTCGCCGTGGGTGTGGAGCGCGCGGATGCCCGCAGGCTCCGTCGCCGTCCCGCACCCCTCCAGCACCCACACGGCGGTGCAGGCCGGCGGCGTGTCGGGGTCGGCGAACAGCGCGCCCGGGTCGTCGAGCTCGACGAGGATCGGCGCGCCGCTCGCGGTGACCGGGTAGCGGAGGCCGACGAGCAGCGAGCCGCCCGCGCGGAACTCGATGCCCTCGACGTTGATCGGGTGGTCCTCGGGGACGATCCGGCCCGCCCAGCGCTTGCCCTTCTCGGTCCCGATCGCGATCGTCGCGTCGATGTACGCGGCGCGCGACTGCTCGCCCAGCTCGAGCACCTCGACGCCGGCCGCGGCGAGCGCGTCGTTGACGGCGCGGTGGATGGCGAATCGGGTCCGCGCCACCTCCAGCGGCGCGGGCGACCCGCCGTCGACCGCGGCCAGCAGCGCGTCCTCACGCACACGCGCGATCCACGAGCGGCGGGCCGCGAGCGGCCCGCGCTTCTTGCCGAACTGCGAGCCCATCACGTAGACGAACCCGTCGCGCCGCGCGCAGGCCTCCGAGTCGTCCGTGCGGCCGTTCGCGTCGCCCGCGTCGGCGGGGACGCGGAGCGCGGACCACCCTTCGCCGTGGTCCGCGCCCGCCTCGTGGACGATCAGCGCGAGCGCCTCCTCGGCCGGCGCCTCGTCGAGCACCGTGATCAGCGCCTCGTCCCACCCCCGGGCACGCAGGGTCTCGGCGTCGAGGACCTGGCACAGGTCGGACGCCTCGTTGGGCTCGAGGTGCAGATCGGTCTCGTGCATCGCCGGGAGAGTGTGACGCCCCGCGCGGCGTCAGCCGGTGGGCGCCGCCACCTTCGCGCGGACACGCACCGCCGTCGTCCGGCCGCCGGTGGCGACCCTGACGGTGAACGTGACCGTCGTGCCTCGGCCCCGCAGGCGGCGCGCGGCCGCGCTCGGGACCCGGATGCGGACGGCGGCGCGGCCGCCGGCGCGGATCGAGCGGGCCGTCCGCACCGCGACGGTGAACCGGCGGCCGCCGATCGTGACGCGGACCTGCTTCGGCGCGGTGATGCGGCAGGCCGCGCCGCCGGCCGGGCAGACGACCGTCCCCACCGTCGCGGTCCGTGACGCGCCGAGGCGGAGCGTCGTCGACGGGCGGACGAGCGACGGCGCGCTCGCGCGCGGCTGCTGGGAGGGCACCGCGACCCCCGGGGCCGGCGTCGGCTGGGCCGCGGGCGGCGCGGGCTGCGGCTGCGGCCGCGGCGTCTCGGGCTTCGGCTCCACCTCGGCCCCGACGCGCACGACCGCGGGCGCGGACACGGCCGCCGGCCCGAGCCGGTTGTCGGCGACGAGGCGGTACGCGCTCCCGTCGTCCTCGTCGCGCGCGGTGAACGCCAGCGCGTCGCCGGTCGCGCCCGGCACGTCGGCCCAGGCGCCCTCCCCCGCCGCGCGGCGCTGCCACCGCACCGACGGCGCGGGCGTCCCGGTCGCCGCGGCGGTCAGCTCGACCCGCTCATCCGGCAGGACGCGGACGTCGCTCGGCGGCGTCGCGATGGCGGCGGGCGCCTGGCCGGTCAGGACCAGCGGCGTCCACGCGTCGCCGCTGCGGTCGTCGAACTTGTCCGCGGCGCCACCGGTGCCGGCGAGGCGCAGGAACGCGCCGACGCCGTGGACGTCGCCTGGCTGCAGCGTGCCGGCCGGGATCGTCAACGCCACCGAGAACCAGCCGCCCGAGTCCTCCAGACGGCCCTGGTAGAGCTGGCCGAAGCGCGAGTCGCTGGACGTCGCGAGCCAGTCGCGGTGCGCGGTCTGCCCCGGCTGCCAGCCCTCGGTGGTGAACACGCCGAGGTCGAGCGCGTACCCGCCGGTCCCCGCCGGGGAGTCCGGGATGGTGAAGCCCGCGCCGACGACGGTGAGCGTCGTGGCCTTCGCCGGGTCGATCGGCGCGGCCGGAGCGACCGCGAGCTGCGGCTCGCCGGTCGCCGGGACGACCGTCAGCCGCGCGGTGCTCGACGTCACCGTGTCGCCGTCGGCGTTGCGCGCGACGAGCCGGTACAGCGCGCCGTCGAGCGACGCCGGCACGGACGCGACGGTGAAGTCGTCGCCGGCGGCCGTGCCGGAGGACGACCAGTCGACGCCGCTCAGCGCCGTCCACGTGCGCCCATCGTCGGTGCTGACCTGCACGCCGTAGTCGGCCTGCACCGGCGCGGGGTGCCCGGTGGCGCGGCCGTGCAGCTCGATGCGGCTGCCGGCGATCGTGATCGCGTCCTGCGGCTGGACGGTGAACGCGAGCGCCTGGTACGGCTTCGTGGTCAGGCGCAGCGCGCTGCTGGTGACCGTGCCGTCGGCGTTGGTGGCGCGGACGCGCACGTACGCGCCGTTCCACCCCGCGGTGATCGCGCTGAGCGTCAGCGTCTCGGTCGTCGCGCCCGCCACGCCGGAGGCCGCGTCGTCCTGGATCGCCGTCCACGTCCCGGTCGGGCTGGACGCCCGCTCCCACTGCAGGCTCGTCGCGCCCTCGACGTCGGTCGTCACGGTGACGTCGCGGCCCTCGACGAACGGCGGCGCCGTCGTCGTGTCCGGACCGGCGAGGACGTCCGGGACCTCCGCGATGGCGGGCGCCGCCGCGTACTGCGCGGTGAACGGGTACGGCGGCTTGTCCGGGTCGGCGGACAGCCCGCTGGTGTGCCAGTAGCTCGACAGCTCGGTCTCGTAGTGGAAGTCGACGAACGACTGCGGCCAGGAGCCCCAGCTCGCGTTGCCGGCCTTGACCACGTCCGCGATCGCCGACGTGCTCGACCGCACGCCGTCGACGAGCGGGAAGTAGTCGACGCCGGCGAAGTCCGGGCGCACGACGACGCCGTCGGCCGTCACCTCGACGTCGGGGAAGGTGGCGACGACGACCTCGCGCGGCGGGACGTCGAACGGGTTCGTCGGGTCGGTGCGGTCGGCGCCCTTGCCGCCCGCCGTCGCCTTCAGCGTGCCGGTGCCGTCGGCCGCGACGGTCAGCTCCGGGTCCTCCAGGTACCACGGCACGAGCCCGCTGTAGCCGTTCGCCGTGAACGCGCCGTCCCAGCTGATCGTCGCCTCCCCGGTCGCCGGATTGGCGGTGCCGGTGCCCTCGGTGAAGAGGACGCGCTGGCCGAGCGTGTTGGCGCCGCCGTCGTTCGCGCACTTCGTGCCCTCGGAGACCGACACGAGCCCGGTCGCGGTGCGGTGGACGATGCGGACGTCGCCCTCCGCGCCGTCGAAGCCGGTGGTCTTGCCGGCCGAGAAGAAGTTGCACCCGTTGCCGGCGGGGTTGCCGCCCTGGTAGATCGCGTTGATCCCCCACTCCAGGCTGGCGTGCGCGACGGGCTCGGCGGTCCCGGTGAGGGGCCGGACCGTCAGCGTCGCGGCGGCCGAGGTGGCCGGCTCGCCGACGGTGCTCCGCACGACGACGCGGAAGCGCGCACCGTCGTCGGCGACGGCCGGGCGCAGGTCGAGCCGCGCCGCGGTGGCGCCCGGGATGCCGTCCCAGGTCGCGCCGTCGTCGTCGCTGCGCTCCCACTGGTAGGTGAGCGTCCCCTGGCCGCGCGCGGTGACCTCGAACCGCGCCGGGCGGCCCGCGAGCACGCTGGCGTCCTGCGGCGCGGTCACTATCCGCGCGCTCCCGTCGCCGACGACGAGCATCGCGGTGCGCGTCCTGAGGATCTTCCCGCCGGCGAGGTACGTCGCGTAGAACTGCGCGCCGTCGTCCGCCTCGGTCGCGACGAGGCTGTAGGTGCCGTCGGGGTTCCAGGACTTGACGCGCACGTCCGCCGGGGACGCGACCCGGTACCACTCGTACATGAACGCGCCGGGCGCGCTGGTCGTGAAGGTCGCGGTCTCGCCGGGCCGGACGGTCACGTCGGCGGGCTGGACGACGTCGTCCGCGACCGCGCTCGCGGCGCCGGCGCTCATCAGCGCGACGACGGCGAGGGCGATCGCGGTCACGAACGCGGCCAGGGACCGGTGCTGCGCCATGAAGCTCTCCTTGCGTGCAGGGGCCGGCGCGTCGCGCGAGGCGACGGCGGCGTCAGGGTGGGTTCGAGGAGCCGGCGGCGTGGGACGGAGCCGTCGACTTAGGGCACCCTAACACGCAAGTGGGACAGCGCGCACCCAGACGCGTACGCGGCTCAGTGGCGGTGGCCGGTGTACTCGTCCTTGCGCCACAGCATCACGCCGAACATCGCCGCGAACATCGCGACGTGCTCGAGCACCATGACGCCGTGCAGGTCGTCGCTGACGCCCGCGATCAGGACGGCCATCGCGACCATGGTCGGCACGAGCATCGCCGCGGACATCTCGCCCGTCACCCGCCAGCCGTGGCGGCGCACGCGCATCCACGCGGCCATCGGGGCGGTCATGGTCACGCCCATCATGAGCATCACGAGCTCGGGCGCGCGGTCGTCCCAGGTGCCGGGCGTCGCGCCGGCCAGCTCCAGGGCCGCGGTGAGCGGCGGGTGCAGCAGCACCATGCCGACGAGCATGACGACGACCATCTCGGCGTAGTGGCGGGCGAAGGTCCCCCACCCGGAGGCGCTGCGGCGGCGGGTGACGGTGCTGGTGATCTCGGAGGAGGATGACATGGCGGCTGCTCCTAACGCGATGATGTTCGCTTTAGACGCGACCGTACTCCTCTCGTTGCTAACGCGCAAGCCCTCGCGTTAAGGTTGGGAGAATGGCGACCGACCAGGAGCCCCGCCGCCGTCCAGGAGGCCGCTCGGCGCGCGTGCGCGCACAGGTCCACGACGCGGTCGTGGCGCTGCTGACCGAGCAGCGGTGGGACGAGGTCACGATCCCGCTCGTCGCCGAGCGCTCAGGCGTGCACCAGGCGACGATCTACCGCCGCTGGGGCACCGTCGCCGCGCTGGCCGACGACGTCGTGACGGCGCGGCTGGGCGAGCTCGCGCCGATCCCCGACACGGGGACGCTGCGCGGGGACCTGGAGGTGGCGGCGGAGCGGTTCGCAGAGGCGATCGCCGGCCCGCTCGGCCAGGTCTTCCTGCGTGCGGCGGCGCTCGCCGAGCCGTCGGAGGACGGCGCGCCGGTCGCGATCCAGACCCGCTCCGAGCAGCTCCAGGCGATGCTCGACCGCGCCGCGGCCCGCGGCGAGAAGACGCCGACGCTGGTCGAGCTGCTCGAAGGCGTCACGGCGCCGCTGTACTTCCACGGCCTCCTGTTCGGACGGCCCGCGGACGCCGCACACGCCCGCGAGCTCGTCGACCGGCTGCTGGTCTACGTCGAGGCGCGCTGACTCAGCGCCGCGTCCCGACCCACACCAGGTACTCCATCTCGAACCGCGCCGCGTCCGGCGTGCCGCGGTTCCACTCCTCGGTGAACGCGTTCAGGCCACGGTCGAGCTCGTCGACCACGCCGTTGCGCTCGGCGTTCGCGCGGGCGGCGATCGTCGGGCCGTAGCGGTCCTTGAAGTGCGTCGCGTAGTCGTGCGGGTGCGCGAACGCGGTCACCTCGAGCACGTCGCGCTCCTGCGAGACGGGCGCGACGCGGTCGCCGAAGAGCTCGGCGACATGGGCCGCAGAGCCCCAGCGCGGCGGCGGCGTGGCGCCGGGCGGCGGCGCCGGCATGTACGGGCCCATGAGGCGGAAGAGCCCGCCGATCATCCCCTCGGGCGTCCAGTTCAGCATCGCGATCCGGCCGCCCGGCCGGCACACGCGGACGAGCTCGTCGGCGACCTCCTGGTGGTGCGGGGCGAACATCGCGCCGATCGACGACATCACGACGTCGAACTCGCCGTCGGCGAACGGGAGCCGCTCGGCGTCGCCCTCGACCCACTCCAGCGCGAGCCCGGCCTCCTCCGCGCGGCGGCGGCCGACGTCGAGCAGCTCGGGCGTGAGGTCGCTCGCGACGACGTCCGCACCGGCCGCGGCGGCGGGGAGCGAGGCGTTGCCGGTCCCGGCGCCCACGTCGAGCACACGCATGCCGGGCACGATCCCGGCGGCGGCGACGAGCCGCGGCCCGAGCGGCAGCAGGAACGTCTCGACCATCGACGGGTAGTCGCCCGACGCCCACATCTTGCGGTGGCGGGTCTTGAGCTCCTGATCAGCGGCGGTGGTGGCCACGAGGCTGCCTCCTGGTTGCGGTTTCACCGGGCCGACCCGACAGGCCTGGGACTACCGTCCGCTTACCGCGGCAGCTTCGCGGGAGGCTCCGGAAACCGGCGCGCCGTCAGCCGTCGCACGCGTCCAGGCCAGCCGCCTTGGCGGCCTCGTCCAGCTCCTTCGTGAGCCGCTCGCCCTCGGCCGACGCGCGCTCGGCGGCCGCGGTGTCGCCGTCGCGCAGCGCGTCGCCGTACCGCGTCAGCGCCTCGCGCACCTGGTCGCTGCGGTCGAGGAACCGGTCGAGCTGCGCCTCCGACGCCTCAGGGCCGTCGAGGTCCCCGAGCTCGTCGAGCGCCCGCTCGACCTCCTTCGCGGCCTCCGACGTCGCGCGACCCATGGCGACGGGGTCGTCGCGGTCCACGCCGTCGAGCGCCCGCTCGTTCTTCGCCGCCAGGTCGCGGCAGATCGCGTTCGCCCGCTCGCGGAACGCCGTCGCCGACAGCTCCTCGCCGCCTCCATCGCCGCCGCAGCCGGCCGCCAGCACGGCCACCGCCGCGGCGACCACCACCCCTGTCGTCACCCGCACGCGGCGCATCCTAGGACGCGCCGCGTGGGGAGGGTGACTAGTCCGCGAGCGCGTCCGGCGGGGCCGCGGTCCGCTCGAACCGCACGGTGCCCGACCAGTCGACCGCGTGCGTGCAGTCGAAGTCGCCGTTCACCGCGCCGCCGTGGCACGGCTTGATCGGCCGCGTCGGCTTCACCGGCAGCTCGATGACGTCGCGCGAGGCGAGGTCGGCGGCGGACACGCGCACGTCGGCGGTCATCGCGTCGGCCACCCCGTCGTTCCACACGAGCGTGTCGTCGAACGTCCCGCATTGGGCGCCGTCGTTGACGTCCTGGACGAGGAAGAACGGGACCACCGCGACGTCGTAGCCGTCACCGCGCTGGCGCACCTCCAGCCGGCCGATCTGGTTCGCCGGGTCGGGCGTGCCGGAGCACGTCTGGTTGCCGCCGCCGTCGAGCCGCCGGCCGTTCAGGGTGCCGGTGAGCGCGACGCTCTCGCTCCCCCAGTAGCCGAGCTGCTCGGTACCGACGTAGCCGGGGAACCGCGCGGGCTGCATGACGGTGGTGAACTGCAGCTCCATGTCGCTCCACAGCTGCGGGTACGGCAGGCCGCGCGGCTCGTAGCGCTGGTAGTGGGCCGCGCCGGCGAACGTCACCTTGAACCACCGCTTGGCGGCCGTGCCCTTGGCGGTGTGCGTGCCGAGCGCCCGGCCGCGCTTGGAGAGCGCGACGACCTTGAACGTCTCGAACGCCTTCTCGGGCACCTGGTTCGGCGCGGTGTAGGTCACCGTCGCCGTGGTGGTGCCGGTCGGCGGGCCGACCGCGCCGTCGACGGGCGTCAGGTCGTACGAGGCCGCGACCTCCGCGCCGTCCTTGGCCTTCACGGCGACACGGACCGGGAGCTTCTCGCCGCCCGCGATCTCCTTGCCCTGCGGGGAGAGGTCGACGGTGAGGCACGCGGCCTGGTCGTACCAGACCTTCTCGGCCTCGAGCAGCGCGTCGGCGGCCGCCTTGCCTGCGGTGTGCGTCTGGCGCGCGGCGACGAACCCGGCCAGCTCGACCTGCGCGTTGAAGACGGCGTCCGTGGTGCCGTTGATGCCCCACGCCCCGAGCGTCGGCTTGGCCGGCGCCGCGCCGCCGCGGCGCGGATCGAGCCCGGCCTGCGCGGTCGTGACGCGGATCGTCGCGCCCGGGTAGTAGCCGACGAGCTTGCCGCCCTGGCGTGCCTCGGAGCGCACGAGCCCGGTGCCGGTGCCCTTGGCGTCGTACGTCGTCACGCGCGCGTCGCCGCCGACGTGGGCGGTCAGCTCGAGCTCGGACGAGACCTCGCTGCGGATGCTCGCGGACAGGTCGCCCTTCGTCGCGGTCATGACGTACTTGAAGGTCCACTTCCACGTGCCCCTTACGGTGCCGTCGGCGCGCGGGCAGGTCTCCCACGTCAGGCACTCGGTCTCGGCGACATCGACCCTCCCGCCGTTCTCGGACGCGGAGGTCTCGAAGTTGCTGCCGCCCGGCGCGCACGCGCCGCCCGCCGCCTGCGCGGCCCGCGCCTTGACGCCGCGCGTCTTCGCGACGACCGCGCGGTCGAGCTTCTTCAGCGTGGCGAGGGGGAACCTGGAGCGCAGCCGCTTGGGCA
The DNA here is from genome assembly GCF_056863265.1 of Parviterribacter multiflagellatus. Lineage (NCBI taxonomy): Bacteria > Bacillati > Actinomycetota > Thermoleophilia > Solirubrobacterales > Parviterribacteraceae > Parviterribacter > Parviterribacter multiflagellatus. The sequence continues at coordinate 157,362 of NZ_JBXPIZ010000009.1, forward strand.
GCTTCGCGCGCAGCTCGGCGGGAGTCGGAAGGAGCTTGCGCACGGCGGTCGTGGTCGCCGCCGGCTTGCGTCCGACGCCGGGCAGCGTGCGGCACCGCGTCGTCGTCTTCGCCTTCTTCGCGACCCGCTTGCCGCTCGTCTTCTTGGCCTTCACCGGCACACGCACGGCGACCTGGCCGGCCTTGCAGGTCGTGGTCTTCTTCGTGCCGGCCGCGTGCGCGGCGCCCGGCGCGATCAGCAGCGCCACGGCGAGCAGCGCGGCGAGCACGAGGGGCGGGATCGATCTCATGCCGGCGAGTCTCGGCGCAGACCCGCCGGCGTACATCGGGGACTCCCCCGAACCGGCGCGCGCCGTCCGCTACTTGAAGAACAGCCCGGCGCGCAGCTCCCGCTCGGTGTAGCCGCCGTGCACCTCGCCCTCGCGCAGGTAGCGGTAGAGCACGAGCGCGAACAGCCGCTCGACGGTGATCGCGAGGAAGGTCGACACCGCGAGCAGCGTCGCGCCGATCGCCACGCAGAGCAGCCCGATGCTCGATGCGCCTGTCGCGAGCCCGAAGCACAGCGCGACCGCGGCCGGGACCGTCAGGACGATGGTGAAGAACGTGATCGACAGGTAGCCGATCGCCGACTCGCCCCACGCGTCGCGGAACGCGCGCGCCGAGCGCACCGCCGCGGCCTTCGGGCCGGCCCCCTCGATGACGATGATCGGGATCGCGAACAGCGTCGCCAGCGACCACGCCGCCCCGAGCACCCACGACGCGATCGTCCCCACGCCCGGGATCCACTCCGACAGCGCGTCCAGCGCCGCGCCGACGCCCGCGGCCAGCAGCGACCAGCCGGCGATCTGCGGCAGCCGTCGGTTCGCGACCGCGAAGCTCTCCCGCACGGTCAGGCGCTGGCCGTCGATGCACGCGTTCGCAGCGGCCAGCATCGCGACGGAGAAGTAGATCGTCACGAAGAGGAACGGGAACGCGACCACGGCGCTGCCCGCCACGAGGACGATGCGGTCGCCGGTCGAGACCCACCACGCCATCACGGGCCCGAACAGGACCACGAACGCGACCACCCACGCCGCGAACGCCGCGGCGCCCGTGGCCTTCATCGCCGGTGTCCGCGACATCAGCCGCCACGCCGCGCCGAGCGCGTCGATGCTCCGCTCCCACCGGCCTTCGCTCTCTGCCCGGTCACGTGCCGGGCTCCATGGATGTGCCCCCATGCAAGGTTCGCTTCCCGGTCAGGACCCGTGGTACACGCGAAGTCCGGCGCAACGCCTACCATCCGCGCCGATGCCCGACTCCCCCACGCTCACGCTGCTGCACAACCCGCACTGCTCCACGTCCGTCCACGCCCTCGACGCGCTCGAGGCCGCCGGGCACGAGGTCACGGTGCGCAAGTACCTGCTCGTCGCGGAGCGGCTGAACGCGGCCGAGCTGCGCTCGCTGGCCGAGCGCCTGCAGGGCGATCCGCCGGACGCCCTGATCCGCCGCGACGCGCAGTACAAGGCGCTCGGGCTGCAGGCCGACGGGCTCGGGATCGACGAGGTCGTCGCGATCCTCACCGAGCACCCCAAGCTCCTCCAGCGCCCGATCCTCGACGACGGCACGCACGCGATGATCGGCCGCCCGCGCTCGCGCGCTGCCGCCTGGGCCGAGGCCGGCCGGGTGGTGTGAGATGGCGCCCGGGCGACGTGCGCGCAAGGACCGCTTCAAGGTCTTCATCGGGTGCGCGATCGGCTCGGTGCTGCTGAGCATCCTCGTCTTCACCGACGAGGAGTCGAACCCGAACCCGGACGACCGCCTCGCGGGCGGCATCCTCATGCTCGTCGTCGCCCTCGCGTTCGTCGGCGCGGCGGTCTGGCAGCGTCGCGCCCTGCGCGCCGCCCCGCCGTCCCCGTCCACTCCGGCGCCGGCGGCTCCCGCGGGGGCCCGGCCGCCGCACCTGGAGCCGACGCTCCTCGCGCAGTGGCAGGAGGTGCGGCCCGACGCGCTCGGCCCCGCCCCGTACGACCGCTACGCCGCGTGGGCGGAGCCCAAGGGCGACCTGGTCGAGCTCCAGCTCCTGCGGTGCGCCCCGACGAGCGAGCGGCTGGAGCCCGCGCACTTCGCCGCGCTGGAGCGCCGCATCGTCCGCACGGTCGATCCGACGTCGATCGAGGACGCCGCGGCCGCGATGGCCAAGTTGCGCGAGGACGCCGCCCGCCGCGAGGAGGAGGCCCGAGCCGCGCAGGCCGACGCGGCCAGCGCCGCCGAGCAGGCGGCCCGCGACGCGGCGCTCCGCAAGGTCGACGCCGCCGCCGAGCAGTACCAGCGCGAGCGCGAGCAGGAGATGCTCCGCCAGCTCGCCGCGGAGGAGGCGCAGGAGCGCCGGACGCAGGCCGAGGTGGTCGCCGAAGCGCTCCGCAGGCCCTAGCCCGCGACGCGCGTCGACCGGCCGGCCGCGCCGGGCCGCGGGCGCCCGTCGGCCAGGCGGCGCAGGTCGCTTGCATCGGCGCGCGCCGGTCTGAGAGGCTCGCCCACCGGATGGGCGACGTGACGTACTACACGCTCGCTGACGAGCGGTTCGCGCTCGGCACCACGGCGATGATCGCGTCGCTGCGGCTGACCGGGCACACCGGCGAGGTCGTCGTCCTGGACGCCGGGCTCAACGACGTGCAGCGGGAGCGGATCGCCGCCCAGGCGACGATCGTCCCGGTCCCGCCCGAGGTCCGCGACGCGGGCCCGCTCGCCAAGCCGTACAGCCGTGTCGCCGGCCGCGAGGGGATCTTCGTGTGGATCGACTCCGACGTCCTGGTCACGCGGTCGCTGCGGCCGGTGATCGAGCAGGCGCGTGCCGGGCGCGTGGTCAGCGCGCGGGTCGAGCACGAGGATGAGGCGCGGCGGGTCTTCCCCGAGTGGGAGCAGCTGCTCGGGCTCCAAGCGCCCGTCCGCCGCGGCGAGACCTACCTGTGCAACGGCCTCATCGCGTTCGACACCTACCGGTGGCCGCAGCTGCTCGACCGGTGGTGGGAGACCGGGCAGCGCATTCCGCCCGGCACGCTCTTCACCGGCGAGCCGCACGTGTCGCCGCTGTGGGCACAGGACCAGGACGCGTTCAACGCGCTGCTGATGAGCGAGATCCCCGCCGGCGTCGCGGCCGCGCTGGGCGAGGCGGAGATGGCCTTCCGCTCCCACCTGGAGTCCGCGCGGGTCGACGACGCGCGGACGCTCGCCTGCTCGTACCGTGGCCGCCCGATCACGCTGATCCACCTCTCGTGGCGGCCCAAGCCGTGGCTGCCCGAGGGCCGCGAGCAGGCGCGCGCGGACGTCTACCACCGCCTCGTGCCACGCGTGCTGTTCGCGGACGACGCGCCGATCCCGGTGCCGCGCGAGGAGGTCGTCCCGTGGCTGCGCGGCGGGCTGACCGGCCGGCGGGCGATCGCCGCCGCGACCGCCCGCCGCACCACCCGCGGCGCGGCGCGGACCGTGCTCAGGAGCCTCCCGCGCCCGGTCCAGCGCCGCGTCGACGCGCTCCGCGGCACCACCGCCGCGGGCTGAGCGCGCTCAGCCGTCGCGCTCCACGAGCGACGGCCCGGTGTCGCTCGGGGCCTCACCCGGCGCCTGCGCGGGCACCGGGGCGCGCTGCGCCTCGCCCGCCGCTGCGCCGCTGGGCGGACGCGCGGGCGTCGTCGCCGGGACCGTCTCGCACGGGCCGACCGCGCCCTGCGCCACCGCCAGGCCGACGGAGTTCGCGCCGGCCGGCCCGGTGCTCGTCGTGATGACGAGCGTCTGGCCCTCCGCGACGGGCCGCACGGTGAACCGCGTGGCTTCGCCGCCGCGCTGGACCTGCGACGACTGGCCCATCACGGACGCGGCAGGCGTGGCCGGCTCGCTGTAGCGGCCGGGCTTGCACGCCTTGCCCTCGGGCAGGTACTCGACCTCGGCGTTGACGCCCTCCGCCCGCAGCGCGCGCTCGAGCCCGTCCGCGTCGGTGAGCGACCGGATCTCCACCGTCACGCTGCCGTCGTCCTGCGGCTCGACCGCGAACGCGTCCGGCGTCCCGCTGCCGCCGGTCGCCAGCGCGAGCGCGACCGCCGCGACGGTCAGCCCGCCGCCGGCCAGCGCCAGCCGGGGCACGCGCCGCCGCGCCCCGCCGCCGTCGCCGCCGTCGCCCGCGACCCGTCCCGGGCGCCCCGCAGGCGCCTCAGCGGCGTCGCGCCGCGCCTCCACGTGCGCCCGCAGCTCCCGCAGCAGGCGATCCTCGAACCGCTCGTCCTGCACCGTCATGACGCCACCTCCAGCGCTCGTCCGTCCCGCGCCGCCGCCGGCGCGTCCTCATCCAGCACCGCGCGCAGCGCCCGCCGCGCCCGGTGCAGTCGCACCCGCGCCGCCGCCGGCCGGATGCCCAGCGCCGCCGCGGCGTCCGCCACGGACAGCTCGTCAAGCGCGACCAGCTCCAGCACCGCGCGTGAGCGGTCCGGCAGCCCGTCCATCGCCGCGTAGAGCGCCCGCGCCCGCGCGGCGTCGTCCAGCCGCGCGTCCAGCCGCGCGACGTCGTCGTCGTCGAGCAGCCGCCGCCCGACGACCTGCGCCGTCGCCCTCCGCTCGCGCCCCTGGCGGCGCCGGTCCGAGGCGACGACGTTGCGCGCCACCCCGTACAGCCATGCGCCCGCGTTCCCGCGCCCGGCCCGGTAGCTCGCCGCCGACTCGATCGCCGCGACGAACACGTCCGCGGTCAGGTCCGCGACGCGCTCGCGATCGTCGACGCGACGCGCGACGAAGCGCTGCACCGCCTCCACGTGCTGGCGGTAGAACGCCTCGAAGGCGTCCGGGTCGGTCGCGATCGCGCGCACGTCCCCGCTGGTGCTGCCGGGCGGTCCCGGCCCCGTTGCTCTCATGCCCGCTCTTGGCCGCAGCGTGCCAGACCGTTTCACCCTGTCACTGTTAGGGCACCCGAACAAATCGAGATTAGGGTTCCCTAACACCGGGCAGCGCCCGTCTCCGATGTCTCATCCCGATCTCGGAACACGCTTCCGCCGAGCAGCCGCGCCGTTGCTCGGCGGCGACACCATCGAGGAGTACCGCCGCGCGGTGACGCGCGGCGCCGACCGGGTCGCCGCCCACCTGGACGCGGTCGATGCGCCGTTCAGCGGTGCGCAGCCCGAGCAGCTGGAGGCGGCGGTCGGCGCGATCGACCTCGACCGGCCGCTGCGCTCGCTGGACGCCGCGCTCGACGAGGTGCAGCGGCTGTACCTCGACGACGCGGTGTACTTCCACCACCCGCGCTACCTCGCGCACCTCAACTGCCCGGTCGCGATCCCGGGGCTGCTGGCCGAGACGATCCTCGCGCCGGTCAACTCGTCGCTCGACACGTTCGACCAGTCGGGCGGGGCGACGCTGATCGAGCGGCGGCTGATCGCGTGGACGGCGGAGCGGCTCGGGCTGCCGGCCGCCACGGCGGACGGCATCTTCACGAGCGGCGGGACGCAGTCGAACCTGCAGGCGCTGCACGTCGCGCGGGACGAGGCAGGCGGTCCGCACGACGAGCTGCGGGTGTTCGTGTCGGAGGCCGGCCACTTCAGCGTCGAGAAGGCCGCGCGGCTGCTCGGGCTCGCGCCGGACGCCGTCGTGACGGTGCCGGTGGACGGCGCGCGGCGCATGTGCGTGGAGGCCCTGGGCGAGGCGGTGCGGGAGAGCGCCGCGCAGGGCCGGCGCGCGATGGCGATCGTCGCCACCGCCGGGACGACCGACTTCGGCTCGATCGACCCGCTGCCCAAGGTCGCCGCGATCGCGCGCGAGCACGGCGCGTGGCTGCACGTCGACGCCGCGTACGGGTGCGGGCTGCTGGCCAGCACGCGCCGGCGGCACCTGCTCGCCGGGATCGAGCAGGCCGACAGCATCACGGTCGACTTCCACAAGTCGTTCTTCCAGCCGATCAGCTCCAGCGCGGTGCTCGTGCGGCGTGGCGCGACGCTCCGCCACGTCACCCACCACGCGGACTACCTGAACCCGCAGACGAGCCTCACGCCGAACCAGGTCGACAAGTCGCTGCAGACGACGCGGCGGTTCGACGCGCTGAAGCTGTGGCTGACGCTGCGGATGATGGGCGCCGAGCGGATCGGCGAGCTGTTCGACCAGGTCTGCGACCTCGCCCACGGCGCGTGGGTGCTGCTCGACGCCGACCCGCGCTTCGTGACACCGGTCGCGCCGGCGCTCTCGACCGTCGTCTTCCGGTTCGCCGACGGCGACGACCGCGACCAGCGCCGCGCCCGCGAGGCGCTGATGGCGAGCGGCGAGGCGGTGGTCGCCGCGACGAGGGTCGACGGCGTCCAGCACCTGAAGTTCACGCTGCTCAACCCGGCGACGACGCTCGACGACATCGCGGTCGTGCTGGACCTGATCGCCGACCACGCCGGCGCCGCGGAGGTGCAGGCCGCATGAGCACCGCCACCGACGACCGCACCTACGACTTCGTCGCCGTCGGCATCGGGCCGTTCAACCTCGGTCTCGCCGCGCTGACCGACCCGCTCGACGAGCTCGACGGCGTCTTCCTGGACCGGAGCCCGTCGTTCGACTGGCACCCGGGGATGATGCTGGAGACGAGCACGCTCCAGACGCCGTTCATGGCCGACCTGGTGACGCTCGCCGACCCGACTTCGCGCTTCTCGTTCCTCAACTACGCGAAGCTCAGCGGGCACCTGTACTCGTTCTACATCCGCGAGACGTTCCAGCCGCTGCGGAGCGAGTACAACGCCTACTGCCAGTGGGTGGCCGACCAGCTGCCGTCGCTGCGGTTCGGCCGCGAGGTCGAGGGCGTGACGTACGACACCCGGGAGGACGTGTACGTCGTCCACGCCCGCGTCGCGGCGGGCAGCGGCGGACGGGCGTCGCGCGTCGAGCGGTACCGCGCGCGGCACCTCGTGCTCGGCACCGGCACGCCGCCCTACGTCCCGCCGGGCGCGCGCGACCTCGGCACCGCCGACGCGATCCACTCCGGCCAGTACCTGTTCCACCGCGCGGAGCTGCAGCGCAAGCGCTCGCTGGCGGTGGTCGGCAGCGGCCAGAGCGCAGGCGAGATCTTCCTCGACCTGCTGGAGAGGATCGACGAGCACGGCTACGCGCTGACGTGGATCACGCGCTCGCCGCGCTTCTTCCCGCTCGACTACACGAAGCTGACGCTGGAGATGACGTCGCCCGAGTACGTGGACTACTTCCACGACCTGCCGCCCGACGTCCGGGACCGGCTCGGCGCCGAGCAGAAGCAGCTCTACAAGGGGATCGACGCCGACCTGATCGACGAGATCTTCCACGCGCTGTACCGCAAGCACCGGCGCGGGCGGCCGCTTGCCCGGCTGCTCACCAACACCGAGCTGCTCGCCGCGCGCGCGACGACCTCAACCGCACTCGAGCTGGAGCTTCGCCACGTCGAAGCCGACTTGCGGTTCGGGCTGCAGGCCGAGGGCCTGATCCTCGCCACCGGCTACCGCCACGAGGTCCCGGCCTTCCTGGAGCCGATCGCCGACCGGATCGCGTGGGACGAGCAGGGCCGCTACGACGTGGCCCGCGACTACACGATCGACCACGAGCGCGGGCGGGTCTTCGTGCAGAACGGCGAGCTGCACACGCACGGCTTCACTGCGCCCGACCTGGGCATGGCGGCCTACCGCAACTCGTGCATCATCCGGTCGCTGCTCGGCCGCGAGGCGTACCCCGTCGAGCGGGCGATCGCGATGCAGGAGTTCGGGGCGCCGGGCGCGCTGCGGCCGGCGGAGGTGACCTCGTGAGCGTCGCGACCGGCACCTTCACCTTCCGTGAGGTGGAGCCTGCGGCGGACGCCGAGCTGCTCCACCGCTGGGTCACGCACGAGAAGGCCGCGTTCTGGCTGATGCAGGACGCGGACGTGGCCGCCGTGCGGGAGGAGTACGGCCGCATCGCCGCCTCCCCCACCCACGACGCGTTCGTCGGGCTGCACGACGGGCGGCCGGCGCTGCTGGCCGAGCTGTACGACCCGGCGCACGACCAGGTCGGCGCGGTCTACGACGTCCGGCCGGGCGATCTCGGCATGCACTTCCTCACCGCGCCGCCGGAGCCGGGCACGCCGCCGATCCATGGCTTCACGCGCGCGGTCATCACGGCCGTGATGGAGCTGGCGTTCGCGCGGCCCGGCACGGAGCGGGTGGTCGTCGAGCCCGACGTCCGCAACACCGCCGTCCACGCGCTCAACGCGCACGTGGGCTTCGAGGTCGTCGGGCCGGTGACCCTGCCCGACGGCAAGGAGGCGCTGCTGAGCACCTGCACGCGCGCGCAGTTCGAGGAGGCGACCCGATGAGCACCGTGATCCCCGACACCCCGACCACCGCCGCGGCCGGCGCGGGGCCCGCGGCCGCCGCGCATCTCACGCCGGAGCTGTGGGCGGAGGCCACCCGCGCGATCGTCACCAAGGCGCTGTCCGAGCTCGCCCACGAGCGCGTGCTCGAGCCGCGCCGCGAGCGCGACGGGCGCTACGCGGTCGCCTCCGACGACGGCGAGACGCTCTACCGGTTCACGGCCCGCCTGCGCGCGCTCGAGCACTGGCAGATCAACCCCGCGTCCGTCACCCGCGAGCGCCGCGACGGCGAGGAGCTGCCGCTCGACGCGCTGGGCCTCGTGCTGGACCTCGCGCGCACGCTCGGCCTCGACGGCGAGCGGCTCGGGATCTACCTGGAGGAGATCGCGTCGACGACGAGCGCGCTCGCGTACAAGCTCGCCCGCGCGCTTCCCGCCGACGAGCTGGCGGCGGCCGACTTCCAGACGATCGAGACGCGGCTGACCGAGGGCCATCCGTGCTTCGTCGCCAACAGCGGCCGGCTCGGGTTCAGCGCCGACGACTACGCCCGCTACGCGCCCGAGGCCGCCCGGCCCGTGCGCCTCGTGTGGGTCGCGGCATCCCGGGAGCACGCGTCGTTCTCCGCCGGCGACGGCCTCACGTACGACGACCTGCTCGCCGGCGAGCTCGGGGCCGAGACGCTCGCGCGGTTCAGGACGACCCTCACCGACCTCGGGCTCGACCCCGGCGACTACCTGCTCATGCCCGTCCACCCGTGGCAGTGGGCGCAGCGGCTGGCGGTGACGTTCGCCGCCGACGTCGCCGAGCGCCGGCTGGTGTTCCTCGGCGCCGGCGAGGACGAGTACCTCGCGCAGCAGTCGATCCGCACGTTCCACAACGCGTCCGACCCGCGCAAGCACTACGTCAAGACCGCGCTGAGCGTGGTGAACATGGGCTTCGTGCGCGGGCTGAGCGCGAAGTACATGGACGGCACGCCGGCGATCAACGACTGGCTCGCGGACCTGGTCGCCGGCGACGAGACGCTCCGCGCGTGCCGCTTCGAGATCCTGCGCGAGCGCGCGTCGGTCGGCTACCGGCCGCCGTCGTACACGGACGTCGACGACCCGAACGCGCCCTACCCGAAGATGCTCGCGGCGCTGTGGCGCGAGTCGCCGAGCGGGCGGCTCGCGGAGGGCGAGCGGGTGGCGACGATGGCGTCGCTGCTGCACGTCGACCGCGACGGGCGCTCGCTCGCGGCGGCGCTCATCGAGCGCTCGGGCCTGCCCGCACACGAGTGGGTCCGCGCGTACCTGAACGCCTACCTGCGCCCGCTCCTGCACTGCTTCTTCGCCTACGACCTGGTCTTCATGCCGCACGGCGAGAACCTCATCCTCGTGCTCGAGGACGACGTGCCGGTGCGGGTCTTCATGAAGGACATCGCCGAGGAGATCGTGCTGATGGACCCCGACCGCGAGCTGCCGCCGGAGGTCGAGCGCATCCGCGCGCGGGTGCCGGACGAGCTCAAGCCGCTGTCGATCCTGACCGACGTCGTCGACTGCTTCTTGCGCTTCCTCGCTCCGATCCTCGACGACGCGGGCGCACTGCCCGAGCACGAGTTCTGGGCGCTGGTGCGCGCGTGCGTCCGCGAGCACGGCGACGCGGCCGCCGAGCAGCTGCTGTGCGAGCGGTTCGCGCTGTCGTGCCTCAACCGCCTGCAGCTCGCCAACTCCAGGCAGATGGTCGATTTGCAGGACCCGGCCGGCTCGCTCCAGCTGCGCGGCACGCTCCCCAACCCGCTCGCGGCGCCGGAGGAGCCGCGCTTCACCCGCTAGCGCCACGCCCGGACCAGGGCGGGCTTGCAATGACTGCCACGAACCTAAGAGGGTCGGGCCATGTCTCCTCGCCGCCCCTCCCCCGCCCTGGTCCTCGCGTTCCTCGCGCGCTGGCCCGACCGTCACCGCGGCGGCGAAGAGCGACAGCGGCACGATCGGCCCGATCGGCACGACCACCGTGCTCGTGGACCTCGCCACAGGAGCGACGACGACCGGGCAGATCGTGCTGCCGTGGTCCGGCCGCATCTTCGCGAACGGGTTCGCGGACGTCGTCAACGCGACGAGCGGCCCCGCGCTCGTGACCCGCACGCGCTGCAACCTCTTCATCAGCGACGGCACCGGGCCGGCGAACGGGCTCACGGCGTTCAGCCCGAACGCGTTCGGCGACACACCGGCGACGAACAACTACCACGTCGCGATCCCCCTGGCGGGGTGGATCGACAAGCCCGCGGGCACCTACAACATCGCCGTCCGCTGCGCGGAGGTCACAAACGACTCCGCCAGCCACACTGCCTCGCTCAGCGCCTACGCCGTGCCGAGCCCGGTGAGCCGATAGCGGTCAGGATCCGGCCACAAGCGGCCGTACCGTCGGCCGCATGAACGAGCACGAGCGGTACCTGGACGGCGTCCCCTGCTGGATCGACCTCCCCACGCCCGACCTCGACGCGTCCGCGCGGTTCTACGGCGCGGTCTTCGAGTGGGAGGTCGGGCCGGACGGCGTTGCCCGGCTGGAGGGCGAGCGCGTCGCGGGGCTGGTCTCGGCGGACGCGGCCGGCCAGTGGCGCACGTACGTCCGCGCGCAGGAGGCCGGCGCGCTCACCGACGGGCAGGGCGCGACGCTCCTCCTCACGCCCGACCTGACGGCCGAGCGGGTCAACGCGCCGGGGACGTGGAACTGGAGCGACCTGCACACCACCGACCTCGACGCCGCCGCGCGGTTCTACGGCGAGCGGCTCGGGTGGGAGGCGCAGCCCGTCGACTTCGGGGGCGGCGGCGACGCGCGGATGCTGCGCCGGCCCGGCTACGGCGACCACCTGGCGCGGCGCGATCCGTCGCTGCGTGAGCGGCACGCGGCGCCCGGCGTGCCGAAGGGCTTCTCGGACGCGGTCGGCTGGCTCCTCCCGCTCCAGGACGGCGAACGGCCGCACTGGCACGTGACGTTCTCGGTCGACGACGCGGATGCGGCAGCTCGGGCGGCGGCGTCGAACGGCGGCACCGTCGTGCAGCCGCCGTTCGACGCCGGTCCGACCCGCGTGGCGGGGCTCGCTGACCCGCACGGTGCGCGGTTCACGGTCAGCCACTACCGGCCGTGAACCGCGGGAAGCGAGCTAGTGGGTGAGCGCGGCGTGGCGCGGGGCGGGCGCGGCGGGCGCCTTGGAGCGCGGCGCCTCGACGGCGGTCGGCTCGGCGACGGGCGCGGCGGCGGGCTTGGCGACGACCCCCGGCTCTTCCTCATCAAGGAGGTGGAAGAACCAGCGCAGCACGCCGATGGCGACGGCGGCGGCGAGGACCAGCGTCGCGCCCATGAAGACGGCGTTGGCGGCGGACCACATGGCGATCTCGACGAGGACGACGCCGAAGACGACGACGTGGGCGAGGATGAGGACGGTGGCGGGAGAGCGATCAGCGAGCTTCATGGCCTGATGATCGGTCCGCCTCGCCGCCGCGCCCTCCGCGGCGACGTGCAGACCTCGTCCGTGGAAACCCGCAGCTAGGCGATCGTCGGCTTGGCGTCCTTCGGCGCGTAGCGGTGGTGGAGCATCAGCGAGTTCCCGTCCGGGTCCTTGAAGATCGCCATGTGGCAGACGCCGCTGTCGATCGTGTCCGGGACGAACGTGACGCCAGCCGCCTCGAGCCGCTCCCGCGCCGCGTGCACGTCGTCGACCTGCAGCGCGACAGGACCCACGTGCGGCGCGAACTCCTGGCCGAACGCCTCCATCTGCATCAGCGCGATCGTCAGGTTGCCGGTCTCGAACTCGCCGGCCGGCATCTGCCCCCACCGCTTGGCGAACGGGAGGCCGAGGATCTCGCCGTAGAACTTCGCGGCGGCCTCGTAGTCGCGGGTCGGGATCGCGATGAAGTCCGTGCCGGTGACCAGTGGCGTCGTGCTCTCGGATGCGGTCTGCGTGCTCATGCCGCGGACGCTACACCGCGCGCTCGGCGATGAGGAGCGACTCCACCGCGAGGTCGAGGTCGAGCCGATCGCCGTACCAGTCGGGCACCGTGGACATCGCAGTGATCGCCAGCCCGCGCCGCTCGTTCTCCTCCACCACCGCGGCCGGCCCCAGCGGAGCGGGCGCGTCTCGCGGCGGAACCACCACGTCGAGCGCGCGCCCGTCCGGCCGCCGGAAGAGGAATCCGCCGGCGTCGTCGCGCTCCACCCGGAAGCCGCCTTCGTGCACGAGCCTGTGGTGGTGACGACACAGCTGCACGAGGTTCCCGACCGCCGTGCGACCGCCGTCGGCCCAGTGCTCGACGTGGTGCGCATCGACCCATCGGTGCTGTGTGCACCCCGGGAACCGGCAGCCGCGGTCGCGCGCCCGGAGCGCCCGCCGCAGCGCCGGCGGGATGGAGCGCGTCTTGCGTCCGACGTCCAGCGGCGCGCCATCCCGCTCCCGGATCCCGACGAGGCTCGCATCGCAGCACAGCCGTCGCACCGTCTCCCGTGCGAGCGCGGGGCCGTCGTCGAGGTGCGCCCCGCCGCCGGCCGCGGGCCCATCGTCGGCGTCGACATGGACGAGGACCTGGAAGCGGTCGCCGCCGCTCCTCCCCGCAGGCTCCTGCTCGGCGGCCAAGGTCTGCTCGGCCATGAGCACGAGCGCGTCGAGCTCGCGGTCGCGCGTCACCGGATCCGGTGGCGCCGGCGTTCCCGCGGGAACGTCCTGAGGCCGCGGCTGCGGCCCCTCCCGCGCGGCCATCACCTCCAGCGCCTTCCGGAGGACCGCACCTTCGTCCGGTGACAGCCGCGCCTTGAGGACCAGCGCACCGTCGTCGTCGTGGAACCAGGTCAGGTGGCGCTCCTCGTGGATGCGCGCGGCCGACTCGCGCGTGACCCCGCGATGCGCCTGCACGACCCGCTCGAGCTGGGCGGCAGTCGACGTCCGCGCGAGCGCGAGCAACGGCTCCTCCGCCTCGACGCCGTCGACGCGCGTGAGCGCACGGACCTTCGAGTAGCTCAGCTCGCCGGCCGCGAACGCGTCGCGGATCGCGGGCAGCTCGCGCAGCCGCCGCGCGACGCGCACGTGCTCGCGCGCCGGACCCGGGGCGATCGAGCAGCGCCACGACACCCACTGCGCGCACGAGCGACAGCCCCACTCGGCCCACCCCTCGCGTTCGTCGAACTCCGCGACCAGCTCGAGCCATCGCGCCATCGCGGCGTTGATGTGCCCCGCCAGCAGGGAGATCTCGTCGGCCAGCTCGTCGATCGTCCTCATCGCTTCCGTCCCGTGTCGTGGTTCCGTCCGAACACGAACATATGTTCGCGTCATGCTCGGACGGAACGGACACGGCGGCGTTCCCGCGGGAACGCCTCACGCGAGGAGCGCGACGATCAGCGCCGCGCTCGCGGCGGCGCAGGCGGCGGTGCGGACGTGGTTCATGCGGGTCCACTCGCGGTCGTACCGGCGCCACGCGCCGGCCGAGTTCGGCGCGGCGGGGTCGAGCCGCGCCAGCGCGTCGTTGCGCGGCACGTGGTATCCGGCGGTCAGGCCGAACCCGCCGACGAGGTACAGCGCGCCGCCCGCCACGAGCCAGGGGCCGTGGGCGTCGCCGAACGCGACCACGCCGGCGACGACGCACGCGAGCGCCAGCAGCGCGCTCCCGTTGAACAGCAGCATGAAGGCGGGCGTGATCGCCTTGACGTTGATCGACTGCATCGCCGCGAGGCCCTGCGCGGGCGGGAGCGCGCGCAGGGCCGGCATGACGAAGCTCGAGAACGCGAACAGGACGCCGCCCGTCAGGGCGCAGGCCACGGCGGTGACGACCGCGAGCGCGGAGAGCGAGGTCGACATGGCGTGCTCAGGCCCCCGCCGCCGTGGAGCTCCATACCCCGGTCGCGGCGACGTCGCGCGCGTAGTCGGCGAAGTCGCGCGGCGCGCGTCCGAGCGCACGCTGGACGCCGTCCGCGAGCCGGCCGTTGTCACCGCCCAGCACCTCCTCGAAGAGGTAGCGCAGGAGCGCGACGATGTCCTCGGGGACGCCGGCCTCCGTCGCCGCCGCGGTGTACTCGTCCAGCGTGACCGGCACGTAGGCGAGGCGGCGGCCGGACGCGCGCGCGATCTCGTCGACCGCCTCGGCGAACGTCAGCGCCCGCGGACCCGTCACCTCGTACACCTCACCGGCGTGGCCGTCCCCGGTCAGCGCGGCGGCCGCGACCTCCGCGATGTCGCGGGCGTCGACGAAGGGCTCGGGGACCTGCCCGGCCGGCAGCGCGACGACGCCCTCCAGGACCGGCTCGAGCAGGTAGCTCTCGTCGAAGTTCTGCATGAACCAGCTGGCCCGGACGATCGTGCTCGTGGGCGCGACCTCGAGCAGCGCCTGCTCGGCCCGCTGCGCCTCCTCCTCCCCGCGCCCCGACAGGAGCACGAGGCGGCGGATGCCGCGGTCGACGGCGGCGGACGCGAACGCGCGGACGAGCCCGACGGAGCCCGGCACGGCGAGGTCGGGCGCGAACGTGATGTACGCGGCGCGCACGCCGTCGAGCGCTGCGGGCCACGTGGCAGCGTCGTGCCAGTCGAACACGACGTCGGCGCGGGAGCGGGCGGCGGTGCGGACCGGGAGGCGGCGGTCCCGCAGGAGCGCAGCGACGCGGGCGCCGGTCTTGCCGGTGCCGCCGATGATCAGGGTGGGTGCGGTGGAGGTCATGGCGGAGATTCCACCCGCGTTTGATGAGACGGTCCATAGCTCATCCGCTCCGATCCATGCGCGATCGTCTACGATCGCTCCATGGACGCGCTCGCTGGCCTCCTCGACGGACCTCGCGCCCGCGAGGCGTTCATCCTCCGCTCGCTGATGGACCCGCCGTGGGCGATCCGCGTGCAGGACGAGGCGCCGCTCACGCTCGTCGCGATGGTCCGCGGCGCGTCGTACGTGTGGTTCGACGGGATGGAGCCGGTCACCGTCCCCGAGGGCGCGGTCGCGATCGTCCGCGGTCCCGAGCCCTACACGTTCGCCGACAACCCCGGCACACCGGTGCAGGTCGTGATCCACCCCGGTCAGGAGTGCCGCGCGCCCGACGGGACGCCGCTGCGCCAGCCGATGGGCCTCGGCGTGCGCACGTGGGGCAACGCGGCGGACGGCGCGTCGGTGTTCCTCGTCGGGACGTACGCGCTGCACAGCGAGGTCGGCCGACGACTGCTGGAGGCGCTCCCACCGCTCGTCGTGCTCCCCGACGCGGCCGAGCACAGCCCGGTCGTCACGCTCATGGGAAGCGAGGTCGTCAAGGACGAGCCGGGTCAGGAGGCGGTGCTCGACCGGCTCCTCGACCTGCTCCTCATCGCCACGCTGCGCGCGTGGTTCGCCCGCCCCGACGGCGGTGCGCCGCGCTGGTACCGCGCGCAGGGCGACCCGGTCGTCGGCCCGGCGCTCAAGCTCCTGCACCACCAGCCCGCGCACCCGTGGACGGTGGCGTCGCTGGCTCACGAGGTCGGCGTGTCGCGCGCGGCGCTCGCGCGGCGCTTCACCGAGCTGGTCGGCGAGCCGCCGATGACGTTCCTCACCGACTGGCGCCTGACGCTCGCGGCCGACCTGCTGCGCGAGCCGGACGCGACGATCGGCAGCGTCGCCGCGCAGGTCGGCTACGGCAGCCCGTTCGCGCTCTCCACCGCGTTCAAGCGCCACCACGGGCTGAGCCCGCAGGCCTACCGCTTGGCGGCCTCCGGCCCGGGCGGCGCCGCCGCTGCGGCTGCAGCCGCCGCCTCGCGCGCGTCGTAGTCGTACCGCGCCGCGGCGATCTCCGCCTGGTGGGTCTCGGTCCACGTCACCAGCGACTGGATCGTGGCGTGGAGCGTCGAGCCGAGCGGCGTCAGCGCGTACTCGACCCGTGGCGGGACCTCCGGGTAGACCGTCCGCTCGACCAGCCCGTCGCGCTCGAGCTGGCGCAGCGTGACGGTGAGCATCCGCTGGCTGACCCCGTCGATCGAGCGCCGCAGCTCGCTGAAGCGCATCCGCCGCGACTCGAGCAGCGCGATCACGAGCAGCGACCACTTGTCGGCGATGCGGTCGAGGATCTGCCGCACCTCGCAGTCGCTGCGGCGGTCCCACTGGTACGGGTCCCAGTCGTGATCGGCGCTCGGGGCGGTATCGCAGAAGTCACCAGGTGACTTCGAAGTGCCGTCTTCCATCGCCCCCAATGGTGCCGCATAGTGGGGTCAGTTCTCAAACGGAACCACCCAACCCGGAGGGTCACCTGCCTTGCCCGAGCACCACGACCGCCTCGACCGCCACGCCATCGCCGTCCTCCTCGTCCTCTGCGCCGCGATCTTCCTGGAGGGGATCGACGTGTCGATGATGGGCGTCGCGCTGCCCTCGATCCGCGCCGACCTCGGCATGTCGACCGGCGCGCTCCAGTGGGTCGTCAGCGCCTACGTCCTCGGCTACGGCGGCTTCATGCTCCTCGGTGGCCGGGCAGCGGACCTCCTCGGGCGCCGACGCGTCTTCCTCGCCGCGCTCACGGTCTTCCTCGTCTTCTCCGGCCTCGGCGGGCTCGCGCCCGAGGGCTGGGTGCTGATCGTCGCCCGCTTCGTCACCGGCGTCGCCGCCGCGTTCATGACGCCGGCCGGCCTGTCGATCATCACGACCTCGTTCGCCGAAGGCCGCGCGCGCAACCAGGCGCTGCTGATCTACGCGGGCACCGCCGCAGCCGGGTTCACGCTCGGGCTCGTGGTCGGCGGCCTGCTGACCGAGCTCGGCTGGCGCTGGGTGTTCTTCGCGCCCGTGATCCTCACCGCGCTCCTGCTGCCTGCCGCGCTCCGGCTGCTCCCCCACGACCCCGCCCCCGCCCCCGGTCCGGCGCCCGCCGGCGCCACCCCCGCGGCGCCCCGGTCCTTCGACCTCCCCGGCGCCCTCACCGTCACCGGCGCGATGCTGCTGCTCGTCTACACCGTCGTCCGCGCGCCCGACATCGCGCTCGCCGCCACCGCCGCGACGGGCCTGGGCGCCGGCACGCTGCTCGCGGCGTTCATCGCGATCGAGCGTCGCACGCCCGCGCCGCTCCTGCGCCTCGGCCTCCTGCGCTCGGCGCCGCTGCTCCGTGCCAACGCGGGCGCGATCGTCCTCGCCGGCGCGTTCTTCGGCTTCCAGTTCCTCGTCGCGCTCTACCTCCAGCAGGTGCGCGGCTGGTCGGCGCTGGAGGCCGGCGTCGCGCTCCTGCCCGCGGGCATCGACGCGATCCTCGCCCCCACGCTCACGCCGCGCCTGGTCGCGCGGTTCGGGACGACGAAGGTCATCGCGGCCGGGCTGGCGTCGGGCGTCGCGGCGTTCGCGCTCTTCGTGCCCGTCGGCCTGGAGTCCGGCTACGTGACGGGCATGCTGCCGACGATGGTCCTCGTCGGGTTCACGTTCGCGCTCACCTACGGGCCGCTGACCATCGCCGCGACCGACGGCGTGCGGGAGGACGAGCAGGGGCTCGCCAGCGGCCTGCTCAACACGTCCTTCCAGTTCGGCGCCGCGCTCGGCCTCGCCGGCGTGACCGCGGTGCTCGTCGGCACGGCCGGCGAGGACGCCGCGCCGCGCGAGCAGCTCGACGGCATCAAGGCGGCGCTGCTGGTGCCGCTCGGAGCGGCGGTGGCGGGGCTCGCGCTCACGCTCACCGGCCTCCGTGACGGGAGCCGGATGCGCCGTCCGGCGACCGCCACGACATAGGCCCGGATTCCGGTGCGGCGGGCAAGACTCGTTGCAAGCTCCGCGTGTGGCGGTCGAGACGGTCATGATCGCCCGCGCGGCGTTGCCTCGCCGCGCTCTCGTTCCCCGGAGTAAGGACCCCTTTGAAGCCGATCCGTCTCGCCGCGGCCGTCGCCGCCGCGGCCAGTCTCGCGGCGCCCGCTGCGGCGAGCGCCGACTACACCGTCTACGCCTGCCAGGGCCCGACGGGCGCGCCCGCGCCGATCAGCGGCTGGGAGCCGCTCGTCGGCGGCGATGCCGTCGCCTCGAACGAGTGCGCCACCGGCGGCGTGCTGTCGCTCCAGCTCCGCGGCAGCGGCCCGTGGCAGGGCGGCCAGGGCGCCGAGCACCGGTTCGTCGCGCCGGCCGGGTCGCGGATCACGCGCACCCGCCTGCACCGCCGCACCGCGGGCTTCGCCGGCAACCCCGAGCGGTGGGCGTACACGCTCTACGCGGACGCCAAGGAGCTCGAGTCCTGCGAGGCCGGCGGCGCGTCGAAGTGCACGACCGACCTCGACGGCCCGGCCGACTTCCCGAACCTCGACGCGGGTGTCGTCGGGTTCCGCGCCGGCTGCGCGACGATCCAGACGTCGACCTGCAGCGCGCCGGCGGTGCGCGTCGAGGTCCCGCGCGCGTCGATCACGCTGCGCGACCAGTCCGCCCCGGTGCTGTCGAGCGTCGGCGGCACGCTGCCCGGCGCCGCCGGCCCGGTGTCCGGCACGATCACCGCGACCTGGAACGCGACCGACGTCGGCGGCGGCCTGTACCGCTCGATCGTCGAGGTCGACGGCAAGACGACCGCGGTCAACCCGGTCCCGGCCGCGGGCTGCGCCGACGCGGACCCGGCGAACCTCGACGCCTACGAGTTCCTCACCCCCGTCCCGTGCCCGCTCGAGCAGACCGGGATGAGCGCCGCGGTCGACACCACGACGCTCGCCAACGGCGCGCACACCGTCAGCGTGCTGGTCGAGGACGCGTCGGGCAACCGCTCCACCGTCGTCGCCGCGAAGCCCATCACGGTCGCGAACGCCCCGGTCAGGACCGCCAGCTCCGGCCGCCCGAACGGCATCAACGCGTCGGTCAAGGGCAAGCTGCGCGGCTGGTTCGACCGCAACCGCAAGCTCTCGATCACCGCCCGCTACGGCCGCCGCGTCGTCATCCGCGGCCGGCTGGTCAACGAGAAGGGCAAGTCGATCCAGGGCGCGCGGCTCGACGTCTACCACCGCAACGGGTCGAAGGGGAAGCTCAAGCAGCTGACCAAGACCGGCCTGAAGACGCGCAAGGACGGCAAGCTCACGCTGATCCTCCCGATGGACCTGACGACCCGGCAGATCGTGATCGCCTACCGCGCCGTGCGCCCAGGCCCGATCACGAGCCGCGTCACGCTCAAGCTGCGGGTGATCGACAAGAACGGCAAGACCGTCACGAAGCGGCCGGGCAAGCTCGGCCGGACCGGCTGAGCCGCTAGGCCCGGCGCAGCCGGATCCCGCGGTCCACGACCCGCACGACCACGCGTGCGGGTCGGGTCGGCGCGGCGAGCGACAGGAAGTCGCGGACCGCGCCGGCGTGGCCGCAGTACGGGCAGCCCAGGTGGGCGGTGACGTCGAGCGGCCCGGCGTCGGGCGCCACCGGCGCATCGCACCGCGGGCACGCGAGCGTCCCCTCGGCCAGGACGTTCGTCCGCGTCGTGCGGCGGATCACCCGGGGCCCCGCCCCGCCGGTCACGGAGTCGGGCCGGAGCGGCTCGGAGCCGTCGATCCCGCGATGCAGCGACATGAGGTCAGTCTAGGCGCGCCACGAACCTCCCACCGCACTCAACGCCGGCGGGGCATGGCCGACTCTGGGAGCGTGCTGAACGACGCTCACTCATCAGGTCTGGAGCTCTCCGGCTGGTGCGAGGGCTCCTCGCTGCGGCTCATCCTCGGCGGAGAGCTGGACATCGCAAGCGCGCCGGACCTCACCACCGCCGTGGAAGCCCTCGTCGACCCCGGCATGGAGCTCGTGCTCGACCTCGACGGGCTCACCTTCGTGGACAGCGCCGGCGTGCGCGCGCTGACCCGCATCGCCGATGCCGCGGCCGCCGGGGCGTTCACGGTGCGGTTCGTCGCGCTCGACGGCGCGGCGGTGCGCAAGACGGCGGTCGCCTGCCAGGTCACCGCCGCCCTGCCGCTCGCGCGCTGCTAGCGGGCTACGCGTCGTTGGCGCACTCGCTCAGGCCCATGGCCGCGGCGCGCTCGTCGGAGTCCGCGTCGAGCCGGTCGCCCTCGGCCTGCAGCTCCTTCATCGCCTCCTCGTCGCCGGACGTCGTCGCGGCGGCGAGGCGGTCGGCGAGCGCGACCACACGACGGCCGTTGGCGACGTACGCCTCGGCGTCGTTGCGCAGCTCGGCGGGCGTCTTCAGCTCGGCGAAGTCGTCGACCGCGCCCGCGGTGACGCTCTTGAGCTGCCGGATGTAGCTGCCCAGCCCGGCCACGTCGGACGGCTCGGGGATCGCGGCGATCTTGGCGTTGGCGGCGCGGCACAGCTCGTTGGCCTGCTTGGTGAAGTCGGCGCGGCTCGGGCTGTCGTCGGCGCAGGCGGTGGCGCCGGCGGCGAGGCCGGCGAGGACGAGCGCGAGGCGCGTGAGCTTGCGGGGGTGCATCGGGGTTCGGTTCCTCGGAAGACGGGTGCGTGGGTGTGATGAGCACCATCCCGGGCGGCCCTGATCCGGACATCGGGGAATCCCCCGTCATCCGACCCTGGAGTGATCGTCGTATCTCCTTGGATGGTGTCCTCCTCCCTGAACCACCGCCGCACCGGCGCCGGCGAGCCGCTCGTCCTCCTGCACGGCCTGGGCGGCGAGCTGTGCGTGTGGGAGCCCGTGCTCGACGCGCTCGCCGCCCACCACGACGTGCTCGCGGTCGACCTGCCGGGCTTCGGCCGGTCCGCTCCGCTGCCCGACGGCGCGACCCCGACGCCGCGGGCGCTGGCCGGCGCGGTCGAAGCGCTGCTGGACGAGCTGGAGATCGAGCGCGCGCACGTCGCCGGCAACTCGCTCGGCGGCTGGGTGGCGCTGGAGCTGGCGCGCCTGGGCCGCGCGGTCACCGTGACCGGCCTGTGCCCGGCGGGCCTCTGGGGCGCGCCGGTGCTCCGGGCGGGCGAGACGTCGCGCAGCCGCGGCTACGAGCTCGCCCGCCGCCTGCGCCCGCTGCTGCCGCTGCTGCTCGTCCCGCCGCCCGCGCGCCGCGCGATCCTCGCCCCGTTCGTCGCCCGCCCGGACCGCGTTCCGTACCACGCTGCCTGGCGGATGATCAGCTCCTACGCCCGCGCGACGGCCTACGTCGCGACGAGCACCGCGATGCGCCAGGACCACTTCCGCGACCCCGCCGAGGTCGACGTCCCGGTGACGCTCGCGTTCGGCGAGCGCGACCGCCTCATCCGCCCGACCCGCACCGCGCTCCCCGACGCGCGGACGGTCCTGCTGCCCGGCTGCGGGCACATCCCGATGTGGGACGACCCGGAGCTGGTCACGGGCACGGTGCTCGCGACGACGGGGGCCCGCGAGCGGGACGCTACGACCGGACGGTGACCTCGTCGTCGACGTACGTCGCGTAGCCGCAGTGCGCGGAAGCCGGCGGAGCGGGCAGCCGGTACCGGTGCAGCAGCGCGCCGTCGGGACCGCGCAGCTCGACCCGCGCGACCGCCGCCCGCCGCGGGACCGGCACGGACGCGAAGCCGTGCTCGCCGTCACGCAGCCGCACGACGGGCCGCACGATCCGGCGGCCGCTCCGCAGGACCGCGACCACCGTGCGCGCGCCCCCCGCGATCAGGCCCGCCACCGTCAGGCCGGTGCGGCAGCCGGCCTTGGCCTGCAGGCCGAGGTCGAGCGACCGCTCGAACGGGCACCGGTCGCCCTTGCGCAGCGGCGTCCCGGCCGTCACCACGAGGCACGGCACCCCGGGCCTCGTCGTCGGCGCGGTGACGATCGTGCGGCGGCGGCCGCCGATCCGCACCGTCGCCTGATGGACGGCGTCGGTGGTCAGCGTGGGCGGCGCGACCGGCTCCTCGAACGGGGACCGGGTGCCGCCCGGCAGGACCGACTGCGTCCCCACGACGCGATCGCCGGGCGGCGCGGCGTAGGCGAAGAACGCGACCGTCCGCGCGTACCGGCCAGTGTAGGCGGGATCGGGCGCGGCCGGGACGGTCACCTGCCTGCCCGAGGCGAGCCGCACCCGCACCGCGCGCACGCGCGCGTCGACGACGCCGGCGATCACCGTGTACCGGCGCGCTGACCCCACCCAGGAGAACAGCAGGCCCGGCTTCGGCACCGCGCAGTCGCCTGCGCGCACGCCCCGCTTGACCGCGGTGCACAGCTCGGCGCCGCGATCGCGCACGTACAGCCGCGGTCCGCCGGCGCCCGCCGGGTGGAGCACGGTCTCGCCGCCGAGTGCCGGACCGCCGTCGTTCACGACCAACCAGCTGCTGGAGGTCCGGGAAGAGCAGGACAGCAGCCGCGTGGGCGGGAGGGCGTGCGCGTGGTCGATCGGACCGCCCTCGACCCACCGGATCCCGTCGCCGGGACCGGCCGCGCCGAGCACCACGCGCAGCGACGGCTCGCCGAAGCCGGCCGGGACCGGAAGCGAGCGGATCGCGTGCCGGCGCCCGCTGGTGGTCACGATCGTGCTGGGTGTGGCGCCCGCCCGGGCGAAGCCGGCCACGAGGTGCCGGCCGCGGGGGCCGCAGCCCACGTCCGGGAAGTACGCGGCGCTGACCCCGGCGCCCGGGTCCAAGCAGGTGCGCCCGCCCATGCTCGGGTCGTCGGGCGCGCGCCGGACGACCAGGCACGTGGCGCGCACACGGCGGCCGGCGTCGCCGCGCGCTGGCGCGAGCTGGTGGCGCACCTCGACCGCCGCCGACCAGCCGGCGCCCGCGGCCACGCGGCGCGGCCCGCGCACGAGGAGCCCGTCGCGGTCCTCGTCCTCCTCGTGGACGACGCTGCCGTCCGCGGCCAGCAGCCGCTCGGTCAGGACGCGCTCCGGCCGCGTCCCGACGTAGAACCGCAGGCCCGCCGCCACGGTCCCCGCGAAAGCGGGCGGCGCCGGCACGGTCGGCATCCGCGTCAGCGCGCCGCCGGCCGCGCGCAGCTCGACGACGGCGACGTCGGCGCGCACGGCGCCGCCCACCACGTCCGCCTGGTAGGACGGCGTCTCGAGGTGGAGCGGGCTGAACAGGTCCTCGGCGGGCACGACCTCGCAGGCGGAGCGCTCGACGGCCGCCTCGACATACGCGTCCCGCGTCGCCTCCCCGTCCGGGCCGAGCTCGGTCCCGGACGCGCTGGAGAGGCACAGCCTCCCCTCGCGCACCTCCGCGAGCAGCCGCGGCTGCGGCGGCGCCTCGGCGTTCGAACCGGCGGACGGCAGCGGCGGCCCTGCGACGACGACCGGCTCGGCGGACGCGGCGGTCGGCACGGCGAGAAGGCCTGCGGCGAGCGTGAGCAAGAGGCGGCGGGAGGGCGGCATGGGCGCTGACAGCGTAGGACCGCCCCACCGCGCAACGCCGCCCGCTGGGCCGATGTCCTCAGGTTAGGCCGCCCTACTCTGGTCCGGTGCCCGACGTCCCGGAGACCCATCCGCTCGTCCGCCTCTGGCGGCGCGCGCCGAAGTACCGGCCCCGGGTCGTCCGCGCGACGATCCTGACGGTCCTCAACAAGCTGTTCGACATCGCGCCCGAGCTGCTGATCGGCGTCGCGATCGACATCGTGGTGCGCGACGACGAGAGCTTCGTGGCGCAGTGGTTCGGGGTCGACGACCGCTCCGACCAGCTGCTGATCCTCGGCGCGGCGACGGCGGTGGTGTGGGCGCTGGAGTCGCTGACGGACTTCCTCTCCCAGCAGCTGTGGCGCAACCTCTCGCAGGACCTCCAGCACGACCTGCGGACCGACGCGTACCGGCACGTGCAGGACCTGGAGCTGGCGTGGTTCGAGGACCGCGCGTCCGGGCGGCTGCTGACGATCCTCAACGACGACGTCAACCAGCTCGAGCGGTTCCTCGACATCGGGGCCGCGCAGATCATCCTCACCGCCACGAACGTCGTGGCGGTCGGCATCGTCTTCTTCGCGATCTCGCCGCTGCTGGCGGTCCTGGCGTTCCTGCCGATCCCGGTCATCATCGCCGGCTCGCTGCTCTTCCAGAAGCGGCTCGGGCCGCGGTACGCGCAGGTCCGCGAGGAGGCCGGCCGGCTCGGGGGGCTGATGGGCGGCAACCTCGGCGGCATCGCGACGATCAAGGCGTTCGGCGCGGAGGAGCGCGAGGCCAGGCGGCTCGCGGAGGTCTCGCGCGACTACGCGGACGCCAACCGCAAGGCGATCACGCTCAGCTCGGCGTTCGTCCCGCTGATCCGGATGGCGATCCTCGTCGGCTTCACGGTCACGCTCGTGCTCGGCGGCAACGCGGCGCTCAACGGCGACCTCGAGGTCGGGCTCTACTCGGTCCTCGTCTTCATGACCCAGCGGCTGCTGTGGCCGCTGACCGAGCTGGGCCAGACGCTCGACCTCTACCAGCGCGGCCTCGCCTCGATCTCGCGCATCCTCGACCTGCTCGACGCGCCGATCGGCGTCAAGCCCGGCGGCCGCGAGCTGCCGCAGCCGGTCGCTGGCGCCGTGCGGTTCGACGGCGTGACGTTCTCCTACGCGGGCGGCGAGGACGGTGAGCCGCGGGCGCAGGTGCTGCGCGGGCTCGATCTCGACATCGCCGCCGGCGAGACGCACGCGATCGTCGGCGCGACCGGCGCGGGCAAGTCGACCGTCGTCAAGCTCCTGCTGCGGCTCTACGACCGCGACGGCGGCGCGCTGACCCTCGACGGCGTGCCGGTGGAGGAGCTGAGCTTCCAGAGCCTGCGCGGCGCGATCGGCTACGTCGGCCAGGACACGTTCCTGTTCGACGGGACGGTCGCCGAGAACCTCCGCTACGGCAACCCGGACGCGACCGACGAGGAGCTGCGCGCGGCCGCCGAGCTGGCCGAGGCGCACGAGTTCGTCACCGCGCTCCCGCAGGGCTACGACACGGCGGTCGGCGAGCGCGGCGTGCGGCTCAGCGGCGGCCAGCGCCAGCGCCTCACCATCGCCCGTGCGCTCGTCCGCGACCCGGCGATCCTCGTGCTCGACGAGGCGACGTCCGCGGTCGACAACGAGACCGAGGCCGCGATCCAGCACGCGCTGCTGAAGGTCTCGCACGAGCGGACGACGATCGTCATCGCGCACCGCCTCTCCACCATCCGCCACGCCGACCGCATCCACGTCGTCCACGCGGGCGCGGTCGCGGAGGCGGGCACGCACGACGAGCTCGTCGCGCTCGGCGGGCGGTACGCGGCGCTGTGGGCGGTGCAGACGGGCGAGCTCGCGAGCGACGTGCTCGGACCCGGCGCCGCAGAGCGCTAGACCTCGCGCCGCTCCAGCGGCTTCGTCGCCGGCCCGGACAGCACGTTGCCGTCCACGTCGAACCGTGAGCCGTGGCACGGGCAGTCCCACGACCGCTCGGCGTCGTTGAACACCGTCAGGCAGCCGAGGTGCGTGCAGCGCAGCGAGACCGCGTGCAGCCCGCCGTCGTCGTCGCGGAAGACGCCGACCTTCCCGAGCGCGCGGTGGCGCAGCACGCGCGCCTCGCCGGGCGGCACCTCGGACGGATCGCTCGCCAGCACGGGCTTGAGCCGGTCGCCGACGAAGTGCGCGCCGACCCACAGCTGCGCCTTGGCGACCTCCGGCGCGCTGCGGATCGTCAGCCGGTTCGGGTCGAGCAGGTCCGCGTAGGGGTTCTGGCGGCCGAGGATGCGGTCCGCCACGACGAGCGCGCCCGCGGTCGCGTTCGTCATCCCCCACTTCTGCCCGCCGCCGACGACCCACAGGTGCTTGGAGGTCGGCGTGTAGCGCCCCGCGTACGGGAGCTTGTCGGCCGGCATCCCGTCCTGCGTCGACCACCGGTGCACGACGTCGCCGACGTCGTAGTGCTCTTGCGCGAACGCGACGAGCTGCTCGTAGCGCTCGGGCTCGGCCTTCCGCGCGCCGGTCAGGTGGCCCTCGCCGCCGACGAGCAGCCAGCGCGTGCCGTCCGGGCCGGTGTAGGTGCGGACCGAGCGCGTCGGCGTGCCCGCGCTGATCGCCATCCCCTCCCGCACCGTGGCGCCGTCGCGCAGGGGCGCGGCGACGAGGTAGGACCGCGTCGCCTCGGTGCGCGCGAAGAACAGCCCGCGGTCGAGCAGCGGGTAGTTCGTGCAGACCACGACCTCCTGGGCCGTGACGGTGTGGCCGTCCTCGGTCTCGACCGCGCACGGGTCGCCCTCGCTCACGCCCGTCACCGCGGTGTGCTCGTAGACCTGCGCGCCGGCCGCCGCGAGCAGCGCGCGCGTGTAGGAGACCGGCTGGAACTGCGCCTGGCCCTCCAGGCGGACGGCCTGCGCGACCGCGAACGGCAGCGGCGTGTCGGTGGTGAGGACCGCCGGGAGCCCGGCCGCGAGCGCGGCGGCGTGCGCGTCCTCGACCTTGGAGACCTGCTCGCCGGTGGCCGCGTACGTGTGGTCGGCGACGCGCTCGAACGCGCAGTCGATGTCGTGCTCGCGCACGCGCGCCTCGATCCAGACCACCGCGCCGGTGCTCGCGGCCGCGTACGCCGCGACGCCCTGGTCGCCGTGCTGCTTGCGGACGTCGACGAGCTTGGTCTGCTGGAGCGCGCTGGCCTTCGCCGTCGTGTAGCCGGTCGCGCCGCCCGCGACCGTGCCGCGCTCGAGCACCGCGACGCTCCGCCCCTCCCGCGCGAGGACGTACGCGACGGTCGCGCCCGCGAGCCCGCCGCCGATCACCGCGACGTCGACGGTGAGGTCCGCGGTGAGCCGGGACGGTGCCGCGGCGCGGGCCGGGCCGCGGTCGTCGGCGAGCCAGAGGGGGTCGGTGCCGCGCAAGGTCGTCATCGCGGACGGCCCTACCCGGGACCTCCGGCGCGAATCAGGTGGTGGCGTCCAGGGGCTTGCGGTACGTCACGAGGTCGACGCGGTAGCCGTGCTTCTCGTAGAAGCGGCGGGCGAGGTCGTTCGGCGCGGCCATGTTGATGTCGACCGCCGCCACGCCCCGCTCGCGCGCCTCGTCCTCCACCGCGCGCAGCAGCGCCTCCCCCACCCCGCCGCCGCGCGCGTCCGGCAGGACGATGAGGTCGACGAGCGCCAGGAAGTCCTGCGGCCACTGCCAGGTCGGCGAGCCGCCCTCCTCCCGTTCGCAGATCGCGAGCCCGACGGGCCGGCCGCCCGGCTCCTCGGCGACGAACAGCGTTCCGCCCTCTTCGAGGATCGCGCCCCAGGTCGCGCGGCGCCGCTCCCACGACTCGTCCTCCGGCCGCAGCGGCCCCCAGTGCGTGGTCACCGCGCCGTGGTGCTCGCGCAGGGCGAGCCACAGCGGGCGCAGGTCGTCGAGGCGGGCGGCGTCGGCACGCACGATCGTGGTCATCCGCGCCGACGGTACGCGCTCAGGCGGCGGCGGTGTGACCTTGGACGGACAGCAGCAGCGTCCGGTTCGCCATCATGAGGTCCATCGCACGCCGACCTGACATCGACCTGGAGAACGCCCAGGAGCCCCCGAACCTCGCCGAGGTCGTCGGCGGGCCGTGGGGCATGGCCGAGACCGCGCTGCCCGCGGTCGCGTACGTCGTCGCCTACACCGCGTCCGGGCAGGAGACGAACGTCGCCGCGGGCGTCGCCGTCGGCCTCGCGCTCGTGCTGGCCGTCGTCCGGCTGGCCAAGCACGAGTCGCCGCGCCACGCGCTGTCCGGCCTGGTCGGCGTCGCGTTCGCGGCGTTCATCGCGGCCCGCAGCGGCAAGGCGGAGAACTTCTTCCTCCCCGGCCTCCTGCTCAACGTCGCGTACGGCTCGGCGTTCCTCATCTCGATCGCCGTCCGCTGGCCGCTGGTCGGCGTGATCGTCGGGCAGCTCGACGGCGAGCACCAGGGCTGGCGTGACGACCCGCGCCGGTACCGCGCGTTCGCGCGCGCGTCGTGGCTGTGGGCCGGGCTGTTCGGGCTGCGGCTCGCGGTCCAGCTCCCGCTCTACCTGGCGTCGGCCGTCGTCGCGCTGGGCGTCGCGCGGACGGCGATGGGCGTGCCGCTCTTCGCGCTCGGCATCTGGCTGACGTGGCTGCTCGTGCGGCGCATGCCGTCCCCTGCTCCCGCCACGTAGCCCGTCGGTCGCATCCGGCGGTGGGCGCGTAGGCTGCGCGCATGCCCGCCTCCGACGTCCGTTCGCTCGCCGCCGACGGCGACGCCCGCCGCGCCGAGATCGTCTCCGTCCTGGCCGACGCGTTCGCGCCCCTGATCGAGGCCGACCCGCGCGCGTTCCGCGCGAAGTTCCGCAAGATGGCGGCGAACCCGTTCGCGTTCTACCGCGGCAGCGCGCCGCTCTACTACGCGGACATGGCGCTCCTGGAGGATCCGTGGGCGGACGAGCGCACGAGCCGCGTGTGGATCCAGGGCGACCTGCACGCCGAGAACTACGGGACGTACATGGACGCCGAGGGCGTGCTCGTCTTCGACGTCAACGACTTCGACGAGGCGTACGTCGGCGCGTTCACGTGGGACCTGCGGCGGATGGCGGCATCGGTCGCGCTGCTCGGGTTCTCCAAGGCGCTGTCGGACGGGACGATCCGCGAGCTGATCGAGGCGTACGGCCGCTCGTACCTCGAGCAGGTGCGCGCGTTCGTCACGGGCACGAAGGACGAGGAGTTCCGCCTCACGCTCGACTCGACGACCGGGATCGTCCACGAGGTGCTGCTCACCGCCCGCCAGGCCACGCGGGTGCAGCTGCTCGACCGGCTGACGACGATCTCCGGCGCCGACCGCCGGTTCGTGCCCGGACCTGGCGTGCGGATGCTCGAGGACGACGAGCGCGCGGAGGTCGAGGCGGCCTACCAGAGCTACCTGGAGACGATCCCGGCCGTCAAGCGCCTGCACTCGGTCTCGTACGCGGTGAAGGACATCGTCGGGCGCAGCGGGTTCGGCATCGGCAGCGCCGGCCTGCCCGCGTACAACCTGCTGATCGAGGGGCGCACGCAGGCCCTGGAGAACGACGTCGTGCTCTCGATGAAGCAGGGCAACGTCGCGGCGCCGTCGCGCGTGGTCACCGACCCCGAGGTGCAGTCGTACTTCGAGCACCAGGGCCACCGGACGGCGGTGTCTCAGCGGGCGCTGCAGGCGCACGCGGACCCGTGGCTCGGGTGGACGGAGCTGCGCGGCGTCGGGCAGGTCGTCAAGGAGCTGTCGCCGTACGAGGCCGACCTCGACTGGGACGGGCTGACCGAGCCGGACGAGGTGCTGCCGCTGCTGTGCGAGCTGGGCCGGGCGACGGCGAAGATCCACTGCGTGAGCGACGCGGGCTCGGACCAGACGCTCGTGCCGTTCCAGACCGAGGAGGCGATCCTCGCGGTCGTGGACGGGCGCGAGGACGAGTTCGTCGCCGACCTCGCGGCGTTCGGCGCCGAGTACGGGGACCTCGCGCGCGACGACCACCGGCGCTTCGTCGACGCGTTCCGCAACGGCGAGATCCCCGGCGTGCCGAGCGACTGGCGCGCCGAGGCGCGGGCGGCCGGGCGGTAGATCGTCTGCGGTCTAGACGATCCACGGTAGGATCGTCTGCATGGGCACCGCGCAGACGACGATCACCCCCGCGTCCGCTCCACCCGAGCTGACCAACCACCTGTGCTGGCTGCTCGGCCGCGCCGCGCAGTCGCTCACCGGCGAGCTGATGGACGCGATCGGCGAGGTCGGCCTGACGCCGCGCACGCATCCCGTGCTGCTCGCCGCGATGACCGGCGAGCACACGCAGATCGAGCTCGCGCGGATGGTCGGCCTCGACAAGACGACGATGGTCGCGACCATCGACGAGCTGGAGCGCCTGGGCCTGGCGGAGCGCCGCCCGTCGCCGACCGACCGCCGCGCCCGCGTCATCCACGTGACGACCGAGGGCCGCCGCAAGGCCGAGGAGGCCGACGCGATCACCGACCGCATCCGGGAGGACGTGCTCGCGTCGCTGCCGGCCGGCGAGCGCGACCGCTTCATGGACGCCCTGCGCCACCTGGTCGGCGGGAGGCTCGCGGCCTAGGCGGCAGGCGAGACCCGCGCCGGTCCGACGTAGATGATCCGAGATCGGATCATCTGATACGGTCCGGACCGTGCTCACCGTTGACGCCGTCCCCACTCCCGCTCCCACCGCCGCGCCCGCGCGCCGCGGCGTCGCGCTGCTCGTGCTCTGCGCGACTGCCCTGATGGTCATCCTCGACACGACCATCGTCAGCGTCGCGCTCCCGACCATCCAGGCCGACCTCGGCGCGAGCCCCGCGAGCCTCGCGTGGATCGTCACCGCCTACCTCGTCGCGTTCGGCGGGCTGCTCCTCCTCGCCGGCCGGCTCGGCGACCTCGTCGGGCGTCGTCAGGTCTTCCTCGGCGGCATCGTCGTCTTCACGCTCGCGTCGGTCGCGTGCGGTCTGGCCGAGAGCGCCGCGGCGCTGATCGTCGCCCGCTTCGTCCAGGGCGCCGGCGGGGCGTTCGCGACCGCGCCGATCCTCGGGATGATCGTCGCGCTCTTCCCCGAGCGCGACGAGCAGGCCCGCGCGATGGCGGCCTACGCGTTCGTCGGCGCGGCGGGCGCGTCGCTCGGCCTCGTCGCCGGCGGGGTGCTGATCGAGGCGCTCGACTGGCACGCGATCTTCTTCGTCAACGTGCCGATCGGCCTGCTCACGTTCGCCGGCGGCCTGCGGCTGATCGAGCGCGACCCGGGCCTCGGGCTGCACCGCGGCGCAGACGTCCCCGGCGCGGTGCTGATCGTCGCGGCGCTGATGCTCGCGGTGTACGCGGTGGCCGAGACGGCACCGGTCGCCGGCGTGGGCGCCGCGCTCCTGCTGGCCGCCTTCGTCGCCTGGGAGGCGCGTGCCGCCGCCCCGCTCGTGCCGCTGCGCGTGTTCCGCCGTCCCGGCCTCGCGGCCGCCAACGCGGTGCAGCTCGTGATGCTCTCCGGCATCTTCGCCCAGCAGTTCTTCCTCGCGCTGTACCTGCAGCGGGTGCTCGGGTACGGCCCGGTCGAGGTCGGGCTCGGCGTGCTGCCGATCGCGCTCACCATCGCGGTCGTCTCGCTCGGCCTGTCGGCGAAGCTCATCGCGCGGCTCGGCGCACGGCGGACGCTGCTGCCCGGGATGGCGCTGGTCGCCGTCAGCCTCGGCGGGCTCGCGTTCGTCCCCGAGGAGGGCGCGTACGCGGTCGCGCTCCTGCCGTGGCTGGTCCTGATGGGCCTCGGCGGCGGGCTCGCGCTCCCCGCGCTGATGACCCTGACGATGGCCGCCGCGACGCCGGA
The DNA here is from genome assembly GCF_056863265.1 of Parviterribacter multiflagellatus. Taxonomy (NCBI): domain Bacteria; kingdom Bacillati; phylum Actinomycetota; class Thermoleophilia; order Solirubrobacterales; family Parviterribacteraceae; genus Parviterribacter; species Parviterribacter multiflagellatus. Next base: position 188,705 of record NZ_JBXPIZ010000009.1, read on the forward strand.
CGACGCGGGGCTCGTGTCGGGTCTGGCGAACACGACGCAGCAGATCGGCGGCGCGCTCGGCGTGGCGGTCCTGACGAGCGTCGCGAGCGCGCGGACCGACGACCTCGCGGCAGCCGGCGACGCGGCGCTGACCGCGCTGAACGGCGGCTACCAGCTCGCGTTCGCGGTGGCCGGCGGCCTCGTCGCGGCGGCGCTCGCGCTCGCCGCGGTCAGTACACGAAGCTGATGCCGGGCTCGGGCGCGCGGGTGACCGACGCGGTGAGGTAGGGGCCGCCGACGTTCATGTCGGTCGTGCGGAAGCGACCGTCGGCCAGCACCTCCTCCACCACCGCGACGTGGCCGGTCACCGCGCCCGTCCCGTGCACGCCCGGCTCGAACACCGCGATCGCGCCCGCGCGCGGGACGGTCCCGGTGGGCAGGCCGGCATAGCGCGCGTTGTCGTCCCACGCGTGCGCGACCCAGCCGCCGCCGTCGAAGGTGCCGCCCAGGTACTCGTCGTGCCAGATCGCGAGCGTCGCCTGCCGGACGATGTCGGGCCGGCGGCGCTGCGCGAGGTCGGTGCACGCGCCGGTGCGGAAGATCGCCTCGAACGCGGCGCCGTGCAGGGCCCAGCGCGCCTGGGCGTACGCCGCGGCCTCGAGCGCCTGGACGGCGCTGGCCGGGCTCGGCCGCGGCGGGACCTGCGGGGTCTGCGCGCGGCTGGTGGTCAGGTCCGGCGGCGGGGCGGCGGTCACCGGGACCAGGCGCTCCTGCCCTGTCGCGTCCGCCGGCGTGAGCTGGACGAGCGCCGCGCTGGCGAGCAGCCGCTTCGGCCCGGCGCGGGTGCCCTTGACGCGGACCGCGGCCGCGACCTGCGCGCGCGGCTGACAGGCGACGCGGATGGTGTACCGGCCGGTGCGGGCGCGCTGGTACGCGCGGAACGTGATGCGCGCCGCCGCGACCCCGCGCACGTCGAGCGTGCCGGTCGCCCCGGCCGCCCGGACGACGCAGCGGCGCAGGCCGGCGAGGGCGAGGTCGACGTGCACCTCGCCGCCGGCGGCCACGTGCTTGGTGTGGCCGCTCACGCGGACGCTCGGCGCGGCCGCGGCCCGGGCGGGCAGCACGGCGAGCGCGCAGAGCAGCAGCGCGAGCGCGGGGGCGACGATCCGTGTCATGGGGATGGGGGGATCGCGCCGCCCTCCGGTGTGCCGGCGCGGTGGGTGTCCGCCGACCCTACCGGCTGCGACCGGGGCCGTGGTGCGCCGGTTCGGGGAGTGGTTCCCGTACGGACGACACGGGGCGAGACGGGCCGGCCGCCGCGCTCCTGCCTTGCATGTCGATCGAAAGGGTAAGGTTCCTCGCATGGCACGCGCACCGGCCGTCCAGCACGAGCTCTCGCTGGCGGAGTACGAGGCGCTCTGCGACCGCGGCGTGCTCGCGGAAGCCAAAGTCGAGCTCCTCGACGGCCAGGTGGTCTCGATGGCCCCGCAAGGGGAGGAGCACGTCTACGTGATCCAGGCGCTGACGCGGCTCCTTGCCCCAGCCCTCGCAGACCTTCGCATCCAGGCGCCCGTCCGTGCCGGCACGACGTCGATGCCCGAGCCCGACCTCGCGCTTCCCGCGCACCGCGACCGAGGGCGAGCTCCGGAACGGTGCCGCCTCGTCGTCGAGGTGGTGGTGAGCGCGTGGTACGAGGCCCAGCGCAAGCTCCCGATCTACGCCGCCGCGGGTCACGAGGTCTGCTGGATCGTCCACGAGCCCAAGCGGCGCGTGCTCGTCTACGAGCAGCCGTCCGGCCGCGAGTACGGGCGGTGCCGTGTGCTGACCGGGGCGGATGTGCTCGAGGTGCCCCGCAGCGCCGTCGCGTTCACGGTCGACGAGCTGTTCGCGATCGCCGCCGAGTACTAACCGCGGGGCCGCGCGCCGAGGTCGGCGAGCAGCGCGTCCCACGCCGCCGCGCGCTCGGCGGCGTCCTTCCCGCGGGCGGGGATGTTGGGTGGGAGCGGGACGGCGCCGGAGCCGCCGCCGCCCGCCGGGGCCGCCGCCAGCGTCCGGATGCCGTCGACGCCAGGGACGGCGGCGAGCAGCTCGGTCGCCGCGGCGACCGCCTCCTCCCCCGGGCCTTTGCGCGGCGGCGGGACGACGAGGGCGAGGACGCCGCGGGACGCCAGGAGGGGAGCGGCGAGCTCGGCCGTGCGGGTCGCGTCCTCCCCGGCGGTCGCGTCGAGGAGCACCGTGGCGGTCGCGTCGCGCTCCGGGCGGAAGAGGTGGGCGGCGACCGGCCCGCGCCAACGGCGCGCCTTGACCCCCGGGCCGACGAGGCGGCGGGTGAGCGTGCGGGCCGCGGCGCGTCCGTCCTCCGCCTCGACGCGGACGTCGACCTGCACCGGCCGCAGCGAGGCGAGCGCCGCGACCGGCCCGGTGCCCTCCTTCGCGGGCCCCCACGCAGCGGCGAGCGCGTCGGGCGTCGCCGCCCACGCGCGCCACACGCGGCCGTCGTCGTCGCGCACCCGCGCGCGCCAGCGCAGCGCCGCGCCGTCGGGCGTGGACGCCTCCACACGGAAGGGGTCGTCGAGCAGGGCCTCGGCCGGCTCGCGCACGGTGAGCCGGATCGCTTCGGGAGACGTCACCCCGAGAGGATGACGCGCCGCCCGCGGGCGGCGCTCACACGACGAGGCCGTGGCGGACCGTGTTCTCCGTCACCGAACGCGCCTCGACGAACTGCAGCAGGTAGTCCGGCCCGCCGGCTTTCGGGCCCGTCCCCGACAGCCGCCCGCCGCCGAACGGCTGACGGCCCACCATCGCGCCGGTGATCTCGCGGTTGACGTAGAGGTTCCCGACCGGGGTCCGCTCGGTCACCAGCTCGACCGTGCGCGGCGAGCGCGAGAACAGCCCGCCGGTGAGCGCGAACGGCGACCCGTCGACGACATCGCACGCATGCTCGACCGACCGCACCGTCTCGACCGACAGCACCGGCCCGAAGATCTCCTCGCGCACGACCGGCGAGTCGGCCGGCAGCCCGGTGAGGATCGTCGGCGCGACGTAGTAGCCGCCGCTGCCCGCGGCCTCCGCGCTCAGCGGCGCCGACGTCACCGCGCCGGCTCCCGCGGCCTCCGCGCCGAGCGCCACGTACCGGCGCACGCGCGCCTGCGCCTCGGCGTCGATCACCGGCGGCACGTCGGTCGCGAAGTCGCTCGCCGGCCCGACGCGCAGCGTCTCGACCGCGCCCGCCAGCCGTGCGGCGAGCTCCTCGGCGACGGCCTCGTGGACGAGCGCCCGCGACGCCGCCGAGCACTTCTGGCCGGCGAACGCGAACGCGCTCTTGAGCAGCGCGGGCACGACGTCGTCGAGGTCCGCGTCCGCGTCGACGATCACGCAGTTCTTGCCGCCCATCTCCGCGATCACGCGCTTGAGATGCCGCTGTCCCGGCACGATCCGCGCGGCGGCCTCCACGATCGACAGCCCCGCCGCGCACGAGCCGGTGAACGCGATCGTGTGGACGCGCGGGTCGGCGACGAGCGCCTTGCCGGGCTCGTCGCCCCCGGGCAGGAGCGAGAGCGCGTCGTGCGGGACGCCGCCCGCGTGCAGCGCGTCGACGATCGCCTTCGCGCACGCCGGCGCCTGCTCGGCCGGCTTGAGCACGACCGCGTTGCCGGTCGCCAGCGCCGCGGAGACCATCCCGCACGCGATCGCCAGCGGGAAGTTCCACGGCGCGATGACGGCCGTGACGCCGCGCCCGACGTAGCGCATCGCGTTGCGCTCTCCGGGAAGTTGGAGCAGTGACTCCGCACCCCGCGCCCCAAGCGCGACCGCGCCGCGGGCGTAGTACTCGAGGAAGTCGATCGCCTCGCACACGTCTGCGTCGGCCTCCGCCCACGGCTTGCCGCACTCGCGCACCGCGAGCGCCGCCAGCTCGAGCCGCCGCCCGCGCAGGAGCTCGGCGGCGCGCAGCAGCGCGGCCGCGCGGTCCTCCGCGGAGCGCCGCGACCACGCCCGGTGGCCCTCGACCGCCCGCGCGACCGCCGCGTCGACGTGCTCGGCGCGCGCGGACGCGACCCGCGCGACGACCCGCGCCGGGTCGCCGGGGTCGACCGAGTCGAACGTCTCGCCGCCGCGGACGACCTCCTCGCCGACGAGCATCGGCACGTCCAGCGGGAGCTGGGCGTCGAGCGCCGCGAGCGCCCGGAGCGCGTCCTCCCGGACGGCGGCGCGGCGCAGCTCGAGCAGCGGCTCGTTGGCGAACGGTGGGATCGTCATGGCGCCTCCAGCAGGCTGGTCGGGTCGACGCCGGCCGCGGTGGCGGCGAGGAACGAGTCGTTGGCGGTGTTCTCCAGCAGCCGGCGCACGAGGTAGGCCATGCCGGCCACGAGGTCGCCGACCGGGCAGTACGTCCGGACGCGGCGGCCGGTGGCGACGATCGCCGCCTGCGTGTCGTCGCCGAGGCCGCGGAGGACCTGCAGCTCGAGGTCGCCGCGGGCCAGGCCGATGGCGTCGGCGTACGCGCACGCGTGCGCGATCGAGCGCAGGTTGTGCGACGCGATCGCCACGCGGACGTCCGGGACGGCGTCGAGCAGGCGGCGGGTGAGCGCCTCGAAGTTGCGGTCGCACGCGCGGCGGTCGGTGAAGACCGGCGCCTGCCACCCGTGCTGTGCGGCCTCGACCACCTCGTGGTCCCAGTACGCGCCCTTGACGAGGCGGATCGTGAGCGGGTGCGCCCGCGGGGTCGCGCGCTGCCACGCCAGCAGCTCGTCGAGCTGCTCGGGCGAGTCGGTCAGGTACGCCTGGAGCACGATCCCCGCCGACGGGCCCTCGGCGAACTCCGGCTCGGACAGCAGCTCCAGCGTGAGCCGCGTGATCGCCTCACGCGTGTCGAGCGACTCCATGTCGACGTGCAGGTGCGCGCCGGTGTCGCGCGCGACCCGCAGCAGGTGCCGGAGCCGCTCGCGCGCGCCCTCCACGCCGCGCTCCGGCGCGTGCGCCCGCAGCAGCGGCGTCAGCGCGCTCACCTTGACCGACAGGTTCACCCGCGGCAGCGGCCCGTGCGAGTCGCGGTCGAGCGCCTGGCTGGACCACTTCGGCGCCGCGGCGGTGAGGACGCGCAACGCCTCCTCGCAGCGAGCGGCGTAGCGGTCGGCCTCCGCCTCGGTCACCGTCGCCTCGCCGAGCAGGTCGACCGTCGCCGTCGCGCCCTCGTGCCACAGCCGCTCGATCACCGGGAGCGCGCCCGCGGCGTCCTCCCCGACGATGAAGCGCTGCGCCATGTGGTTGACCGCGCGCGCGGCCGCGGCGGCCACCGGGCGGGCCGCCACGCGCGTGCCGACCACGCGGCCCACGCGCTGCGCCACCCGCGACGACTCGGCCTCGTCGAGCAGCTCCTGCAGGTGGCGGGCGACGTCGGCCGGGGTCGTGCAGGCCGGGCGCACGTCGACGAAGCGGAACAGCGCGGCCTTCAGCGCCGGATCGGCGGTGAGCAGCTCGGTCATGCGGCGCTCCGCGCGCGCCGGCGAGAGGCGGCCCGGCGCGGGGAGCCGCGCGGCCAGGTCGGTGCCGAGCGCGAGGATCTGCGGCTCGAGATCGGCGGGCGGGTGCGTCAGCGCGGCCATGGTGTGAAGGGTCCTCCCCGCTCCTGCGCGATGCCAGTGCACACCCGTCGCAACGACGGCACGAAGCTCGCGACAGCTGTCGCACTTCCACCGTTCGCCCGCGTGCGGATAGGCCCGGCCCAGGTTGGGCATGGCCGACACCGCGCATGTGGAGCTTCGACATCCATCACACCGCCGACGGGACGTACGCGTGGCGTCTGTGGGCCTCCGACGGGCACATCGCGGCCGCGCCGCCGACGGGCTTCGCCTCCCGCTACGCCGCCCACCGCGCCGCCGAGCGGCTGGCCGAGGGCGCGGACGACCTGTCGGTCGCCTGCTTCACGGATCCGGAGAGCGGCCACCACCGCTGGCGCTTCGACGACCCCGACACCGAGGCGCCGGTCGCGGTCGGCTACGAGCGCTACAAGACGGCCGAGGAGGCGCGGGCCGCGGGCATGGTCGCCCGCCACCAGACCTCCATGGCCAGCATCATGTAGCGGTCGCAACCTGACCGCAATCGCGGTCATCCTCTTCTGCATGAGCGATCCGACGTCGCGCATGCTCCGCCTCCTGACGCTCCTGCAGACCCACCGGTTCTGGCCGGGCGGCGAGCTGTCGGACCGCCTGGGCGTGAGCCCGCGGACGCTGCGCCGGGACATCGACCGGCTGCGCGAGCTCGGCTATCCGGTCGACGCGACGCGCGGCGTCGCGGGTGGATACCGGCTCCAGGCGGGCACGACGCTTCCGCCGCTGCTGCTCGACGACGACGAGGCGGTCGCGATCGCCGTCGGCCTGCGCACCGCGGCCACAGGCAGCGTGGACGGCATCGAGGAGACCTCGGTGCGCGCACTCGCCAAGCTCGAGCAGGTCCTCCCCCAGCGGCTGCGCCGGCGCGTCCACGCGCTGTCCGCGTTCACCGTCCCGTTCGCGTACCCGCGCCGCTTCGTGCTCGACCCCGAGGCGCTGACGCTCATCGCGCAGGCCTGCCGCGACAACGAGCGCCTCCAGTTCGAGTACCAGCGCCGGGACGGCGAGTCGGCCACCCGCTCGGTCGAGCCCCACCGGCTCGTCTCGATCGGTCAGCGCTGGTACCTCGTCGCGTTCGACACCCACCGCGACGCGTGGCGCAGCTTCCGCATCGACCGGATGAGCGACCCGCGCGTGTCCGGCGCGCGCTTCCACCCGCGCGAGCTGCCCGCCGAGGACGCCGCCACGTTCGTGCAGGACGGCATCGGCGCGATGAGCGCGCAGCTCCACGCCGTCATGACCGTCCACGCGCCCGCGGCCCACGTCGAGGAGCGCGCCCGCTGGTTCGGCGGCAAGGTCGAGCCGCTCGGCGACGACCGCTGCCGGCTGACGATGACCGCCGAGTCGATGGCGTGGCTCGGCGCGACCGTCGCGCTGCTCGAGGCCGCCGTCGAGGTCCACGAGCCGGCCGAGCTGCACGACTACCTCGCGGCGCTGCGCGAGCGCCTCGGACGGATGCCCGAGGCGCCGCGCAACGCGCATCGCTAGCCGCGGCTCAGGGCGCCGGCGGCAGGGCCGGCGCGGCGCACGCCGGCCCGTCGGTCGGATCGAGCGGCCCGTACGACGCCGCGGTCGGGCTCCCGGTGTTGCGGCTCTGGATGTACGTCGTGAGGTCCGCGCCGCCCAGCCCGGGGAGCCGCAGCTGCGCGTTCTCGTACCGGGAGAACGCGACGTCGTCGGCGCCGTTCGCGCCGGCGTCGCCGAGGTCGTTGGCCAGCGCCCCGGCGCCGCCGATGTCGGCGCAGACCACCGACGTGTCGGTCGTCAGCGCGCCCGCCTCCACGAACAGGCCCTCGAACGCGGCGGGGTTCGGCGCGCCGATCGTGTTCCCGTGCACCAGGTACGAAGCCGTGCCGCCGCCCTCGCCGTGGCTCAGGTACGCGCCGTTGGAGCGGTATCCCGCGATCGTGTTGCCCGTCAGCCGCACCCGGCTCGACGCGCTCTGCGCCGCCCGCGCGCGGATGCCGTTCCCGCCTGCGTCGAGCACGTCGTTGCCGGTCACCGTCGCGTCGAACTGCGCGCTGCCCGACGGCGACAGGATCAGCGCGTTGCCCTTCGACGTGGACAGCGTGCTCGTCCCCACCGCGACCCGCGTCTGCGAGCCGCCCGACGGGTTGATCGTGACGAGCGCGCCCGCCGCGACCTGCGACGCGTTCGCGCTGATCGTGCTGCCGGCGACGTTGAGGTGCATCGTCGCCGTGTTCGCGCCCGCCGTGAGCAGGTGCAGCGCGTCGTCGAAGTTGCCCTGCAGCGTGCTCGACGTGACGTCCGTCTTCACGGTCGCGTTCCCGGCGCCCGACACCTGCAGGCCGTCGCCCTGCCCGGCCGCCGCGATGGTGGACGAGCTGACGTCCAGCTCGACGCTCCCGGCCGCGTTGGCGAGCCGCACGTTGTCCGCGAAGCTCCCGCTGACGGTCGTGCCGCTCAGCCCCGCCGCGCCGGTCACGTCGGTCAGGTCGAGCCCGCGCTCCTGCGCCGCGTTGCCGTTGCCGACCACGAGCGCGCCGGTCAGCCGGAGCCCGGCCACCGCGGTCGCGCGCACCCCGTCGTCCGCGCCGTTGCGGACGCGGACGCCGGTGAGGTCGACGCCCCCGCCCACGTTCGTCAGCGCGACGCCCGCCCCGGTGGAGCCCTGGATCGTGCCGCCGGTGCACGTCGGCGTGGCCGCAGTGCACGGGCCGCCGGCGCCGGTGACGGTGAGCCCGCCTGCGGCGCCGGTGCCGTCGAGCACGACGCCGCTGGCCGCGCCGCTGGACGCGATCCGCTCGAACGTCAGGTCGCTCGCGTGGATCGCGGTGCCGGTGACGCGCAGCGGCGTGCCGGTGATGGTGTCGAGCGTCGCGCTGGCCGCGCCCACGGGATCGGTGACCGCCACCGCGCCGCCGCCGGTCGCGACGAACCCGTCGGTCGCGCCCGTCGACAGGTTCAGGCCGCCGTCGAACCGCACGGTCGCCCCGGCGTTGCCGGTCAGCCGCACGCCACCGCCGTCGCCGTCGGCCGGCGCATCGGTCACGAGGCCGTCGAACCGCTTCGTGCCGCCGGTCGCGCCGGCGATGCTCACCAGCGTCCCGGCGTCGTCGGCGACCGAGGCGCCGAGCGTCAGGCCGACCGTCCCGCCGGTGAGCGCGACGACCGGGCCGCTCGCGCCGGTGAGCGTCCCGCCCGCCGCGGTGAACGTGCCGGACGCGTTGGTCAGCGCCAGCCCGTTCGTCCCGCCGCCGGAGGACAGCTCGGACAGCTCGACGGCCAGCGCGTTCCCGCTCCCGGCGATGCTCACGGCGCCGCCGGCGGGGTTGTCGATGCGACCGCTCGTCTGGGTGTTGACCGTGAGCGTGCCGACCGAGGTGCCGGAGAGCGCGAACCCGCCCGCGTTCGCTCCGAGGTCGACGCCCTGGAGCGTGTTGCCGCTCGCGGCCGTCACGCCGCCGTCGATGCGCGACGGCGCGGCGCCCGGGTCGGCCGGGTGGAGCGTCGCCGTGCCGGAGCCGCCGTCGGGGACGGCCAGCCCGTGGCGCTCGGAGAGCACCTGCTGGCCGGTCTCCAGCGGCAGCCCGCCGCCGTACGTCCCGTCGTGGAGGAAGATCCGGTCGGCGGCGGTGTCCTCGTCGCCGCTGCCGCCGGCGCCGGCGATGGGGCCGAGGTCGTTCAGCGGCGTCTGCGACGTGCCGGCCGTGCCGGGCGGCGGCGCGGGCGCAGCGGCGTCGGCGTACCAGACGCACCCCGCGATCGTCAGCTCCACGGTGCCGGTGTCGGTCGCGTCGCCGTCGGTGACCGTGTACTCGAACGTGTCGGTCGTGTCGCCGCAGCCCTGCTCGGGGAGGTACGTGAAGTCGCCGTCGGCCTCGATCGTCACGCTGCCGCCGCCGGTGGTGGGGAACGTGCCGGGCACGACGGTGAGCGCGCCGTCGTCGGGGTCGGTGTCGCCGTCGAGCACGCTGCCGGTGACCGTCTTCTGCGGGCCGGCCGGGTCGGGCGCGCCGTCGCTCGGGTCGTCGACCACGAGCGACGTGTTGCCGACCGCCCGACTCGTCCCGCTCAGGGCCTCGTCGTCTGCGGTCGGCGCGTCGTTTGCCGGCACGACCTCGATCGTCCGGCTCACCACGTCGCTTGCGGCGGCGCCGTCGGCGACCTCGACCTCCGCCGTCCGCGGGCCGGCGGCCGGGTCCTCGGAGGTCGTCCGGAACGCGACCGAGCGCAGCGCTGCCTGGTAGTCCGCGACGGTGGCGGTGCCGGTCAGCTCCAGCGTCCCCGTCGCGCCGTCGTAGCTGCCGGTGATGCCGGACTGGTCGGCGAAGACCAGCTCGTCGCCGGGCGCGTGGCCGACCAGCCGCACGGTCGCGCCGGTCAGCGTGGTGCCGTCGTCGTAGGTGATCGCCAGGTTGGGGACGATCACCGCCGCGTGGTCCTCGGCCGGATCGTCCTCGGTGTAGGTGAGCGGCGCGGTGTCGGGCTGCTCGAGCTGCGGCCCGTCGTCCACGGGCGCGATCGTCACCGGGACCGTGTCGGTGTCGGTCTGCGGGCCGCCGGCGCCGTTGTGGCCGAGGTCGTCGGTCGTGACGGTGATCGTGTCGCTGCCGAAGTAGTCGGCGTCCGGCTCATACGTGGCGGCGTCGAGCGCGGCGTCGACCTCCGCCACGGTGCCGGTGATCACGGTGGTGCTGGTGCCGCTGCCGGTGACGTCCGCGGTGGCGGACGGGTCGACGACGAACGTGCCGTGGTCGGCCGTCAGCGTCAGCTCGACGTCGTCGGCGCCCGCGTCGGGATCGGCGACGCCGAACGCGTCGAGCGCGACCGGCGTGTCCTCGTCCGTGCTCAGAGAGGCCGGCACGGTGTTGACCGGGGGCTGGTTGGGCCCGACGATCGTCAGCGTCCGGCTCGCCTGACCGCGCAGGCCGGTGAGGTCGTCGACCGTGTAGCGGATCGTCCGCGCGGTGCCGGGGTTCGGGGCCGTCGTCGAGAACGTCACGCTGCGCAGCGCGCTGACGTACGTGCTCTGCGGCGCCACGCCGAAGAGCGAGAGCGTCCCGGTCGCCGCGTCGTACCAGGTGATCAGGCCGGGCGTGGGCGCCACCGCGAGGACGTCGCCGGGCTGGCGGCCGGCGTCGATGCGGACGGTCGCGGCGAGGAAGAGCGGCGAGTCCGGGTCGTACACCGCGAGGTTCGGGTCGACCGCCACGGGCGGGCCGCCGATCGTGTACGGCCAGCTGGACGGGCTCGGGGCGATCGACGGCGCGTCGCGGACGGGCAGCACGGTGATGTCGACGCGCTGCTGGGCCGTGCCGCCGCGGCCGTCGCTGACGCGGTAGGTGAAGTTGTCGCCGCCGCTGAAGTCCGCGTCGGGCGTGTACGACCGGCCGGCGCCCGCACCGGCGAGCGTCCCGTGGTCGGGCGGGTCGGTGATCGTGTAGGTGAGCGGGTCGCCGTTGGGGTCGATCGCGACGAGCGTGATCGCGCGCGGGCCCGCGTCCTCGTTCATCACGACCGGGCCGGTGAGCGGGATCGGCGGGAGGTTGAAGGACGCCGCGGTCGCGGGCGGCGCCGCGAGCCCGGAGAGGCCTTCCTGGTCGAGGGGAGCGGCCGCGCCCGGCGCTGCGGTGACCGCGAGGGCCGCCGTCAGCAGGAGCGCCTGTGCCGTTCCCCACCTGCTGAGCGCGCGGCGGGCTTGCATGCGGCGACGCTAGTCGGGATGGCGTTCCGAACGCAAGCACGTTTCTGTCCTTGCGCATGGATTCTCGCAAAGTGCACGGGAAACCTCACCGGTCGGCGGCGGCGGCGAGGCGCCAGACGCGCAGGCCGAGGTGGAGCTGGAGGCGATCGTCACCGCGCGCGAGGTCGAGGCCCGTGACCTCCTCGACGCGGTCGAGCCGCCGGTACAGCGTCGCGCGGTGCACGTGGAGGCGCGCGGCCGCCGCGGTCACGTCCCCCGCCGCGTCGAGCACCGCCTCCGCCGCAGCCACGAGATCCGCCGCGTGACGGTGGCCGGTGAGCGCCCGCACCGGCTCCGGCGGTTCGGGCCGCCCCGAGGCGTCCCACAGCCACGCCACCTCCGCCCACGCGCCGAGGGCGTCCCACGCCGGCGCGCCGGAGGGGAGCGCGGTGGCGGCGGGCGCGGAGGGGGCTGCGGAGGCGCGCGCGGCCGCGGCGAGGCGGGCGAGGTCGGCCTGGCGGGTGGCGGTGGCGAGCGCGGTGAGGTCGGTGTGCGCGCCGCTCACGCCGACGCGCGCGGCGCCCGCCTCCGCGAGCGCGGTGGCGAGGGTGGCGGGCGGGGTGTCGCGGAGGTGGACGAGGGTGCGGTCGGGGAGCCAGAGCGCCTCGCCGACCGGCCACCGCCGGCGCAGGCGGTCGGGCAGGGCGTCGTCGCCGTCGGCCACCGCGACCGCGAAGCGCGCGCCGGCCGGCCAGCCGAGCGCGGCCGCGAGCGCATCGGTCGCGCCGTCCGCGACCGCGGTGCGGATGCGAGCCAGGCGCGCGTCGGCCTCCGACCAGCGCCGCCACAGCTCGTCGCGCGCCGCGCTCGCGGCCTCCCCCACGCGCTCACCCTCGGCGGCGTCCAGCGGCCGGTCCCCGACGATCACCCACAGGAAGCCGAGGAGCCGGTCGCCGTGGCGGAGCGGCACGCACCACCGTTCGGCCATGTCGAGCTCGTCGTTGCGGGGCGTGACCACCGGCTCGCGCGCCCGCAGCAGCCCGAGCGACTCCAGCCACGCGCCGACCTCCGGCGCCACCGACCGCGCGAGCAGCGACGTGCGGCGGACCGCGTCCGGCTCGTCCGCGTGCGCGCTCGACGCGAGCAGCCGCCAGCGGCGGTCGTCGATCGCGATCGGGCGGCCGATCGCCAGCGCGAGGTCGTCGACGAGCTCCTGCAGATCGGCCATCAGCGCGCCAGTCTCGCACCGGCGCCGGCGCGCGAGCTCAGCCGGCGGCGAGCTCCCACAGCCGCTGCCCGTCCGCGTCGGGCAGCGTGTCGATGCACAGCGCGTACACCTGCCGCGGCGCGATCCGGACGACGTGGGCGCAGCCGGAGACGTGCGTGCCGTCGCGCAGCGTGACGTCGAAGTCGAGCTGCTCGTCCATCTTCAGCGGCCGCGCGCACGTGATGCGCATGCCGCCGGGCCCGAGGTCCTGCGTCTCGCCGCTGACCGGCGCGGGCTCGCGCGAGCCGTGGCGGCGACGGCGGGTGAGCGTCACCGCGCACGCGACCTCCGCGCGCGGCGTCGCCCGGCGGTGGGGCGTGGCGATCGCCATGGCCCGTTGGTACCCGCGCCGCCGCGGATGTCACGCCAGCGGCACGACCTCGGCGCCCACGCGCAACATCCCCGCCTCGAGGATGTCCGCGCGCAGCCCGCCCCGGTGCACGAGCGGGCGCAGCACGCCGCCGTCGTTGAGCTTCTCCAGGTGGACGCACGGCTCGCACAGCCGCCGCCCCTCGCACAGCACGCCGCCGACGCTGAAGCGGCGGCCGACGAGCGCGTTGAGGTCCATCCCGCGCACGACGAGGTTGCGGCGGTGATCGACCGGCGCGCCGCGCTGGGCGGCCAGCTCCTCCAGCGCCTCGGCGGAGATGAGCGTGAGCGCCGTCCCGGGGCGGAACGAGCGGAACGTCCCGCGGTCGACCTCGTAGCGGTCGCCGCGCAGGCCGACGCCCGGGATGGCCTCGGCCTCCGCCACCGACACGACCGGCGCCGCCGCGTCGGGCGCGACGACGATCTCCTCCACGACGCCCACGCCCGGGTCGCGCGCGGCGGGCGGCTCCCACACCGACACGTCCAGCGCGGCGACGACGAACCCGTCGAGCACCTCGTCGGTCGTGCCGGCCGGATCCCAGATCGGACCGGACGGCACGCCGAACATCACGACCGCCCGCGGCCCGGACCCGTCGGCCGCGGGCCGCCGCGCGATCCACGGCCCGGCCCACGCGAACGCCGCGGCATCCGCCACCGGCACGAGCCCCAGCCCGCGGCCGGCCAGCCACGCCCGGCGCTCCTCGGGATCCAGCGGGACCTCGACGGCGGGGACGCCGATCACCGTCGCGACGCACGCGGCGGTGGTGGAGCGCTCGGTGTGGCGGGTCACAGGCCCGAGGCTAGGCGGCGCGCACCGCCTGGGGCGCGTCGGGGTCGGCGGCCATGATCTCCGCCGCGAACACGCGCAGCACCCCGAGCCGCTGCGACGGCCGCAGCGCCAGCGCGTACCGGTGCGCGCTCGCGACGTCGGTGATGCCGAGCGCCGACCGCCGCTCCTCCGACGCGTGCTCGAGCAGGATCGCCAGCACGTACGCGTCGAGGTCCTCGGCCTTCACGCCGCCGGCCGCCTCGCCGCCGCCGTCCTCGCGCCGGCGCACCTGGATCGTCCCCAGCTCGCCGTCGGCGACCTCGGAGGCGTCCCAGTCGCGCTGCTCGGCGTCGGCGCCCGACGAGCCGCGGTGCTCGTCGATGCGGTCGGGCCGGTTCTGCTCCCACCGCGCCTCGTCGAGCTTGCGCGACAGCTCGTCGTAGTTGTCGGGCTTGGGCGGCACGTAGCCGACGCCGTGCTTGAGCTCCTTCGCAGTGATCTCGCCCGCGGCGTGCTGCTCGACGAGGTCGGCCGCCTCCTCGGCGCCCACCTCGCCCTTGGCGATCTGCCGCCGCACGAGGTCGGCGATCGTGAACGCCAGGTCGCCCTCCTCGACGCGCGCGATCACGTTCGCCGGGAGGTCGAGCAGCTTGAGCGCCTTGCGCGTCCACGCCGGCGGCGCGCCGACCAGCCGCGACACGTCGGCCGCGGTCAGCGACGGGTCCTCGCGCATGATCGCGTGGGCCGCGCGCGCGAACTGCACGGGCTCGGGCTTGTTCTGGTGGAAGTTCTCCGCGAACTGCATCGTCAGCGCCTCGCGCCGCGAGATGCCCTCGACGACCGTCAGCCGCCACTCCGACGGCCCCTCGGCCTCGTCGATGAGCTGCATCGCGCCGAACCGCCGCCGGCCGGCGAGCAGCTCGTACGGCTTGTCGGGATCGCCGGTCTCGCGGACGAGCGGCGACTGGAGCAGGCCGGTCTCCTTGATCGAGACGGCCAGCTCGTGCAGCTCGGGCAGCGGCCCGACGCGCATGTTGTCCATCGTCGCCACCTGCGCGAGCGGCACCGTCACGGTGCGGCGCCCCTTCCCGGCGGTGTCGGCGATCGGCGCGCGCCGCAGGTCGGCCTCGAGGGCCTCCCGCTCGCGGCGCTCGTTCTCCTCGCGCATCTGCGCGACGTGTTCCTCGGCTTCCTGGAGCTTGTCGACCTGAGACATGAGCGGCGGCAGTCAAGCAGGCGGGTCGGTCGGCCTGGGACGGACGTTGCACCCGCCTCAACGGCCACGATCTGGCCGCAATCGCCCGTACGGTCAGGCGCATGACGCGGGTCCTGACCGAACGCGAGCTCAACCGCGCGCTCCTCGCGCGACAGCTGCTCCTCGAACACGACGCAGAGCGCAGCACTTCTGACGCGATTCGCCACCTCGGCGGGCTCCAGGCGCAGGAGCCCAAGGCGCCCTACGTCGGCCTCCACGCGCGCCTGGCCGGCTTCGACCCGGCGGCGCTGGAGGAGCTGCTGGAAGCCCGCGACGCCGTCCGCATCAACGTCATGCGCCACACGCTCCACCTCGTCAACGCCGACGAGGCCGCCGCCCTCCGCGCGCTCCACGCGGACATGATCCGCGGGCGGATGAACGGCGCGGTCGGGCGGGACCTCGCGGGCGCCGGCCTCGACGCGGTCGCCGCGGCCGCGACGCCGGTCTTCGCGGCCGGTGAGGTCGGGATGAAGGAGGTCGGCACCACGATCGCACCGCAGTTCCCCGGCGCCGACCCGACCGCGCTCGGCATCGCCGCCGCCAGCGTCGTCGCCGTCGTCCACACCACCCCGCGTGGCCTGTGGCATCGCACCGGCCGCGCGAAGCTCACCCTCCTGGAGCGCTGGCTCGACGGCCGCCCTGCCCGCCCGCTCACCGCCCCCGACCTCCTGCGCCGCTACCTCACTGCCTTCGGCCCCGCCACGCCCGCGGACTTCACCGCGTGGTCCGGCCTGCCGGGCGCGAAGGCCCTGTTCGACGCCCACCAGGACGAGCTGGTCACGTACGCCGACGAGCAGGGGCGCACGCTCTACGACCTCCCCGGCCTCCCGGTCCCGGCCGCGGACGCGCCCGCGCCCGTCCGGCTCCTGCCCGAGTTCGACAACGCGCTCCTCGGCCACGCCGACCGGGCCCGCATCCTCCCCCACGAGGAGCGCCACCTCGTCGTCGCCGGGCAGCGCGCCGTGCTGCTCGACGGCTACGTGTGCGGGATCTGGACGCTGCGCGACGGGGAGCTCGACGTCACGACGTTCGGCCCCACGACGCCCGACGACAAGCGGGCGATACGGGAGGAGGCCCGCCGCCTGCTCGCCTGGCACGGGGTACGCAGGGGCCGCGTCGCGATCAGGTCAGGAAGCGGTCGCACGACGACGGCGACCCCGTCTCGAAGCCGCTGAGGAACGCCGCCCGCCGCTCCTCGGGCGTCCCGTGATGCTGCTCGTTGGTGACGTCGAAGTCGCCGACCGCCAGCGCGGCCTGCGCGGCCTCCTCGATGTCCTCCTGGGTGATGGAGCCCTCGGCGAACGCGGAGTACGCCCAGACGCCGGCGAGGCAGTCGGCCTGCAGCTCGAACGGCTTGGCGGTCTCGCTCCGCAGCGACGAGAAGATGCCCAGCTCGGTCTGGAGGTTGTGCGCGTACTCGTGCGCGAGGACGTACGCGACCGCGAAGTCGCCCGCGGCCCGGCCCGTCCCCGGGAGGTCGAGCACGCCCTCGTACAGGCGCGCGGCGAACGACTGCGCCACGTAGATCGTGTCGTCGGCCGGGCAGTAGAACGCGGCGTCGTCGTTGGCCGGCGTCCCGCACGCGGTCTGGACCTGCTGCCCGGGCGGGACCCACGTGAACGCCACACGCGGCTCCGGCAGGTCGCTGGTGGCGAACGTCCGCGTCCAGAAGCGGTCGACGTCCTGGAGCACATCGGTCATGAACGCGTCGATCGTCTGCGGCTGGTTGCGCCCGTCCGAGCGCACCTCGGGCCGGGTCCGCTCGGGCCGCTCGAACACCTTCTCGAGGTCCGCGATGACGTCCTCGATCTGGTCGCCGTACCGCTCGCGGCGGCGCTCGAACTCCTCGCGCGCGGCGTCGACCTGGCGCTCGACGTCCTTGCGCAGCTCGTCGACCTGCGTCCGCGCCTCGTCCACCCGGCGCTCGACGTCCTCGCTCCCGCACGCCGCGCCGAGCAGCGCGACGGCGACCAGCACCATGACGATCCCTGCCCGATTCACCCGACAAGCTGTACTGCATCTCGCCCGTGATCGCCACGCTCTCGACCCGCCAGCTCAACCGCGCGCTGCTCGCCCGCCAGCTCCTCCTCGACCGGACCGAGCCCGACATCCCCGCCGCCCTGGAGCAGATCGGCGGCATCCAGGCGCAGTACGCGCCCGCCATGTACGTCGGCCTGTGGTCGCGGATGGCGGGGCTTCAGCGCGGCGCGGTGACCGCGGCGCTGGTCGACCGCACCGCGCTCCAGGCGACGCTGATGCGCGCGACGATCCACCTCGTCACCCCGCGCGACTACTGGCCGATCACCGAGGCCGTCCGCGCGTCGCGCCGCGTGCTGCACCAGCGCACGTTCGGCGACGTCGCCACCGTCCGGCAGATGGCCGCGGCCGCGCGCAAGCTGCGCACCGCGATGGAGGAGCAGGGCCCGATGCACCGGCGCGACATCGAGGCGCTGCTGGGCAAGGACCGCGCGCGCGGCGTCGGCCTGTGGCTCGACCTCGTCCGCGTGCCGCCGCTGGGCACGTGGGAGCAGCGGCGCGCCGACCTCTACGGCCTCGCCAACGTCTGGTCGCCGCCCCCGGAGCCGCGCCCCACCCCGGCGGCCGGGGCGGTCCACCTCGTCCGCAGCTACCTGCGCGGCTTCGGCCCCGCCTCGCGCAAGGACGCCGCGAGCTTCACCGGGCTGAGCGTCGCGGAGGTCGGCCGCGCGCTCGCCCGCCTCGACACGGTGACCTACCGCGGGCCGGACGGCGGGGAGCTCGTCGACCTGCCGGACGCGCCGCTCCCGGAGCCCGAGACGCCCGCGCCGCCGCGCTTCCTGCCGGTGTGGGACGCGACGCTGCTCGTCCACGCGCGGCGCACGCAGATCCTGCCCGAGGAGCACCGGCCGAAGGTCTTCAGCGTCAGGAAGCCGCACGGCACCCCGACGTTCCTCGTCGACGGCCAGGTCGCGGGCGAGTGGCGGTACGAGGACGGCCGCGTCAGCGTCACGCCGTACGTCGACCTCGACGCCGCCGACCGCCGCGCGGTGGACGCCGAGGCCGAGCGGCTCGCCGCGTTCCACGCCGACTAGCCGACCGCGCGCTCGTCCGCCGTCAGCTCCTCGCGGATCGCGTCGAGCCAGGCCGCCGGCTCCCCCAGCCCGCGCAGCCCCTCGATCTGCTGCGCGACGCGGTCCGAGCGCCAGTCGACGGAGAGCAGGTCGAGCGCGGTGGAGAGCAGCATCGCGTGGTGGTCGAGCACCGACCGCACCGTGACGATCTGCCGCCGCAGCTGCACGTCGCGCACGTCGGGCAGCTCGTTGCGGAGCGCGACGAACCGGGAGGCGAGCTTGCCGCCGCGCGGCGCGAGGTCCGCCAGCGGTTCGCGGAGGCGGATCGCCGCCAGCAGCGCCTCGGCCTCGTCCTGCCAGATCACGGCCTCCGCGACGACCCGCTGGAGCGTCGCCCGCGCCGCCGCACGCTCGGCCGCGAGCCGTTCGGCCTCGCCCTCCTCGAGCACCACGACGGAGACCCCGAGCCAGTCGTCGGGGTCGCTCCGGGTGGAGCGTTGCTGCCTCGCCGCCTTCCGCCTGCGTCGCCAGCCGAACACCGCACGGCGACCCTACCCCGGCGGCACCCGCCGCGTGGGTATTTTCTACGCCCTCGAAGCGCCGGGTTCTAGTGCGACGCGTGCTCGCTGGCCAGGGCCGCTTCCACGGCCTCGGCGCGCAGGTGGTCCATCGGCGAGAGCATGGCCTGCAGGAGCGGCATGGCGTCCTCGTCGGCCTTGCGCAGCCAGTCGCGCTCGGTGCGCGTGTGGACCCACTCGTCGAGCGTCTCGTGCAGCACGATGAACCGCGCGAGCGGAAGGACGACGTGGGCGTTCGCCTTCGCCTCCCCCAGCCGGTGCAGCTCGTCGCTGACCGCGGTGAGCTGACGCAGCGCGAGGACGTCGTCGGTGTCCATGGCCTGCCCGCGGTGCCGCTCGAGGAGCATCTCGCCGCAGGCGTGCGACGCCGACTCGAGCTGCGCGTGGGAGAGGTCGAACGCCAGGTTCGTGACCGGCGTCCCGTCGGGCTCGTGCAGTGTCCGGACCTGCGCGTTGACCATGACAAGACGTTACCTACCCCACCGGCGGCAGGTCAGTGCAACGTTCGTTGAGGGTGCGTTAGGCCTGCGTGTCGGCGGCGACCGGTTCGGTCGTCGCCGGGGGCTGCTCGACCGGGCGCGGCTTGCGCCCGCACGCCGCGATCGGCGCCTGCGCGCGGATCTCCGCCAGCAGCCGCGCCGACAGCTCCGCCGCGCTCTCGCCCGGCTGCAGACCACCGCCCTCGGGCGGGAAGAAGCGGACCTTCACGTGCGGGCGCTTGGGGAACCGCGGGATGTCGACGGTGCCCTCGACCGTGCAGCAGACGACCTGCACGCCGGGGACCGCCTCGGCGAGCCGGCCGAACCCGCTGCGCGCGCGCAGCACGCGGCCCTGGGAGCGCGTGCCCTCCGGGAAGACGCCGATGCAGGCGCCGGCGCGCAGCTCCTCGATCGCGCGCGCGAGCGCGCCCGCGTCGCCCTTCCCGCGGTCGATCGGGATCTGGCCCATCCCGTCGAGCACCTTGCCGACGACGCCGATCTTCCACAGCGACGACTTCGCGAGCGCCTTGATCTGACGCCGCGAGCGCCCGGCGACCCCGATGGCGATCGGGTCCCAGTACGAGTCGTGGTTGCCCGCCAGCAGGACCGGGCCCTCGAGCGGCAGGTGCTCGGTCCCCGAGACCTCCAGGCGGCCCCAGCGGCGGACGATCGGGTTCGAGACGGCCATCACGGCGCGGTAGGCGAAGGAGAACTTCTCGGGCATCGGCGATCCCTACTCGGCCGGGCCGCGCCGGTTACGCGGGCGCAGGGCCGGTCGACTCGCGCACCACCAGCTCGACCGGCAGGACACGGCTGCGCGGGCGGCGGGAGGGCGGGGATGTGAGACGGGCGTGGAGGATCTCGAAGGCGGCGGCGCCCAGCCCCTCGGGATCGGCGCGGACGGTCGTCAGCGGCGGCGCGGAGTAGAGCGCGAGGTCGAGGTCGTCGAACCCGGCCACCGACAGCCGCCCGGGGACGTCGACCCCCGCCTGGCGCGCGGCGGTGACGAGGCCGGAGGCGAGGACGTCGTCGTCGCAGACGACCGCGGTCGTGTCGCCGAGCGCGCGCAGCAGCTCGTGCGCGGCAGCGATCGCGCCCTCGGCGTGGAAGCGGCCGGCCCCGGTGGCGACCGTCGCCGGGTCGACGCCATTGGCCCGCAGGTGCGCGCGCCACCGCTCCAGCCGCCGCTCGAACGTCTGCCCGGAGATCGCCGAGCTGAAGTAGCCGATCCTGCGGTGGCCGAGCTCGTGGAGGTGCTGGAGGATCGCGTCGGTCCCGGCCTCGACGTCGAGCACGACGTGCGGGAACCGCTCCGGCGTCGCCTCGACCACGACGACCGGCGGCGAGCCGGGGCGCTCGAGCGACTCGGGCGGGTCGGCGGCGAAGAACAGGAAGCCGTCGATCGAGCCCGCGCGGAGCGCCTCGACCGAGCCGTCGCCCCACGCCGCGCCGTACGCGTCGTCGATGAGGACGACCACGTGGCCGGCCTCCCACGCGGCACGCTGGGCGCCGCGCAGCGTGCGGCCGAAGAACGGGTGCGTGACGTCGGAGACGACGAGCCCGACGGCGGCCGCGGTGCCCGAGCGCAGGGCGCGCGCGGCGGCGTTCGGGCGGTAGCCCAGCTCCTTCGCGCAGCGACGCACCTGCTCGGCGGTGGTCTCCGAGATGCGGCCGGCCGACTTGCCGGAGAGCACGAGCGACACGGTCGCCTGCGACACGCCGGCCTTGCGGGCGACGTCGATGCTCGTGACCTTCTGGGTGCTGCGGGCGCGGCCGGCGATGGCGGCACTGTAGTGCGAGGTTCGCACCGGCGGGACGTCGAGCCGGCTGGAGGTCGTCCTCAAGTTCGCTGGACTTCTGCCGTTATACGTACTACGGTGATACGTATGACGTCCTACAGCTCCCTCAAGCGACCGCTCACGGTCCTGGCCGGCCTCGCGGCCTCCGCCGGGATCGTCACCGCGGCCTGGGCGGCGACCGGGACCGATCCCGATCGGGCTCCGCGGCCGGCAGCAGCCGTGCTCGTGGACCTCGGGTCGCCGTCGAGCGCGCTCACGCGCGCCGTCGAGACCGCCGGCGCCCGCGCCGGCATCGCCACCTCCGCCGTGGAGATCCGCCGTGTCGGCGGCGCGCCGGAGGCCACCGCGCAGGTCAGCGCCCTCGCGCCCGAGGACCTCACGGTCGTCGCCGCGGTCGGCTCCGACTCCCGCGCGGCCGTGTCCCAGGCCGAGGGTGCGGAGCTCGCGCCCGACACGGCCTGGCTGACCATCCGCTAAGTCCACGAGACCCAGCTCCCCGCCCGCTCCTGAGACGGAGTGGAGCGGGAACGCTGCGGTGTCAAGTTCCCGTGCGCTGGGAAGTGCCGGCGACATGGCTGAACTGACTCCGCTCGACGAGAAGCTCGCAGAGGTGCTGGGCCTCGCGCAGGCCGCGCAGGACGCGACGCAGCAGGTCGCGAAGATGGAGGGCGCCGACGACTTCGCGCAGCAGCTCGACCGCATGCGCGAGGAGGCCGCCGAGACCGAGCGCCGCACCGACGCGCTCGTCGACACCATCGACGGCCGCAAGACCGCGATCCGCGACATGGCCCGCGAGACGAAGTCCGAGGCCGTCGAGATGATGAGGACCTACCTCGCCGACGAGGAGGAGGCGCTCGACGGGTTCGAGTTCCTCGCGATGGCGGAAGCCGGCGAGCTCTGCCACTGGGAGATCGTCCACAAGATCGCCGACACGCTGGGCGACGGGGACGCGCGGGAGCTGGCCGACTGGGCGCTCGGCGTCCAGCGCCAGCACGTCGAGCTCGTTCGCGCCGCGTCGCTCGACCTCGCCGCCGACGAGGCGCGCGAGTTCGCCGCCGCCTAGCCGGCGCGCCCGCACGACCCGCCGCGCCGCTACGGCAGGCGCGGCGGGAAGTGGTGCAGGATCCAGTCCGGCGTCAGCGGCTCGCGCCGGTACGACTTGCCGTTGACCAGCACGTAGTCGCGGGTGCGCGGGTTCATCGGGAGCTGGCGCTCGATCGGGAACCACTCGTTGTGCTGCTCGATGAGCAGGTTCAGCTCGTCGAACCGCCACTGCGTCGCGATGTCGTGCCAGCGCGCCGCGAACCCGGCCGGATCGCCGTCGTACTCGGACTGCAGCGCGCGGTAGGCGCGCTCGAGCCGCCGCCGCGCCTGCAGCGTCGCGGCCTCGATCTCCCCCAGCCGCTCCATCCAACGGGGCCGGTTGCCGGCCTTGAGGTAGGCCTCCAGCGAGCGCTGCGACTGGGCCGCGCGGTCGCTGATCTTCTGCGCGTACGTCTCGTCGTGCTCGCGCTTGCGCCGGAGGAGCCGTTCGACGGGCGTGTGGTCGTCCGCGGCCATGCCCCAAGGGTAGGGTCCGCGCGGTGCTCCCGCCTACCCCCGCGCTGATCGTCGACGTCGCCGCGCTCGACGCGAACCTCGCCGCCATGCAGGGCCGCTGCGACGCCGCCGGCGTGCGGCTGCGCCCCCACGTCAAGGGCCACAAGTCGGCGTGGGTCGCCGGGCGCCAGCTCGCGCACGGCGCCGCCGGGCTGGCCGCCGCGACGCTCGACGAGGTCGCCGGCCTGCTCACCGCCGGGCACGGCCAGGACGTCCTGCTCACGAGCGTCCTGTCGCCGCGCCGGATCGACGACCTGGTCGCGCTCCGCCACGCCGGCGACGTCGCCGTCGTCCTCGACGCGCCCGATCTCGCGGCGCCGCTCGCCGCGGCCGCCCGCGCCCACGGCGTCGAGCTGCGCGTGCTCGCCGACCTCGACGTCGGCCAGCGCCGCGGCGCCGCCCGCACCCCGGCCGCGGCGCTCGCCATCGCCGACGCCGTCCGGGACGCGGGGCCGGGCATCGCGTTCTCCGGCGTCCAGGCCTACGAGGGCCACCTGCAGATGCTCCCCGACGCCGAGCGCGCCGCCGGCCACGGCGCGGCGATGGACGTCCTGCGCGACATGCTCGACGCGCTCCGCGCGAGCGGCCACGCCGTCCCGCTCGTCACGTCCGCCGGCACCGGCACGTTCACGCTCGCGGCCCCGTCGCCGCTCGTCACCGAGGTGCAGCCCGGCACGTACGCCCTGATGGACGCCAAGTACGCCGGCGCCGGCGCCCCGTTCGCCGCCGCCGCGCACGTCCTGACGACCGTCATCTCCGCCCCCGGCGACGGCGAGGTGCTCGTCGACGCCGGGCTCAAGGCGCTGTCCATCGACCACGGCCCGGCGCGCGTGCTCGACCTCGACGCGACGTGGGCGCCGGCGGGCGACGAGCACGGCCGCGTCAGCGGGGACGTCGGCCACCTGCGCCCCGGCGACCAGCTGCGCCTGCAGCCCGCCCACACCGACACGACCGTCCGCCTCCACCGCGCGCTCTGGGCCGACGCGACGACCCCGCTCCCGCTGTTCTGACGCCCACGGCGAACGCGCCTGACGGACCGCCCGACGTTTGGCGCGATAAGGCGCGGGAAAGGTGGGGCCGCTAGACATGGGTCGTGTGCGACCGGTCCCCCCTGCCCGTCTCGAATCGCTCGACGCCCTGCGCGGACTCGCCGCGCTGGGGATCGTCGTGCTGCACGTCTGGATGTTCGACTACGGCGACTCCGGCAAGCCCGAGAAGGGCTTCTGGGACCTGGCTGCGGGCGAGCTGCGCCTCGGGGTCCCGCTCTTCTTCCTGCTCTCCGGCTTCCTGCTCTACCGGCCGTTCGTCGCGGCCGCGCTGGGCGAGCGCGAGCCGACGCCGCTGAGCCGCTACGCCATCCGCCGCGCCGCGCGCATCCTGCCGGCGTACTGGCTCGCGCTGGTGGTCGCGTTCTTCCTGCTGCGGTACCTCGACCACCCGGCGCAGGCGACGACCGGGCAGCTGCCGCTCTTCGTCCTCTTCCTCCAGAACTACGTCCCGGAGACGCTCAAGCACCTCGATCCTCCCATGTGGACGCTGTGCGTCGAGGTCACGTTCTACGCGCTGCTGCCGGTGATCGGCATCCTCGGCGTCAAGCTCGCCCGCAGCCGGGCCAAGCAGGCCGTGCTGTGCGGCGGGCTCACCCTCGTCGGCGCCGCGATCGCGGGCTGGTCGATGGTCGCCGCGTGGGAGCCGGTGGTGACGAACTCGCTCCTCGTGCACGTCCACGAGTTCGCGGCCGGCATGCTCGTCGCGGTGCTCGCGCACAACCGCCGCTCGTCGCACGCCGTCGCGCTCGGGATGATCGCGGCGGGGGTCGTGCTCATCGTCGGGGACGGCGTCTGGCACTCGCGCGGCATGGGCTCGCTGGAGTGGCGGCAGGCGCTCGGCGACGGGCCGGCGCTGATCGGGTTCGCGCTCGTCGTCGGCGCGCTGGTGACGACGACGCTGCGGATGCGGGTGCTGACGAGCGCGCCGCTGCGGCTGCTCGGGACGCTCTCGTACGGCGTCTACCTGCTGCACTTCCTCGCGATCTACTGGCTGCGCGGCGAGCCGGGCCGCTGGCCCGAGGACTACGGCGAGGCGCTGCTCTACGTGCTCGCGTTCACGCTCCCCGCGGCGGCGGCGAGCTGGGTGCTGGTCGAGCGGCCGGTCCTCGCGTGGGCGCAGCGCGCGACGCGCGCACGGCGGCCCGCGCCGGCCCGCGACGGTCAGGCCGCGCGCCGCGCCAAGCCGGCCGCGGCGTCCGCGTACAGCGCGTAGCGGTCCTTGCCGGCGCCCTTGGCGTCGTACATCGCGAGGTCGGCGTGGACGAGCATCTTCTCGGCGCTCAGCCCGGTGTCGTCGAAGACGGCGACACCGAGCGAGGCCGTGACGCGGGTGACCGCGCGCGCCCCCAGCCCGGCCGCGGCCTCGCGGACCGCCCGGACGAGGTCGGCGGCCAGCGCCTCGGCGCCCTCGCGGCCCTCGCGCGGGATCAGCACGGCGAACTCGTCGCCGCCGAGCCGCGCGACGAGGTCGGTGTCGCGGACCCGCTCGCGGAGCGCCCGGGCGGTGGCGACGATCAGCTCGTCGCCGGCCTGGTGGCCGAGGCGGTCGTTGACGGTCTTGAAGCCGTCGAGGTCGAGCACCATCAGGGCGCCCTGGGCGCCGTAGCGGCGGGTCTGCGCGACGTGCTGCTCGAGCGCCGCCTCCAGCCCGCGGCGGTTCAGCAGGCCGGTCAGCGGGTC
Organism: Parviterribacter multiflagellatus; assembly: GCF_056863265.1. Lineage (NCBI taxonomy): Bacteria > Bacillati > Actinomycetota > Thermoleophilia > Solirubrobacterales > Parviterribacteraceae > Parviterribacter > Parviterribacter multiflagellatus. Next base: position 213,834 of record NZ_JBXPIZ010000009.1, read on the forward strand.
GTGGTTGGCGAGGTGGCGCAGGCCCTCCTCGTGCCGGCGCCGCTCGGTGATGTCCTGGACCTGGGCGAGCACGTGGAGCGGGCTGCCGTCGGCGTCGCGCAGGAGCGTCGCGCTCGCGGAGACCCACACCGGGTGGCCGGTCGCGTCGATGTAGCGCTTCTCGACCTCCATCCCGGGCCGCTCGCCGGCGAGCAGCGCGGCGAACGCCTCGGTCTCGGAGGAGCGATCCTCGCTGGCGGTGATCGCGAGGACCGGGACGCCCTCCAGCCCGGCGCGGGAGCGCCCCGTGATGCGGGCCATCGCCTCGTTGACGCGCAGGAAGCGGCCGTCGAGGTCGATCAGGCACATGCCGATCGGCGCGGCGTCGAACGCCTGCTCGAACTGCTGGACGGCCGCGTGGCGGGCGCGCTCGGCCTCGCGCTCGGCGGTGACGTCGCGGGAGATGTTGATGACGCCGACGGTCTCGCCCTCGTCGTCGCGGTACGGGGCGATCTCGACGACGAGCCGGCGCCCGCTCTCGCTCGCGACGAACCCGTCGAGGCGGCCGCTCTGGCCCTGCAGCGCGGCGCGCATCGGCGTCGCGAGCTGCTCGAGATCGTCGCCCTGGATGAACTCCTCGAGGCGCTTGCCGACGAGCTGCTCGGCGCCCTGCGGGACGCCGCCGCCCTCCATGACCAGCAGCCGCAGCTCGTGGTCGTAGACCGCGACCATCGCGCCTGGGAGGTTGCGCAGGACCGTGCGGTGGTACTCCTCGCTCTCGCGCAGCTTGCGCTCGGCCTGCACGCGCGCGCTGACGTCGGTGAGCGTGCCGATGTAGCCGGTGAGCAGGCCGTCCTGGTCGACGGCGCCGGTCACGTTGAGCTCGACCCACAGCGTCTCGCCACCCGGCCGCACGATCCGCGCCTCGGTCTTGTAGGCCTCGCGGCGGGCGGCGGCGCGCTGGAGGCCGTCCTCGACCCGCGCCATGTCCTCCGGGTGCAGCGTCGGCCCGAGCTCGGCGCCGATCGCCTCCTCGTCGCTGAGGCCGTGGAGCTCCTTCCACACGTCGTTGGCGTAGAGCAGCCGGCCCTCGACGGTGGAGCGGAAGATTCCGACCGGGATCGTCTGGGCGAGCGAGCGGAAGCGCTCCTCGCTGTCGGCGATGCGGCGCTCGGCGGCGAGCCGCTCGGTGACGTCCTCGAACGAGCACACGACCGCCGACGGGCGCGCTTCGCCCGGCCGCGTGAGCGGGCGCATGTTGACCGAGCAGACGCGCACCCGGCCGTCGGGGTAACGCAGGCGCTGCAGGTAGCCGTCCTCGGGCTTGCCGCTCAGCAGCACGCGCCCGGCGGCCTGCTCGTGGCGCTCGAGCTCGCGGCCGTACTCGTCGATGCCGACCGGCGGGCCCTCGAAGAGCTTCGCGCCGGCCTCGTTGACGTCGATGATCCGCCCGGTGGCGTCGACCAGCGCCACGCCCTCGGCCAGCGACGAGAGCATCGTGCGGGACTTGCGCTCGCTGTCGGCGAGGCGCTCGGCGGCGACCCGGCGCTCGGTGATGTCGAGCACCTGCGTGGAGAAGAACGAGGGCGTCCCGTCGCGGTCGCGGACGAGCGCGGTCGACAGCGTCACCCACACCGTGTCGCCGTCGCCGGTGACGTAGCGCTTCTCGACCGTGAAGCCGTCGCGCACGCCGCTCAGGACCTCGGCCATCCGCAGGCGCGACTCCTCGACGTCGTCCGGATGGGTCATCGTGTTGAACAGCTGGCCCTCGAGCTCCGCGCGCGGGCGGCGGAGGATCGCGCAGAACGCGTCGTTGACCTCGAGCAGGTGGCCCTCGGGCGAGGTGATGCACATGCCGACCAGCGCCTGGTCGAACGCGGCGCGGCTGCGGACCGACATCACGCGGGCCTGCTCGGCGACGCGGCGCACGTCGAGGACGAGGTGCTGGATCGTGAGGCCCATCGCGGCCGCGATGCCGACCATGAGCGTCGCCCGCATCGCGGTGTGGAGCGGCGCGTCGTTCCAGGCCATCGGGACCGTCATGACGGCGGCGAGCACGACGAGAGCGGTGATGAGCTGCGCGCGGCTGCCGTGGAGCGCGAACCACAGCGGTGTCAGCAGGACGAGCGGGATCAGCAGCTCGGGCTCGTCGCCCAGCTCCCCCAGGACGAGGACGAACGCGAGCCACAGCAGCGCGGGCGTGGCCTGGACCCAGGCGGGCAGGCGCTCGAACGGCAGCACGGCGCCGCCGGCGAGCACGACCGCGAGGACGAGCCACTGGTGCCACAGGTCGAGCACCGGCGTGCCCGCGGCGAGCGGGAGGATCGTGGCGCCGAGCAGCGCGGCGAAGACGAACGGGAAGCCGCGGCGCAGCGCGCCGTCGCCGTCGAGCGGGCGCGGGGTGCGGCGGCGCTTGGCCGAGGCGCCGGCGGGGGTCGCGGGCGTGGTCCTGGGCGCCGGTGCGGGGGTGGCCGCGCGGGGCGTGGTGGGCGCCGTCGGCGCGGAGACGGGAGCGGCGTCCGGCTCCGCCTCGGTGGTCGCGGCCGCTTCGGCGATGGCCGCGGCGAGGAGCCGGTCCTCCTGCACCGCGCGGTTGATCGCGCCCCACAGCCGGCCGTCGAGCTCCTGGCCCTTGGGGACGAAGTCGTGCGCGCCGCGGCGGCGGGCGCCGAGCGCGAGCTCGGGGTCGCGGCGGCCGGTGAGGACGAGGATCGGCGCGTCCGTGTGGACGATCAGCCGGTCGACGACCTCCAGGCCGGGCGCGTCGTGCAGCGACAGGTCGACCAGCACGCAGTCGAACGTCGCGCCGGCCAGCTCCACCTCGGCCGCGGCGGCGGACTCGGCGTGGCGCAGCTGCGGCGGGTTGTCCTCGTGGGTGAGGACGGCCTCGACGAGCGCGGCGTACGTCGGGTCGTCGTCGACGAGCAGGACGCGCAGGGTGCGGCTCGGAGCTGGCGCTGTGTGAGTGCTGGGGAACACGGTGTCGCCGCGGGGGACTCGGCGGGGGAACACTCCGGTTCTCGGCGCGGTGCCCGGGGCCGTTGAGGGGCCCCGGACATCTGGCCAGGCGGCGGACCGCCAGGTTCAAGGCTCCGGCGGTTCGGCCGATCAGCGCCGGTCCGCGGGCGCGAACGGCGGGGCCGGGACCTGCTCGACCACGCAGCCGGCGTTCCAGTCGCCGCCGGTCTCGGACGAGCAGCTGGAGGCGCGGTAGAGCGTCGTGCCGGTGTCCGCGGCGCCGGTCACCACGACCGGCGTGCCGGTGGCCTGGGTGAGCGTGCGCTCGGTGCGGTCGTAGCGGAACGCGCCGCGGGCGGTGCCGTTGCAGCCGCTCGGGTCGCCGAGGCAGGCCTTCGTCCACGCGAGCGTCCCGCCGAAGAACGACGGCCCGACGTACTGCTGGCCCGAGAGGCCGACGACCTGGCGCTGGACCTGCTGGGAGGTGCGGGCGTCGACGTCGACGAGGCGCAGCTCGTTCTGCCCGATGCCGGCGCAGCCCGCGCAGGAGTAGCCGACCGTCTCGGCGAGGTTCCGGCCGTGCAGCTCGAGCTCGGCGACGTAGCGGGCCTGCGTCGCGCCGCACTTCTCCGGCTCGAAGTCGCCGCAGCGGCGCTGCGGGACACCGGACAGGCGGGTCGACGGCCGCGACCGGGGCGCGGTGACGATCTTCGTGTAGACGACGGGGTTCTGCCTGTCGCGGTTGCCCGGGTGGTAGATCCGCGTCCACGCGATGCGGCCCCTCCACAGCGTCGGCGTGGTGTCGTCGGCGCTCGGGTCGTTGGCGTTGGCGACCGGCCGCTCGACGCCGGACGTGAGGCTGTAGGTGAAGAGGTCGGAGGTGCCGGTGCCCTGGCTGCGGCGGTAGATCAGCGCCGGGGTGCCCGCGCGGTCCGGGCCGACGTCGGCCTGGAACTCGGCCTGGCTCGTCGCGACCGGCACGTCCTGCGGCGCCTGGCCGGGCGCGCGCACGACGAGCCGGTACGCCTCCACGCTCTTGTCGAAGCGGCTGAAGACGACGTAGCCGGCGTGCTCGCGCACCTGCGTCGCGGCGCCGGGCTGGGCGATCGTCTCGGCGTGCGCGGCGGCCGGCAGGACGCAGATCGCGGCCGCGGCGCCGACCGCGGCGAGGGTGGTTCTCCAGACCTTCATGCCCCGAGAACGCGCCGCGGCGCGTCAAGGTTGCGGCGGGAGGAAGACCACGCGATCGACGAGCGCATCGACCGTCGCGGCAGGCAGGTCGGCCTCGTGGCCCAGCTCCGCGAGCGAGCTGAAGCCGCCAAGGCCGTCGCGCACGCGGACGATCCGCCGCGCGGCCTTCCGGTCGACCCCCGGCAGGCCGGCCAGCTCGTCCGCCGCGGCCGCGTTGACGTCGAGGAGGCCGTAGCCGTGCTCGTCGAGCGCGGAGCCGATGCCCAGCTCGCGCGCGGTCTCCGGCTCGCGCTGCGCGAGCTCCATCGCGCGGCGCCGCCGCTCGATCTGCTCGTGCGCGAGGTCCGCGTCGCGCGCGGTCCCGAGCAGCGCGCGCACCTCGGGACGGAGGCGCTGCAGGTGCGCGAGCCCGCCGAGCCACGTGGCCGTCCACACCGCGAACCCGAGCGCGGCACGCGTGAGGCTCGGCCCGCCGACGCTCGCGATCGCGCTGCCGGCGACGAACGCGCCGAGGTAGCCGGCGCTCGCGGCGAGCCAGTCGCGCCGGCGCGCGCGGACGCCGATGTAGGCGAAGGTGACCCACGTCCCGATCCCGAACGGCAGCACCGCCGGGATCCGCCAGACGTCGGGGACCGGCTTCGGGACGACTGGTCCGCGGTCGCCGCGGACCGTCACCTCCAGCCGCATGGCCCTCGCCTAGCCGGCGACCTTCTCGAGGACCTCGGCCGGCGCGTCGAAGTTCGCGTTGACCGTGTCCACGTCGTCGTTGTCCTCGAGCGCGTCGATGAGCTTGAGCAGCTTCGTGGCGCCGTCCTCGTCGAGCGGGACGGTCGTCTTGGGCTGCCAGCGCACCTCGAACGACTCGATCTCGATGCCCGCGTCGTCGAGCGCGGTGCGGACGTCGGTGAGGTCCGACGGCTCGGTGACGATCTCGAAGAAGTCCTCGTCCTGGCCGATGTCCTCGGCGCCGGCCTCGATGGCGGGCATGAGGTCGTCCTCGGTGTACTTCTCGCCGTTGACCACCGCGACGCCCTTCTTGTCGAAGAGGTAGGCGACCGAGCCGGGCTCGCCGAGCGACCCGCCGTGCTTGGTCAGCAGGTGGCGCACCTCGGAGCCGGTGCGGTTGCGGTTGTCGGTCAGCGCCTCGATCAGCAGCGCGACGCCGCCGGGCCCGTAGCCCTCGTACAGCACCGCCTCGTACGACTCGGCGTCGGCGCCCGCGCCGGTCCCCTTGTCGATCGCCCGCTGGATGTTGTCCTTGGGCATCGAGGCGTCCTTGGCCTTCTGCACCGCGAGCGCGAGCGCGGGGTTGCCCTTGACGTCGCCGCCGCCCTCCTTCGCCGCGACCGTGATCGCGCGGGCGAGCTTCGTCCAGAGCTTGCCCCGGCGCGCGTCGACGATCGCCTTCTTGTGCTTGATCCCTGCCCATTTGGAGTGACCGGCCATGACGATCCAGTCTAGTGGCCGTTCCAGGTGATTCGCAGGCCCTCTGCCAGCGTCGTCGTGGGCTCCCACCCGACCGCGGAGCGGATCTTCGACACGTCGAGCGCGCGCCGCCCGCCCTCCCCCGCCGGCGCCCCGCCGAGGATCTCCGGCTCGAGGTCGCTGCCGGCCGACCTCAAGACGGCTCGAACCACCTCGAGGACGCTCGAGGCGCGCCCCGTGCCGACGTTGTACGCCTCCCCCGCGACCCCGTGCTCGGCCAGCGCCAGCAGCGCGTCCGCCGCGTCGCCGACGAAGAGCATGTCCCGCGCCGCGCTCCCGTCGCCGCGGATGACCGGCGCGCGCCCTGCGCGCACCGCCGCGATCGTCCCCGGCACGAGCCGCGACTCGTGCCCGTCGCCCGGCCCGTAGAGGTTCGCCAGGCGCGCGACGACGACCCCCGGAAGCTGGCGGGCGAGCAGGTCCGCCGCGGCCTTCGAGGCGGCGTACGGCCCGTCGGGGTCGAGCGGCGCGTCCTCGGGCGTGGGCACCGGCGCGCGCGGGCCGTACACCTGGTCGGACGACGCGAACACCGCGCGCGGTGCGCCCACGAGCGTGCGCCACGCGAGCGCGACGTTCGACTCGTACGTGCCGATCGGGTCCTCGCGCGCGGCGGGCACGGTCACCTGCGCGGCGAGGTGGAACACGACGTCGCAGCCCGGCGGGACCTGCGCGCCGCGCGGGAGCGGGAGCACCTCGTCCCCGCGCGCGACGAGCCGCTCGACCAGCGCGCGGCCCAGCAGCCCGCTCGCCCCGCTGACCGCCACGCGCGGCGTCACGGGATCAGCCCTCCCAGACCTTCCACGGCGCGCGGCCCTGCTCCCACAGGTCGTTGAGCAGCACCGCGTCCTTGTAGGTGTCCATGCAGTCCCAGAAGCCGGTGTGGCGGAACGCGCGCAGCTGGCGGTCCTCGGCCAGGCCCTCCAGCGGCTCGCGCTCCAGCGTGGAGCTGTCGGTCAGGTAGTCGAGCGCGCCCGGCTCGAACGCGAAGAACCCGCCGTTGATCCAGTGGTCCGAGCGCGGCTTCTCCTCGAACCCGACGATCTCGTCGCTGCCGTTGATGTTCGCGACGCCGAACTGCAGGTGCGGCCGCACGACGGTCATCGAGGCGAGCCGGCCGTGCCGCTCGTGGAACGCCCGCAGCCGCGTGAGATCGATGTCCGCGACCCCGTCGGCGTAGGTCGCGAGGAACGTGCCGTCGCCGGCGACCCGTTCCCCCACGCGGTGGATGCGGCCGCCGGTCGGGGTGTCGAGCCCGGTCTCCACGCACTCGACCGTGACGCCGTCCGGCCACGCGGTGTTGGATGCGAACCGCTCGATCAGGTCCGCCTTGAACCCGGTCGCCAGCACGAACCGCCGCAGCCCCTGCGAGGCGTAGATCTGGATCACGTGCCAGAGGATCGGCTTGCCGCCGACCTCGACGAGGGGCTTGGGGAGGTCGGGAACGTCGGCCTGCAGGCGGGTGCCGCGGCCCCCGCACAGGATCACCACCGGTGGCGTCATCGGCCGGGGAGTATGGCGTCCCGACTAGAGTCACCGCCCGTGCAGACGCTCGATCCCTCGATCTTCAAGGCCTACGACGTCCGCGGCGTCTACGGCGACCAGATCGACGACGAGGTCGCCTTCGACATCGGGCGCGCGTTCGTCCGCGTGCTGGCCGACCTCAGCCACAAGCCCGCGACCAGCCTCAACGTCGGCCTCGGTCGCGACATGCGCCTCACCGCGCCGGAGCTCGCCGCGATGTACCGCGAGGGGATGGTCGCCGAGGGCGCCCACGTGCTGGACGCCGGGCAGGTCGGCACCGAGATGCTCTACTTCCTGGTGGGTTCGCGCGGGCTCGACGGCGGGCTGATGTGCACGGCGTCGCACAACCCGAAGCAGTACACCGGGGCCAAGCTCGTCCGCAAGGGCGCGATCGCGCTCAGCGGCGACAGCGGCATCCAGGACATCCGCAGGCTCCTCGAGGCCGGGCTGCCCGAGGCCGACAAGGGCGTGCGGGGCACCGTGGAGGAGGTCGACCTCTACGACGAGTTCCACGCCGCGGCGATGAAGTTCATCGACCCGGCGAACGTCAAGCCGCTCAAGGTCGTCGTCGACGGCGGCAACGGCATGGCGGGGCCGATGGTCGGGCCGCTGCTCACGCAGCTCGGCCTCGACCTCGTCGAGACGTACTGGACGCCCGACGGCAACTTCCCCGACCACGAGCCCAACCCGCTCCTCCCCGAGAACCGCGAGTTCATCATCGCCAAGGTCCGCGAGACCGGCGCGGACCTCGGCATCGCGTGGGACGGCGACGCGGACCGGTGCTTCTTCATCGACGACACCGGCGAGTTCGTCGACGGCGACTTCCTCACCGCGATCCTCGCCGAGCACCTCCTCGCCAAGGAGGAGAAGCCCGGCGCGTCGATCCTCTACGACGTCCGCGCCTCGCGCGCGGTGAACGACACCGTGGAGCGCGCGGGCGGCAAGGCGTTCGTCAACCGCGTCGGACACGCGTTCTTCAAGACGCGCATGCGCGACGAGGGCGCGATCTTCGGCGGCGAGGTCAGCGGCCACTACTACTTCCACGGCTTCTACAACGCGGACGCGGGCACGATCCCGGCGCTGCTCGTGCTGGAGAAGCTGTCGGTCGAGGGGCGCAAGCTCAGCGAGCTGGTCGGCGACTACCGCGCCAAGTACTTCATCAGCGGTGAGATCAACTCGACGGTCGACGACTCCGACGCGAAGCTCGCCGCGATCGAGGCGAAGTACGGCGACGGGAAGATCACCAAGCTCGACGGCATCAGCGTCGACTACGACGACTGGCACTTCAACGTGCGCGCGTCGAACACCGAGCCCCTCCTGCGGCTGAACCTCGAGTCGCTCGTCTCGCGCGAGGACATGGAGGCCAAGCGCGACGAGGTGCTCGCCCTCATCCGCTCGTGATCCACACGCTGTCGCTGCCGACGCCCTTCCAGGTGGGGCGGGTCAACACGTACCTCATCGAGGACGACCCGCTCACCCTGGTCGACACCGGGCCGAACAGCGGCAAGGCGTTCGACGAGCTCGAGCAGGCGCTGGCGGCGCTCGGGCACCGGGTCGAGGAGCTCGGCCTGATCGTCCTCACGCACCAGCACATCGACCACATCGGGCTCGCTGCGGTGCTCGCGCGCCGCAGCGGCGCGGAGGTCGCGGCGCTCGACGCGCTCGCGCCGTGGCTGGGCGAGTACGCGAAGCGGATGGAGGCCGACGACCGGTTCGCGGAGGAGCTGATGGTGCGCCACGGCGTGCCGTCGGACGTGACGTACGCGCTGCGCGCGGTGTCGAGCGCGTTCCGCGGGTGGGGCTCGTCGGTCGCGGTGACGCGCCCGCTGGCGCCCGGGTCGGAGCTGCGGCTCCGTGACCGGACGCTGCGCGTCCTCCACCGCCCCGGCCACTCGCCCTCCGACACGGTCCTCCACGACGCCGAGCGCCGCGAGCTCATCGGCGGCGACCACCTCATCGGCCACATCTCGTCCAACCCGCTGATCACCAGGCCGCTGGACGGCGGGAGCGAGCGCCCGCGCGCGCTGATGACGTACCTCGAGTCACTGCAGGCCACCCGCGCGATGGACGACGTCGACGTCGTCTACGCCGGCCACGGCGACCCGGTGACGAACCACGTCGAGCTGATCGACCAGCGCTTCCGCGGCCACGAGCGGCGCGCGGCGAAGATCCTGACGCTGCTGCAGGAGGGCGCGCCGCTCTCGGCCCACGACATCGCCCACGCGCTGTGGGGCAACGTCGCGCTGACGCAGGCGTACCTGACGCTCTCGGAGGTCCTCGGCCACCTCGACCTGCTCGCCGATCGCGGGCAGGTGGCGGAGGAGGACGACGGGTCAGTGCTGCGCTACCGCGCGGTCTGAGCCGGGCGGTCGTCCACAGGTCGCACATCCGGCCAGCCCTCAAGCGGGCCGATGCGGCCCCGGTTGAGGCCGTCCGTGCGCATGAGTACGGTCCGCCGCTCCATGCCGCGCCGCTCCCTCCTCCTCGCCGCCGCGCTCGCCGGCGCAGCCGTAGCCCTTCCCCCCGCCGCCGCGCAAGCCGCGACCGTCTGCGTCGCGCCGAGCGGCTGCCAGTTCACCGGCCTCGCCGACGCACTCGACGCCGCCAACAGCGACCCGGCAGCCGACCGGATCGAGCTGCGCGCCGGGGCCTTCGACCTCGACGGCTCGGTGCTGGCCGACGGCGACGCCGGCCGGCTCGAGGTCGTCGGCGCGGGCCGCGGCCAGACGGTCGTCCGGATCACCGACACCCACGCGCCCATCTACGCCGGCGGCGACGTGCTCCTGTCGGACCTGCGCATCGAGTACACGGGCTCGACCGGTGGTGTCGCGTTGTCGGGCGCGACCCTCGCCAGCGTCGACGTCGTGGCCGACGGATCCACCGGCGGGCCGCTGGTGACGCTCTCCGGCGGGGCGACCGTCCGGGACGTCGGTATCGCCATGCCCGTGACGCCGGGCCCGCTCGACCCGGCGACCGCGACGTACGGCGTCGAGGTCCAGGACGACGGCGACGCGGTGCTCGAGCGGCTGAGCATCGCCGCGGACTTCGGCATCGCGGTAGGCGATGCCGGGACGGGCGTCACGCGCGTGCGCAACGCGCGGCTCGCAACCGGCGTCACGGGCCTCGGCGCCGGACCCGACACGACCACCGACGTGGACGGGCTCCTCGTGACGCCGCCGGCCGGAACGCCAGGGGTCGGCATCGCGGTCAACGCCAACGGCGGGGCCGCCGACGTGAGCCTCCGGCACGCGACGCTCCAGCTTCCCCCGGTGGGGATCGCCGGGATCGCGATCGGTGGCCTGGGCGGCCCGGCGGGCGTCGGCACGGTGCGGGCGCGCGACGTCGTCGTGCGCGGCGGGCAGGCCCCGGTGCGCATGGTCGCCAACGGCGGTGCGGCGAACCTCGACGTCGCGTACTCGGCGCTCGACGTGGACGCCATCACCAAGAACGGCACCGACCCGGAGAACGCGGTGGTGGTCCGCGGCGACGGGATCATCACCCCGTTCGACCTCGGGTTGCCGGAGAGTGGCGATCCGGTGCCGGGCCGCGGCTCTCGGCTCATCGACGCGGGCGAGCCCCGTCTCGTCGCGGATCCGCTGGCGGCCACGGTCGACCTGCTCGGCACCGCGCGGGTGCTCGACGGGAACGCGGACGGGGTCGCGCGGAGCGACATCGGGGCGTTCGAGCACGTCCCGCCGGCGCCGCAGCCCGGGCCGCCGCCGACCGATCCGGGCGCGGGCGCCGGCGGCGGCGGTGGTGGCGGGACCCCGCCGACGACGGTGCCGCGCGTCGACCCCGGTGGATCCACGCCGCGGGGCGTCGCACGACCGCGCCTGGCGCTGCCCAAGGGCGGCCTGCGCCTCGACGCGCGCGGGCGGGCGCGGGTGAAGCTCGTCTGCCCGGCCGGCGGTGGGCAGTGCACCGGCACGCTGACGCTCCGCTCCGCGAAGAAGATCGCGGTCGGCGGCCGGCGCGCGGTCGCCACGCTCGGCTCCGCGCGGTACACGATCGCCGCGGGTGGCTCGCGCACGGTCACCGTGTCGCTCAAGCCGGCGCTGCGCACGTACGTCAGGCGCAAGGGCAAGCTCGCCACGGTCGCGCAGGTCGCGCCGTCCGGTGGAAGCGCGAGCACGGTCGGGTTCACGCTGCGGAAGGCCGCACGGCGGGGCTGAGCGGCCGGGGCGATCGTGCGGGCTTGACGGCACGCGTAGGGTTCCTCGCGTGCTCTGGGCCCTCATCTTCACGGTCGTCCTGCTGCTGATCTTCCTGCTGCTCGCGCTGCGCAACCCGCGCGACAACAACTACGAGGACTTCTGGGAGACCAAGCGGCGCGACGAGTTCCGGGACGGGTTCTGACGGCATGCGCATCAACGCCGGGGATCTGCAGGGCTTCATGGCGGACGTGCCGCCGCCCCCTCCGCCCGTCGAGCCGCTGCTGGCGCCGGAGGACGAGGCGCGGGTGATCGCGGACAGGCGGCGGGAGGACCCCGAGGCGCACGCGCGGCGGGAGCGGGTGCGCGCGCTCATCCGCCGGCCGGCGCCGCCCGAGGGCGCCGACGCGGAGCTGATCGTGCTGCTCGCGGCGGCGAAGGCGCTGCCGCTGGCGGGCGACAAGGACCACCTGCGCGCGCGGACCCGGCTCGCGGAGATCGCGCGGCTGAAGGAGCCGCCGCCGGCGGTGGTCGACGTGCGCGAGCGGCTCAAGGTGGCGCCGGGCGACGGCCAGGCGTTCGCCGACGCGCTCCTGCCGCAGGGCCGGGGCGAGAGCTCGTTCTACGAGAGCGGCATCGGGATCTACGGGGGCGGCGGCGGTCACTGACCGCGGGCGGTGAGCGCGGCCGCGACGACCGCGTCCTGCCACGCCATCCCGACCGATTTAAACAGGCGCGGGCGCCGCGGGTCGACCTGCGTCGCGCCACGCACGACGTCCGCGAGGGGCGTCAGGTCATCGGGGCCGAGGCCCGCGAGGATCACGTCGCCCGCCTCGCGCAGCGCGGCCTCCCGCGACTCGACCACGACCGTCGCACGCCGCGCGAGCCCGGTGTCCACCTCCCGGGCGTCCGGCTCGTGGGAGCCGATGGCGATGACCGTGGCGTGGTCTGCGACGAGACTGCCGTCGAACAGCGGAGCACGAGCCGTGGTGCAGCAGCACACGACGTCGGCGGCGCGCACGAGCGCGGCGGCGCGCTCGGGGTCGGCGTCGCGGCCGAGGAGCGTCACGTCGGCGAGCGACGGGCGGACCGCGCGGAGGGCGTCGGCGTGCGCGTGCGCCTGCGGGCCGCGGCCGAAGATCACCGCGCGGACGGGCTCGGGGACGGCGAGGTGGCGGACCGCGAGCGCGCTCACCGCGGCGGTCCGCAGGTTCGTCAGCGCGATCGCGTCGATCAGCGCGGCGGGCGCGAGCGTCTCGCGGTCGAAGACCACGCACACGCCCTGGATGCGCGGCTCCCCACCGACCGTCACGAGCTTGACCGTCGCGCTGCCCGCCGCCGCGGACGGCATCACGAGCAGCCCGCCGCCCGGGATCGCCACGTTGGCCCGCGGCGGGTCGGCGTCCACGTCGAGACCGCCGCGCAGCGCGGCCTCCAGCGCGTCGACCGCCGCGAGCGGGGTGAGGCGAGCGGCGACGTCCGCGGCGCTCAGGTAGGGCAGGGACGTCACCGCAGCACGAACCCCATGATCACTGATAGCTGCGCGCCGCGTCAGCGCCCGCCCGAGGCGCTCGGCGGCAGGCACGTGCGGTACGACCGCGTCTCGCGCACGACCTTCCCGCCCTTCGTGCGGGCCACGATGCGCACCTGCACGGTCGCGCGCGGCCGGCCGCGGAGGTCGATCGCCGCGATGAGCCGTCCGCCGATCCGCGTCAGGCGCGCCGCGCGCCCGTCGACCGTGACGCGGGCGGTGCGGATGCGGCGCGAGAGCTCCAGCCGGAGGGTGAAGTTGCGGCGCGAGCGGCAGGCCGCGGGCGGGGCCGGCGGCGTGGCGCGCGTGACCACCGGCGCGGGCGCAGGCGCAGGCGCCGGCGCAGGCGTCTCCGGCCGCGGCTGGGGCTCCGGGTCCGGGTCCGGCTCCACCGGAGCGAGCCCGCTGCCGGACAGGTCGACCGGCGCCGTCAGGCCCGCGAGCGTCGCGGCGAGCGCGCCGGCCGCCGCGGGCGCGAACCGCACGCCCAGCGCGCACGACCCGCCCGGGGCGACCGAGCTCGCGCACGCCGCCGCGTCGAGGACGAAGCTCGCCGCGCCGCCGCCGGTGACCGTCACCGCGGGCACGGCCGCCAGCTCCCCGTCGTTCGTGAGCGTCAGCGTCTTGGCGGCGCTCGTCGTCCCCTGGAGCAGCGGGTCGAACGCCAGCGCGCCGGGCGCGGCGCTGAAGGCCGCCGGCCGTGCCTCCACGGCGCCCGCGTCGCACGCGGCGCCCTGTGGCCGTGCGACGCCGCGCTGGTCGGAGCCGCCGCAGGACGCGCTCGTGCGGTCGACGGCGGGGCTGCCGGCCAGCGGCATCACGGTGGGCGCCGGGCCGCCGTGGTCGCCCAGCGGCCCGAGCTGCGGATCGGCCGCCACGACGTCGCCCGCCGCCGGCGTCAGCGGGCACGTGGGCGCGGACGCGCTCTGGTTGACGACGTTGCCCCCGGCCGAGGTCAGCTGCACGGTCGCGCAGTCGGCGGCCGGGTCGCCCTGGGCGTTGCCGGCGAGGATCGAGCGCCCGAGCGTCACGGTGGCGGCCGCCATCCCGCCCAGGCCGCCGCCCAGCGCGGCCTGGACGCCCTCGCTCGTGTTGGCCGTGATCGTGCTGGCGGTCACCGTCGCCGCGCTGCTCACCCACAGCCCGCCGCCGCTCCCGACCGTCGAAGGCAGCGTGCCGCGCGCGACGTTGCCGTGCACGGTGCTCGCGCGCAGGTCGAGCGCGCCGGCGCCGACGTAGAGCCCGCCGCCCTGCGCGTTGCCGGGCGTGGCGGTCGTCAGCGCCCGGTTGGCGGCGAACGTCGACCCCGCGACCGACGTCGTGCCCTGCGCGTACACGCCGCCGCCGGTCGCGGCTCCGCCCTCGGCGTCGTTCCCGGCGACGTGCGAGTCGCCCATCGCGAACGTCCCCGCACCGGCCGGGATCCAGGCGATCCCGCCGCCGCGGCCGTTCAGCGTCCCGACCGCCTCGTTGTCGCGCACGACGGTCTCGCTCACCGACAGCGTCGCGCCCGTCGCGCTCACCGCGCCCCCGACCGCCTCGCTGAAGATGCCCGACTCCGCGCGGTTCTCCACGAACTGGGAGCGGACCACGGCCAGCGAGGCGCCCGCGCTCCGCACCGCGCCGCCGGCCGCCGCAGCGTTCGCGGCCGGGTTGGCCGCCGCTCCGTTGTCCACGAACTGCGAGTCGGTGACGGTCGCCGTGGCGCCGGCGCCGACGTACAGCGCGCCGCCCATCGCGTCACCGGCGGCGGCCGCGACGGAGTTGCGCAGGAACCGCGAGCCGGTGACGGTGAGCGTGCCGCCGAGCGCGGCGACGGCGCCGCCCTCGGCCCCGGACGCCGTGCCCGCCGTCCCGCTGTCGGCGACGGTCACGTCGCTCAGCGTCAGCGCGCTCGACGTGAGGATCGCGCCGCCCTGCGCGGTGGGAGCCGTGTGCATGCCCCGCACGACGTCGACGCCCTCCACGACCAGCACCGCGCTGACGTTCAGCACGCGGAACGCGCTCATCGCGTCGATCACCGGTCGCGGCCCGCTGGCAGACGCGGCGCGGATCGTCAGCTGCTCGGTGACGGCGAGCGTCCCGTGCATGAGCGCGTGGGTGCCGCCGGCGAGCTCCAGGACGTCCGCGCCAGGGCTCGCGTTCGCGGCCTCCACCGCCCCGCGCAGCGTGCACCCGGTCACGCCCGCGCAGGGGTTGCCGGCGGGCGTGTCGGCGAGGTTGTCGACGGTGTACGTGGCGGCACCCGCGAGCGAGGGCGCGCAGACGAGCGTGAGCGCCGCGAGCGTCGCGGCGAGGACGGTTCTCCGGAGCACGGCGCGCGAGGCTACACGGGCCACCGGCGTCCCGGAACCCCTCCGGACGGATGTGCCGACGGCGCGTCACCGTGTCGCGCACGGGATCCGTCCGGCGCTACGCCGACGCGAGGCCGTCGAGGCGATCGGCGATCACGATCGCCGCCCGCTCCTGCGCGGCGTACGCGTCGCGCAGCTCGTCGACGACGTCGGGGCCAAGCGCGCGTGCGGGCAGCGGATGGTCGACCAGCAGCGCGCGGACCTCGGCGCCCAGCGCCTCCCCACCGACCGCGTCCGCGAGCGCGCCGAGCGCCTCGGCCCGCACGCGCGCGCCCTCCACGAACGCGCCGATGACGGTCTCGCGCGAGAGCGGCTCGCGGCCGAAGACCCGCGCGTGCATCACCGCGGGGTTGACCGCGTGCGGCCGGATCAGCGCGTGGCGCTCCTCCGCGCTCAGCCCGGCGGCGACCGCGAGGTGGTCGATCGCCTCTGTCACCCCTGCGCGTCGACCGGCACCGACGCCGCGAGCGCCGGAGGCAGCTGCGCGAGCACGCTGGCGTGCGCCGCGGCGGCCTGGGCGAGCAGCGCTTCGACGTGGGCGCGGTGGGAGACGGGCACGGCAGATCACCCTACGCCGGGCCGGGCCGCGCAACGTTCGGCGCGGGGCGCCGTTGCCGGACCATGAGCCTCCTCGGAGCCTCGCTGCTCGCAGCGCTGGTCGTCACCGGCGCGCCTGCCGCCCCGCCGACCGCGATCCCGCCTACGTGGTCGACCGCCCAGACCCTCACCCCGGCGGTCACGCCCGCTCCCGGCGCCTCCGCGCCGTTCACCGAGTTCGCGCCCGTCGTTGGCGTCGACGGCCGTGGGAACGCGCTCGCGGTGTGGACGGTCGTCCAGACGCGCGGGCCCGAGGCGCTCACCGAGGTGCACGCCGCGGCGGCGCCCGCGGGCCGGCCGTTCGGCCCGCCGCGCCTCGTCGGAACCGGCCTGGACGCGCCGGACCTCGTGGTCCTCTCCGACGGCCGGGCTGCTGGCCGTCCGCCCCGACGGCGACGACCCGGGCACGGTCGTGCTGGCAGGTCACGTCGACGGGACGTTCGGCCCGCCCCGGCCGTTCACCGCTTCAGGCGAGATGGTCACCGGCCTCTTCCCCACCCACCAGGGCGTCCTCGCGATGACGAGCCGTGGGCCGGACGCGGAGACGATGGTGCGTGAGGTCGCGCCCGACGGGACGCCGGGCGCGCCGCGTGACGTGGGCCTCGGCGGCTTCGGGCAGGCGGGCGTCGCGTACGTCGGCGGGGCACCGGGCGGCGTGGCCCGCGGCGCCGACGGCACGCTCGCGTTCCCGCTCGGCCGGGACGTCGTGGTCCGCCGGCCCGACGGGCGGTGGGACCGGCTGCGCACGCCGTTCCCGCGCCGCCAGTCCGGGACGAACGTCGCGGTCGCGCCCGACGGGCGGATCAGCGCCGTCGCGATCGTCGACGCCGAACACGGCGAGGCGACGGCCTACGGCGCCGTCGCGGTGTCCGAATGGCGGCCCGGGACGAAGCGGTTCGGGCCGGTGCGCCGCCCGCGGGTCGCGCGGCGCCCGGATACGCTCGAAGGCGGCCCGCGCCGGCCGTGGGCCTTCGATCCGTCCGTGGCGTACGACGCGCGCGGGCGGCGCGTGGTCGCGTGGGTCGAGGACACGCACCCTGACCCCGGCGCCGAGGCCGAGACAGCGGCGGGTGACGCGCTCGTGCTCACGGGCGATCGGCGGACGGTCGTCGCGCGCGGCGCCGGCGCGATCCTGCTGGCCGGGCGGCCGGACGGCGTGCTCGTGGTGGCCGCCACCCGCAGCGGCTGGAGGACGGCGCTGATCGCGGGGCCGCGGCCGCGCGTGCTCCCCGGCCCCGACACGGGCGACCAGGCAGGACCGCCGGTGCTCGCGACCGGCGGCGGGCGCACCGCGCTCGCGTGGCAGGGCGGTGCGGCGAACGTCGTGGCGGCGACCCTGGGCAGCTGACGCGTCCGGGGCCATCATGTCCGCATGGGGGTCTCGCCGGGGATCGGCGGCGACGAGCGGGCGCTGGACTACGAGGGCGTGCTGAGCGCGCTGGTGGGGATGCTCGGGCACGACGTGCTCGTCGCCGCGGGAACCGCCGACGGGCGGAGCCGGGCGCTGCAGGCGGTGGGCCGGCTGCAGGGCGCGATCGCGGGCCAGGCGGAGATCACGCGCCGCCGCGCGGACGGCGACGACACGTTCATCTGCTCGCTCGACACGGGCGCGACGATCACGATCGCCGAGCGGCGGTTCACGCGGGCGACGCTGCGGGGCGCGGTCCTGACGATCGTGCTCGGGCCGCTGCGGCTGACGATCGAGGACCTGACGGTGGCCTGACGCGCTACGTGCCGCAGAACGTCCGGTACGCGCCGAGCGAGGCGGGCGCGGGCTCGGCGTACGCCTCCAGGCCGTCGCGCTCCTCGTACGGGCGCGTCACCACGTCCACCAGTCGCCGGTACGGGCCGAGGTCGCCGTCGGTCGCGGCCGCGAGCGCCTCCTCGACCTTGTGGTTGCGCGGGACGTACACCGGGTTGACGGCGTCCATCGCGTCCGCGTCGGGGCCGAACGCGAGCCACCGCGCGGCCCACGCGTCGAACGCCTCGGGCTCCTGCGCGAAGAGGACGCGCACCGCCGACGTGTCGTCGCCCCGCGCGACGGCGGAGAGGTTGCGGAAGAACGACGTGTAGTCGACCCGATGGGCGGCCAGCAGCGTGAAGAGGTCGTCGACGAGCTCGTCCTCGTAGCGGTCGCCGAGCCCGAGCTTCAGCGCCATCCCGCCGCTCCACGCCGCGTGGAAGCGCTGGGGGAACGAGCGCAGGACCGCGTTGGCCGCCTCGATGCCCGCCTCGCGCGTCGGCCCGAGCAGGCCGAGCAGCGACTCCGCGAACCGGGAGAGGTTCCACTGCGCGATCTTCGGCTGGTTGCCGTACGCGTAGCGGCCGAACTGGTCGATCGAGCTGAACACCGTCTCGGGGTGGAACGCGTCCATGAACGCGCACGGGCCGTAGTCGATCGTCTCGCCCGAGATCGCCATGTTGTCGGTGTTCATCACGCCATGGATGAACCCGACCAGCATCCACTGGGCGACCAGCCGCGCCTGCTGGTCGACCACCCGCTCGAGCAGCGCCAGGTACGGCTCGTCGGCGTCGGCGGCCTCCGGATGGTGGCGCGCGATCGCGTAGTCCGCGAGCCGCTTCACGTGCTCGGGCCCGAGCGCGGTCGCCGCGTACTCGAACGTCCCGACGCGCAGGTGCGACGCGGCCACGCGGGCGAGGATCGCGCCGGGCAGCGGACCGGCCTCGCGCACGACCGCCTCCCCCGTCGCCACGACCGCGAGCGCGCGCGTGGTCGGGATGCCGAGCGCGTGCATCGCCTCGCCGATCACGTGCTCGCGCAGCATCGGCCCGACGACCGCGTTCCCGTCGCCACCGCGCGAGTACGTCGTGCGCCCGGAGCCCTTGAGGTGCACGTCGCGCCGCCGGCCCTCGACGTCGAGCACCTCCCCGAGCAGCAGCGCGCGCCCGTCCCCCAGCCGCGGCGAGAACCCGCCGAACTGGTGCCCCGCGTACGCCTGCGCGACCGTCCCCTCCACGCCCACGCCGGTCAGCAGCGCGACCCCCTCGGGCGTCGCGAGCGCCTCGGGGTCCGCGCCGAGCTCCCGCGCGAGGTCCTCGTTGAGCACGAGCAGCTGCGGCGCGGCGCGCTCCACGGCCTGCCACGGCGTGTACAGCCCGGCGAGGTCGCGGACGTAGGTCTGGTCGGGCGCGAAGGCGAGGAGCGGGCGGGTGGAGACGCTCATCCTCCCAGTGTGCCCACCCGCCCGGGCGCGGACGCTCAGGAGCTCTCGAAGGCCGCGCAGGCGCGCATCGACGCCCCGCGGGCGAGGTCGCCCGCGGGCACCATCACGTTCAGCCGGCCGGCATCCGCGACCTCGAAGCCCAGCGCCATGTCGTAGTCCAGCTGGAGCAGGTGCCGCCAGTCGAGGAGCCGCGTCCCCGCACCGATCCGGCGCTCGGCGCACGTCGCACGCGGCTCGGCCTGCGACCAGCTCGCATGGCCGAGGAGCTTGTGGTGCGGGCCCCACTGCCCCGCCGCGCGGTCGAGGGTCACCGGCTCGTACCGCTCGACGAGCTTCCTGAGCCGCTCGTCCTCGGCGCTCGTCAGCCGCACCGTGCCGCGGGCGGTCACGAGGTCCCCGTACGGCGCCGTCAGGAGGCTGGTCTCGGTGCGGGTGACGAACGTCGCCGGCCGCAGGCGGACCCGCTTGCGGGAGACCGCGCGGCGAGCGAGCGGGACGCCGTCGGCGGTGTGCAGGACGCGCGCGCACGGCCCGGCGTAGAGCCCGTAGTCGGTGACGCCCGGCTCGGTCTCGACGTGGGCGAAGATCGACAGCAGGCCGGTGGCCGGCAGCTCGCTCGGTGGGAGATCCGCCAGCCGCACCTGCGCGACGAAGGTCATGAGCTTGCCGTCGCAGCGCGGCCAGCGCCGCCCGGACGGCAGGTCCGGCGCCCCGCCCAGGCGCGTCGTGCCCAGCGCCGCGGGCTCCGTGCGCAGGACCTGCCGATCGAGGCGCAGCGCGGGCAGCGCGCTCTCCTCCAGGACGCCGGCGATCCGCCCGAGCCCGGCCGCGCGGGCGTCCGCGGCGACGCCGGGGACGGCCGCGCTCGCGGGTCCTGCAGCGGCGAGGAGCGCGGTGAGCGCGATGAGCAGGGCGACGGCGCGAGCGGTCATGGAGGCGGCGACGATAGCCGCGCCCGCGGATTGAGCGGGAAGCGACGGTGGTAGAAGTCGTCCCCGCATGAACTTCCGCTCGATCTACCAGCACGGGTTCGCCCGCGTGGCCGCGTGCACGGGGCACGCCGCGATCGCCGACCCGCCGAAGAACGCCGAGGCGACCCTGCGGCAGGCGCGGGAGTGCGCGGACGAGGGCGTCGCCGTCGCCGTCTTCCCTGAGCTCGGGCTGACCGGGTACTCGATCGAGGACCTGCTCCTCCAGGACCCGGTGCTCGACGAGGTCGAGGCCGCCGTCGAGACCATCCGCGCCGGCTCCGCCGACCTCCTCCCCCTGCTCGTCGTCGGCGCGCCGCTGCGGCACCGCAACCGCATCTACAACTGCGCCGTCGTCATCCACCGCGGGCAGATCCTCGGCGTGGTGCCCAAGTCGTACCCGCCGAACTACCGCGAGTTCTACGAGCGGCGGCAGCTCGCGCCCGGCGACGACGAGCGGGACGGGACGATCACCCTCAACGGCGCGCAGCACCCGCTCGGCACGAACCTCCTGTTCGAGGCCGCCGACGTCCCGGGGCTCGTCGTCCACGCGGAGATCTGCGAGGACATGTGGATCCCGATCCCGCCCAGCGCCGAGGCCGCGCTGGCGGGCGCGACCGTGCTCCTCAACCTCTCCGGCAGCCCGATCACGGTCGGCCGCGCGGAGGACCGCAAGCTCATGTGCCAGTCCGCGTCGTCGCGCTGCCTGGCCGCCTACGTCTACTCCGCCGCCGGCCAGGGCGAGTCCACGACCGACCTGTCGTGGGACGGCCAGACGATGATCTACGAGAACGGGAACCTGCTGGCCTGCACGGACCGGTTCCCGCTCGGGGACCGCCGCAGCGTCGCGGACGTCGACCTCGACCTCCTGCGCCAGGAGCGGCTGCGGATGGGGACGTTCGACGACAACCGCCGCACGCACGCGGAGCGGACCGCCGGCTACCGTACGATCCCCTTCACGCTCGACCCGCCGCGCGAGACCGACCTCGGCCTCAAGCGGCCGCTGGAGCGCTACCCGTTCGTCCCGTCTGACGCCGCCCGGCTCGAGCAGGACTGCTACGAGGCGTACAACATCCAGGTCTCGGGCCTGCAGACGCGGCTCAACGCGATCGGCTCCCCGAAGGTCGTCATCGGCGTCAGCGGCGGGCTCGACTCCACCCACGCGCTGATCGTCGCCGCGCGGGCGATGGACCGCGCGGGCCGGCCGCGCAGCGACATCCTCGGCTTCACGCTCCCAGGCTTCGCGACCAGCGCCGGCACGAAGACGAACGCGCACCGGCTGATGAGCGCGCTCGGCATCACCGCGGCGGAGATCGACATCACCGAGACGGCCGAGCTGATGCTCCGCAACATGGAGCACCCGTACTCCCGGGGCGAGAAGGTCTACGACGTCACGTTCGAGAACGTCCAGGCCGGCCTGCGGACCGACTACCTGTTCCGCATCGCCAACCAGCGCGGCGGCATCGTGCTCGGCACCGGCGACCTGTCGGAGCTGGCGCTCGGCTGGGCGACGTACGGCGTCGGCGACCAGATGTCGCACTACAACGTCAACGCCGGCGTCCCGAAGACGCTCATCCAGCACCTCATCCGCTGGGTCGCGGACACCGGCGAGTTCGAGCGGGAGGTGAGCGAGACGCTGCGCGCGATCCTCGACACGGAGATCTCGCCCGAGCTCGTCCCAGGCGAGGAGCTGCAGTCGACCGAGTCCAAGGTCGGCCCGTACGCGCTGCAGGACTTCACCCTCTTCCACGTGCTGCGCTACGGGCTGCGGCCGTCGAAGATCGCGTTCCTGGCCTGGCACGCGTGGCGCGACGTCGCGGCCGGCGCGTGGCCGCCCGGCTTCCCCGAGGAGAAGCGTGGCGAGTACGGGTTGGAGGAGATCCACAAGTGGCTCGTGGTCTTCCTCAAGCGCTTCTTCGGCTTCGCGCAGTTCAAGCGCTCGGCGCTGCCGAACGGCCCGAAGGTCTCGCACGGCGGCTCGCTCTCTCCCCGCGGCGACTGGCGCGCGCCGTCGGACTCGCACGCGGACGTGTGGCTGCGCGACCTCGAGCGCTGGCCGCCCGAGACCTGGCAGGGCTAGGGCGGCTCAGAAGACGCGCTGGCGGCCGATGCGCAGCGCGAACCCGTGGCCGCGCTGGTTCGTGCAGCGCACGCCGGACTCGCGGACCGTGCAGGTGAACCCGCTGCGCCGCCACGTGCGGCCGTAGCGGACGACCGGCAGCGACTCCCCGCCGACCGTGTCGCTGGCGCAGACGCGCCGGCCCCTGCTGCCGTTCGCGTGGATCTCGAACGCGTGCCCGTAGGCGCCCTGGCAGCTGCGCGGGCGCTTGGGCGCGCGGGTGCCGAGCTTGACGATGTCGCACCGCAGCGTGTCGCGGCCGCCGAGGCAGGCGATGTTGCCCGACGGCGTCTGCCAGTTGGCGGGGCCGGCCTGGGCGGCGGCGGGCGCGGCGGTGGCGCCGGGCACGGCGCTGACGAGCAAGGCGGCGAGCGCGGCGAGCGCCGCGGCGGCGAGGTTCCGGGCCATGGCGCGGCGGAGCCTACCTCCGCCACGCCAGGCGCGCTAGGTCCGTTGCGCGGCGGCCTTGACCGCCTGCACGATGTAGATCACCGACAGGACGAAGAACGTGCCGCCGATCAGCGCGCGGACCTGCTCCTCGCTGAGCGGCGAGCGCTTGGCGACCGGCTCGGCCACGCCGTCCGCCACCTTCTCCCGCCAGCCCTGCAGCCCCGCCTGCCCCACCTGCGTCGCCGTCGCCATCTCGGTCCCCACCTCCGCGGTCGTTGTGCACCGGTCGGCTTCCCCGGCCGCCGCGCGGATGACACGCCGATGCGATGAGTCCCAGCATGCGCGAGAGTCTCACCCCACATGGCCAAGCTGATCGCATCGATGAGCGTCTCCCTCGACGGGTTCATCAACGACCGCCACGGCTCGCTCGACTGGGGCGCGCCCGACGAGGAGCTGCACCGCTTCCACAACGAACGGGTGCGCCGCCAGGGGGCGCAGATCATGGGGCGCCGCCTGCACGAGACGATGCTCTACTGGGAGACCGCGCACGAGGACCCGGACGCGAACGAGGTGACGCTCGAGTTCGCCGGGATCTGGAACGCGCTGCCGAAGGTCGTGTTCTCCCGGACGCTCGACGACGTCACCGGCACGAACATGCGGCTGGCCACGCGGGACCTCGCCGAGGAGGTCGCCGCGCTGCAGGCCGAGGTCGGAGACGGCGACATCGGGGTCGGGGGCGCGGGCCTGGCAGGCGCGTGCCTGGCGGCCGGGCTGCTCGACGAGATCGAGCTGTTCGTCAACCCGGTCGTCCTCGGAGGCGGCACGCCGTTCTTCCCGCCGCTCGACGCGCCCGTCCAGCTCGAGCTGCGCGACACCCGCACGTTCGGTGGCGGGCGGGAGATGCTGCGGTACGCGGCGGTGCGCTAGGGCCCGCGCCGGGGGCGGCGGCTCACCCGGGCCGCCGCGCGCGCACCGCGACGTGCGGGACGCCCCACGCCATGACCACGAGCTGCTCGCGCCCGCGGGCGCTGAGGGCCAGGCGCGGGATCGACCGTCGCCGCGGCCGCGGGTGGCCGGTCCCGGTCGGGACGACGTAGATGCCGGTCGCCCGCTCGACGACCAGGCCGGCGGACGTGACCATCCCCAGCAGCCCGGCACGGTTGGGCTGCCACCGTGCCGGTTCGTCGGCGCCCTCCTGGCGCACGACCGGCCGGCGCGGCCACCGCAGCGATGCGCGGAGCTCGACCGCCTCGGCGACGACGACGCTGCCGGCGCACACGCCGCGGACGCGCTCCAGCGCGAGCACCGGGTGGCGCAGGTGCAGCAACGAGCCGACGAACACGACGTCGAAGTGGCCGGTCCTCGCGGGGTCGAGCGCGTAGACCGACTCCTCGCGCCGCTCCACGCAGGAGCCGAGCGCCGCCGCCGCTGAGCGGAAGCCCTCGGCGCTCCCCTGCCCCTCGTCGCCGTCGATCGCGACGACCTCGGCCGCGCCGCGACGCTCCATCTCGAAGGCCCAGAACCCGTCGCGCGTCCCGACGTCGAGGCAGCGCAAGCCGTCGAGCCGCTCGGGCAGCGGCACGCGCGCGGCGGCCGCGCGGGTGTCGAACCAGCCGGGCGTGACCTCGCCGTCCGGCAGCTCGATCGACTGGTACCAGTCGGTCAACGCCGCTCGATGTCGGCCAGGTGGCCGATGTTCGCGCGGTCGTCCTCGTCGGGGGACGGGGTGCCGCTCAGCCAGGCGTCGAGGATCTCCTCCAGCAGCGCCGCGGAGGTCGTCCGCAGCGACAGCGCGAGCACGTTCGCGTCGTTCCACTGCCGCGCGCCGGCGGCCGTCGCCGCGTCGCCGCACAGCGCCGCGCGGACGCCCGGCACCTTGTTGGCGGCGATCGACGCGCCGGTGCCGGTCCAGCAGCAGACGACCGCCTGGTCGGCGTCGCCGTCGGCCACCGCGCGTGCGGCGGCCTCGCTCGCCCACGCCCAGTCGGGTCGCTCGCCGTCCGCGAGCGCGCCGTGCGGCGTGACCTCGTGGCCACGCGCGCGGAGCTGCTCGACGACCGCGTCGGCGACGCCCGTGCGCTCGTCGCTGGAGACGGCGATCCGCATGCGGATCTGATCCTACGTGGCGCCGCCCTCCGCGAGCCGCTTGAGGCGCTCGAGCCGCGCGTCCCAGTCGGTCGCGAGCCCGTCGAGCCACGCCGCCGTGCGCTGGAGCGGCTCGGTCCGCACCGTGTAGCGGACCTCCTTGCCCTGCCGCCGCGCCTCGACGAGGCCGGCGCGGTCCAGCACGCCGAGGTGCTTGATGACCGCGGGGCGGCTGACCGGGAGCTCGCCGGCCAGGCCGGTCGCCGTCGCCTCACCCCGCTCGGCGAGCAGGGTGAGGACGCGGAACCGCGTCGGGTCCGCGAGCGCGGCGAAGACCGGGCCGGCAGGCTCCGCGGTGCTCACGCGAGCTGGCGCTCCGCGTGCGCGGCGAGGTGGCCGAGCTCCTGGACCCAGCCGCGCTGGTTGCCCTCGTAGGACTCGGTGCGGCCGGCGTCCGGCCCGGCCAGCGAGCTGAAGCCGGACTCGAGCACGGTCACGCGCGTGCCCGCGCCGGCGGCGGCGAGCGTGAACTCGACGAGCGTCGACGTCTCCGGCGTCAGCTCGGGCGCGTCCGAGAGGTGGTTCGCGCGCCAGCGGAACGCGAACCGGTGCGGCGGCTCGACCGCCTCGACGCGGGCCTCGTGCTCGCCGTACTCGCTCCAGCGGAGCGCGAGGCGGCCGCCGGGCCGCAGGTCGATGTCCGCGCCGGCGTCGGCGAACCAGGCGCCGAGGTGGTCGGGCTCGGTGATGAGCGCCCAGACGCGCTCGACCGGGGCGTCGATGGTGATCTCGCGGGTGATCTGGTCGGGGACCATGGGTGCCTCCTTGGCGGCAACGGAGTTCAGTGTAACCG
Source organism: Parviterribacter multiflagellatus (assembly GCF_056863265.1). Classification (NCBI taxonomy): domain Bacteria; kingdom Bacillati; phylum Actinomycetota; class Thermoleophilia; order Solirubrobacterales; family Parviterribacteraceae; genus Parviterribacter; species Parviterribacter multiflagellatus. Next base: position 239,201 of record NZ_JBXPIZ010000009.1, read on the forward strand.
CATGGTGACACGTCTCGCGCTGTCGTGCAACCCTGGGGTTACACGAGCGAGGAGCGGTCACCTCGGCGACGACGCCGGAGGCCCGGGCGCCAGCCGACCGGACGTCCGGGTACGCTCCCCGGAGTGACGCCGCAGGTCACCGCGACGGGCATCAAGGACGGCGATCCTGCCGTCTTGCGCGCGCTGGTCGACCGGCGCGGCGCCGCCGTGCTCGCGTACTGCGAGCGCGCCTGCTCGCCGTCGCTCGTGCTGGAGGCCGTGTCGGACGCGTTCGCGCGCTTCCGCGCCGCGGTGATCGCCGCCGAGCGCCCCGGCGACCTGCATCCGGAGGTCGCACTCCTCTCCGCCACCCGGCTCGCTGCCGCCGCGCGCTCGCCGCGCCCGCCCGCGCCGCCGGTGCCCGATCCGAGCGCCGGGCTGGGCCGTCTGCTCGCCTCGACGGCGAGCCTGGAGATCGTGCCCGAGCTGCTGCTTCGCCGCGCCGACGGGCGGCTGTCCGACGCCGAGGAGGCCGTGCTCGAGGACCTGCTCGACGCGTCGCCGGTCGCACGGGCGCTGGAGGAGCGCTTCTCCGACGCCGAGGACGCGTACCGGACCGCGCCGCGCGACGCGCTCCCGCCCGCGCTGGCCGAGCAGATCGTCCGCACGATGGCCGAGGCCGACGGGCCGATCCCGGTCTCGCGGCCGCCGGTGTTCGAGGACCCGACGGTGGAGATCGACGCGGTCGCGCCGGACGCGGCCGAGCCCGCGCCGGCTCCCCCTCCCACGTCGCCCGCCGCCGAGACGCCGCGGTTCGCCCGTGCGGTGGAGCCCGAGGAGGGCTCGGGCTTCTTCCCGCGGCGCCTGCGGCGGAAGAAGAAGCAGGAGCAGGGGGAGACTGCGGAGGAGGCCGGGCCGTCGTTCACGCCGCTCGATCCGCCCGCCGTCGAGGAGCCGGAGCCGGAGGTCGAGGCGCCCGGCCCGACGATGGAGTGGCAGGTCCCGGACGAGAGCGCCGACGAGCAGCTCGCCGCGGAGGCCGAGGTCGCGCGCGCGACCGACCCGCCCGAGGAGGAGGCCGAGCACGTCCAGTCGGCCTCCGGCGCCGTCGAGCAGACGGTGGAGATGGACGCGCTCGCCGCGGACCCGGAGGACGAGGAGGCGGCCGCGGAGGAGGAGCCGGTCGACCTCGCCGACCCGGTCGAGGACGTGGAGCCGGAGGACGACGAGCCGGAGGCCGAGCCGGCGGACCTCGACGTGGAGGCCGATACGGAGACGGACGCCGAGCCCGAGGCGGTCGCCGTCGCGCCGGAAGGCGACGACGACGCCGCGGACGAGGACGTGCGCGAGGAGGACGAGGACAAGGACGACTCCGCTCCCGCGCCCGAGCCGCCACCGCCGCTCGCCGCCGCCCAGCCGCACGCGCACGCCCACCCGCCCGCGCCGCCGCACGAGCACCGCCGCTCCCTCCCCGGCCGCGCGACCCTCCTCCCCGCGCTCGCGGTCGTGGCCATCGCCGCGGTCGGCGCGATGGTCGCCTCTGGCGTGTTCGGCGGCAACGACCCCTCGCCGCCGCTCGACACCGGCATCGTGCCCGAGCGCGCGCAGCAGGCCGTGCCGGAGGGCGAGGCCGCGTCGGTCGTCGACGACCTCCGCGCCGCGTCCGCCGAGGCCCGCCGCAAGCGCCTCGCCGACCAGCGCGCGGCCGGGATCGTCCCCGCCGGCGAGGGCACGGAGAGCCCAGACCTTGGCACCAGCACGCCCGAGGTCACCACGCCGGACGACGAGGGCACCGCCACGACCGGCGGCGCCGCCACCACCGGCGGCTAGTCCTTCACGCGCCTCGCACGGCGTCGTGCGGCAACCTGGCGAGAGGTTCACGCGCCAGAAGCGATGCAAACCGACACTTGACGCACCGGAAGTCGCTGCATTGGGCATCCTCGCAGCAGATCGGAGCTGTCCTCCTGATCGTACGAACCGCTGGGCGCCAGCGAGGCCGGCCAAGCCCCCGGCCGGTCTCGCCCGTCCGGCGCCTCTCAGCCGGCCGCGAGCCGCTCGCGCACCGACGCGAGGAACTTCGCGTGGAGCGCGTTCTCGTCGCACAGCTCCGGGTGGAACGAGATCGCGAGCAGGTTGCGCTGGCGGACCGCGACCGGGTGGCCGTCGACCTCCGCGAGCACCTCGACGTCGTCGCTCCACGACGCGATCCACGGCGCGCGGATGAAGATCGCGTGGACGCGCTCGCCCTCGATCTCCAGGTCGGTCTCGAAGGAGTGGATCTGCCGGCCGAACGCGTTGCGGCGCGCGTCCACGTCGAGCAGGCCGAGGTGCGTGCGGTCGAGCATGATGAGCCCGGCGCACGTCCCGAACACGGGCGCCCCCGAGCGCGCGAACTCGCGCAGCGGTTCGGCCAGCCCCTCGCGCTCGATCCCGAGCGTCATCGTCGTCGACTCGCCGCCCGGCATCACCAGGCCGTCGAGCCCGTCGAGGTCGGCGACGGTCCGCACCTCACGGACCTCCGCACCGAGCTCATGCAGCATCCGTGCGTGCAGGGCGAAACCGCCCTGCAGCGCGAGAACGCCGATGAGGGGCGCGGGCGTGACGGCTACCAACCGCGGCCGGCGAAGACCTGGTCGCTCTCGAGCTTGCGCGCCTCGAGCGACTCCATCGTCTTGCCGAGGCCCTCGGACGCCGCGGCGATGCGGGCCGGATCCTCGAAGTGCGTCGTGGCCTCGACGATCGCGCGGGCGCGCGCCTCCGGGTCCTCGGACTTGAAGATGCCCGAGCCGACGAAGACGGACTCGGCGCCGAGCTGCATCATCAGCGCGGCGTCGGCCGGCGTGGCGATGCCGCCGGCGGAGAACAGCGGGACCGGCAGCTTGCCGGCCTCGGCGACGCCGCGGACGATGTCGAGCGGCGCCTGCAGCTCCTTCGCGGCGACGAAGAGCTCGGCCTCGTCGAGCATCGTGAGGCGGCGGATCTCGCCCTTGATCGAGCGCATGTGGCGCACGGCCTCGACGATGTCGCCGGTGCCGGCTTCGCCCTTGGAGCGGATCATCGCCGCGCCCTCGCCGATGCGGCGCAGGGCCTCGCCGAGGTTCGTGGCGCCGCAGACGAACGGCACCTTGAACTGCCACTTGTCGATGTGGTGCGCCTCGTCCGCGGGCGTGAGGACCTCGGACTCGTCGATGTAGTCGACCTCGAGCGCCTCGAGGACCTGCGCCTCGACGAAGTGGCCGATGCGGGCCTTGGCCATGACCGGGATGGTCACGGCCTCCTGGATGCCCTTGATCATCTGCGGATCCGACATCCGCGCGACGCCACCGTCGCGGCGGATGTCCGACGGGACACGCTCCAGCGCCATGACGGCGGCGGCGCCCGCCTTCTCGGCGATCTCCGCCTCGGCCGGCGTGACGACGTCCATGATGACGCCGCCCTTCAGCATCTCGGCCAGGCCGGTCTTGACTCGGAACGTGGACTCGTCGCGCATACCGCGACCAGTCTAGAACGCGGCTACTTCAGGCGGAACGCCTTGATCCGCTCCTCGTACTGCCCCTCGTCGCGCGCGTAGACCCCGAAGGCAAGGGCCTGGATGAGGCTCAGCAGCGCGGTGTGCGAGCGCGCGTAGGCCGGCGAGTTGGACGAGTAGTACAGGCGGATCTGCGCAAGCTTGGCCACCTCGGAGAGCGTGGCGTCGGTGATCGCCACCGTGGGCGCCTTGCGGTGGCGGGCGAGCTTCATCGCGCGGGTGACGAGCGGGTGCGGACGACCGGCGGACAGGCCGATGACGAGCGTGCGCTCGTCGATGCGGGAGAGGCGGCCGAGCGCCTCCTGCGACGGCGACGCGGCGACCTCGGCGCGGAGGTCGAGCAGCATCAGCAGGTGGCGCATGTACGACGCGAAGAACGCCATCTGGTCGGTGCCGACGAGGAGCACACGATCGGCGGTCGCGATCGCCTCGATGGCCGCCTCGACCTGCGAGCGCGACGCCTTGCGCGCGGTCTCCTCGACGTTGCTGTGGTCGGCCGCGAGCGCGGTCTCGAACGGCGACATGTCGAGCGCGAACAGCGGCGCGGTCTCGGCGCCGCCGGGCGTGCCGACGCGGCGGCGGTACTCGTCCCGCGCGGCGCCCTGCAGCTCGGGGTACCCCTCGAACCCGAGGGCCTGCGAGAAGCGCACCACCGTCGAGCTCGACGTGTTGGCGCGCCGCGCCAGCTCCTCGGCCGTCTGGAACGCGACCTCGTCGAGGTGGTCGACGATGTACTGGGCCACGTCCTTCTGCGAACGGGAGAACTCGTCGAATCGGGCCTGGATGTACTCCGACAGGGCCTGCGGGCCGGCGTCGATGGGCATGGTGGCGGTCGTCGTGACGGTGCGCTTCATGGGCGGACCGATCTTCGACGTGGGTCACGGCCATCCCTTCAACGCACCACACGTTTGAGTGAGTCATCGCGGGTGGCTGGCGCGGCGGGACATCGCCGCGAGACCCGCTCAAACGCACGACGCCCCCGCCTGTCTCCGGACAGGCGGGGGCGTCGCTGGGTGAGCCGTCGGATTCCGCCCTTGGGCTCACCACGTCGAGGGCCGGGGCCGGGGGGATATGTGCGCCGAGTCCGGACCCTCGAGGTCTGTGTGTACTTCAGGCCGTACCCGCCGCCGATCGCGCGGCAAACGGCGGATCATGCCGCCTTTCGCGCCAAGCCCTACAGGCGCGGGCCGAGCTTCAGGACGGCGCGCGGGACCATCACGGACGGCAGGTCGTCGAGCTCCCGCGGGAGCCGCGCCTGGACGGTGACCATGTCGCCCGCCCGCAGCTGCGCGCCGTCGGGTTCGAACCCGCTCACGCGCGCGTGCCCGAGGTCGAGCGTCACGGTCCGCCCGCAGAAGCGCTCCGCGGGCCCCGTCGGCCCCGCCGCGGCGTCGACCCGGAGCACCGCGCTCCGGCCGTCCGGCTCGACCCAGCGGAGCGGACCGGCGAGCACGTAGTTCCCGCGCGTGCGGTGCGGCTGGCGCAGCTTGAGCATCCCCCGACCTCCTAGGCGTTCGTGCCGATCGTGACGTGCGACTACCCCGGGCGCCGCTCCTGCATGTGCGGGGCGTGCGGCGGGAGATCTGCGCCATCCCCAGGCGCCTCGTCCCCGGTCACGGCGTGCTCACGGCGCCCATCGCCTGTGCGATCGCGAGCGGGTCGTCGCGCCCGCGCGCCACGGCCTCCTCGTACGCGTCGTCGCCCAGCTCGGTGCGCAGCGCGAGCGCGACGCCCTCGACCGCACGCCGCTCGATCGGCGGCAGCGGCCCGCCCGCCGCGGCGCGGACGGCGTCGGCGGCGCCCTGCAGCTCGGCCCCGGTCCGCGCGTCCTCGATCTGCGCGGCGAGCGCGTCGAGCACCCGCGCGACGAGGCGCCGGTCGCCGGAGTCGATCGCGCGCGCGAGCGCGAGCTTGAGGAGCTCGGCCGCGTCCTGCGGGTCGGTCACGCCGCCCTCGAACAGCAGCGCGGTGGCGATCGCTGCGTTCACGCCGATCGTGTCGCGCTCCTCGCGCTCGACCGCCTCCAGCACCATCCGCGCCTCGCGGTACCGGGTCGCCGCCACGCGCGCGTCGCCGTCCATCCGCGCCAGGTGGCCGGCGGACATGACCGCGTACCAGCGCTCGGCGGGGCCGGTGAGGAGCACCCAGCCGCCGGCGTTGGCGGGCGCGGTCAGCTCGGTGCAGCGCCGCCACAGCCAGGCGGCGTGCTCGAACCGCTCGCGGCGCAGCTCGACGAGGCCGAGGTCGTGGAGGATCGGGCCGAGCCGCTGCGGCACGGTCGCCTCCCCCACCTCGCGCGCCCGCTCCAGCGCGCCTGCGGCGTCGTCGTAGGCGCCGAGCGCGACGCCCACGCGCGCGAGGTTGACGCTCGCGATCATCAGGCCCCACACGTCGTTGCAGCGCTCGAACGCCTGCACGGCACGGCGCGAGAGGCGCTCGGCCTCGACCAGCTCCCCGAGCACGAGCCGCACGAACGCCTGCCAGCCGCTCGTCATCCCGCGGATCCACAGCTCGCCGCGGACGGTGAACCGGTCCTCCAGCCCCTCGAAGTCCTCCAGCGCGCCCGCGACGTCGCCGCCGAGCAGCCTCGCCGTCGCCCGGTAGGCGCGGGCGCGGTCGCGCCAGCGGTCGTCGGTGGCGGCGTCGAGCGCGTCGGTCGCGGCGGTCGCACCCTGCTCGACCAGGCCGTGCAGCGTGAGGAGCCCCGCCTGGAGCGTGAGCGCGGGGACGCGCGCCTGGGGCTGGCCGACGGGAAGCCGCAGGACGCGGGCCAGGCGTGTGCGTGCGCGGGTGCTGTCGCCGAGGCCGAAGTCGAGCACGCCGAGCGCGCTGGCGAGCGGGAGGCCGAGGTCGGCGTCGCCCTCGTCGAGCGCGAGGTCGATCGCGGCGTCGAGGTCGGGCCGATGGGGCGCGAGCGCGCGCCGGACGGCGTCGACCCCCTCGGCGTACAGGCGGCGGCCGTGGGTGTCGGCGACCGCCGCGGCCCAGCTCGCGTGGCGGTGGAACGTGGACTCCAGCGCGCCCCGCTCCTCCAACCGCCGGAGCCCGAACTCCCGCAGCGTCTCCAGCATGCGGTAGCCGCCGTCCTCGGCCGCGACCATCGAGCGGTCGACGAGCGAGACGAGCAGCTCCGGGATGCGGTCGCGGTCCACCGCCCCGCCGCCCGCGACGCGCTCGGCGGCCTCGATCGTGAACGGCGCGCGGAAGACGCACAGGCGGCAGAACAGCTCCTGCTCGGCGGCGGGGAGCAGGCCGAAGCTCCACGCGACCACCTCGCCGAGCGTCCGGCGGCCCCGCGCGCCCTGGCTGCCGTCGTCCGTGGCCTCGCCGAGGAGGCCGAAGCGGTCGTCGAGCCGCGACGCGACCTCGTCGACCCCCAGCGCGCGGACGCGGGCGGCGGCCAGCTCGAGGGCGAGCGGGAGCCCGTCGAGGCGCGCGCAGATCGCGCTGACCGCGTCGCGGGTCGCGTCGTCGAGGCGGAACGCGGGCTGGACGGCCTGGGCGCGCTCGACGAAGAGCCGGGGCGCCTCGGTGCCCTCGGGGTCGAACGGGCGGATGTCGAGGATGGCCTCGCCCAGCGCGCCGAGCGCCTGCCTGCTGGTGGCGAGGACGCGGACGCCGTCGGCCTCGGCCAGGACGCGCTCGACGACCCGCGCGACGCCCGCGGCGAGGTGCTCGCAGTCGTTGAGGACGAGGAGCGTCTCGCGGCCGGCGAGCCGCTCGCACAGCGTGTCGATCGCCTCGCGCCCCTCGTCCTGGAGGTTCGCGCCGGTCGCGCCGAACGGCAGCGCGTCGAGCATCGCGGACGGGATCTGGTCGGGCGATTCGAGGGCCGCCAGGTCGACCAGCCAGGCACCGTCGGTGAGCTCGTCGACGAGCTCGCGCGCGGCCTCGATCGCGATGCTCGACTTGCCGACGCCGCCGGGCCCGGTTGCGGTGACGAGGCGCTGGAGGCGGAGCTGGTCCTGGACGTCGACGACCTCGGCGCGGCGGCCGACGAAGCTCGTGACGCGGGCGGGCAGGTTCGTGCGGCGGGCGGGCGGGGCGTTGGCGCCCGCCGCGGTTCCGGCCGGCTGCGCGACGGCGGCGACCTGGTGGCTGAGGATGTCGCCCTCCAGCCGGCGGAGGTCCTCCGAGGGTTCGAGGCCGAGGTCGAGCAGGCGGTCGGCGGTCGCGCGGTAGACCTCGAGCGCCTCGACCTGCCGGCCCGCGCGGTAGAGCGCGAGCATCAGCAGCGCCGCGAGGCCCTCGTGGTGCGGCTCGTCGCGGACGACGCGCTCCAGTTCGGGGAGCGCCTCGGCGTGGCGTCCGAGGTCGAGCAGCGCGCGGAGACGGCCGTCGACCGCGCGGAGGCGCAGCGCGTCGAGGCGGCGGATCTCGGACGCGAGGCCGTCGAACTCCTCGACGTCCGCGTACGGGCGGCCGCGGACGAGGCCCAGCGCCTGCTCATAGCGGACGAGCGCCTCGGCAGCCGGAAGGCTCGCGGCGGCGTCGATCGTGCGCGCGAAGCGGTGGGCGTCGATGGCGTCCGCGGGCACGTCGAGCCGGTAGCCGGTGCCGTCGCGGACGAGCACGCGCTTGCCGTCGGCGAGCGCGCTGCGCAGGTGGGAGAGGCGGACCTGGAGCGACTTCTCGGCGGTCGGCGGCGCGTCGTCGCCCCAGACCGCGGCGACCAGCTCCTCGGCGCTGCGCGGCTGCCCGTGATGGACCAGCAGCGCTGCCAGCACCGCGCGCTCCTTGCGCCCCGAGATCCGGCTGGCGGTCTCGGCGTCGGAGGCCACCTCCAGAGGGCCGAGCACGCGGAAGTCCATTGCACGCGCGACTCTACGCGCGGCGGACGCGCCGGTGGGGTTTTCTCTTGGAGCCTTCGGAGGCTCTCTACGCGGCGGTCTTGCGGGGCTCCAGCGCGGCGTCGCCGCGGGCGGCGGCGCGGAGCATGGTGTGCAGGCGCTCGCCGGCGCCGGCGGGCGGGAGCGTGACCTCGACGTCGATCGTGCCGGGCTGGCGGTCGACGACGTGCGGCTCCCCCAGCAGCCCGACCAGCTCCTGGATCGGCCGGTTCGTCGCGAGCATCGTGCCGCGGAACCGCTCCACGCCCTCCTCGCGCGCGCGGTCCGAGAGGAGGTTGAGGAGGACCGTCCCGACGCCGCGCCCCTGCCAGTCGTCGGCGACGGTGACGGCGAACTCGGCGGCCTGCGGGTCGTCGGCGAAGCGGACGTAGCGCGCGACGCCGATCCCGTCGCCGGTCGCCGCATCGATCCCGACGAGCGCCTCGTGGTCGTGGTGGTCGACCTCGGTCAGGTACCGCAGCTGCGCGCTCGTGAGCCGCCCGACCGGCGCGAGGAACCGCTTGTAGCGCGATTCGGGCCCGAGCCGCTCCATGCCCTCGCGCAGGGCGTCCTGGTCGTCGGGCGCGATCGGGCGCACGTGGATCTCGGTGCCGTCGAGGAGTCGGACGCTGCGCAGCTCGGTCGCCATGTCGCGTGGAGCATGCCGGAACGACGACGAGCCCGGCGCCGCGCGTCGCAGGGCGCGGGGCCGGGCCCGGGAACCGCCTGTCCCTGGCGGCGTCGTCTGCCGGGTCAGCCTGCGGCGCGGAGCGCGTCGGCCTTGCCGGAGCAGTCGTACAGGCTGCTGCTCGTGGAGCTGGTCGAACCAGTCGCGTCACTGGTCGAACCAGTCGTGCTCGTGTCGACCGGCGTGCAGGTGCCGGCGACGGTCGTGAGGACGTCGCTGGCGCCGACGCGACCGTCCTGCATCCCGCCGCCGCCCTGGCCGTCGGTGACGAACCAGCGCAGCTCGCCGGACGCGACGCGGTCGGCCAGCCAGTCGATCGTGACCTGGCTCTCCCGCCCGGAGAACCCGCCGATCGCCGCGACCTGCACGTCACCGCCCGCGATCACCTGCTGCGCGGCGCCGGACTGGCTCGACACGGCGATCGTGCCGCCGCCGTTGGCCTGGACGTACGCGACCGCGGTGGAGAGCGACTGGCTGCCGCCGCCGAACATGCCTCCCCCGCCGCCGCCGCCGAACCCGCCGCCCCCGCCGAAGCTCGGCGCGCCGCTGGTCCCACCAGTTCCGCCACTGGTCCCACCAGTTCCGTTGCCGGGCATCGCCGGGGGCGCGCCGCCGCCCTGCAGGCCCTGCGGCGGGGCGCCGCCGCCGAAGCCGCCGCGGCCGCCGCGGCCGCCACCGCCGCCCGGGCCGCCCATCGTGGACGCCGAGGTCGGGCCGCCGGCCGGGAAGGTGCCGCTGGTGGCGTGGTCCAGGGTCTGCACCGCCCACGTGCCCGGCGCGACGAGCAGCAGCCCCATCACCGCCGCGACGACCGCCGCGCGCAGCTTCGGGACGCCACCGAAGCGGTCGAGCGCGAGCGCCGCCCCCGCGGCCACCGCGCCGACGACGAGCACCGGCGGCAGCCACGACAGCGACTCGGGCTGGTCGTCGAGCACGACGAGCGTCGTGATGACGCCGCCCGCGATGGCGAGCGGGCCGAGCAGGCGGACCGCCCAGCGCGAGACCGCGTCGGCGCCGTTGCCGCGCAGCGCCGCGCCGTCGCGCGCCATCACGCCGACCCCGGCGCCGACCAGCGCCGCGGTGAAGGGCGCGAGGAGCGAGACGTAGTACGGGTGGAAGATCCCCTGCGCCTTGCTGAACGCGACAGCGCTCACGAGCCACGCGCCGCCGACGGCGATCAGCCAGCCGGTCCGCGCGTCGGTCCGGCGCAGGCGCGTGAGGACGAGCACGCCGGCGCCCGCGACGAGCGCGAACCCGAGCAGCCAGCCGGCCTGCCCGCCGAGCGCCTCGTTGAGCAGGCGCAGCGGCCCGGTGTCGCCACCGAACACACCGCCCGCGCCGCCGCCCGGGCCACCGCCGGCGTTCCCGCCCGGCCCGCCGTCCTGCCCGAACAGCCGCCCGAGCCCGTTGTAGCCGAGGATCAGCGACCAGATCGAGTTGTCGCTCGTGCCCGACACCCACGGCCGGTCTGCGGCGGGCGTCAGCCACACCAGCACCGGCCACGCGAGCCCGACGGCGAGCATCGCCGCGCCGCCGATCAGCAGCTGCTTGGCCGCGTCGAGATGGTCCCGGAGGACGAACCCGTCACGCGCGGCGGCGCGCGGCGCGACCCACAGCCACGCCGCGACGATGCCCGGCACGACCATCAGCGCCGCGGCCATCTTCGCCTCGAAGCCGAGCCCGACGAACACGCCCGCCCACACGAGCCACTTCGTCCTACCGTCCTCGAGCCCGCGCACCAGCGCCCACAGCGCGGCGACCGAGCACAGGACGAGCAGCGCGTCGGGGTTGTTGTGGCGGGAGACCGCGACGGTGATCGGCGTGAGCGCGAACGCGAGGCCCGCGGCGAGGCCGGCCGCCCGCCCGAACCGCCGCGCGACGATCGCCCAGACGAACCCCGCCGTCGCGACGCCCATCAGCGCCTGCGGCACGAGCAGCGACCACGAGCCGAACCCGAACGCGCGGGCCGACAGCGCCTGGATCCACGAGGACAGCGGCGGCTTGTCGACCGTCATCACGCCGGCCGCGTCGAACGAGCCGTAGAGGAACGCGTGCCAGCTCTCCGTCATCGACTTGACGCCGGCGGCGTAGTACGAGTTCGCGTACCCGTTGAGGTCGAGCGCCCACAGGTTCAGGACGGCCGCGACGGCGAGGAGCGCGAGCAGCTCGGGCCGCGCCCACGCGCCCCGCGCCGCCGCCCGCAGCCGCGCGGCGATGGGGCGTGAGGTGGTGGTGGCCCGTGCGCCGGCGGAGACACCCGCAGCCGTGCCCGCAGGCGCGGCGGCGCTCGCCGCCGCGACGGCCTCGTCGCGCGGCTCACCCGCGCGCGGCCCGAAGATCGCCGGGGTGCTCATGCGCCCGCCTCCGCCGACGCGGCGGCCACCGCGCGGACCTGCCGCCCGCGCCGCGCGAACACCCAGCTGCGCAGCGCGACGAACCGCGTCACGGTCGCGCACACGCTCGCCGCGATCAGCACGGCGAGCTCCACCGCGCGCGCCGGCGCGACGTCGATCGCGTGCAGGACGCCGAGCGCCCCGCTCGTCAACCCGAGCGTCAGGACGAACACGACCGCGCCCATCGCGTGCTGGCGCAGCAGCCCTTCGCGCCCACGCAAGCGGAAGGTCAGCCTCCGGTTCGCCTGCGTGTTCCCCACCGCGGTGACCGCGAGCGCCACCGCGTTCGCACCCCCGGCGCCGAGCCCACCGCGCAGCAGCAGGTAGAGCAGCGCGTAGGCGAGCGTCGACACGACGCCGACCGCGAGGAACCGCGTCAGCCGTGCGCCCGCGAGCAGCCGCACGATCCCCCGCAGGTCGTCCATCGCGGTGCGGACGATGTCCACGCGCGAGTCCGGGTCGTCGGTCCAGTCGACCGGCACCTCGTGGATCCGCCGGCCGTCGCGTTGCGCGAGCACGAGCAGCTCGGTGTCGAAGAACCAGGCGTCGTCGCGCACCTGCGGCAGCAGCTCGCGCGCGACGTCCGCGCGGATCGCCTTGAAGCCGCACTGCGCGTCGCTGAACCGCGCGCCGAGCGTCGCGTGCAGGATCGAGTTGTAGGCGCGCGAGATCAACTCGCGCTTCGGCCCCCGCACCACGCGCGAGCCCGCCGCCAACCGCGTCCCGATCGCGACGTCGCTGTGCCCGCTCACCAGCGGGGCGATCAGCGGCAGCAAGGCGCGCAGGTCGGTCGACAGATCGACGTCCATGTACACGAGGACGTCGGCGTCGCTCCCGCCCCACGCCGCGCGCAGCGCCCGCCCGCGGCCCTTCTGGTCGAGCCGGAGCGCCGCGACGCCGTCGAGGTCGTCGGCCAGCGCGCGGGCCACCCGGGCGGTCTGATCGGTCGAAGCGTTGTCGGCGATGACGATCCGCCAGCGGTACGGGAGCTCCTCGCTGAGGTACTCGTGCAGGCGCCGGATCGAGGGCGGCAGCGCGCCCTGCTCGTTGTACACCGGCACGACGATGTCCACCCGCGCGGCCGGCTCCGGCCGCCGCCGCGCGAGCTCGGCCCTTGGTGGCCGGAAGAGGGTCGCTGCTGAGGTCATGGCAGCACGATCGACCCGCCCTGCGAGAGCCGCCCCAGACGACCCTGAGAGCTCGCTGAGACCGCACGTTCTCAGCTTCCTCTCAGGTTCCACACAGCTCCGCCACACCCGCGCGGGGGAACATCACCGCCATGACCTCCAGCCGGATCACCCGCCGCCGCGCGCTCGCCGGGCTCGGGAGCGTGACGCTCGGCTCGCTGCTCGCCGCGTGCGGGAAGGACGAGCCGGCGCCGAACGCGGACGCGACCACCGCCACCGTCGAGACGACTACCGGCGGCACCACGACCGTCCAGCCGAAGACCGCCACCGCCACCGATGCGGCGCAGCTGCTCGACCGCGAGGGCGCGGCGTCCTGCTCGCTGACCGCCGAGCAGACCGAGGGCCCGTACTACTTCGACGCCGACGCGATCCGCTCCGACATCCGCGAGGACCGCGACGGCACGCTCCTGCGCCTCGCGATCCGCGTCCGCGACGCCGAATCGTGCGAGCCGATCGAGTCCGCCGTCGTCGACCTCTGGCACTGCGACGCCGGCGGCGCGTACTCCGGGTTCGAGCAGGGCGGCTCCACCGAGGGCGAGCGGTTCCTCCGCGGCGCCCAGGCGACGAACGCCGACGGCATCGCCGAGTTCCGGACGATCTACCCCGGCTGGTACCAGGGCCGGACGGTCCACATCCACGCGAAGGTCCACCTCGACCGGCAGACCGTCCTCACCACGCAGCTCTACTTCGACGACGAGGTCACCGACCGCGTCCACGCGAAGGCGCCCTACACCGACCGCGGCGCGCGCGACATGCGCAACGACGCGGACGGCATCTTCGACCAGCGCATGATCCTCTCCCTCGCCGAGCAGACCGAGACCGAGGTGCTCGGCGCGATCTCCCTCGACGTCCGCAAGGCATGACCTCCACCGCGCCCGACCCCCACCGCATCCTGGTCGTCGACGACGAGCCCAACATCGTCGACGTCGTCTCGATGGCGCTCCGCTACCAGGGCTTCGAGGTGGAGTCCGCAGGCACCGGCCAGGGCGCGATCGACCAGGTCGCCGCGTTCAAGCCGCACCTGATGGTCCTCGACGTGATGCTTCCCGACATGGAGGGCTTCGACGTCGCCGAGAAGCTGCGCGCCTCCCGCGCCGACGTGCCGATCGTCTTCCTCACCGCGCGCGACGCGACGCCCGACAAGATCCGCGGCCTGACGACCGGCGGCGACGACTACGTCACCAAGCCGTTCAGCCTCGAGGAGCTCGTCGCCCGCATCCGCACGATCCTGCGGCGCACGGGCGCCGTCGAGGAGGAGTCGCACGAGCTCGTCTTCGAGGACCTCGTCATGGACGAGGAGACGCGCGAGGTCACCCGCGCGGGCGAGCCGATCGAGCTCACCGCGACGGAGTACCGCCTTCTGCGCTACTTCCTCCTCAATCCGCGGCGGGTTCTCAGCCGTGCCCAGCTGCTCGACAACGTGTGGGAGTACGACTTCGGCGGCGACGGGCGCGTGCTCGAGACGTACGTGAGCTACCTGCGCAAGAAGCTCGACAAGCACGGGCCGCCGCTCATCCACACGGCGCGCGGCATCGGCTACGCGCTGCGCCTGCCGCGATGATCCGGCTCGCGTCGCTGCGTGCCCGGCTGCTCGCCGGGGTGATCGCGCTGGCGACCGTCGGGTTCCTCGTCCTGGGCGCGGTCGTCTACACCCAGCAGCGCAGCTTCCTCAACGACCGCGTCGACGAGCAGATCCAGACCGCGGAGCGGGCCGTGTCGCGCGCGCTGGCCGAGCAGAACGGAACCGCGCTGCCGCCGTTCGACAAGGGCGGAGGCGGCGGGCCGGGCGGCGGACGCGAGCCCGGGTTCTCCCTCACCCCGGGCGTCTACGGCGAGTCGCGCAACGCGGCCGGGGACCCCGTCGGGAGCCCCGTCGTGCTGACGTTCGACGAGACGGAGCCCTCCCCGCCGGACCTGCCGGCGGACGTGCGGGTCGGCGACCTCGTCACGGTCCCGTCCGAGGACGGCTCGCTCGACTACCGCGTGACCGCGTTCCCGGCGCCGAGCGGCGGGACGACCGTCGTCGCGTTCCCGCTGTCGGAGGTCGACGCGCAGCTCGACCGGCTGCTGCTGACCGAGGGCGTCGTGATCGGGGTCGTGCTGCTGCTGATGGGCGGCGTCGGCTTCTACGTCGTGCGCATCTCGCTGCGGCCCCTCGACCGGATCGGCGAGACCGCCGGCCGCATCGCCGCGGGCGACCTGTCGCAGCGGGTCTCCCCCGCCGACGACCGCACGGAGGTCGGCCGGCTCGGCGTCTCGCTCAACGCGATGCTCCACCAGATCGAGGAGGCGTTCGAGGAGCGGCAGGAGAGCGAGGACCGCCTGCGGACGTTCCTCGCGGACGCGTCGCACGAGCTGCGCACGCCGCTGTCGTCGATCCGCGGCTACGCGGAGCTGTACCGGATGGGCGCGGCGCGCGACCCCGACGGCGCGGAGAAGGCGATGAGCCGGATCGAGCAGGAGGCGGCGCGGATGGGCGTGCTCGTCGAGGACCTGCTCCTGCTCGCCCGGCTGGACGAGGTGCGCGACGCGGTCCGCGAGCCGGTCGACGTGGCCGAGCTGGCCCGCGACGCGGCCGACGACGCGCGCGCGGCGGCGCCCGACCGGCCGGTCGTGCTGCAGGCAGCCGAGGAGGACACGGTCGTGCTCGGCGACGCCGACCAGCTCCGCCAGGTCCTGCTCAACCTCACCCGCAACGCGCTGGTGCACACGCCGCCGGGGACGCCGGTGACGGTCGCGGTGGCGCGCCACGGCGGGCGCGTGCGGCTCGAGGTGCGCGACGAGGGGCCGGGCCTGCCGCCCGCGAACGGCGACGCGCTGTTCGAGCGCTTCTGGCGCGCCGACAACGTCGCGCGCGGGCGCGGCCCGGCGGGCGCGGGGCTCGGCCTCGCGATCGTCCACGGCATCGTCACCGCGCACGGCGGGACCGTGCGCGCGTCCAACGTGCCCGGCCACGACGGCAGGCCCGCCGGCGCCCGGTTCGTCGTGGACCTCCCCGCGCACTGACGTCCCGCTACCCTGTCCGCCGAAGGGAAGTACCCCTGCGAACGGCGCGTTCGTCAGCACGGTCCAGCGATCTGGGCCCGGCGCGTCGGTCCGAGCTCCTCCGTGCGAGGCCCCGGACGGGAGAAACCTCCAAACCCGCCTGCCTGCCCAGGCAGCTCGTTCTGGAGGCTCGTCCACACCCATGCCCGCACTCGCCTGGATCCTGCTCGCCGTCGGCATCGTCGCGCTGCTGCTCTTCGACCTGAAGGGCCACCGCCACGAGGGCGCGCAGCCGACGCTGAAGGCCGCCGCCTGGTGGTCGGCGGGCTGGACCGCGCTCGGCCTCGCGTTCACCGGCGTCATCGCCGCGATCTCCGATCGTGACGCCGCTGCAGGCGAGTACCTGCAGGGCTTCCTGATCGAGAAGTCGCTGTCGCTCGACAACCTCTTCGTCTTCGCGGTCCTGCTGGCCTACTTCAGCGTGCCGGTCGCGTCGCAGCGCCGCGTGCTGATCTGGGGCATCGCCGGCGCGATCGTCCTGCGCACGATCTTCATCCTCCTCGGCGCCGCCGCGCTGGACGCCTTCCACGCGACGATCTACATCTTCGGCGCGTTCCTCGTCATCACCGCGATCCGCCTGGCGATGCAGGGCGACGACCACGACGTGGACGTCGACAACACGTTCGCGATGCGGACGCTCCGGCGCGTGATCGCGGTCGGCGACTACGACGGCTCCAAGTTCTTCTCCACCGCGAAGGACACCGGCAAGCGCATCGCGACCCCGCTGCTCGCCTGCCTCGTGATGGTCGCCGCGTTCGACGTCCTCTTCGCCGTCGACTCGGTCCCGGCGATCTTCGCGATCTCCCGCGACACCTACGTGGTCTTCGCCGCGAACGCGTTCTCGCTGCTCGGCATGACGAGCCTGTACTTCCTGCTCAAGGGCATGATGGACCGGTTCCACTACCTGAACATCGGCCTGGCCGTGATCCTCGGGTTCGTCGGCGTGAAGATGCTCCTGACCGACGTGTGGCACATGCCGTCGTGGCTGTCCTTCGTGGTGATCGTGCTGACGCTCGCCGTGGCGGTCGGGGCGTCGCTGGCGCGGCCGCGGGCGGCCGGGCACGGCGACGGCGCGGACACCCCCGAGGGGGCGCCCGCGCCGCGGTCCGACGAGGACGTTCAGCTGGCCGAGACCAGGTAGAGCGTCCCCGAGCCGGTCTCGACGTCCTCGACGACCGTCCCGTGCTCCTGGATCCACTCCTGGAGCGCGGTGGACGTCGAGCCCGGCCCGCCGCGCCCGCCGCCGTCGCCTGACAGCAGCACGTACTTGAGCTCCCCGTCGGCGACCATCTGCGCGAGCTGGTCGGCCGTCGGCACCGGGTCGCTGCCCGTGAACCCGCCGATCGTCACGACCGCCTCGCCGGTCTCGATGATGATCGGCGCCGTGGTCTGGGAGCCGCTGGCGGCCAGCAGGTACTTCGCGCCGTCGCGGTGCTCCTGCAGGTAGGTGATGAGCTCGTCGGAGACCGAGCCGCCGCCCATGCCGCCGCCGCTCGGCGGGCCGCCCGTGGTAGCGCCCTGAGGCGGGGCGCCGCGCATCGCGCGACCGTCGAAGCCGCCGCCACCGCCCGGGCCGCCGCGCATCCCGCCCTGGCCGACGGACGCCGGCCCGGCGAGGACGTTGTTGCCGTTGAGCGAGCGGTCGACGGAGGCCACGGAGTACGAGGCCGGGCCGGCGGCGATCGCGAACGTGCCGGCGACCAGCGCGAGCGCGAGGGCGGCGCGGGCGCGGCCGTGCGGGAACCGCAGCGCGACGCCCGCGAGGATCGCGACGCCCGCCGCGACCGGGATCGCCACCCGCAGCCACGGCGCGAAGTCCGGCGTGCGGCTGAGCAGCTCGACCGCCATCCACGCGGTCCCGCCGACGCCGGCCGCGAGCGCGCCGTAGGCCGGCCACGACCGCCGGGCCGCGCGCGCCAGCGCCACGACGCCGCCGCCGGCCAGCGCCGCGACGGCCGGAGCCATCGCGCTCACGTAGTACGGGTGGAACGTGCCCTGCGCCTTGCTGAAGATCACGACGTGGACCAGCGCCCAGACGCCGAACAGGATCCAGCCGGCGCGTGCGAGGTCGGTCCGCGCGGCGCGGCGGGTGAGCCACAGGCCCGCGACGAGCGACAGGCCCGCCAGGGGCAGCAGCCACGCGATCTGCGCGCCGACGTTCTCGTTGAAGAGCCGCAGCCAGCTCGGCACGCCGCCGAACGACGCGCCCTGCCCGCCACCGCCGCCCATGCCCTCGCCGCCGGTCAGGCGGCCGAAGCCGTTGTAGCCGAGGATCAGGTTCCACACCGAGCCGTCCTCGCTGCCGCCGATGTACGGCTTGGAGCCCGGCCACAGCGTCACCACGAGCGGCCACGCGGCGCTCACCGCGACCATCGACACGCCCGCCAGCGCGAGCTGCTTGACGCGCGTGAGGAGCGCAGGGCGCCCCGCGAGCAGGTAGACCGCGCCGAGCGCCGGCACGATCATCCAGCCCTGGAGCATCTTCGTCATGAACGCGAGGCCGACGAGCGCGCCGGCGAAGACGAGGTGCAGCGTCCGCTCCGACTCGAGCGCGCGCACGACGAAGTACGCGGCGGCGACCATGAGCAGGATCAGCAGCGCGTCGGGGTTGTTGACGCGCGCGACCGCGACCGAGATCGGCGTCACCGCCAGCAGCGCCGCCGCGGCGAGGCCGGCCGCGTCGCCGAAGACCCGCCGGACCGTCGCGAACAGCAACGCCACCGCGCCGATCCCGCACAGCGCCTGCGGCAGCAGCATCGAGAAGCTCCCGAACCCGAAGATGCGGGCGCTCAGCCCCATGAGCCAGATCGAGAGCGGCGGCTTGTCGACCGTGATGAAGCTGCCGGGGTCGAGCGCGCCGAAGAACCACGCCTTCCAGCTCTCGCTCGCCGACCGCACCGCCGCGGCGTAGTACGTGTTCGACGTGCCGTTGATCGTCAGGTCCCACAGGCACAGGACCGCGGCGAGCAGCAGCACGGCGACCAGGCCGGGCCTGACCCAGCGGGGCTGGCCGGGCGGCGTCGCAGCGCGGCCGAGGCGGCCGCGCAGGCCGTCGGGTTGGCCCGGGCGGCGCGCGGCGCGATCGCGCGGAGGCGCAGGCGCACTGGGCCGCAGGGCGGAGACGTAGTCGCTCATGGGAGCGAGCATCGGGGCGGTCCGCGAGGTCGCTGTGAGAGGAGGCTGGGAGCCACCTGAGACCGCCGGCGCGCCCGCGGCTCGACCGGACGTCCCGCGGCGCCTAACGTCCGCGGGCGCTCGCGCGTCGTCCGTCCGATGCTCCGCCTCGCCCCGCTCCTCCTCGCCGCGCTGACGCTCGCCGGCCTCCTGCTCGCCCGCTCCCCCGCCGCCGCCGGCGCGTACGTCGTCGGGCTCGCCGACCAGAACGCCGCGACCTGGCAGGATGGCCGCGCGACCGCGCTCGGGCTCCGCTACGCGCGGCTCGTGGTGCCCTACGACGCGGCGACGACCGAGCCCGCGCGGGTGCAGCACTGGCTCGAAGTCGTGCGCGCGGCGGGAGCCGAGCCGCACGTCGCGTTCGAGCACCCGCGCGCGACGCGCTGCCCCGCCGCGCCGTGCAGCGCGCCGAGCCGGGCGCAGTACGCGGCGGCGGTGCGCGCGTTCATCGCCCGGTTCCCCGCGGTGCGGACGTACACGACCTGGAACGAGGCCAACCACCAGTCGCAGCCGGTGAGCGGGCGGCCGGAGCTCGTCGCGGGGTACTACGAGGAGCTGCGCGCGGCGTGCGCGGGCTGCGCGGTCGTCGCGGGGGCCGTGCTCGACTCCGGCGCGTACGTCGCGTGGCTGGAACGGTTCCGCGCGGCCACGAGCGCCGACCCTCAGCTGTGGGGCCTGCACAACTACGGCGACGCGACCTACCAGCGGACGACCTCGACCGACGCGGTGCTGCGGACGGTGCCGGGCGAGCTGTGGCTCGAGGAGACGGGCGGGATCGTGACCCTGCGCGGGCTCTCGGGCGCCGTCACGCTGACCACGAACGAGACCCGGGCGGCTGCGGCGGTGCGGCAGGCGTTCACCATCGCGCGCGGGCGCCCGCGGATCGGGCGGCTGTACGTCTACCATTGGCGCGCGGGCGCACGGGACCGGTTCGACGCAGGGCTCGTGCGACCCGACGGCTCGCTGCGGCCGAGCTACGCCGCGCTGGTCGAGCAGCTGCGCGGGCCGGTCGCGGCAGCGAAGACGGCGGCCTCGCTGCGGTGGACGGCCGTGTGGAGCGCGAAGAAGGGCGCGCGGACGCTGGTCGTGCGCGCGCGGTGCCGCGCGGCGGACCGGCGGTGCCGCGGGACGGTGCGGGCGTCACTGCGGACGCAGGACCGCGGGACGTCGCGCGTGCTCGCGAAGGCGCTCGGGTCGCGGACCTACCGGACGACGGCCGCGCACGCGACGTTCACCGCGCGGCTGCGGGTGTCGAAGAAGCTGATCGCGCGGGCGCGGCGGGCGCGGCTGCGGACGGTCGTGCTCGTGGTCCACCCGACCTCGCCGTCAGGCTCGAGCACGACCGTGCGCGTGCGCGTGAAGGTCCCGCCCAAGCGCTGAGCCGCCTAAGACTGGGTGGCGTCGCTCGGTGTCGTGGTGGCACCGTCCTGCGCCGGGGGCTGGCCGCCCTGCGCGCCGTTCGGCGGCGCCGGCATGCTGTCGGCCAGCGCGTCGGCGACCGTGTCCTCGTCGAGATCGAGCGCCTCGGCGAGCTTCGCCGCCATGCCGGACTGGTCGGGCGGCTGGCCGGTCGTGCCGCTGCCGGACTGGTCGGGGCGGAGCTCCTGCATCGCGGTCTGCAGCTCCGACTCGCTGACGCCGAGCGTCTCTGCGAGCGCGCTGACGTCCGGGCCGCCGCCCTGCGGCGCTTGATCGCTCGTGCTCGGCTGCTGCTGGGTGGTGGACGTCTGCGCCGACGAGGCGCTCGCGGTCTGCGCGGCGTCGTCGGACGAGGAGGCCGCGCCGCATCCGGTCGCCACGAGGGCGGTGGCACCGAGCACGGCGAGGAGCTTGCGCTTGCGGTTCTTCATGGGTTCGAGGATCGGCGGGCCGGCTGGGCGCGCCGTGCGCCGCGGCTGGGAGCTCGCTGAGCGGCGGCGCGCTCTCAGGTTCCTCCCAGGTTCACCACACGCCGGCCTCAGCGTGCGGGCCGATGCTCGCTCCGTGCTCCCCTCCTCCGAGACCCTCGCGCGCCGGCTCACCGCTGGCGACGACGGCGCGTTCACCGACCTCTACCGCCGCTTCGCGCCGCGGCTGCGGGCGTACGCGCGGTCGGTCGTGCGCGACGAGCACGAGGCGCAGGACGTGGTGCAGACCGCGATGCTCCGCGCGCTGTCGGCGCTGCGCGGCGGGTCGGGTGGCGGGCTGGGGCCCGCGGGCGCGGTCGAGCCGTGGCTGTTCCGGATCGTGCGCAACACCGCGATCGACGTCGTGCGCCGCCGCCGCGAGCACGCACCGCTCTCGGAGCTGGCCGACCACCCGCGCCTCGTCGCGCCGTCGGTCGCCGACGTGGTGCTCCGGCGGGAGGCGTGGCGGGCGGTCGTCGCTGACGTCCGTGCGCTGCCGCCCAAGCAGCAGCGTGCGCTGGTGGAGCGGGAGATCGCTGGGCGCGACTACCCGGACGTCGCCGCCCGGATGGACGTCACCCCGCTCGCCGCGCGCCAGTCGGTCTTCGCCGCGCGGCGTCGCCTGCGGCAGCGTGCGGTGCTTCGCGCCGCCGCGTAGCCCGCGACGGCGCGACGCCCGCTCCTCCTCCGAAGTGCGGCTCCGGACGGGGCCGGCGCTGTCCCGTCCCCGGCCCCGTCCGTCGCTCGCATGTCTCGTCCGGGTGGGTCAGGCCCGGCCGCGTCATTCAAGGTACGGAGGCGTCGGGGCTCTCCCAATCGACCGCCCGTCGGAGATTCCCGCGGGGCGCTTCGACCGGTGGGAAGAGGTGTGGCGAGCCGCACGAACGGCCGTGTCGTCGCGGCGTACCGCCGACGGCCGGCGCGGCGCTACCCCTCGTCCAGCAGGAAGCCGTCGGGGAAGGGGTCCGTCGGGTCGAGGACGTGCTGGCCGAACGCGCTGATCCACGCGCTGCCTTCGACCTCGGGGATGACCGCGGGAACGCCGCCCTCGTCGGCGGCGGCGACGATCGTGGCCGTGAAGGTGCGGTCGAGGAGCGAGCGCTGGACGAACGTGTCGCCGACGGCCAGCTCCCCGCGCGCGGCGAGCTGCGCGACGCGCGCGCTCGTGCCGGTGCCGCAGGGCGAGCGGTCCAGCCAGCCGGGGTCGATGGCGACGGCGTTGCGGCCGCCCTCGGGCGTCCGCTCCACCAGCTCCACGTGCGCGACCGGCCCCACGTCGCCCAGCACCGGGTGGGCCGGGTGACCGAGCGCCTGCACCGCGCGCATGATCGCCATGCCCGTGCGCAGCAGCCGCGGCGCGTGCTCGGGCGTGATGGCCAGGCCGACGTCGGCGGCGTCGAGGATCACGTACCAGTTGCCGCCGTACGCGAGGTCGTAGGTCACCTCGCCGAGCCCGTCGACCGCGAGCGTCGTCCCGGCCTCCAGGACGAACGACGGCACGTTGCGCAGCCGGACGCTCACCGCGCGCCCGTCGCGCACCGTGACCGTCGTGCGCACGAGCCCGGCGGGGGTGTCGAAGACGACCTCCGTCTCGGGCTCGGTCGCCGGCACGAGCCCGGTCTCCACCACCGCGGTCGCCGCCCCGATCGTGGCGTGGCCGCACATCGGCAGGAAGCCCCACACCTCGAGGAAGAGCAGGCCGAAGTGCGCGGCCGGGTCGCACGGCGAGGTCAGCACCGCGCCGGCCATCGAGCGGTGCCCGCGCGGCTCGCGCATGAGCAGCATGCGCGCCGCGTCGTGGCGGGCCGCGAAGTCCGCCTGGCGCTCGCGCATCGTCGCGCCCTGCAGCGGCGGCACGCCCGCGGTGAGCACGCGCGTCGGCATCCCCTCCGTGTGGGTGTCGACGACGGTGAGGAGCGTCCGCGAGCGCATCGCCGCTACTCGGCCTCGCGGCGGACGATGCCGAGCGGGTTGCCGTCCTGCAGCTCGGCCGGCAGCGCCCAGGCCGGCGCGTTCTGCCACGCCACCGGGCGCGTGAACCGGCGGTGCGCCGTCAGGCCGACGGACGTGGTCGCCGGCGCGGACGTCGCCGGCCACGGGCCGCCGTGGACCATCGCGCGCGTCACCGCGACGCCGGTCGGCACGCCGTCGAACACCACGCGGCCCGCGATCGACGCCAGCCGCCGTGACAGCAGCGCGGCCAGCTCCCCGTCCTCCTCCTCCGCGTGGAGCGTCGCCGTGAGCTGCCCGCCCGCGCGCTCGAGCACGCGCAGCAGCTCGCCCTCGCCGGTGTACGTCAGCGCGATCGCGACCGGGCCGAAGTGCTCGTGCCAGACCTCCTGCTCGTCCAGCAGCTCCGACGCGCGACCGGTGTAGAGCGCGAACACCCGCTGGTAGCCCGGCGCCGGGTCGCCGGCCGGCGCCGCGCGCTCCAGCCCTTCGACGGCGTCGAGCCGCCCGAGGTCCTCCCCCACGGCCGCGCACAGGCGGCGGTTGAGCATCGGCTGCGGCCCGACCTCGCCGAGCCGCGCCGCCAGCTCGTCGACCAGCGCACGACCGTCCGCGTCGTCGGGGACGAGCACGAGGTTCGGCTTCGTGCACAGCTGCCCCGCGTTGCCGGCCAGGCTCACCGCCAGCGCTGAGGCGATCTCCCCCGCGCGCACGCGCGCCGCTCCGGGCGTCACGACGACCGGGTTGACGCTCCCCATCTCCGCGTAGACCGGGATCGGCACCGGCCGCGCCGCCGCCCGCCGGGTGATCGCCGCGCCCGCCGCGAGCGAGCCCGTGAACCCGATCGCCGCGATCGGCTCGGCGTCGACCAGCCGGCCGGCCAGCTCCACGTCGTCGGTCAGCAGGTGGCTGACCACGTCGTCCGGGAGCCCCGCGGCCACCGCGCCCCGCCGCAGCGCCTCCGCCACCAGCAGGCCCGTCGCGGGGTGCGCCGGGTGCGCCTTCACCACGACCGGGCAGCCTGCCGCGAGCGCCGACGCCGTGTCGCCGCCGGCCGCGCCGAACGCCAGCGGGAAGTTGCTCGCCCCGAACACCGCGACCGGCCCGACCGGGACCTCCATCCGCCGCACGTCGGGCCGCGGCGGTGTCGCGTCGGGCACCGGCGCGTCGAGCATCGCGTCGAGGACCTCGCCGTTCTCCGCGACGCCGGCGAACGCGCGAAGCTGCCCGGTCGTCCGCGCGAGCTCGCCGTTGAGCCGGACCTCGCCCAGCCCGGTCTCGGCGTCGCACGTGGCGACGATCCGCGCGCGGTCGGCCTCGAGGGCGTCGGCGCACGCGCGCAGGAGCGCCGCGCGGGCCGGGAGCGGGCGCAGAACGCCGTCGTCGTGCAGGGCCGCCGCGCGGGCGACGAGCGCGTCGAGCTTCTCCGCTCCGTCGGCGGGCAGCTGGTCGAGGATCGTGGCCGTGCGCGGGTCGACGGACGCGATGGTGGGGTGGTCGGCAGGCATTGGTTCCGCTACGGTACCAGTCCGGTCCGATGACAGAACCACCCCGCACCGTCCCCCGCCTCGACGTCCTCCCCGTGCGTGTCAGCCAGCGCCACGAGCAGGTCGCCGAACACCTCCGGCACGCCGTCGCCACGGGCCGCATCGCCGCGGGCGAGCGCCTGCCCTCCGAGCGCGAGCTGGCCCAGCGGATGGGGGTCGGCCGCAACGCGGTGCGGGAGGCACTCGCGCTGCTGCAGGTCGAAGGGGTCGTCGAGACGCGGCAGGGCGCCGGCTCCTTCGTCCGGGCGGACGCGCTCGACGCGCTCCTCCACCAGCCCGAGGAGCCGTCGGACACGACGAGCCCGTCCGAGCTGCTCGACGCGCGCCTCATCGTCGAGCCCGAGACGGCCGCGATCGCCGCGCGCGTCGGCGGCGCGGACGCCGCCGCGGCGCTCATGCCGTACGTGGACGCGATGGAGGCCGCCGGCGACCCGACCGACCCCGACCAGCGCGCCCGCTGGAACGAGGCCGACCGTGCCTTCCACCGCGCGATCGCCCACCTCTCCGGCAACTCCGTCCTGTTCCACATGGCCGCCCACGTCGCCGAGATGATGGACGAGCCGCTGTGGCAGCAGCTGCGCGACGACTCCATCGCCGTCCCCGGCAGGACGCGCATCCACATGGCCGAGCACCGCATGATCCTCGAGGCGATCGCCGCCGGGGACGAGGGCGCCGCCCGCCTGTACGCCGCGGAGCACCTCAAGCGGGTGCGCCGCTACATGACCCTCGACTGACCAGGACCAGGAGCCGACATGCGCTTCACCGGCATCATCCCCGCCGTCACCACCCCGTTCACCGACGACCTCCGGATCGACGAGCCGGCGCTCGCCGCCAACGTCGACGTGCTGCTCGCCGCGGGCATCGAGGGCATCGTCGTCAACGGCACGATGGGCGAGGGCGGCTCGCTCGACCGCGACGAACGCCGGCGGACGGTCGCGACCGTGGTGGAGCGGTGCGCCGGCCGCATCCCGGTGACCGTCGGCGTGTCCGCGGGCTCCACGGCGCTCGCCACCGCCTACGCCGCCGACGCGCGGGAGCTGGGCGCCGACGCGGTGATGTCGCTGCCGCCGCTGCTCTACGCGGGCGACCTCGACGAGATCGCGGACTTCCTCGGCGCGGTCGCGGACGCCGCCGCCGGGCTCCCCGTCATGGCCTACAACAACCCGCCGGCGTCGGGCACGGACCTCTCGGCGGACGAGTTCGTCGAGATCATCGCCCGGGTGCCGGCGATCGGCGCGGTCAAGGAGTGCTCCGGCGACGCGCGGCGCATCGCGGCGCTGGTGGCCGCGGTCGGGGAGCGCGTGGACGTGCTCGTCGGCGGCGACGACTGGGCGCTCGAAGGCCTCGCCGCGGGGGCGACGGGCTGGGTGAGCGGCGTCGCGGTCGTCGTGCCCGAGGAGTGCGTGCGCCTCGTGGAGCTGGTGCGCGCGGGCGACCTCGTCGCGGCGCGCGAGGCCTACCTGCGCCAGCTCCCCCTCGCGCGCTTCGACATGACCCCGAAGCTCGTGCAGTACTTCAAGGCCGGGATGGACGCGCTGGGCACGGGCCGCGGCGGACCGTCCCGCCCGCCGCGCGGCCCGCTC
Source organism: Parviterribacter multiflagellatus (assembly GCF_056863265.1). Classification (NCBI taxonomy): domain Bacteria; kingdom Bacillati; phylum Actinomycetota; class Thermoleophilia; order Solirubrobacterales; family Parviterribacteraceae; genus Parviterribacter; species Parviterribacter multiflagellatus. Next base: position 264,991 of record NZ_JBXPIZ010000009.1, read on the forward strand.
AAGCCTGCGGAGGTCGAGGCCCTCGACGCGGCGCTCGCGCTGCTGCGTCCGCGGACCCCGGCCGCCGCCGCGTAGGCGCTAGCAGTTCCCGTCCGGGCCGCAGGCCTCTCCGCCGGTGACGACGGGGATCTGCGGCTCCGGGCGGCCCTGGCGGAGGAGCTCGAGGAGGATCTCCGGGGCCTGAGCGCCGGACGCGGCGATCTTGCGGTCGACGACGAAGAACGGGACGCCGGTGATGCCGAGCTGGGACGCGGTGCGCTCGTCGTCGCGGACCTCCTCGGCGTAGCGCTCGGTGAGGAGCGTCTCGCGGACCTCGTCCTCCGGGAGACCGACCTCGAGCGCGAGCCGGGTGAGCGTCTCGTGGTCGGAGACGAGCTCGCCCTCGGTGAAGTACGCGCGGAAGAGGCGCTCCTTCATCGCGTCCTGCTTGCCGTGCTGCTCGGCGAGGTGCACCACGCGGTGGCCGTCGAACGTGTTGCCGCCCTGCGACTGCTCGAAGTTCATCTCGAGCCCGTCGCCGGCGGCGGTCGCCGCGAGCTGGGCCTGCGACGCGACCATCTGCTCCCGCGAGGTGCCGTACTTGCGGGCCAGCCGCGTCGCGACGTCGTCGTCGTACCTGGCCGGCGCGCCCGGGTCGAGCTCGAACGAGCGCCACGTGACGGTGACCTCGTCGGCGTGCTCGTACTGCGCGAGCGCGGCCTCGAACCGGCGCTTGCCGACGTAGCACCACGGGCACGCGATGTCAGACCAGATCTCGACGTTCACGACGACACTCAACTCCGGGGAGGTTGCACAGACAACTACTCCATCGGAGAGTAGCGCGAGATCGCCACGATCACGGCCGGCTCCTCCCCCGGGTTGTGGAGCGCGCGGAGCGGCACGCCGGCGAGCCACAGCAGCGCGCCGGTGCCGAACCGCTCCCGCGCGCCGCTGACGCCCTCCAGCTCCACCGCGCCGCGCTCCACCCACACGAGCGCGTCGCGCCACTCGGCGTCGTGGAAGGCGCGCGTGGCGTGCGGGTCGAGCGTCGCGGTGCGGCGCTCGAACGCGGTCACAGCGTCCGCGGGAGCCCGAACGCGTCCATCGCCTTGCCGCTGAACGCGACGACCTCCCGGATCAGGCCGTGGTCGATGCTCAGGACGTCGATGGCGAACAGCTCCGGCCGCTCGGCGCCTGGCTTGAGCACGTAGTTGACGACCGCGGGCTGGCGGTTCGCGAACGTGAGCGTGCACACGAACTTGCCGATCTCCGGCGAGCCGAACCCACCCTCGACCCAGCCGTCGACCACCGTGTCGCGGCCGTGGTAGGTGCCGGTCTGCGGTGGCATCGAGAACCGCAGGTCGTCGTGGAAGAGCGCCCTCAGGCCCTCGACGTCGGCCTCCTCGGTGGCCTGCATGTACCGCCGCAGCAGCGGGTCGTCCGCGCCCGCGCCGTCGGCGGCGCTCCAGTCCGCGCGCTCCGCGGGCAGGTGCTGCTGGAGCCCGGCGCGCGCCCGCTGGAGCGCGCTGTTGACCGCCTGCGGCGTGGTCTCGAGCAGCGCCGCGCTCTCCTTCGCCGACCAGCCGAGCACGTCGCGGAGGATCAGGACCGCGCGTGCCTGCGGGGTCAGGTGCTGGAGCGCGACCATGAACGCGAGCTCGATCGTCTCCCGCGCGACGGTCACGGCCTCGGGCTCGAGCAGCCGATCCGGGTACGGCTCGATCCACAGCACCTCGGTCGCCATCTCGCCCGTGCCGACCACCTCGACCGGCGTCGGCTGTCGCGGCCGCTTCTCGAGCGCGTCGAGGCACGCGTTCGTCGCGATCTTGTACAGCCACGCGCGCAGCGACGCGCGGCCGGCGTACGTCTCGCGCCGCCGCCACGCGCGCAGGAACGTCTCCTGCACGGCGTCCTCGGCGTCCTCCAGCGACCCGAGCATCCGGTAGCAGTGCACGTGCAGCTCCCGCCGGTGCCTCCCGGCCGCCGCCTCGAACTCCGCCCGCTCCACCGTCGCCTCGCCCATGTCCACCATCGTGCCTCCTCGAGAGGGTTGTCGCACGTGTGACGGCGCGAGGCGCGTTTCCTCATCGCGGTCGCAACGCAGCGACCTCGCGAAGCAGTCCTTCGTGGGTCATGCCTTCGACGGCGAGGTCGTAGGACATGTCGAGCAGCGCAGCGAGACGCTGCTCCCCCAAGCCGCGAGCCAGGAGCGCGGCCGCATCGTTGGCCGCCCGGATGACGACGTCCGTGCTCTCGTTCGCCACGAACGCGGCGAGGAGCTCGCCGACGTCCGTGCCGACGAGATCGAAGTCCTCGTGGAAGTAGCCGCCCAGCAGGTGCCGCAGTCCGTCACCGAGCACGGTCCTCACTTCAACATCCCTGTGTAGATGTGGTAGCCGAGGTCGGACGTGTCACGGCGCAGGACCAGCTCAAGCTCCTTCGCGGGCTGGGCGACTGCCGCATCTCGACGAAGCACCGTACCGATCTCGTTCTCGAACGCATGTGGGCCGAAGGGCTTCGTGCTGCCAGGCTTGGACTTCGCGAGCCAGAGCTGGATCTCAGAGTCCTTGGCCATCAGATAGGCGCTCGTCGCCGACTCAGCCGTGCCGCGGTTCGTGAAGGTCGAGACCATCTTCTTCTTCGGCTCGTTCACCAGCCGACTCCGAAGGTACCCGTCGCTCTTGCCGACGTGCTTGGCCATCAGATGCCCGCTCGCGTCGCTCATCCCCGCCTCATGCGCCGGGAGGCCGACACGCCCATTACGCGCAGGAGCAAGCCGCGTCGACGGCGCCTTGACCCCCGCGATCGGACCGAAGTGCTGGAACATCTCCATGGCCAGCTCGAAGCCACCCGGCCGATGGTCGGGGTCGTCACAGCCGCAGGCGAGCTGCTGGGGTGAAACCCACTTTCGCGAGCCCTTGATCTGATCGAGCAACGACCGGTTGGGGTTCTCGATCTTCACCGGCTTCGCCGATCCCACTTCATTGGGCATCGGGACACCGCGGGCTTGCTCGTCCAGCGCGACCGCCACGGCCTCCCGCGCTGCCGTCAGCTTGGGGTGGTTCTGCGGCAGTACCGAATGCGTCTGCTGCGAGGCGGGAACCGCCCTGTCGGTCGTGGTCGGACGGCTCTTAGTGTCGCGCGGCCCGCCGACGCTTCCGCCGCCGTCGATGCCGTAGCTGTGGCCGTCGAACTCGACGTTGGTCACGGGGTTGCCGCCCGCGAAGGCGTAGCGGTTCTGTGTGAGCAGGTCCGCCGTGAGCGCGAAGTCGCCCGCCGCCGACGCGTAGAGGTCGCGCGAGAGGAACTGCGCCCCACCCGGGCGGTAGCCGCGGGCGTGCATGTCGTAGGAGTCGGTCCCGCTGTCGGCGTAGAAGCCCTGGAAGCGGAACGGGTTGTCGCTCGCCTGCGTGGAGAGGCCGAACCGCGTCTGGTCAGTCTGGCCGCTCTCGTTCTCGTCCCCGTCCAGCGAGCCGTACGGGTCGTACTGGTAGCGGTCGGAGGACCGGATCGTGCCCGCCGCCTCGGCGCCGTCGCCGTCCTGCTCGAGACCGATGACGGAGCCGTTGGCGTCCTTGTCGTATGCGTAGAACCGGTTCCCGCCGCGCGAGGACTGCTGCCCGATCCGCTCGCCGGTGCTCGTGTAGTCGTACGCGAACCGGGTCTCACCGACGGGCGTGCCCCGCGGCGACTCACGGGCGAGGAGCTCAGTCGTGCCCAGGTAGGTCAGATCGCGGTCGGCCCCACCGGTCGTCATGACCTTGGTTCGGTCCCGCCGGTCGAGCCCGTCGTAGTAGACCGCCGTGGGATCGTCCTCGCCGTAGCCCGAGGCGAAGATCTGCCGGTTGAACTCGTCGAAGCAGTACCGGGTGACGCGCTTGCGTCCGGCCGGCAGGTTCGCGGCGTCGTCGTCGCGACATTGCTGCGGCGTCTTGCTCTCGCGCGGAGGCTCCCCGAGCGTCACCGGCTGGCCGGGATCCGTCGAGGACGCATCGTGGTAGACGCGCTGAACGTTACCCGTGTCGTCGTACCGGTAGCTCTGACGGAGGCGGACGGTGGTCCCCGCGACCTGGTCGCGGTCGTTGACGCGGATCGTGTCGATGCGGCCGCCCGGGAGGCTCATCCGCGTGTCGACGGTGACGCTCTCGTCGATGTCCGGCGTGTCCGGATCGTCCTGCGCGTCCGCGTCGTCGGGGCTGATCTCGCGCTTGCGGGTGACAGCGCCCGTCTCGTCGAGCGTGTACCGCGTCACCCACCCACGGCGGCTCTCGCGACCGCGGTCGGACGGCCGCCGCCAGTACACGAGCTGGTCCCGCGCGTTGTAGCGCAGGTACGCGTCGGCCGGGTCGTCGGGGGCCGTCCGCGCGCCGCGTTCGTCGAGCGTCCGGTTGCCGTTCGCGTCGTAGGTGTACTCCTGCGTCTCGGTGTCCCCCGTCTCGGGGTCGCGGGACCGCTCGGTCTTCTCGCCGCGGACGTTCCACTCCCACGTCTCCCGGGTCCCGGTCGGCCGCACCCGCAGGCGGAGCTGCCCGCCGTCGAACCAGCGCGTGCTGGTCGTGCGGTCCGGCTCGTCGTCGCCCGTGTCGTCGCCGTTCGCCGCCGTCGGATCGACACGCATCGAGATCTCGCGTCCGAGCGAGTCGTGGACGAAGGAGGTGGAGCGCCGGACGTCTCCCGTGTACTGCTTCTGCGGGGAGCCGTCCGGGTTCGTGACGGGATCGCCGCTCTCGTCCACGACCGGCTCGAAGTGCCCGTCGGTCCGGCGACGCTCGAGGTCCCCGGTGAACTGGTCGTACAGGAACTCGACGTCGTTGCGCTGCGAGTCGCCGGTGGCGTCGGTCTCGTCGACCTCCGTCTGGCGCTCTGCCGCGTCGCGCCCGTAGAGCGTGATGCGCGACTGGTTGCCGCTCGTGTCGCGGTCGACGTCCTGGTCGACCACCCGCACGAGGGAGCGGTTGCGGTTGTAGAAGTAGTCGTACCGAAGGCTGGTCGTGCCGCCCTCGTCGTCCGGGCTCTGATCCACGCTGCCGGTGCGGCGCTTCACCTCGCCGTTCGGCCAGTACGTCCAGCGGATGTTGCGGTGCGCCGTTTCGTCGCTACGAGGCTTGGCGCTCCACCGCGTCTGCTGACCCTGCTCGTCGTAGGCGTAGGTGACCTTCGTCTCCTCGTTTGGCCGCAGGCCCTGCAGGTCGTCAGTGCTGGACGTGATCCAGCCCGCCGCGTCGTACGTGAAGAGGGTGCGCCCGGCCGGGCTCTCGCCGACCGTCCGCGGACGCAGGATCTCCGTGACGAAGCCCCGCTCGTCCTCCCGGACCCAACGCCGCTCCGCGGGGTCCTCGCCGCCGCGCCACGGCACGCGCTCGAAGACGAGCAGGTCGTTCTCGTCGTACGCGTACGCGTGCGCTTCCTCGGACGCCGCGGTCATGTTGGCGCTGAGGTTCGTGCCATCGTCCTGCGACTCCGGCATCCCGTCGCCGTCGAGCCCCGCCGGTCGCACGGAGCGCCGCAGGTTGCCGTTGGCGTCGTACTCGGTGACCGTCGTCCGCTTGACGCCGGCCTGGTCGCCGGCGCCCTTGATCGTCGTCTTCCACGGCAGGCCGCGCGCGTCGTGGATCACCTCGGTGACCTGGCGCTTCCCGCCCTGCTCGACGCTCGGTCCGGGTGTCTCCGTGCGCTGGAGGTTGCCGTCGGCGTCGTGCTCGTACTCCCACAGCAGGTCGTGCGCGGCCTCGTCCGGCACGTCGACCTTGCGGGCGACCGTCTTCAGCTGCCCGGCCAAGTCGTACGTCGAGGTCGTCGTGTAGAGCGAGGCCACCTCGTTCGCGACGTCGTGGGGGCGGACCTCCGTCGTCCGCTCGCCGACGCGGTTGTAGCCGTACGTGCGCGTCAGCGCGATCGGGTTGGTCTCCGTCACGAGCTGGTCGAGCGAGTCGTGCGTGTAGGTGAACGCGTGGTCCTCGCCGCGCGGCGTCTGCCACCGGCGCAAGTTGTCGTTGACGTCGTACGCGAACTCGGTGACCTCGCTGAGTCCGGGCGAGTCGGGATCGCTGGGATCCGCGCCCTCCGTCGTCTGGGTGATGCGTCGGTCGTAGCCGTCGTACGTGAACTGCGTGTCGACGTCGATCGCGCTGGCGCTCCCGGCCGCCGGCTTCCAGTCCTCGCCGACCTCCGTGAGGTTGCCGTTGGCGTCGTACGAGAAGTCGTGCTCGATGTACTCGGAGCCGCTGCCGACCATCCACTTCTTGAGCGCCACGCGCCCCGCGGGGTCGTACTCGATCGCGCGGTCCGGGCGCTGATCGCCGGCCGTGAGGAGCGGGTCCACGATCCGCGTGAGTCGCTGCTCACCGTCGTACTCGAACCGGGTCGTGCCGGCGGGCGGGAGCCAGTACGGCGCGGGCGCGCGATCGACGGTGCCGAGGTCGCCCTTGCCGAGGCTGTCGGGCTTGCTCGGGAGCAGCCCCGACTGGAGCGCGTTCGCGCTGCGTCCGCCGCGTTCGACGAGCGCGGGGCCGCCCGGGACGACCTCGGTGTCGGCGACCTCGCCGCCACCGTAGCGCCCTCCGGGCTGCGGGTTGCGCTGGCCGGCGCCCCAGTCGAGCGCCCACCACGACGGCCGCTCGGTCTCGCGCAGCTCGCCCGTGTCGAAGAACTCGTTGTCGAACGTGAAGCCGCGTGCGTCCTGGATCTGGAGCGGATCGCCGACCTCGTCGCGGGTGTAGGTCACCTGCCACGGCTTGTCCGGCCGGCCGCCGTACTCCTCGCCGTCCCACGGAACCGTGCGTGTCTCGAGGAACCCGGCCGCGTCGTACGTCATCGTCGTCGTGAAGAGCGCGCCGTCCGCGAGCGGCTCGTCCTTGCAGGAGGCCGCCGACTTGCCCGCCATGCCACGCGGGGTGGTGATCGAGGTGACGAGCCCGTCGGCCTGGCGCCGCCAGCACGTGATGCGGCCGAGCGGGTCCGTCTCGGTGAGCCGGCGTCCGAGGTCGTCGTAGGTGAACGCCGTGAGCCGGTCCTCTGCCCCGTTCTCGACCGTCACGGAGGCGAGGTCGTCGGTGTCGTTGTAGGTCCACCGCTGCTCGCGGTCGTTCGCGGTGGAAGCGCCCTTCGCGTGCTCGACCGCACGAACGCGACGGTCGAGCAGGTCGTACTCGAACCCGTAGCGGCGGTCGACCGGGTCGGCGGCGTTGGCCAGCGCCTCCGGGACCGCGACCGGCTCCTGGTACTCGGTCGGCATGCCGGCGTTGTGCGTCCGCGAGTTGCGATTCGGATCCGCGACGCCCGTCACGTTGCCGAACGCGTCGTGTGCGTAGGACCTGACGCGGTTCACGACGTCGCCGGCGCGGTTCGAGAACTGGACCTCCGCCTGAGGGAGCCCGCGGTGGTCGAGGCAGTACGCGGTCACGTGGCTTCGCGCGCCCACCACGTCTGGGCTTTCGCACATGAGCGGGACGCTCATCGCGAGGTTGGCCGCCGCGCTTGCGCTCCACGTGGCCTTCGGCTCGGCCTTCACGATCACGCGCTGCGCACCGTCGTGCACGAACCGCGTGACCTCCCGTCCGCTCGAGCCAGGCCGATCGATCGCCGTGCGCGCGCCGTCGGCGTCGTACGTGATCGTCGTCGTCTCGTCCTCGCCGTCAACGATCTGCGTGGGGTTGCCATTGCGGTCGAACCTGCGCGTCCGCGTGATGTACACCGGGTTGTCGTCTGGCGACTCCGGCGCGGAGAGCTGCGGGATGCGCTCGCTCACCAGCCGATCGAACGCGTCGTACGTCAGCCGCGTCTTGTACGGCGCGTCGCCGTTGCCGGCGACGTCGGCGATCTGCCCCCGCGGGTCGACGATGTGGGTGGTGTTGCCCTGGGCGTCGTACCGGTAGGCCGAGACGCGGTTGCCCGGCTCGGTCACGACACCGGGCAGGCCCCCCGAGTCGAAGTCCGTGTACGTCGTCCAGCGGCCCATCTCGTCCTGCTCGCCGGTGACGACGCCGCCGGTCCCGTAGGTCGTGTCCATCGTGGCCCCGGCCGGCGTCTTCGTCTTCGTGACGTTGCCGGTCTGCTCGTCGATGGTGAAGTCCCACCGGCGGCCGCCCGGCAGCTCGATCTTGTCCAGGTCGGCGACGAGCGCGTCGTCCGGGATCGTCCCGCCGGGCGCGTCGTAGCCGAAGTCCCATGCGCGACGCTGGAAGCCGGGCTGACCCGCGGTTCCCACGGTGACGGTGCGATCCTCCAGGACCCCCGTGACGGGTGCGTACGTCATCGTCGTCACGCGGTCGAGGGCGCCGTTCTCCTCGGTGACGCTCGCGACCTTGTGGTCCGCGCTCCAGGTGAGCCGGGTCTCGCTCGCGCCTTGCCCCGGGACCGGCGTCGCGTTGCCCGTGCCGTCGATCTCGCTCGTGCGCTCGCGGACGACCGTCGGCCGACCGCTCGTGTCGAGGTCGCTCTCGCGCGTGAGGTGACGGGTTCCCGTCGTCTGCTCGTGAACGGTGAAGCGCGTGGGCACCGCACCGGCGGCGGAGTACCGCATCACCTTCTGCGCACCGCCACGCTTGACGATCCTGGCGACACGGCGTGGCGCGGGCGTCGCGCCGCCGGCTCGTGGTTCGTAGGCCAGGCAGGTGGACGCTTGCTCCTGGCCGTCGACGACCGGGACGATGCGCGTGAGCTGATTGACGTCGCCAGGGCCCGGTGACGCCGGCGCGACACCGCTTCCGCACGGGTCCGCCGTCGCGCCTGCCGGCTCACCGTACGAGAACCGCGTGACACGCCCGGCGACCGAGTCGCTCTCGTGCGCTTCGCGGAACTCGGTGAGCTGGCCGGCCGCGTTGTAGGCAAGGCGGTACGCCCGCCCGGCGGCGTCGGTGATCTGCCGGACCCGCGCGGGAGGTGCGAGCGTGGACGTCGACTCGACCAGCGTCGTCGCCCGGAGGCCGAAGCGCCCGCTGACCAGGTTGGAGATCGGCTCGCCGTCGATGACGTAGTCGAGCGTGACGCGGCGAGCGCGCTCGTCGCCAGCCGTCGCCGGGTCGTCCTGTGGCGCCCAGGTCGGCTGCCGGACCTCCACGAGGCGCAGATAGCACGCGCGGAGGGCCGGAGAGGTGACCCGTCCGATGCTCGTGGTGGGGTCACAAGCATCGCCGGTGGCGGCGTCGATGGCGGCGTACACGTAGGTCGTCGTGTTGCCGTTGCGGTCGATCGTGCGCCGGAGGTAGCCGCGAGCGTCGAACTGGTGACGTACGCCATCCGGACGGAGGAGCTCCCAGTTGAAGTTGGCAGGATCGGCCAGCTGCGCTGCGGTCCCGACGTTCGGAAGGAAGGTGGCGTTCGTTCCGCGCGGGCCGATGTACCGCAGGCGCATGTTGACCCCCGCCGGGGACTGCCACGCCGTCTGGCCCGTCACTCGGGTGAACGTGTGTCGCGTTCCGTCTGCATCCGTGAGCGTGACGCGCACCAGAGAGTCGCCCGGGAGCGTCGATCCAGGCCGGAGGTAGCCGAGGAAGGTGTTGGCGTAGGCGTAGTGGGGCCAAGGGGCGTTCGGGCCGATCATCAGTTCGATCGCCGCAGCGGTGGCGACGCCGCCGAGCGGCTCGTTCACGCGCGTCGCGCCGCCGACCGAGAGCGAGAAGCCCTGCCCGGCGTCGTCGTGCGCAAGGCCCGTCATGTCGTCGGTGAACGCCGCGTTGTCCTCCGTCGAGGAACCGAGCACGGGAACCCGTCCAAGCGTGCCACCGATCACCCCACCGCGCTCCTGGCTGTTGTACGTGAGCGTGACCGGAGCGCTCAGTCCCCGGCCGCGGTTGACCGTCGGAACGCTCTGCCAGACCGCGTTCCCGGTCTCGCCGTTGACGAAGACGGTCTGCTCTCCGCCGACGTCGGTCTCGTCGAGGTCGAACCACTCCTCCAGTCCGAGCTTGGCCCGATTCCCCGGGCGGACCGCCGCGACGTGGATGATCCACTGCTCCCTCGTCGCCGAGCCCTGCTGGTTGCGCGCCTCGACGGTGACCTGGTAGCGACCCGGCGCGGCCGTCGGCAACCCGGAGTTCAGCGAAAGCGTCGGGCATCCTGACGAGCAGAACTGCTGGGACCGCGGCGCTCCGGTCGGGACGACCCCATCTGGGGTCTCTGCCGTGCTCGCCGCCGGGGCGACCCACCACTTCACCGATGCGACCGATGTCTCCGCATCCGAGGCTGTAACAGCCAGCCTGGTGTTGGGTACCAGCGGGCTGCTCCTGACCCCCCCGGACACCGTCAGCGTCGGCGCGGTCGGATCGATGATCGTGAACGAGACCCGGGCAACGGTGCTGGCGTGGCCGACCGCGTCGAACGCCTGCGCCGTGATCTCGTGGACGCCCGGACTCAGGGAGGTGGTGCTGAACGTGTGGGCTGCGTTCGAGAGCGACTGGTTGCAGCCGCCGTACGCGTTGCCGCACGCGTTGCCGGGGAGATCGTGCTGCTGGCCGCCGTCGACGGCGACGCGGATCCGGGCCACGCCGGAGTACGCGTCGTGCGCCGAGAACGTGAGCGGGATCGGATCGCCCTTCGCGAGGTTCGGGTTCTGCGTGATGGCGCCGCTGATCGTCGGCGTCGCCGGACCGGACCAGTCCGTGCGGACGGTGGTGTAGTGCGGAACCGTGGTCAGGCCCACCGCATCGGTGCCGCGCACCGCGTAGATCTGCTCGCCCTCACGGTGCTGGAGGTTGAACGTCGTGCTCGCCTGGTACGGGCAGGAGATCGCCGTCTGGTTGACGGCGTCGGCGATCACGTTCGCGTTGCAGCCGGTTGACGCGGTGCCGTGCACCCCGCCTGGGCCGTCCAGGCGCACGTCCGACATCCCGAGGCCGGCGTCGGTCGCGACGATGGACACCGACTGCGTCTGCGGATGCGACCCCCACGCCGGCCCCGGCATCCCGCCGGGCGCGTGCGCGACTGGGTTGTCGGAGTCGGTGATCACGACCGCCGCGCCGTTGATGCGCAGCAGCGCGGTTGCGTCGCTCTGGCTCGCCGCTCCGGCGAAGAACCGCGCCACGAACAGGTTGCCCGCCGGCGCTGGGGCCGGCGAGACCTGGTGGACGCGGTACTGGTCGTCGAAGTCGAAGCCGCAGTGGGTCCACGGCCCGGGGTAGTCGGTGGGGTCCTGGACGCCGGCGTCGAAGACGCTGCCCAGCCAGTTCCAGTTCGCGTCCTGGAAGCCCTGCTGAAAGCACATGCGCGGCCCGCCGCCACCGTTGCGCCAGTAGATGTTTCCGAACTCGCCGCGATCGATGCGCGTCTGCCCCGGCGCCTGGAAGTACCACTGCCCCCAGCTGAACTGGGGGTAGAAGTTGTTCGCGATGTTCCACGTCTGCAGGCCGCGGCCGTAGCCGCTCACGACGCCGTAGTGGAACGCCGCGCCGACCTGCGTGTAGCCCCAGCCTTTGAAGTTGAGGCCCGCGTTGTGCGTCCAGTAGCGCTGGTCGATGATCACCGCCGGATCGACCAGCAGCGGGTACGCGATGTCCGCGTCCTGGTGATCGACGGTGAGGGCGACACCCTCGGGCGTGATCTCCAGCCCGACCGGGAAGGCCTCGCCGTCGGCACCGCGTGCGACGGGCGGCGTGATGGTCGCGATCACCTGATCGCCCCGCTTCAGGGTCGCGCCGTTGCCCTCCTGCGAGGGCACGATGTCGGTCCCTTCGGGCCGGTCGACCGAAAACGCCAGCCGCTCCGGGCTGCTTGCCGAACGCAAGACGTGGAACGTCTCGACGCCGTCCGGCGTGGTCGTTACGGAGTAGTCGGTGTCCGTGGCGATGTCGGTCCAGGTGACGCTCTTGCCGAGCTTCTCCCCTGCGGCGGCTGTCGCAGCGTCGACGCCGACCGGGCGCAGGGTCACCCCGGCGGCCGGGAACGCCACGCCCGCTGTGACGTCGTCGGCGACGGTCAGGTCGACGAGGCCGGTTTCCGGCTCGAACCCCTGCGCCGTGTTCACGAGCGTGGCGTCCGTGGGCGCAAGCTTCCCGTCGTCCCCGGGCGCGCGGAGCGGGAACATGCTCTGCAGCACGTGCTTGCCCTTGCGATCGTTCTCGAGGATCGCGCCGTGGTCACCGAGGTACCGCTCGATCCGCTCGCCTTCGGCCGGGCCGGGTGCCTTCCACGCCGCCGTGGCGTAGACCATCGGGAAGGTCTGCTTCGCCAGCGCCCGGGCGTCCGCACCGCCGAGTCCGCGAAACGCCGTCCGCGAACGCTCGCGCGCGGCGCGGGCCTCGGGCGTGCGGCGCTCCTGCACACGGCGGTCCTCCTGGACCTTCGCTGCCGCGGCCATCTCACGCATCTGCCGCTCGACGGCGGCCTGCTCCTTGGCCGTCGGCACGTTCACGTTCGCCTCGGGCTTCTTGTCTGCGCCCGAGGCGGCGACGGCGCCGCCACCGACCGTGCTGAGCGCCACGAGCACCACCGCGAGCACGCGGAGGCGACGTGTCCGTCGTCCACCCCGCAGCTGCGGCGCCCCTGCCTTCTCGACCCGTGCCATGCGTAGCGCTCCCTGTCCCGTTCCCTGCCAGTCGCTGGCGGGGCAGCTTGACGTCGGCTCGTGCGCCGGGCAATCGTTCGAGTGGACCGTCCTCGGACACCGAACGGAGGAGACCCGACCGACCGAAAGGAGGAACGGACATTGGTGTTTCGCGATTGGGCCAGACCGTTTGCAAAAGCACACGTGTCCCACTTAGGCTGCCCAGCCGTCAGATGCCGAACGCCGTTGTCGCCGATCCGCTCCCGGCCGTCGCCGCGGGACTCGGTTCGCTCCTCGAGAAGCACCACTACACGCTCCTGGCGTGCGCCACGTCGATGATCTCCGCGCTGCGCATCGTCCGGGAGGCGCGCGCCGACCTGCTAGTTCTCGACGGATCGATCGCGGTGCCCGCGCTCGCCGCGGGCGCCCCGGACACGTCCCCATTACCACGGGTTCCGACGCTCGTGCTCGGTGGTGCCCTCGCGGGCGAGGAGGTGCAGGCGCTGATGCGCGCCGGCGCGGGCGGCGTCGTGGACAAGGGTCTTCCGGTCGCTGACCTCCTCCAGGCAGCCGAGGACGTCCGCCGCGGTGAGCGCGTGCTCTGCGCCGCGATGCGCGAGCGGCTTACGGAGGCGGCGATCGCGCCTGAGCGGCCGGCGGCGCTCAGCAGACCGTTGACGGCGCGGGAGATCGACGTGCTCGAGCTGATGACCGCCGGCGCCTCGACGGAGACGATCGCGAGCACCCTGCACATGAGCCCGACGACGGTGAAGACGCACCTGCGTAACCTCTACGCGAAGCTCGACAGCGCCAACCGAGCGGAGGCGGCGGCCCGCGCGGTGCGCCTTGGGCTGATCGCCTGAGCGACGGCGAGACTGGCGGGCGCGCCGCGGGCGAGTGCCTGGCGTTGATCGCGCGGCAACGCGCCGGATAGCGTCACGCCATGCGCGTGCGCCTCGCCGAGTTGATCGCCGCGCTGTCGCTGGCGACCGACCTCGGGCTCGGCCTGCCGCAGGAGCACGTCCTGCGGCAGACGCGCATCGCCCTCGGGCTGGCCGAGCGGCTGGGGCTCGGGCCGGACGAGCGCGCGGCGGTCTACCACGTGGCGCTGCTGGCGTGGGTCGGGTGCACGGCGGACGGGCACGAGCTGTCCGCCGCGTTCGGCGACGATCTCGCGCTGCGCGCCGGCAGCTACGGCGTCGACCGGACCGGGCTGCCGATGGTCGGCTACCTGCTGCGGCGGTCGCCGGGCGGGTGGCCCACGCCGGTCCGGGCACGGGTCGCGGTGGACGCGATGTCCGCGCACTGCCAGGTCGCGTCGAGCATGGCAGCGCGGCTGGAGCTGGGGCCGCAGGTCGAGGAGCCGCTGCTGCACATGTTCAGCCGCTGGGACGGGATCGGCGTGCCGGGGACGCCGCGCGGCGAGGCGGTCCCGCTCCCGACGCGGATCGTGCAGGTCGCCGACGTGTGCGAGGTCTACCACCGCGGCGGCGGCGTGCAGGCGGCGATCGACGTCGCGCGGCACCGCGCGGGCGGCCAGTTCGACCCCCGCGTCGCCACGGCGTTCGCGGAGTGCGCGGGCGAGCTGCTCGCCGACCTCGACGGCGCGTCGTCCTGGGACGAGGTGATCGCCGCCGAGCCGGGCCTGGTCAAGGCGCTGGCGGGGCAGCGGCTCGACGCCGCGCTGGAGGCGGTGGCGGACTTCGGCGACCTCAAGTCGCCGTGGTTCACCGGCCACTCGCGCGGCGTCGCCCGGCTGGCGGAGGGCGCGGCCCGCGAGTCGGGCCTGCCGGACGAGACCGCGACCGCGGTGCGCCGCGCGGCGCTCGTCCACGACCTCGGCCGCGCGGGCGTCCCCAACACCGTGTGGGACAAGCCCGGCCCGCTGACGCACGCCGAGCAGGAGCGGATCCGCCTCCACCCCTACTACGCGGAGCGCATGCTCGCCCGGCCCGCGGCCCTCGCCGAGCTGGCCGCGATCGCCGCGTGCCATCACGAGCGGCTCGACGGGTCGGGCTACCACCGCGCGTTGCCCGGCGCAGCGCTCTCCCCCGCCGCCCGGCTGCTCGCGGCCGCCGACGTCTACCACGCGCTGACCGAGCCGCGCCCGCACCGGCCCGCGCGGGAGCCCGAGCAGGCCGCGGGAGTGCTCCGGGACGAGGTCCGCGCCGGCCGGCTCGACGCGGGCGCCGTCCGCGACGTGCTCGCGGCGGCCGGCCACGCCCGGGAGCGCACGCGCGACACCGCCCGGCCCGCCGGCCTCACCGCCCGTGAGCTCGAGGTGCTGCTGCTCGTGGCCCGCGGCGCGACGAGCCGCGACGTCGCCCACCAGCTCGTCATCACCGGCAAGACCGCGCGCAACCACATCCAGCGCATCTACGCGAAGCTCGGCGTCTCGTCGCGGGCCGAGGCGTCGCTCTACGCGATGCGGCACGGGCTCGTCGACTGACCGGCCGCTGCGAGTTGAGGCACCTGCCTCACGACCGGGCGGGAACGCGTCCGTAGCGTCGCGCCATGCTCCCCCACCGCACCTCCAGAACCGTCACCTACGCGCTCGCCGCCGCCGCGTCCGCGACCCTCGCCGTCGCCGCCGCGCCCGCCGCCGACGCGGCCTCCGGGCAGGTCGACGTCCCGTTCACCGAGCGCGCGACCCTCGCGCTCGGCACCCTTCCCGGCCAGGCCGAGGTCCGCGCGATCGCCGTCCGCTCCGACGGCCGGATCATCGCCGTCTCCAACGGCACCGTGCCCGGTGGCACGAGCGCGGACATCGTCGTCCGCCGCCTCCTGCCCGACGGCTCGCTGGACCCGAGCTTCGACGGCGACGGCGTCGCGGTCATCGACACCCTCCGCGACGACACGGCCACCGCGGTCGCCGTGCGGCCCGACGGCAAGATCGTCATCGCGGGAACGACGTCGAACGGCATCGGCGACGCGGACGTCGTCGTCTTCCGGCTCAACGCCGACGGCGGCAGCGGCGAGGTCAACGGCGCGCTCGACCCGTCGTTCGACGGCGACGGGGCCGCCGGCGCCGGCACGAGCGGCAGCGACTACGCCAACGCGGCCGCCCTCCTGCCCGACGGGCGCATCCTCGTCGCCGTGACGGCGGTCGGCGGCACCGGGAGCACCCAGGACGCCACGGTCTACCGCTTCCGCGCCGACGGCGGCCCGGGAGGGCTGAACGAGGGCCTCGACCCGTCCTTCGACGACGACGGCAGGGCCGTCGTCGACACCCAGGGCGCGGAGACCGCGAACGCGATCGCGCTGCGGCCGGACGGCACGATCGTCGTCGCCGGCACCACGGGCTCCCGGGCTGCCGGGTGGCACGCCATCGTGTTCCAGCTCAAGCCCGAAGGCGGACCTGGCGGCGTCAACGGCGCGCTCGACCCGGGGTTCGACGAGGACGGCATGGCGGGGTTGAGCGTGGGCGCTGACACGTACGCCGAGGCCATCGCGCTGCAGCCGGACGGGCGCATCCTCGTCGCCGGCGAGACGCGCAGCGGCCCGGTCGGGACCGACGCCGTGGTCTGGCGGCTGCGGAAGGACGGCGGCCCGGGTGAGCTGAACGGCGCGCTCGACCCGTCGTTCGGCACCGGCGGCCGCGCCTTCGGGGACGCGGGCGGCAGCGAGACGGTCTGGTCCATCGGCGTCCTGCCCGACAACCGCATCGTGACCGCCGGCCGATCGGTCCAGGACGACGACGAGGTCTTCGCGTTCGCGCTGCTGCCCGAAGGGACGCCGGACGCCCGGTTCGGCGAGGGCGGGACGACCGTGGTGCGCTACGGCGCCGACGCGAGCGCCTACGCGCTGGGCGTGCAGCCGGACGGCGCGGTGGTGCTCGGAGGGCAGCGGGACGTCGGGCGGTCCGAGCGCGGCCTGCTCCTGCGGCTGACCGGCGAGCCGCCCGTGCCGGGGCCCGCCGAGCCGCAGCCGGGTGGGCCGGGAGCGCCCGGCGGCGGCAGCACGGCGCCGTCTGCGGGCCGGAAGCCGGGCGGCGCCGGCGCTGTGGGTGGCAGCCGGCGGCGCGAACCCGCTGCGACCGGCGCGTTCGGCGCCGCGACCCGCGTGACCGCGCAGCGCAGCGGGCGGCGCGTCCGGCTCACCAACCGCAACGCGTTCGCGGTGCGCGTGCGCGTGCGGGTCGCGCGGCGGCGGGCGACGACCGTCACCGTGGGCGCCCGGGCGACCCGGACCGTGAAGGTCGCCGCCGTCCGCGGCCGGCTGCGTGTGACGGCGATCGACCCGGCCGGCACCACCCGCGCCGTGGCCGTGCGCCGCGTCCGCTAGCGGCGTAGGCTCGCGCCCGTGGCCACGTGGGACGACGTCGCCCGCCTCGCGCTCGCCCTCCCCGGGACGGACGAGCGCGAGAGCCGCGGGCTGCGGCAGTGGCGGGTCGGCGGGAAGCTGTTCGTGTGGGAGCGGCCGCTGCGCAAGGGCGACCTCGAGCACCTTGGCGACGCCGCGCCGAACGGCGAGATCCTCGGTGCGCGGGTCGAGCACGAGGGCGCCAAGCGGGCGCTCGTCGAGGATCCGTCGGGGCTCTTCTTCACCACCCCGCACTTCGACGGCTACCCGATCGTCCTCGTGCGGCTCGACCCGCTCGACCTCCCCGGGTTGGAGGAGGTCGTCACCGAGGCGTGGCTCAACCGCGCGCCGCCCAAGCTCCTGCGCGAGCACCCCGCACCTGGGCGCGGGTCCCCAGTCGACCGGTGATCGTGACTAGGGTGCACCCGGATGCGACTGGGGCGGCCGCGCCCCAGACTTCCGCCGCATGGCGCCAGACGAGCGGAGCGAGCGGATGCCCGGCGAGGTCGAGGAGCTGTTCGAGCTCTCCCCCGACCTGCTGTGCATCGCGGGGTTCGACGGCTTCCTCAAGCGCGTCAACGGGGCGTTCGAGCGCAAGCTCGGCTACCCGCGCGAGGAGCTGCTGACCCGCCCGTTCCTCGAGCTCGTCCATCCGGAGGACCTGCCGGGCTCGGTCGACGCGCTCGCCGGGCTGGCGTCCGGGGAGAACCTGCTCGGCTACGAGCACCGGATGGTCTGCGCGGACGGCGCGATCATCTGGGTGTCGTGGACGACCCGGACGATGCCCGAGCGCGGGTACGCGTTCGGGGCCGCGCGCGACATCACCGAGCGGCGGCGTGCGGAGACCCGCATCCGCGAGGCGCATCAGGCGGCCGAGGCCAGCCGCGACGAGGCCCGGCGACTGGCGGCGGACCTGGCGGCGTCGCGTGCCCGGGTCGTCGCCGCCGCGCACGAGGAGCGCCGCCGCGTGGTGCGCGACCTCCACGACGGCGCGCAGCAGCGGCTCGTGCACGCGGTGATCACGCTGAGCTCGCGAACGAGGCGCTCGCGCGGGACGGCGACCCGTCCGAGCACGTCGGCGAGGCGCTCATGCACGCCGAGCGCGCGATGGTCGAGCTGCGCGAGCTGGCCCGCGGCATCCTCCCGGCGGTCCTGACCCGCGGCGGCCTGTCGGCCGGCGTCCGTGCGCTGGCCACCCGCGCGCCGGTGCCGGTCGAGGCGGACATCGCGGTCGGGCGCCTGGAGCCGGTGGTCGAGGCGACGGCGTACTTCGTGGTCGCCGAGGCGCTCACCAACGTCGCCAAGCACGCCGGGGCGACCCGCGTGACGGTCTCGGCCGGGGTGAACGGCGACGTCGTGGAGGTGCGCGTCCAGGACGACGGCGTCGGCGGCGCGCGGGCCGCGGGCTCGGGCCTCGTCGGTCTCGCGGATCGGGTGGCGGCGATCGACGGCACGCTGGACGTCGAGAGCCCGCCGGGTGGCGGGACGCTGGTCGTGGCGCGCATCCCGCTCGGAGACCCGCCCGCGTCGTCGTCGAGTGGGCCGACTGGGACTCGAACCCAGGTCTGACGGATTATGAGTCCGCTGCTCTGACCGACTGAGCTACCGGCCCGCGCCGCAGGGTATTGGCGGCGCGGACAGGAACGGGGCTCGGGGGCTTGAGGGCCTGGAGCCGGAGCATCGTGCGGCAGCGGGCCGCGCCGGCGCGCTTGAGGGCGAGGAGCGTGCGGGGCAGGTCGGCGGCGTCGGCCGCGACGACGTGGAGGAGCACGTCGTCGGCGCCGGCGATCGTGTCCGCGCGCAGGACGTTGGGGTTCTTCGTGACCGCGCGGGCGAACGCGGCGTCGGCGCCCGCAGAGTGCTCGTGCAGGGTCGCGAGCACGAACGCGTCGAGCGCGAGGCCGGCGGCGCCGGTGTCGACCGCGGCGTGGACGCCGGTGATGACCGACGACGTCTACGCCGCCGGCCCCGACTACGCCCACGCCGTCGAGCTGCGCGGCGTCGACCGCTGGCTGCTCCTCTCGGGCACGATGGGCCTCGATCCCGACGGCGTGCCCGGGGCGACGCTCGACGAGCAGCTGCGGCTCGTGTGGGCGAACGTCCGCCGCCTCCTCGCCGCCGCGGACATGACGGTCGCGAACGTCGTTCGCGTCACGAGCTACCTGCGCGACGCCGCGTACGCCGAGCCCAACGCGCGGGCGCGGGTCGCGGCGCTGGAGGGCCGCGCCGTGCCTACGACCGCGATCGTGGTGGGGACGCTGGAGCCGGGGTGGCTGGTGGAGCTGGAGGTGGTGGCGGCGGCGTGAGCGCGCCCCGCAGCGCGGCGGCGAGGTCGCGGGCGCGCCGGGATGCGGACGAGCCGGCGAAGGCCGCCGGCGCGGCGCGGCGGATCGCCGACGTGACGAGCAGCGCGTCGGCACGGGCGAGGTCGGCGAGCGTGAGCGGCGCCTCGCCGAGCGGCACGCCGGCGACGGCGCCGAGCGCGAGCGCGCGTGCCCGGGTGACGCCGGGCAGGAGGCGGCCGTCGGCGGGCGGGGTGACGAGCGCCCCGTCGAGGAGCGCCCACACGTTCGCGGACGCGACCTCGAGCACCGCGCCGTCGGCGTCGCAGACCAGGGCGGCGGGATCCGGGAAGGCCGCGCGGTCGGCCCACTTGTGCTCTCCCGCGCCACCCGTCAGCAGGACGGGCGTGAGCGTCAGCGGCGCCGGCGGGTCGAGCGACGCGGCGTGCACGGTGACGTCGGCGGCGCCGCTCGGCGGGAGCACGATCCGGAGGCGGTGCGCGCCCGGCCCGGCGACGGCGGCGGCCGTGGTGACGCGCGCGGCGAGGTCGGGCGGGACCGCGCGGTCGTAGAGGCTGCGCGCGGAGGCGGCCAGGCGCGTGAGGTGCGCGGGCGCGTCGATGGCGTGGCCGTCGCGGACGGCGATCGTCTCCAGCAGCCCCGCCGCCGGATCCGGGCGGCGGAGTCGGGGATGAGCAAGCCACGCGCCGGCGGCCGCGGGCCGTGGCGGGTCGGGCACGGCGGCGCCGAGCGCCGCGAGCACCGGCCGCGCCTTTCCGAGCGCCTCGGCCAGCTCCGCCTCGGGGTCGGAGTCCGCGACGATGCCGCCGCCCGCGCCGAACCAGGCGTCCTCCCCGCGCACCTCGAGCGTCCGGATCGCGACGTTCAGCTCCAGGCCCGCGTGCGGCGAGACCATGCCGATCGCGCCGGTGTACGCCTCGCGGCCGGTCCCTTCCAGCTCCGAGATCACCTTCAGCGCCTGCACCTTCGGCGCACCGGTGACCGAGCCCGGCGGGAACGTCGCGCGCAGCAGCTCGCCGTCGGTGACGCCAGGCCGGAGCGTCGCGCCGACCCGCGTCACGAGGTGCCAGAGCCCCGGGTGCGGCTGCACCTCCGGCTCCGGCGCGGCCTCGACCGAGCCGAACACCGCCACGCGCCCGAGGTCGTTGCGCATGAGGTCGACGATCATCACGTGCTCGGCGGCGTCCTTCTCCGACGCGACGAGCGCCGCGCGCGCCGCATCGGACGCGGAGGGATCGGTGGCCGAGCGCGGCGCGGTCCCCTTGATCGGCGCGGTCCGCACCGCCCGGCCGCGGCGGACGAGGAACAGCTCGGGCGAGAACGAGAGCAGCGCCCCACCGTCGAGCCCGACGTACGCGCCATACGTGGGCTGCAGCGCGTCGGCCGCCTCCGCGAACGCGTCCGCGGCCGATCCGGTGAAGCGGCCCTCCAGGCGCAGGCAGACGTTGGCCTGGAACAGCTCGCCCGCGGCGATCCGCTCCACGCACTCGGCGACCGCGGCCCGGTGCCCGTCCGCGCCGGCGCCGGCGAGCGCCATCGCCGACAACGACCACGCGCGCGGCGGCGCGACACCCGCGAGGCGCACCTCGAGGTCCGCCGCCCGGGCGCGCGCCGCAGGCGTGTCCTGAAGCGCCTCGAACCACCACGCGCCCTCCGCATCGCGGCGCAGCACCCACGCGTACCACCCGAGCTGCGCGCGCGGGAGCGCGGCCGGGCGCGGCGGCGACGGCGGAAGCACCTCGATCGCCTCCGCGAGCCCGTACCCGAGGAACCCGAACCACCCGCCGCCGACGAACCGCGCGGCGGCGCCCCGCGCGGGCGCCGGCGGGTCGTCGAGGACGGCGAGCGCGCCGGCGCCGGTCACCACCCGCGCCGGCGCCGCGCCGAGCACCGCTCCCCCTCCCGCCCAGGCGCCGACGAGCGCGAACGGGTGCGGCTCGTCGCGCAGCGCGCGGAGGCCCGCGGCGACGGGGCCGCGGAAGGAGAGCGGGAGGCGGAGCGTCACGAAGGCTCAGTGTGGCGGCGGCGCAGCAGCGGGATCCCGAACCACAGGACCGCGAACGCCGCGAACACCCCGCCACCCGCGACCACGACCGCCGCCGAGCCGAACAGCCAGTCGGTCACGAGCACCACGGCGCCGGTCATCGACAGCGCCAGCGCGGCCAGCCCGAGGATCGTCGCCCGCTGCGCCACGTCGACGATGTGGTGCTTGTCGCGGCGGCGGAAGTTCAGCCGGTGGTAGGCGGTCGGCATGATGAGCAGCGCGCTCGCCGCGGCGCTCAGCAGCAGCGTCGCCAGGTAGAGGTTGCGCTGGAACGCCGTGGTCTCCTCGAACCGCGGCTGGAACGGCACCGCGAGCAGGAACGCGAAGAGCACCTGCACGCCTGGGAGCGCGACGCGCAGCTCCTGCAGCAGCTCGGCGAGGTTGCGATCCGCCCGCTCCGTGGCCGTCTCGTCGCGCCCGCGCTCCATCCCAGCGCGACCCTACCCCGGAGCGCTAACGCGCGATCTTCTCGACGGCCTCGGTGACCTCGCGGACGCTGACCGCGCCCTCGAACCGCTCGACGATCTTGCCGTCGGCGTCGATCACGAACGTCCACGGCTCGGTCGGCAGCCGCCACGCGCCGACCTGCGGCCGGAAGCCCTTGTTGACGTCGTTGTCGACGTAGATCTCCTGCGCGATGAACTCGACGCCCGGCGTCTCGTTGCGCACCTCGGCGATCACGTCGACGATCGGGCCGCAGACGCGCGTCTGGCACAGCTGCGGGGTCGCGAACGCGAGCACGACCGGCTTGCGCCCGAGCACCGTCGCGAAGTCGGTCGAGTGCAGCTCGGGGATCGGCGGCTGGCGCGTGTCGATCTTCTCCAGGTCGCCGCCGACGTCCGCGGGCACGTCGGTGCTCACCTTGATCGCCGGGTCGCCGATGTCGGGCGGGCCGCCCTCGCCGCCGGCCGTCAGCTCCAGCTGCGACGTCGAGACGATCTTCCCTTCGACGGACGCGAGCGCCATGACGACGTAGCGGCCCTTCTTGGGGAACCGCGCGTCGGCGACCCAGAACGTGTCGACGTCCTCCAGGTCGGCCTGCGTCTGGCGCGACTGGAACTGCGGCTTGACCGCCAGCGACTCCTTGCGCGCGACGTACGGGCCGGTCAGCCCGCGGCCGTCGGGGCGCGCGACGTAGACGGCCACCGCGTCGGGCGTGACCTGCTTGCGCGAGACGTCGAAGAGCGCGAACCCGATCCGGTTCTCGCCCACCCTCAGCGTCTGCACGGACGGGGCGAAGACGATCTCCTCCGGCTTGTCCGAGCGCAGCGCGCGGATGGTCTTGTTGTCGCCGCGCGGCCACTCGACCTGGATCGGCTGGGTCTCCGTCGCCTGCGTCGCGCCGGTCCCCGCGTCGGCGGAGTCACCGTCGTCTCCACCGCAGCCGACGACGAGCAGCGCGAGACCCGCGCACAGAACGAGCAGCACCCTGGACACGGCGCCCACTGTAGTGTCCGCGCCGGTCACCCATGCCAGATCGCGCTGCCATCGTCACGGGAGCCTCCAGCGGCATCGGGTTCGCGATCGCGGACCTGCTGGGCTCCGAGGGGTACGCCCTCACCGTCGCCGCCCGCCGTCCCGAGAAGCTCGAGAACGCCCACGCGCAGCTCAGCGCGAAGGGCTACACCGTCCAGCAGGTCGCCGGGAACCTCGGCGCCGAGGACGACATCAAGCGGGTCGTCGACGCGCACCGCGACGCCTACGGGCGCTGCGACGTGCTCGTCAACAACGCCGGTGTCGGGATCGGGGAGCTGATCGGCGACCTGACGACCAAGAAGCTCGACATCCAGATCAACACGAACTTCCGCTCGATCCCGCTGTTCTACCGCGAGGCGATCGACATGCTGAAGGCCGCCGGCGAGGAGCACCGCAACGCGCTCGTGGTCAACACGTCGTCGATCTCCGGCAAGCGCGGCGAGGCGTGGCTGAGCGTCTACTCCGCCACGAAGCACGCGGTGATCGGGTTCACGCAGGCGATGAACAAGGAGCTCGGGCAGGCCGGCATCAAGTCGACCGCGCTCGCGCCGGGCTTCGTCGACACGCCGATGACCGACTTCGTCAAGGGCCACGTCCCGGCGGAGACGATGATCACGACGCAGGACATCGCGGAGTCGGTGCGCTTCCTGCTGCGCACGTCGCCCGGGTGCGTCGTGCCGGAGATCATGTTCGAGCAGCCCGGCGGCGGGCCGCTCGAAGGCGTCTCCCTCTAGACCGGCTTGAGCTCGCGCGGGGCCTCGGCCTCGCGCGCAGGCTCCGTCATCCACGCCGTGCCGACCGCCGCGGCCTCGCGGGCGCGACGGTCGCGCGCGCTCGCCTGGTGCGACGTGATCGCCCCGGCGAGATCCGCGCGGGAGGCGTCGTAGAGCGAGCCCTCCAGGTGCGCTCTGAGCACCCCGAGCTCCCGCTCCGTCGCGACCCGCGGCCGCTTGGCGCCGCAGAAGCGGTCCCACGCGTGGGCGAAGGCGAGCAGGTCCGTCCGTCCGCCGTGCCGGTGCGCCGCGAGCATCGGGCAGACGCCTCCGCGCCTGTCCGTGTAGGCGCCGACGATGATCGTGTTGGCGGCGATGCCCTCCAGCATCGCGACCTTCGTGCGCTCGGGGAGGCAGTCGATCGCTCGACGCAGGTCCTCGATACGGCGCAGACGCTTCGATCGCATTAGCCTCCCCGACCCTATACCCAGACTTCCTCCCCGCTGAAAGGGGTCTTGCAGCGAATGAAGCTCGGCGTGCACATCGGCTACTGGGGCCTCGGCCTCACCCGCGAGGATCAGAAGGAGATCGCGCTCGAGGCCGAGCGGCTCGGCTACGACTCGATCTGGACCGCCGAGGCGTACGGCTCCGACGCGGCGACGATCCTCGGCTGGCTCGCCGGGTTCACGTCGACGATCAAGCTCGGCGCCGCCGTCTTCCAGATGCCGGCGCGGTCGCCCGCCATGACGGCGATGACCGCCGCGACGATCGACCAGCTGTCCGACGGGCGCATGCTGCTGGGCATCGGGTCGAGCGGGCCGCAGGTCGCTGAGGGGTGGCACGGGCAGCGGTTCGCCAAGCAGATCCAGCGCACCCGCGAGTACGTCGCGGTGATGCGCAAGGCGCTGGCGCGCGAGCGCCTCGTCTTCGAGGGCGAGACGCTCCAGCTGCCGCTCCCCGACGGCCCCGGCAAGGCGCTCAAGCTGACGATCGCGCCCGTGCAGGAGCAGATCCCGATCTACCTCGCCGCGATCGGTCCGAACAACACGAAGCTCGCCGGGGAGATCGCGGACGGCTGGCTCCCCACGCTCTTCTCCCCCGAGCACGTGGCGGACTTCCGGCCGCTGCTCGAGGAGGGCGCGGCGCGCGTGGGCCGCTCGCTCGACGACTTCAAGATCACGCCGCACGTCAACGTCTTCATCGGCGAGGACCACGAGCGCGCGCGGGACCTGACGCGGCCGTTCATCGCGCTGTACGTCGGCGGGATGGGCTCGCGCGAGAAGAACTTCTACAACCAGATCGTGCAGCGGTACGGGTTCGAGGAGGAGGCGCGCGACATCCAGGACCTCTACCTCGCCGGCAAGCGCGAGGAGGCGATGGCGCGCATCTCGAACGAGCTGATCGACACCGTCTCGATCGTCGGTCCGAAGGAGCACGTGCGCGAGCGGCTGCAGGTCTTCCGCGAGGCGGGCGTGGACACGCTGGGGATGACGCCGCTCGCGTGGGACAAGGAGGGCCGGCTCGAGCAGCTCCGCCTGCTGGCCGAAGTGAACGCGTCTTGAGCGCGGCGGCCGCCCGCCGGCGGATCCTGCTGGGCGCCTTCGGGGACCCGGGCCACGCGTTCCCCATCATCGCGCTGGGGTCGGAGCTCGCCGCGCGCGGGCACGACGTGACGCTGCAGACGTGGGTGAAGTGGCGCGACGCGGTCGAGGCGGCGGGCATGACCTTCGCCGCCGCCCCGGAGTACCACGTCTTCCCCACGCGGGAGCGGCCGCTCAAGCCGTACGAGGCGGTCGTGAAGGCGGCCCGTGAGACGCTGCCGCTGGTCGAGTCGACCGCGCCCGACTGCGTCGTCGCGGACATCCTCACGCTCGCACCGGCGATGGCGGGCGAGATGGCGGGCGTGCCGGTCGGGACCGTGGTCCCGCACGTCGACCCGCGGCCGGCCGCGGGGATGCCGCCGTTCTCGATGGGCGCGCGGCCGCCGCGTTCTCCGGTGGGCCGCGCGCTGTGGCGGCGCGCGGACCGCGTGGTGGCGAAGGGGCTGGAGCAGGGGCGCGTCGAGCTCAACGAGACCCGCCGGCGGCTCGGGCTGCCGCCGCTCGACCACGTGCACGGCGGCCTCTCCCATGCGCTGACGATGGTCGCGACGCTGCCGCAGCTCGAGTACCCGCGCGCGGTGCCGGAGCCCAACACGCACGTCGTCGGGCCGCTGCTGTGGGAGCTGCCCGGTGAGCGGGGCGTCGCGCCGCCGGCCGGGCTGCCGGAGGACTGGCCGGTCGTGCTGGTGGCGCCGTCGACGTCGCAGGACCCGGATCACCGGATGCTGCGCGCGGCGCTCGCCGGACTGGCCGACGAGGAGGTGCGGGTGATCGCGACCTGGAACCGGCGCGAGCCCTCCCCGGCGCTGGACGTCCCGCCGAACGCGGTGGTGGTCGACTGGCTGTCGTACGCGCGGACGATGGAGGCCTGCGACGCGGTCGTCTGCCACGCGGGGCACGGCACGGTCGTACGCGCCCTCGCCTCGGGCTGCGCGGTCGTCTGCTGCCCCGCCGCGGGCGACATGAACGAGAACGCCGCGCGCGTGGACTGGGCGGGGCTCGGGACGCGGCTGCCGCGGCGGCTCGTGACCCCGCGTGGGGTGCGCCTCGCGGTGCGGCGCGCGCTCGACTCGCGGCGCGTGCGCGCGC
Organism: Parviterribacter multiflagellatus; assembly: GCF_056863265.1. Classification (NCBI taxonomy): domain Bacteria; kingdom Bacillati; phylum Actinomycetota; class Thermoleophilia; order Solirubrobacterales; family Parviterribacteraceae; genus Parviterribacter; species Parviterribacter multiflagellatus. The sequence goes on from NZ_JBXPIZ010000009.1 coordinate 290,976, forward strand.
GGGTCGCGGAGGTCGCGGCGTGGACGCGCGAGCACCCGGGCGCGGTGCGGGCGGGGGATCTCGTGGAGACGTTCGGGGCGCGCGACCGCACGACGGATACTGCGCGACTTTCTCGGAACACGGGCGTTCCGTATGCCCGATGACACGGATCGTGATCGCCGCGGCGCTGGCCACGCTCGCCGCCGCCGCACCCACCACCGCTCACGCCACCAGCCCCTGGAAGGCGCTGGGCACGACGACCGCGCCGCTCGCCACGGACGGCGAGCGACTGGTCGTGACGTCGCCGGAGGCGGACCGGCTGCTCGTGCGCGACGACCAGACGGGCAAGGCGTGGCGGCTGGCGCTGCCGGCAGGCTGCCGGTTCACGGGCATCGTCGGGGGTGGCACCGCCGCGGCCGAGTGCGGGGCGCATCCCGAGGCGCCATTCACGGGCCCGGGCCTCGAGCCGCGCGTGCTCTCCCAGCCGCGCTATCGGCTCGTCCACCTGACGACCGGCGTGACCCGCGACGTCCCGCCCGTCCTGCTGTCCATCGGCAACTCGAACCCGAGCCCGCAGCTGGTCGCCGTCGGCTCGCGCTGGGCGGAGTTCCTCGTGACCGGCTACCACAGCGGGTGGCGCGAGTTCGTGCGGCTCGCCGACGGCCGCCAGCAGACCGACGGCGACCAGACGGTCGCCGCCGACCTCAGCAGCACGACCGACCAGGTCCTCCAGCCGCTCTGCGCCCCGCTCCAGCGACCCGTCGCGACCGGCGACGAGGTCACGTTCGGCAGCGAGCCGCACACCGTCCAAACGGTGCGCGCCGGGACGTGGCTCGGCATCGTCGACGGCTCCCGCTCGCTCGCGTGGCAGTGCGGCAAGCCGGCGCCCCTCGTCGTCGCGCCGTCGTGCCGCGAGCGCTGCCCGGCGCCGCAGCTCGGCGGCGGCTTCGCGAGCGTCCTCTCCGGCGGCAAGGCGCGGATCACGCGCCTGCGCGACGCACGCCACTTCGAGTACCCGCTCCCCTCGCAGCTGTCGCTCGGTGCGTGGCGCCGGGTGGCGCACACGAAGCGCTACGTGTACGCGGCGGCCGAGAACGGCGCGGTCGCCGGCCTGCTGAGGATCCAGCGCCGCCCCGCCCCGAAGGCCTAGGCGGCGCCGGGCACCGGGGTCGTCGCCGCCGGGCGGTCCGGCGTGTTCGGGAGGTTGTCGGGCTCGGGGGTGTAGCGCTGCTCGCTCTTCCCCGAGCCGAGGAGCCTCTTCACCGCAGCCGCGGCGGCGAGGAACATCGCGAAGCCCGCGGCGGCCTGCGCCCGGGTGCGCGTGCTGGTCTTCCCGGCGGCCTTGCGCGCCGACTTCGCGCGCTTGCCGGCCTGCTTGCGCGCCTTCTTCGCGCGCTTGGAGAGATCTGCCATGCCGGTTCGGCTACCCGGCGAGCGGGAGCGTCACGCGGTCCGGGCGGGAGGAGGAGTCGCCCGGACCGCGCTGTTTGTCAGACGCTGGTCAGCCAGCGCAAGCTCACCTGTCCGCAATCGTTCCCTGAGCGACTGACGTTCACACGCGATCGCGTTGCGAACCGACAGCGCCGCGACGCGACGTCAGGAGGAACGCACGTCGTCGCGGACCTGCTGCGCGCTCTCCTGGGCGCTGCGCTGGAACCGCTCGCCGTGCTCCTGCGCCGACTCCTGGGCGCTGGACTTGACGTCCTCCTTGACCTGCTGGAGCGACTCCTGCGCGGTGCCGGCCACGTCCTGCGCGACCTGCTTGCCGTGCTCGAGCGCCTCCTGCCCGGTCTGCATGGCCTGCTCCTTGACCTGGTCGGCCATCGGGCCGAGCTTCTCGTCCTCCACGCGCGTGCTCGGGGCGAGCATGCCGGCGAGGAAGCCGATCGCGATCGAGCCGATCGCGAGGCCGAGCGGGTTCTCCTGGGCGATGCCGGCGCCCTTGCGCGCAGCCTGCTTGACGTCGCCGGTGGACGGCGTGCGCTCGTTCATCGTGTCGGTCGCTCCCGTGATCTTCTCCTTGACGGACGTCACGCGATCGCTCACGGCGTCCTTGGCCCGCGACGGCACGTCGGCCTTGTAGCCGAGCGCCTCGACGGTCTCGCCCATGCGCTCGCGGGTCTGCTCGATCTCGCGGCGGATCACCTCAGGGTCTTGGCCCATGCCACGTCCTCCTTCACGGTCTCTTGCGTCTGCGGGATCGGAGGCGTCGCCTCCTGGAGCTTGTCCTTGCCACGGAGGGCGAGGACGCCGGCGATCGCGCCGTACACGAGCGCGACGATCAGCGCGGCGAGCCACGTGTGGTTCAGGGCGGTCGCCAGCAGCGCGATCAGGCACGCGGTGAGCGCCCCGAACGCCCCGAGACCGAACAGCGCCCCGCCGCCGAGCATCCCGGCGCCGGCGCCCGCCTCCTTGCCCTTCTGCGAGAGCTCGGCCTTCGCGAGGTCGAGCTCCTGCTTGACCAGCGTCGAGGTCTCCTGCGAGAGCCGCTTGAGCAGCTCCGGCACGGACTGCTCGCGCGGGTCGGTGCGCGCGGGCGTGCTCATCGGGCGGTCAGCCCTGGCGTCGGGTGCGCGGTCGGCGTCGTCGTGCCGGCCGGCGTGGGCGTGCTGGGCGGGATCGGGTCGCCGGTGCGCGCGCGGTCGGGCGTCTGCGGCGGCAGGCCGGTGCCGACGCCGCCGGTCGCCGGGACCATCGGCGTGCGAGTCTGTGCGCGGCGCTCGTCGAGCGTCCGGTAGCGGTCGCCCTGGCTCGCCTTGAGGAACCGGGACGCCGCGAAGCCGAGCGCCACCCCGCCGGCGATGACCGCCCACGGCTTCTGGCGCGCGAAGTCCTCGACGTCGCCGAGGATCGTGTCGGCGTCGGACTGCTCGAGGTACGAGCCGAGCCGCTCGGCCCGGTCCGCCGCCTGGTCGGCGAGCTTCGCCGGCCCGTCCTTGCCCTGCTCGCGCAGCTGCTCGCCGACGGTGCGGATGTCGCTGGCCTGCTGGCCGAGCTGCTGGCCGGCCTGCGTCGAGCGCTGGTCGACCTGCGTGCGCAGCTGCTCGCGCGCCTGCCCGGCCATGTGCTGAGCCTGCTCCTTGGCCTGGCCCGCGGCCTCCTGGGCCTTCGCCTGGGCCTGGCCCGTGGCGCTGTCGTTCTGCGTCATTGGGTTGTCCCCCTAGTGGTTGCGGGTGATGGTGCGGTCGTCGCGCGGGCGGCCGCTGAGCGTGTCGACGTCGCCACGGCCGAACCGGCCCGCGCGGTCGTGCGAGCCGCGGTCGTGGTGACGGTGCTCGTCGGTCGGCGAGGTGAGGGCCGCGAAGATGCCGGCGGCCGAGAGCGCGAGGTGCAGGACGTTGTCGGGCCCGTTGATCGGGATGATCCCGAGCACGTCGCTGCCGTCGATCATGCCGATGATCGTCACGAGGCCGTAGACCAGCCCGAAGGCCAGCGCGACGGTCTTCGCGCTGCCGCGCCGCCGGAACGACGCGAGCAGCAGTGCACCGGAGGCGACGTGCACGAGGTTGTGCCAGCCGTTCACCTCGAACCCGAGCAGGCTGCCCCCGTCGAGGTTCTCGCCGGTGTCGAACGCCGAGTCGGCGATGAAGCCGGTGATGCCGGCCAGCAGGAGCGCCGCGCCCGCGAGGAGGCAGTACCACTGCGCGGGCGTGCGCCCGGTGTGCCTCCCGTCGTCGCGGGCGTCGAGCCCTCCGTGCCGACCTGCCCTGCTGCGTGCTGCCATCGATGGTCCCTCCTTCGCGCCCCGGCTCGTGTCCGGGCACGCCGACGTCGCCGGCCCACGCCGGCGTCCGTGCGCGCCGTGCCCCCACGACGCGCGTCGATTCGAAGGTGCTCCGCGCCACCACGTCCCGGGCGGCGCGAGCGTCTTCCCTGCCAGCGGCGTCCCCGCCCTGACGGCCGGTCACACCGGTCTTGGCGCGTCCCCGGCGGGACGGCGGCGTCCCGCAAGAACGACGAAGGCCGCCCTCTCGGGCGGCCTGTCGTGAAGCTCGGGGGGTGGGACTCGAACCCACAACGACTCGGTTAACAGCCGAGCATTCTGCCGATTGAATTACCCCCGACCGATTCCTGCGCTGACCTTCTCATCGGCCCGCGCGGGGAAAAGCTTAGGGGAGAGTAGCGGCTCCTGCTTCGACCTCCGCGTGGCAGTTCGAACACAGCAGGACGCACCTGCTCGCTTCCTCTCGCAGCACGTCGATCGAGCGGGCCAGACCGCGCCCGCTGAGCGCGAACCTCTTGGTGCTCGGATCGGTGTGATGGAACTGCAACGCGGCGAGGCACCGCGCGTACCCACAAAGCCGGCACGACCCGCCGGCCTCGTCCACGAGGATCCGCTTCGCGCGCCGCCGCCAGTGCGTCACGGCATCGAGCCGGCAGCGCGAGCAGGTCGATGTGCCGTCCGCGTGCACGACGAACTGCACGTGACCGTGCTTCGCGCAGTCCGCGATGCGCCGAGCGGAGCGGCCGCGCGAGCTGCGCGCGCGCTCGGTCGTCGTGAGCCCGTACTCCCGGAGCCAGTACCGCACCGTCGTCGGGCTGCGATCCACCTCGGAGGCGATCGCACGGATCGTGAGATCGCGACCGACGAGCGCCTCCAGCCTCGCGCGGTCGATCGAGCCCCGCGCGCGGTGCCGCGCGCGCCCGACGGGAACGAGGCCGTGCTTCCCGCACCAGTAGCCGACGGTCGACGCGTGGAGCCCCACCCGTCGGCCGATCTCGGACTGCGAGAGCCCTTCCTCGATCATCGCTGCCAGAACGTCCCTGTCCACGAAACGAACACTAGTTCGTGTCCAGGACGGAAACGTCAGTTCGCGGAGGCACGTTCGATGGCCGCGTGGAACTCGGCCTGGAGGGCGATCTTCTGGCGGGCGAGCTCGGCGACGCCGCCCTCGCCCGCGGCGGCGGCGGCGCGGAGCTGGCGGTCGAGGCGGCGGAGGTCGAGCTGGAGGCGCTGGGCCTCGAGGGTCGCCGCGGTAGCGGGCTCGCGGCCGGCGCGGACGGCGAGCTCGCGCAGCAGCGCGGTGAGCTCGTGGTCGTCGGCCGGCGCCGAGTCCGCCGGCGCGTGGAGGCCGTAGGCGCGCAGGTGGTCGGCGGCGCGGCGGGCGACGCCGGACGTGAAGTGCTGCTCGGGGTCGATCTGCGCGAGCGCCTTCGCGCCCTCGTCAGGGAGCGCGATGCAGAACGCGAGGAAGCGCCGCTCGACCTCCTCGACCTGCCCGAACACGGACAGCCCGCGCGACGGCGCGGCGGCCGCGGCGGGCGAGCCTGGCGCCGGACCCCACCGGCCCGGGTCGTCGTCGCCCTCGCCGTACGGGTCCGGCGGCGGCGCGATGTCCTCGTACCACGAGGACTCCGACGGCGCGGGGCGCGCAGGAGCGGGACGCGCAGGCGCCCGCCGCTGCGCCGGCGCGGGCGGCGGCGTCGCGGGGCCCGAGCGGAGCACCTGCTCGAGCACCTCGACCGACACGTTGAGCTTGTCCGACAGCAGCTGCACGAGCTCGATGCGCACGAGCCCGGACACACGCGCGAGGTCGACGCGCACCTCGTCGATCACCGCCTCCTTGCCCTCGGCCGACGAGAGGTCCCCCCGCTCGATCGCGCGCTCGACCCGGAACTTCCGGAACGGGATCGACTTCTTGCGGTCGAGGAGCTCCGCCACCGCCTCGGCGCCGCGCTCGAGCACGAGGTCCGCCGGGTCCAGCCCCTTGGGCAGCGGCACGACGCGCAGCTCGAGGTCCGCCGCCCCCGCGACGTCCGCTGCGCGCAGCATCGCCTTCTGCCCCGCATTGTCGGCGTCGAGCGCGAGCTGGGCCACGGGCGCGAGCCGCCGGATCAGCGTCACCTGCTCCTCGGTCAGCGACGTCCCCATGATCCCGACGACGTTCTGGAACCCCGCCTGGTGCAGCATGATCACGTCGGTGTAGCCCTCCGCCAGGATCACCGACCCCGCCTTCGCGGCGGCCGCTCGCGCCTGATCGGCCCCGTAGACCTGGAAGCGCTTGTGGAAGAGCACGCCCTCGGGCGTGTTGAGGTACTTCGGCCCGCGGTCGGACGACGTCTGCCGCGCCCCGAACCCGATCACGCGCCCGCGCATGTCGGTCAGCGGGAACGTGATCCGCGCGCGGAACATGTCGAACAGCTGCCCGCCGTCGCGCCCGCGCTTGGCCAGGCCGGCGTCGAACAGCTCCCGGTTCGAGAACCCGGCCTTCCGCGACGCCATCAGCACCGTGTCCCACCGGTTCGGCGCGTAGCCCAGCCGGAACTTGCGCAGCGACTCCTCGGTCAGCCCTCGCTCCAGCAGGTAGGACCGCGCCGCGGCGGCCTCGCGCGACTCCCACAGCACGCGCGTGTAGTACGTCGCCGTCCGCTCGAGCAGCTCGAACAGCCGCTCCCGCGCCCGCCGCCGCTCCCGCTCGGCCGGGTCCTCGTCGGCCACCTCGAGCTGGATGCCGTACCGGTCGGCCAGCAGCTCGATCGCACCCAGGAAGTCGACGCCCTCGGTCTCCTTGACGAACGTGATCGCGTCGCCGCCGACCCCGCAGCCGAAGCAGTGGTAGACCTTCTGCACCGGGTCGATGCCGAACGACGGCGTCCGCTCGTCGTGGAACGGGCACAGCCCTTCGAGCCGGTTCGCGCCCGCCCGCCGCAGCTCGGTCTTGGCGGACACGAGGTCCACCATGTCGATGGCGTCCTTGACCCGCTCGACCGACTCGTCGGTGTAGCGCGGCATTACGAGGCGAACTCCGACGGCACCGACAGCTCGCTGAACACGCGCGTCGCGAAGCGGTCGGTCATCCCGGCGATGTAGTCGGTCACGCGCGTGGCCAGGTCGGCCCCCGCGACCCCGCCGCCGTCGGGCAGCAGCTCGGGGTGCTCGACGTAGTGCTCGAACAGCAGCCGCACGAGCCGCTCGACCTTCTCCGCCTCGCGCCGCGCCGCCGGCCCGAGGTAGACCTGGTCGAACATGAACTCGCGCAGCGCGAGCATCGCCCCGCCGGCCTCCTCGCCCTGCACGATGTCCCCGGCGACCTGCGAGTGGTCCACCAGGTCGTGCACGAGCCGGTCGATCCGCTCGCTGTCGGTCGCGCCCAGCACCTCGATCGCGCCGACCGGGAGCGAGTCCTCGGCCAGCACGCCGGCGCGCAGCGCATCGTCGATGTCGTGGTTGAGGTAGGCGATCCGGTCGACGAGCCGCACGATCCGCCCCTCCAGCGTCCGCGGCAGCGACGCCCGCCCCGAATGGTGCGCGATGCCGTCGCGCACGTCCGCGGTCAGGTTGAGCCCGCGCCCGCCCCGCTCCAGCACCTCGACGACCCGCAGCGAGTGGTCGAAGTGGCGGAACCTGCGCCCGAACCGCTCGCGCAGGCAGGCGTCCAGCGCCGCCTCGCCGATGTGCCCGAACGGCGGGTGGCCGAGGTCGTGGCCCAGCCCGATCGCCTCGACCAGGTCCTCGTTCAGCGACAGCGCGCGCGCCACCGTCCGCGAGATCGCCGTGACCTCGAGCGTGTGGGTGAGCCGCGTGCGGTAGTGGTCGCCCTCCGGCGCCACGAACACCTGCGTCTTGTGCTTCAGCCGCCGGAACGACTTGCAGTGCACGATCCGGTCGCGGTCGCGCTGGAACGGCGTCCGCAGGCCGCAGTCGTCCTCCGGCACCGCACGGACGGCCGGGTACGAGCGGGCGGCCAGCGGCGAGAGCCGCTCGGCCTCCCAGGCCTGGATGCGCGTGGCGAACGAGGACGCGACGGAGGTCTCCACGCCACCGATTACACCATCCCCCCGCGACGGGCCCTCAATCGCCCGCTGGGAGCCGGATCCGAACGGTCGTCCCCTGCCCCTCGACGCTCTCGACCCCGAGCGTGCCGCCGTGCGCCTTGACGATCGCCAGCGACAGCGAGAGGCCGAGCCCGAGGCCCTGCACCTGCGCGTCGCGCGCGGACGACGCGCGGTAGAAGCGGTCGGTCAGGCGCTCCAGCTCGACGGCCGGCACGCCGATGCCCTCGTCGGCCACCGCGACGACGACCTCGCCGTCCTCGACGCCCACCGAGACGGTCACGCGCCCGCCCTCGTGGCTGAACTTGATCGCGTTGGTGAGCAGGTTGTCGAGCACCTGCCCGAGCCGCTGCGCGTCGCCGGAGACGAGCGGGACGTCGGTGCCGCCGTCCTCGCCGAGCGCCACCGAGACCCCGCGCGCCTCGGCCGCCGGCCCCGCGTCCTCGGTCGCCTGCGCCGCCAGCTCCCGCACCGACACCGGCGCGATCTCCAGCCCCATCTCGCCGCGGCCGACCTCCGCCGCGAACAGCAGGTCGCCGACGAGCCGCTGCAGCCGCTCGCTGTTGCGCTCCAGCACGTCCGCGCAGTGCCGCGCGCGCTCGGCCTCCTCCCCGGCCGGCAGCGTCCCGCGCAGCATCTGCACGTAGCCGCGGATCGACGTCAGCGGCGTGCGCAGCTCGTGCGAGACCAGCGCGAGGAACTCGGACTGCGCGATCTCGGCCGCGGCCTCCGCCCGGCGCCGCGCGAGGAAGTTGGCGAAGATCTGCTCGGCGCCGCGCAGGTGCTCGATCAGGTCGGGCTCGATGTCCTGCGGGACCGCGTCCAGGAGCTCCATCACGCCGACGACCTGGTCGCCCTCGACCACGAGCGGCATGCACAGCGCGGCGCGCAGCCCGGCGGCCTCGACGACCCCCACGCGCGGGTCGCCGTCCAGGGACGAGGTGCGCGTGCGGACGACCGGCGTCGCGGTCTCCCACGCCCGGCCCGGCAGCGTCCCGTACATCGGCAGGCGGCAGTCGACGCACGCGTCGGCCCACGCCTTCAGCTCGGGCGCCTCGCCCGTCCACGTCTCCAGCAGCCGCAGCGCGCGCCCCTCGTCGTCGACCAGCCACACCGCGCCGGCGCAGCAGCCGAACAGCTCGCCGAGCGAGCGCAGGACGCGGCGCGCGGCCTCCTCGGTGGAGCGTGTCTCGGCGACCGCGCGGGTCACCGCGTGCTCGACGCGGGCGCGCATCTCCTGCCGCTCGCGGCGGGAGACGTCGCGGATGAACGCCTGCAGCCGCTGCCCGCCGGTCTCCTCCGTCGCCTCGATCGTCGAGAGCGCGACCTCGACGGCGAGCCGGCGGCCGGTGCGGTGGAAGGCCTGCAGCCCGAGCGGCTCGTCGGACTGCGTACCGCGGGCGAGCGTCCACAGGTCCGCGGGCCCGAGCGGGCCGAGCACGTGGTCGAGCACGCGCGTGCCGAGCGCCTCGGTCTCGGTCCACCCGAACAGCTGCTCGGCGCGCGCGTTCCAGTGGACCACGCGCAGGTCCGCGTCGAGCGCGACGAACGCGTCGAACGAGGAGTCGAGGATCGCCGCCAGCTCGTCGCGCTGCGTGCGCACGCGGCGGCGCGCACGCTCGACGGCCTCGGCGAGGGCCGCGTCGACCTCGTAGTCCCGCGCGAGCGGGACGAGCGCCGGCGGCGCCGGCGGGTCGGGCGGCAGCGCCGGCTCGGACCTGAGCCGGGGCCAGTTCATCCCTGCCTGCGCAGCGCGTTCCCCACGCGCGCGACCAGCTCGGCCACGTCGAACGGCTTGATCATGTAGTCGGCGGCCCCCATCGTGAGGCCGTTCGCGCGATCGCTCGCGGACCCCCGCGCGGTGAGGAAGATGACCGGCGGCGCGGTGTCCTCGCCGCGCGCCTTGAGGATCCGGAGGACGGCATCCCCCTCGAGCCCCGGCATGCCGAGGTCCAGGACGAGGAGGTCGGGTTCCTGCTGGACGGTCATCCGGAGCGCCTCGAGGCCGTTCTCGGCCTGGACCGTCGCGTAGCCGGCGTCCTGGAGCGCCCACGCGACGAGCGAGACGATGTCCCGGTCGTCGTCGGCGACCAGGATCTTCGGACGTGTTGACATACCGCCTACGTCGGCGCGCGGCGCCGCGCGCGCGATGTGAACGGCGTTCAACCAGTCCGTCGGTCCAGACGCCGGCGCGCCGCCTCAGCCGTTCGTCGAGGAGGGTTCGGAAGCGACCGCCGCCTGGGCCGCCGCGACCCGCGCGACGGGCACGCGGAACGGCGAGCAGGAGACGTAGTCCAGCCCGCTGTGGTGGAAGAACGCGATCGAGTCCGGATCGCCGCCGTGCTCCCCGCAGATGCCCAGCTTCAGGTCCGCCTTGGCCGACCGCCCGAGCCACGCGCCCATCCGCACGAGCTGCCCGACGCCAGGCTCATCGATCGTCTCGAACGGCGAGCGGTCGAACACCTTCAGCTCGATGTAGCGGGCGAGGATGCGACCCTCGATGTCGTCGCGCGAGAAGCCGAGCGCGGTCTGCGTCAGGTCGTTCGTCCCGAAGCTGAAGAAGTCGGCCTGGGCGGCGATGTGGTCGGCCTGCAGGCACGCGCGCGGCAGCTCGAGCATCGTGCCGACGAGGTAGTCCGCGCCGTGCTCCAGGCCGTGCCGGTCGGCAATGCGGACGACGAGCCCGCGCATCAGCTCCAGCTCGCGCTCGTACGCGACGAGCGGGATCATGATCTCCACGCACGGGCGCGGGTCGAGGCCCGCGGCGGCCGCGAAGATCGCCTCGACCTGCATCTCGTACAGGTCCGGCGCGAGCAGCCCGAGCCGGATGCCGCGCGTGCCCAGCATCGGGTTCGTCTCCTCCAGCGCGCGGACGCGGTCGAGCGTGCGCTCCAGCTCGTCCAGATCCTCGGTGCGTTCGATGCGCGCCCGCTCGACGCGCTGCTCGACGTCGTGGCGGTGCGGGAGGAACTCGTGCAGCGGCGGGTCGAGCAGCCGGATCGTCACCGGGCGGCCGTCCATCGCCTCCAGCAGCCCCGTGAAGTCCTGCTGCTGGAGCGGCCGCAGCCGGTCCAGCGCAGCCTTCCGGTCGTCGGCGGTCTCCGCGAGGATCGCGGCGACCATCAGCTCCTGCCGCTCCTCCCCGAAGAACATGTGCTCGGTGCGGCACAGGCCGATGCCCTCGGCGCCGAACTCGCGCGCCTTCGCGGCGTCCTCGGGTGTGTCGGCGTTGGCGCGGACGCCGAGCGTGCGCAGCTCGTCGGCCCACGCCAGGACGCGCTCGAAGTGCTCGGAGACCTCGGGGTCGACCAGCGGCACCTCGTCGGTGGTGATCGCGCCGGTGGTGCCGTCGATCGCGATCCGATCGCCCTCCCGGAGCACCTTGCCGGCGACGTGGATCTCGCCCGCGGCGAGGTCGATGTGGACGTCGGACGCGCCGGTCACCGCCGGAACGCCCATGCCGCGCGCGACGAGCGCCGCGTGCGACGCCTTGCCGCCCTCGGACGTGAGGATGCCCTTGGCCGCGTGGAAGCCCGCGACGTCGTCGGCCTCGGTGAACGGGCGCACGAGGATGACGTCGTCGCCGGCCGCCGCGCGTTCGACCGCGTCGTCGGCGGTGAACACGACCGCGCCGGAGGCCGCGCCCGGCGACGCCGCCACGCCCCGCGCGACGACCTCGAACTCCGCGTCCGGGTCGAACGTCGGGTGCAGCAGCGCGTCGAGCTTCTCGGCGTCGATCGTCGCCAGCGCCTCGCCGGGCTCCAGCAGCCCCTCGTCGACCGCGTCGCACGCGAACCGCACCGCCGCCTGCGCCGGCCGCTTGGCGTCCCGGGTCTGGAGCATGTAGAGGCGACCCTCCTCCACCGTGAACTCCGTGTCCTGCATGTCGCCGTAGTGCTGCTCGAGCGTGCGCAGGATCTCCATCAGCTGCTCGTAGGCCTCGGGCAGCTTGTCGCGCATCTCCGCGATCTCGAGCGTGTTGCGGACGCCGCTGACGACGTCCTCGCCCTGCGCGTTGACGAGGAAGTCCCCGGACGGCTCGGGCGCGCCGGTCACCTCGTCGCGGCTGAACGCCACGCCGCTCCCCGACGTGTCGCCCTTGTTGCCGAAGACCATCTGCTGGACGTTGACCGCGGTGCCCCAGTCGTCGGGGATGCGGTTGATGCGGCGGTACGTGCGGGCGCGCTCGCCCTGCCAGGAGTCGAAGACCGCGCGGATGGCGGCGTCGAGCTGGGCCTGCGGGTCGGCCGGGAAGTCGTACATCGCCTGGAACGCGGCGGTCAACTCGCGCAGCGCGCCGACGTCCAGCTCGGTGTCGAGCTTCACGCCGCGGTCGGCCTTCACCCGCTGGATCTCGTCCTCGAACCGCTCGCCCGCGATGCCCATGACGACGTTGCCGAACATCTGCACGAACCGGCGGTACGAGTCCCACGCGAAGCGCTCGTTCTCGGTGCGGCGCGCGAGCCCCTCGACCGCCTCGTCGTTGAGCCCGAGGTTGAGGACGGTGTCGAGCATGCCGGGCATCGACTCGCGGGCGCCGGAGCGGACGGAGACGAGCAGCGGGTCGTCGGGGTCGCCGAGCGTCTTGCCCGTGTGCTCCTCCAGCCGCTTCAGCGCGGCGGCGACCTGCTCCTCCAGGCCGTCGGGGAGCTCGCGGCCTGAGCGCATGTAGGCGACGCACGCCTCGGTGGTGATCGTGAACCCCGCCGGGACGCGGTCGGCGCCGAGGATGCGCGTCATCTCCGCGACGTTCGCGCCCTTGCCGCCGAGCAGCTCGCGCAGGTCCTTCGAGCCCTCGGAGAAGTCGAGGACCCACTTCGTCTCGTCCGCCATCGCGGCGAGTTCTACCGGGTGAGGGCGGGTCGCAGGCGCAGGTGGGCGTGGTGCTCGACGGTGTCGAGGATCGCCCGCTCGGCCTGGCGGAGCGCGAGGTCGCTCGCGGACGGCGCCTCGGCGAGGGGCTTGCCGAGCGCGTCGACCATGAACGCGTGGGCCTCCTCGGCGAGCGGGAACGCCGCGCCCTCGCACGCGCCGCAGACCGTTCCCCCCGCCGCGCCGCTGAAGCCGGCGAGGTGCTCGCGGTCGCCGCACACGGCGCACCCGCCGAGCTGCGGCGCGAGGCCGGCGGCGAGCAGGAGCTTGAGGCGGAACGCGAGCTGGTTGGCCCGCGTCGCGTGCCGCGCCGGATCGCCGTCCACCAGCGCCAGCTCGTTGGCGAGCAGGTGGTAGACGGCCGGGTTGGGGTCGCTCGTCTCGAACAGCCGGCTCACCGCGTCGCACGCGCGCGACGCGCCGTCGAGGCCCTTCGCGTCCGTCCGCAGCCGCGGGTGCGCGGCGACCGTCTCGGCGCTCGTCACCGTCAGCAGGTCGCTGCGCCCTTGGTAGAGCACGAGGTCGAGCCGGAAGAACGGCTCCATCCGCCCGCCGAACCGGCTCTTGGCGCGCCGGACGCCCTTCGCGATCGCCCCGACGCGCCCGCGCCCGGGCGTGTACAGGTGGAGGATCCGATCGGCCTCGCCGTAGCGCATCGTCCTGAGGACGATTGCTTCGGTCTTGATCGAACCAGCCACGCTACCCTCGGCTCATGGCCGCGAAGGACGTCGTCGTGTACACCACCGACCCGTGCTCGTTCTGCACGCGCGCGAAGCAGCTCCTGGACGCCCGGGGGATCGAGTACACGGAGATCAATCTGGCACGTGACGCGGACGGCCGGGCCGAGCTCGTCGCGAAGACGGGCATGATGAGCTTCCCGCAGGTCATCATCAACGGCGAGCTGGTCGGCGGGTTCCAGGAGACCCTCGCCGCCGACCAGTCCGGCAAGCTGCGCCAGCTGCTCGAAGCCGCGTAGCGCCGCGGCCTAGCCGGCCGCGAGCTCCGCCATCAGCGCCTCGGTCGCCGTCGCGGCGGCCGCCGTCGTCTCGCGGTCGACGTTGCCGATGCCGTCGCACGCGGCGTGGTAGCACGCGTCGCGCGCCTTGCCACCCGGCCCCTCCTCGCTCGACCCGGTGTAGATGCCGGTGAACGGGATGCCGTTGAACTGGAACACGGCGTGGTCCGACGACCCGTCGATCGACGTCTCCCCCTCGTCGCCCGGCAGCAGCGCGCGCAGCCGCCGCTCCAGCGCGTCGTCGGTGTCGTAGACCTCGGTCACGCCGTTGGGAGAGCCGACCATGTCGAGGTTGACGTAGTGGCCGATCTCGCGCCGCATCCGCGTCTTGCCGAGCCGGCTGCCGTACTCGATCGACCCGATCAGCCCGTACTCCTCGGCCGTCCAGAACGCGAGCCGGAGCGGGCGCTTGCGCGGCTCGGACGGCAGCCGCTCGGCGACCTCCAGGAGCGCCGCCACGCCGCTGCCGTTGTCGTTGAGGCCCGGCCCCTCGAGCACCGAGTCCAGGTGGCCGCCCGCCATGACGACCTTGCCGCTACCGGGCAGGTCCGCGATGACGTTGTTCGCGGTCGCCTGCACCGTCGCCGCGTCGACCTTCACCCGCACCCGCGCGCCGGAGGCCGTCAGCCGACGGATGATGCTCGGCTTGGCCTCGAAGATCGGGACGGCCGCGGTGCGCTCCAGCGTGCCGGGGATCAGGTCGCGGTCCCGCCCGACCGCGTAGACGAGCGCGAGGCCGCCGCGCGCGCGGACCCGCTTGGCCAGCGCGTTGGGGTGGCAGTCGTACGTGCGCACGACCGCGATCTCGCCGCGCCGGACGTTGCTCGCCCGGCACGAGCGGCGGCTCAGCGTCCGCAGCCGCCCGGTCCCGTCCGCCCTGCCGCTCAGCCGCGTGATGACGAAGTCGTCGCCCTCGCGCAGCTCGCCCAGCACCGGCGGGGACGCGGTGCGCCAGAACGGGAAGCGCACCGGCTGCAGCCGCACCTGCCATCCGGCCGCGCGCAGCTGCCCGGCCACGTACTCCGCGCTCGCGGTGTAGCCCGGCGTCCCTGCGGCGCGCGTGTTGCCGCTGGCGGTCGCGATCTCGGCGAGCGCCTGGAGGTGCGGCTCGACGTCGGCGGGCGTGACCGGCGGGGCGGCGGCGGGCGCGCTGGAAGGAGCGACGGCGAGCAGCGCGGCCGCCAGCGCGGGCAGGAGCAGTCGGTGCATGTGGCTCATCCTGCCCGCCAGGCGTCGAGGATGCGCACCTTCCCGCCGGTCTTCATGATCGCGTTGCGGTAGATGCGGACCGCCGCAGCGAGCAGCAGCGCGCTGCCGGCCACGCAGATCGCGATCGCGGCCGCCACCTCCCACGCCGGGACGTCGCCCGCCAGGAGCCGCACCGGGAGCACCATCGGCATCGTCGCCGGGACGAACGTCGCGACCTGCGCAAGGCCGCCGTCCGGCTCGCCGACCGCCTGGATGCCGACGAAGAACGCGACGAGGATCACGACCGTCAGCGGCATCGTGGAGCTCTGCAGGTCCTCCTGCCGCTGGACGGTCGCGCCGGCGACGGCGTACAACGCGGCGTAGAACGCGTAGCCGAGCACGAAGAACGCCAGCACGTACGCGAACGCCTTCCACGCGCCGGACGGCACGTCGAGCACGTCGGCGGCGATCGCGAGCCCCGCGCCGGCCGCGCCGATCAGGAGCAGCTGCGCGAAGCCGAGCAGACCGAGGCCGAGCAGCTTGCCGCGCAGGAGCGCGCTCGCGGGGATCGTGCTCAGCAGCACCTCGACGATCCGCGACGCCTTCTCCTCCAGCACGCCGGCCGAGATCCAGTAGCCGTAGACGAGCAGCTGGCCGTAGAGGAGGATCACCGCGATCGACGCCAGGCCCTCGGCCTCGCCGTCGCCGTCCTCGGGCTCCAGCGCCTGCGTCTGCAGCGGCGGCGGTTGGAGCAGCTCCTGCCTGAGCGCCTCGTCGACGCCCAGGCCGTCCGCGGCGCGCTCGCGCGAGAGCTGCGCGGCGGCCTGCTGGAGCAGCGCGCCCGCGTCGGAGTCGACCTCGTCCTCGGCGATGAGGCGCGGCGGGTCGCCGGCGAGGCCGACGTCCGCGTCGCCGCTCTCGACGCGGCTGAGGACCTGCGCCTCGGTGTTCACGCGCGTGATCTCGAGGTCCACGTCCAGCTGGGGCGCGGCCTTCGCCGCGGCCTCGGCGATCGCGACCGGATCGCCGCCGGTGGTGACGACCTGGACCGTCCGGTCGCCGCCGATGCCGAGCACGCTCGGCAGCAGGATCACCGCGGCGAGGATGAGGAGCGTCACGCCGGTCGAGACCTGGAACGAGCGCTGGCGGGTGCGCTCGACGATCTCGCGGCGGGCGACGAGCCAGGTGGCCTTGCCGGTCGTCACGCCGCCACCGCCTCGCGGAAGAGGTCGGCCAGCGAAGGCTCGGCGGGCTCGAAGCGGCGCACGCGGCCGGCGGCACGGGCGGCGTCGAGCAGCGCCTGGTCGTCGGTGCCGTCGGCGAGCCGGATCAGGCCGCCCTCGCGCTCTGCCCCGGGCACGCCGTCGAGCCAGCCGTCGCCCGCGCCGTCGACCTCCACGCGCCACAGCCCGCGGCCGCCCCGCGCGCGCAGCTCGCCGACCGCGCCGGTGGCGACGATGCGGCCGTCCTTGATGATCGCCACGGCGTCGCACAGACGCTCGACCAGCTCCAGCTGGTGGCTGGAGAAGACGACCGGCACGCCGGCGGCGGCGCGCTCCTGGAGGACGCCGGCCATCACGTCGACGCCGACGGGGTCCAGGCCGCTGAACGGCTCGTCGAGCACGAGCGCGATCGGGTCGTGGACGAGCGCCGCGGCGAGCTGGACGCGCTGCTGGTTGCCGAGGGAGAGCTCCTCCACGCGGTCGTTCGCGCGGTCGGCGACGTTGACCGTCTCCATCCACCGCCGCGCGGCCGCGCGGGCCTCGGCGCGCGGCGTGCCGTGCAGCTCCGCGAAGTACGCGAGCTGGTCGCCGACGCGCATCGTCGGGTACAGGCCGCGCTCCTCGGGCATGTAGCCGAAGCGGGCGCGGGTGGCGGCGTCGAGCGGGCGGCCGTCGAAGCGGACGGTGCCGCCGTCCGCGGCGAGCACGCCGAGGACGATCCTCATCGCGGTGGTCTTGCCGGCGCCGTTGGGGCCGACGAAGCCGAAGAGCTGGCCGGGGCGGACGGAGAAGCTCAGGCGGTCGAGCGCCAGGCGGTCCCCGTACCGCCGGGTCAGGCCGTCGAGTTCGAGCACCGACGCGATGCTAGGGCCTACGCCCGCCGGAGCCCGCGCGGGCGCTTCTGACAGCCCTCGCACACGTAGGTGCCGCGGCCCGCGGCGACGAACTTGACGATCTCGCGGCCACAGCGACCACACGGCTCGCCGGCGCGCAGGTGGACCAGGAACTCGTCCTGCATCGAGCCCTTCTGGCCGTCCGTGTGCTGGAAGTTCTCGATCGTGCTGCCGCCGTTCCGCAGGCCGAGCGCGAGCGCCGCGACGACGCCCTCGTGGAGCGCCTCGAGCTGCGGGCGGTTCAGCGTCCCGATCGGGCGGAGCGGGTGGATCTTCGCCCGGTAGAGCGCCTCGTCGGCGTAGATGTTGCCGACGCCGGCGATCTTCGTCTGGTCGAGCAGGAACGCCTTGGCGGGCGCGCGGCGGCCCTTGGCGAGGTCGCGCAGGACGTCGGGGGTGAACGCGTCGCTCAGCGGCTCGACGCCGACGCGCGGCGCGAGGAACGCCTCCAGGCCGTCGTCGCCCAGCGCCAGCTCGCCGGTGCCGAAGCGGCGCTGGTCTGAGAACGACACCTTGTGGCCGTCGTCGAGGTGCAGCCAGACGCGGTGGAACCGCGGCTCCGCCTCCGGCTCGTAGAGCAGCGCGCCGGTCATCCGCAGGTGGATGAGGAGGTGGACCTCGTCCTCCAGCGTCCAGATCAGGTACTTGCCGCGGCGGCCGAGCTTCGTGGTGCGGCGCCCCTCGACGGCCGCCGCGAGCTCCTCCGGCCTCAGCGGCACGCACCAGCGCGGGTCGTCGACGACCAGCTTCGTGATCGCGCGCCCCTCCACGAGCGGCGCGAGCTGGGCGCGGACGGTCTCGACCTCGGGCAGCTCGGGCATGGACCTCAACCTATCCTCGCCCGGTGACCTCGCCCTACGACGCCGCCGCCGAGGCCCGCGCCCGCGCGCACGTCATCGAGCTGCGCGAGCGCGAGGGCTACCCGGCCGACCCGGCGACGATCGACGCGGTGCTCGCCGCCCGCTCGCCGTACGGGTGGATCACGCGCGAGGAGCACGAGGCGCGCGAGGTCCGCCGCGCGGTGCTGGTCGCCGCGGTCGAGGCGGTCGAGGACTACGGCCTCGAGCATCAGGACGTGTTCGCCGGCGTCGCGTACTCGATGGCGGCCGGCGACGGCGTCCACGCCGGGTTCACGGCGGACGTGGAGACGCACGCGGCGGCTGTGCGCGCGTTGCTGCCTGCGCCGGACGTGCTGACCGTGTTCGCCGCGCGCTGGTCCTTCGCGGAGCTCGAACGGCTCCCGCGCACGCTGCGCAAGGACGAGGAGCTGCGCGCGCTCGGCCTCGTCGTGCGCGCCGCGGAGGTCGACGTCCGCGCCAACGCGCTCGTGGTCACCGCGCCCGACCTCCCCTCCCGCGAGGAGGTCGCACGCGTGCTCCGCGAGCGCTACGCCGGCGCGGTCGTGCTCAGCCCGTGAACCAGAACGCGTTGGTGCGCACGACGTCGCCCTCGCCCTCCCAGAAGAGGCGGCGCCCGCCGGACGTCACTGCGACGACGGCGTACTTCGTGCCGTCGGTCCAGTAGCCGATCTTCCCCTTCGGCGGCGTGGCGTCGGGCGCGGCCAGCCCGACGAAGCGCCCGTCGCCGGCGACCACGACCTCCGTCGTCGACAGCACGCGCCCGTCGTCGCTCGAGGTCCCGTAGAGCATCGCGCCCGCGAGCGCGGACTCCTCGAGGTGGACGCGGCCGTTGGCGGTCACCGAGGCGACCGCGATCGACGTCTCGTCGCTCCACCGCATCAGGTGGCAGATGTCGTACTCGTCGACGCCGGCGAGCGGCACGCGCACGGCGGCCTGCCGCCCCGACGCGCGCACGCCCGCGGAGGTGTCCTGCTTGCCGAACACGGGTGGGAGGTTCGGCGACTTGCGGGCGACCGCGAAGCAGTAGACGTAGACCTTCTTCGCGGCGATCCGCTTGTACGCGGTGCGCGCCGACGCGCTGCTCTTGGAGAAGTGGAAGGTCACGGCGCCGGAGGAGGCGGTGGCGGTGACGGCCCGGTCGTCCATCGGGACGTCGGGCATCTGCTGCTGCGCAGCGGCGGGAGAGGCTCCTGCGAGACCGGCGAGGAGCACCAGCGCGGGCAGGAGGAGTCGCATGTTCACGCCGCGGCACGATAGGTGGTGCCGCGGCGTTTCACATCGCGGTGACCAAGCTCAGACGAACGGCGTCCCGGGGAGCGTGTCGTCCTCCTCCCCCGCGAGCCACTTGAGGACCGACGCGCCGACGTCGGCGAGCGGGCCGTCGTGGCGGCCGGTGAGGCCGGGGCCGGTGGCGCGGGCCAGGAGCGGCGCGTGCTCGCGGGTGTGGTCGCTGCCGGGCGTCGTCATGTCGACGCCGTGGTCGGCGGTGAGGATCAGCAGGTCGGTGTCGCGGAGCTTGGGCAGCCAGCGCGCGACCGCCGCGTCGATGTGCTGCAGCGCGCCGTGGAAGCCCTCCAGGTCGTGGCGGTGGCCGTAGACCTGGTCGGTCTCGACGCAGTTCGTGAAGACGAGCCCGTGGTCGAGCGTGTCGATCAGCCGCTCGGTCTCCGCCAGCGACTGCGCGTTCGTCTTGCCCTTGTGCGCCTCGTCGATGCCGACGCCGGCGAAGAGGTCCATCACCTTGCCGACCGCGTGGACGGGCACGCCGGCGTCCTGCAGCGCGCTGAGGTAGCTGCGGCCGGGCGGCGGGAGCGAGATGTCGCGCCGGCCGGTCGTGCGCTCGAAGTGGCCGGGCGCGCCCTCGAACGGCCGCGCGATCACGCGCCCGACGTTGTGCGGCGGCTCCATCAGGTGCGCGCGGATGCGCTCGCACAGGTCGACGAGCTCGGCCTCGCTCAGCACGTCGTGGTGCGCGGCGATCTGCAGGACGCTGTCGGCGCTCGTGTAGAGGATGAGCTTCCCGGTCGCCAGGTGCTCCTCCCCGTAGTCCTCGATCGCGGCGACGCCGTTGTACGGGCGGTTGAGAAGGAAGTCGCGGCCGGCGATGCTGCGCAGTTCCGTGACGAGATCTGGAGGGAAGCCCTCCGGATAGGTGGGCGGATCGGCCTGCGCGACGACGCCCATCAGCTCCCAGTGGCCGGTGGTCGAGTCCTTGCCGGGGCCGAGCGGGTGGAGCCGGCCGTGGAGGACCGGGTGCTCGGCCGGCGGGACGCCGACGACCGGGATGATCGAGCCGAGCCCGAGCCGCTGCAGGGTCGGCAGGTCGAGGCCGCCGATGGCCTCGCTGAGGTGGCCCACCGTGTCGGTGCCCGCGTCGCCGTACTCGGCCGCGTCGGGGAGCGCCCCGACGCCCACGGCGTCGAGGACGACGACGAACGCCCGTCTGTCCATCCGGACGAAGCTAGCGTGCGGCTCAGTCGCCGCCGGCCGCGGCCCGCGGGTGCGCGGCGAAGTACACGTCCTTGAGGCGACCGGAGTTGACGTGCGTGTAGATCTGCGTCGTCGCGACGTCCGCGTGCCCGAGCATCTCCTGGACGCTGCGAAGGTCGCAGCCGCCGGCGAGCAGGTGCGTCGCGAACGTGTGGCGGAGCGTGTGCGGGCTCATCTTCCCGTCGAGCCCGACGGCCTTCGCGTGGCGCTGGACGATCTTGTAGAGGCCCTGGCGCGTGAGGCCGCTGCCGCGGTGGTTGACGAACAGGTGCGGCTCGTCCTTGAGCCCGACGAACTGCGGACGCCCGCGGCGCAGCCAGATCTCGACGGCGTCGACCGCCTCGCTGCCGACCGGCACGAGCCGCTCCTTGGAGCCCTTGCCGCGCGCGCGGAGGATGCCGGCCTCCAGGTCGATGTCGGCGAGCGTCAGGTCGATCGCCTCGGACGCGCGTAGGCCGCACGCGTACATCACCTCGAGCAGCGCACGATCGCGCATCGCCCCCGGGTCCATGCCCTTCGGGGCGGCGAGGAGCTTCATGACCTCCTCGCGGTTGAGCACCTGCGGCAGCTTCTGGCTCTTGCGCGGCGCGCGCAGGTCGGCGGTCGGGTCGTGCTCCAGGAGGCCTTCGCGGCGCAGGTGGCGGTAGAACGAGCGCAGGCAGGCGGCCTTGCGCTGGAGCGTCGCGGGGCTCGCCGGCGCGCGTTCCTCGCTGCCCTCGGCCAGCTCCGCGAGGAAGCCCGCGAGGTGCTCGTGCTGGGCCTCCGGCGCGGTGACGCCCTCACGCTCGAAGTACGCGCCGACCTGCAGCAGGTCCGACCGGTACGCCTCCAGCGTGTTGCGGGACAGGCCACGCTCGAACTCGAGGTACGCGAGAAAGTCGAGGACGTGGTGCTCGAAGGGACGATGGGAGAGCTGCGCCGCGAGGGTGGCCATGCGCCATGCTTCGGCCGCGCGGAAGGAACCCCTCGTCGTGCAACGTGCCTGTCACCGCGCGGGGCGCGGGCCGGCGCTACGTCCCCTGGCCGGCGGCCCCACCGTTCACCTGCGCGCGCCGCAGCCACAGCAGCCCGACGAGCGTCTTCGCGTCCACGACCGCGTCGATCAGGCCGTCGAGGTCCGCGAGCGGCCACGTGACGACCTCGAGGCCCTCCTCCCCCTCGGCGTCGGGCTCGGCGACCTGGGTGAGGCCGGTGGCGAGGAAGACATGGACCTGCTCGTTGGTGAAGCCGGAGCTGGAGAAGTACGAGGTGGCGTGGACCCACTCGGCGGCCTCGACCCCGAGCTCCTCGCGCAGCTCGCGCTTGGCCGTGTCGAGCGGCGCCTCGCCGTCCTGGTCCATCAGCCCGGCGGGCAGCTCGAGCGTGTCGGCGCGGCCGATCGCCTCGCGCGCCTGGCGGATGAGGTGCACGTGCTCGCCGTCGTACGCGACGATCGCGCAGGCGTCGGGCGCCTCGACCCACTCGCGCGTGCGCTCGCCGCCGTCGAACTCGGCGCGCCGCACGGTGAAGCGCGGCCCGTCGTGGATGACGTGCTCGTTCTCGGGCTCCAGGCTGCGGTCGTTGCTCACGGTCGGGCGCACTCCTCCAGCAGGGCGAACGTGACGTCGAGCATGCCCTCCAGCGCGGCGACCGACACGCGCTCGGTCGGTTCGTGGTTGCGTTCGGTCCCGTTCGCCAGGCACACCGAGGGGAACTCGTTGACCCGCAGCGCGTTGACGTCGGAGGCGCCGCCGGTGGGGATGTGGCGCGGGGTGTAGCCGGCCTTCGCCAGCGCCCGCTCGGCGGCGAGCACCTCGGGCGCGTCCTCGGCGAGGCGGTAGCCGGTGAACAGCTTCTCGACGTCCACGTCCACGTCCACGTCGTTGGCCATGTCGTGCGCGGCGTCCTGGATGCGGTCGACCATCGCGGCCACCTGCGCCTCCGCCTTCGCGGGGTCGAGCGAGCGCGCCTCGGCCCAGAACCGCGCGCGGTCGGGGACGATGTTCGTGTGGGGACGGCCGCCCTCGATGCCGGCGACGTTCGTGGTCGTCTCGGCGTCGATGCGCCCGCTGGTGATCGTCGCGATGGCCTTCGCGGCGGCGACGATCGCGTTGCGCCCGTCCTCCGGCCGGATGCCCGCGTGCGCCGCCTGGCCGTGGAACTCGGCCTCGAGCTTGTAGTACGTCGGCGAGGCCATGACGATCTCGCCGATCGGCGTCGCGTGGTCGTACACGTAGCCGAACTCCGCCGTGAGCTTCGCGGTGTCGAACGCCTTCGCGCCGAGCAGCGCGGTCTCCTCGGCGACGGTGAACAGCAGCTCGACGCCGACCGCGGCGCCGCCGGCCCCCACCGCCCGG
This sequence comes from Parviterribacter multiflagellatus, assembly GCF_056863265.1. Lineage (NCBI taxonomy): Bacteria > Bacillati > Actinomycetota > Thermoleophilia > Solirubrobacterales > Parviterribacteraceae > Parviterribacter > Parviterribacter multiflagellatus. Next base: position 313,605 of record NZ_JBXPIZ010000009.1, read on the forward strand.
CGCGCGGCCGCGAGCATCACCGCGACCGCCGCCTTGTTGTCCGCGCCGAGGATGCCGTGGTGGGCGTTCTCCCAGCCGTCGTCGACCAGCACCGGCTCGATCGGCGTGTCGCCGTGCGGGACGGTGTCCATGTGCGCGCAGAGGAGGATGGTGCGCGACGCCCCGTTGGCGGCGGGGCGCGGCGGGATGCGGGCGAGGAGGTTGCCGGCGGCGTCCTCCTCGACCGCGAGCCCGAGGCCCTCCAGCTCGGCGCGGACGCGCGCGGCGACCGCGGCCTCATGGCCGGAGGGGCTCGGGATGGCGCACAGCTCGGCGAAGAGCGCGTTGAGGCGCTCCCGCTCGTCGGGCGTCGCGCGCTGCACGGGCTGCGGGGCGGCTACGACGTCCGCGCCGCGTGCGAGCCGACGCTGGCCGACACCTCGCCGTCCAGATCCGCCTCGCGCTCGTGCGGGTGGCCCTGCTCCTCGCGCTGCTTCAGCGCCGCGACGATGAAGTCGTCGAACAGCGGCGACGGGCGCTCGGGGCGGGACTTGAACTCGGGGTGGAACTGCGAGGCCACGAAGAACGGGTGGTCGTGCAGCTCGACGACCTCGACCAGGCGCTCGTCCGGCGACGTGCCCGACACGACCAGGCCCGCGGCCTCCAGCCGCTTGCGCAGGAGGTTGTTGACCTCGTAGCGGTGGCGGTGGCGCTCGTAGACGACGGCCTCGCCGTACAGCTCGCGCGCCTTCGTGCCGGCGTGCAGCTTGATCGGGTCGGCGCCGAGGCGCATCGTCCCGCCGAGGTCCGCGACCTCCTTCTGCTCGGGCAGGAGGTCGATCACCGGGTACGGCGTCTCGGGGTCGAACTCCGTGGAGTTCGCGCCGTCCATCCCCGCGACGTTGCGCGCGAACTCCGCGACCGCGATCTGCATGCCGAGGCAGATGCCGAGGTACGGGATCTTCTCCTCGCGGGCGACCCGCGCGGCCTCGATCTTGCCCTCGATGCCGCGGCCGCCGAAGCCGCCGGGCACGAGGATGCCGTCGGCCTTTCGCAGCTGCTCCAGCGCGTCGCCGCGCTCGACCTGCTCGGAGTCGATCCAGTCGATGTCGATGTTGACGCCGTGGTTGAAGCCGGCGTGGCGCAGCGACTCGGAGACCGACAGGTACGCGTCCTCGAGCTGGACGTACTTGCCGACGAGCGCGATCCGCACGCTGCCCTCGGCCTCGTCCACGCGCCGGACGAGGTCGCGCCAGCTGCCCAGGTCGGCCTGCGGCGCCTCGAGCCCGAGGTGGTCGAGGATGATGTCGTCCACGCCCTGGTCCTGGTACGCGACCGGGACCTTGTAGATGTTGTCGACGTCGTAGCCGGAGACGACCGACTCCTGCGGCACCGACGTGAACAGCGCGATCTTCTTGCGCACGTCCGCGGCCAGCGGGCTCTCGGAGCGGCAGATGACCATGTCGGGCTGGATGCCGATGCGGCGCAGCTCGTTGACCGAGTGCTGCGTCGGCTTGGTCTTCAGCTCGCCCGCGTGGCCGATGTACGGCACCAGCGTGAGGTGCAGGTACATGCAGTTGCGGCGCCCGACCTCGACCGGGAACTGGCGGATCGCCTCGAGGAACGGCAGCGACTCGATGTCGCCCACGGTGCCGCCGATCTCGGTGATGACCACGTCGACGTCCGTCGAGTCCGCGACGAGCTTGATGCGGTTCTTGATCTCGTCGGTGATGTGCGGGATCACCTGGACGGTCGCGCCCAGGTAGTCGCCGCGGCGCTCGCGCCGGATCACCGAGTTGTAGATGCCGCCGGCGGTGACGTTCGACGCGCGACCGGTGTTGGCGTCGGTGTACCGCTCGTAGTGGCCGAGATCGAGGTCGGTCTCCGCCCCGTCCTCGGTCACGAAGACCTCGCCGTGCTGGTACGGCGACATCGTGCCGGGATCGACGTTGATGTACGGGTCGAACTTCTGGATCTGGACCGACAGACCACGCGAGACCAGCAGCCGGCCGATCGATGCGGCGGCGATGCCCTTCCCGAGCGAGGAGACGACGCCGCCCGTGACGAAGATGAATCTGGTCTGGCGTTCAGGCATGGGCGGCTCTCAGGTCTAGGACTTCCCGGTACGAGGCCACGGTAGCGCCGGATCCGGACGCGGACCGTGACGCACGCCGCAAGGAGCGAGGAAACGGCAGGTTCATGCGGCCTTGCGCAGCTCCTGCGCGTGCCGTCGCGCGGCCAGGTCGTTGTCGTCCGCGCCGAGCATCCGGACCAGCTCCGCGACCACCTGCTTCTCCGTCAGCTCGCTGACCGTCGTCCGCGCCGGCTCGACCGACGTGTCCTTCGCGATCGAGAAGTGGCGCGCCCCGAGCGACGCGATCTGCGGCAGGTGGGTGATGCAGATGACCTGGCGCCCGGCCGCCAGCGTCCGCAGCTGCTCGCCGACCGCTCGGGCGGTGACGCCGCCGATGCCGGCGTCGACCTCGTCGAACACGAGCGTCGCGTCGCTGCCGTCGTTCGCGGTGCCGAGCAGCGCGAGCATGACCCGCGAGAGCTCGCCGCCCGAGGCGATGTCGCGCAGCGGCGCGGCCGGCACGCCCGGGTTCGGCGCGATGAGGAACTCGGCGGTGTCGGCGCCGGTCGGCCCCGGCTCGCGCTCGGTCAGCGCGATCTCGAACGACGCTCCGTCCATCGCCAGCTCCGCGAGCCGCTCCCGCACGCCGGCCGCGAGCTTCGGTGCCGCCTTGGCGCGCGCCTTGTGCAGTGCCACGCAGCGCTTGGCCAGGTCGCCCCGGACGCGCTCGAGCTGCGCCGTCGTCTCCTCCAGCGCCACCTCGGCGCCGGCGAGCTCGTCGCGCCGCTCGCGGCAGACCCGCGCGTGCTCGAGGACCGCCGTGATCGACCCGCCGTGCTTGCGGGTGAGCCGGTCGAACACGCCCAGCCGCTCCTCGACGGTCTCCAGCCGCCCGGGCTCGGCGTCGAGCCCTTCGGCGTAGCGGCGCAGCTCGGCGGCCAGGTCGGTCGCTTCGACGACGAGCGCACGGAAGCGGCCGCTCAGCGGATCGAGCACCGGATCGACGCCCTCGACGCCGTCCAGCTCGCGCTCGGCCAGCGCCAGCAGCCCGCCGACCGCCAGCCCGTCGCCGTCCGCGCCGCCCGACTCGCCGTCGATCGCCTCCGCGCCCGCCAGGGCCGCCCCGCGCAGCGCCTCGACGTGGCGCAGCCGCCCGCGTTCGGCGAGCAGCTCGGCCTCCTCGACCTCGGACGGGTCGGCCGCCTCGATCTCCGCGATCTCGAACTCGAGCAGGTCCAGCTCGCGATCCCGCGCGCCGGCCCGCTCCCGCAGCTCCACCAGCCGCCCTTCCAGGCGCCGTGCCTCGCCATGGACGCGCGCGACCTCCGCCCGCGCCGCGAGATGCGCCGGCCCGCAGAAGCCGTCGAGCAGGTCGAGCTGCGCGGAGGCCACGACGAGCTTACGGGACTCGTGCTGGCCGTAGAAGCCGATCAGCGTGGCGGCGACCTCGCGCAGGTCGTCGACCGTCACGGTGCGCCCGCAGAGCAGCGCGCGTGTGCGACCTGACGCGCTCACGCGCCGCGCCAGCACGACCTCCTCGGCGTCCTCGGGCAGCCGCTCCCCCAGCTCGCCGCGCAACGCGTCGGGCAGCTCGAACACGCCCTCCACGTACGCCTCGCTCGCGCCCGGACGGACGATGCCCTGCCGCGCCTTGCCGCCCAGCAGCAGGTCGAGGGCGTGCGCGAGCATGGTCTTGCCCGCGCCGGTCTCGCCCGTGAGGACGTTGAGGCCCTCGGTCAGGCGCAGCTCGGCCCGCTCGATCAGCAGCAGGTTCTCGACACGCAGCTCGCTCAGCACGCGCCGCACCATGCCAGGGCGCCAAGACGGATTCGGGGCCCTGCAGCACTTCTGTCACGAAGTTGGCGCAATCGAACGGGTGTTCGTGCGCCTTTCGTCAGCTGGAGAGCCGCCCGAACTTCTCCTGGAGGCGGCGGTAGAACGTCGAGCCGGGGACCTGCGCGAGCGCCGCGACGTCCGGGTGGAAGGTCGCCGCGATCGAGTCGCCGGCCGCGAGCTCCCACACCGGGCGGCCGTCGATGATGACGTCGACCGGGTCGGTCGAGCGGTTCTCGATCGTCAGCGTGTCCTGGGGCGCCACGACCAGCGCGCGGGCCGTGAGCGAGTGCGGCGCGATGAAGGAGACGACGAAGCCCTCCACGCCCCAGGCCAGGACCGGGCCGCCGTTGGCGAGGTTGTAGCCCGTCGAGCCGGCGGGGGTCGCGACGACGACGCCGTCACAGCGCACGCTCCCGACCTCCTGGCCCTCGATCAGGTACGCGAGGACGGCGACGCGCTCGCCGACCTTGCGGTGGATCGAGACGTCGTTGATCGCCTCGAGCCGCCCCTGCGGCCCCGCGACGGCGACCGACGGGAGCGGCAGCACCTCGAACTCGCCCTGGAACGCGCGGATGAAGTCCTGCTCCATCTCCGACCGCTCGATCGTCGCCAGGAACCCGACCGCGCCGAAGTTGACCGCGAAGACCGGCACGCGGGTGCGGGCGAACCGGCGCAGCGCGCTGAGGATCGTCCCGTCGCCGCCGAGCACGATGCACACGTCGACGTCGGTGCACGGATCGGCGTCCACGATGACGCCGGGGCGCGCCTCGATGCCGTGGCGGGACGTCTCGGCCTCGTCGAACCACAGCTCCCACCCGGCCTTCGCGGCGGCGGCGAACAGCGGCTCGAACGCCGAGCGCGTCTCCTCCGGGCGCCGGTGCGTCTGCACCAGCGCGCGCCGCGGACGGCTCACAGCGGCTCGACCTCCGCGGCCGCCGCGACCAGATCCTCGACCGCACCCTCGCGGCCGCCTTCGGCCAGCCGCAGGAACGTCTCGCGGTTGCCCTTCGGGCCCGGCAGCCCGGACGACGCGAAGCCCAGGACGGACGCGCCCAGCTCGACGGCGCACGCGGCGACGGTCACGAGCGCGTCGCGGCGATCGGCCGGGTCGCGCACGACGCCCTTGCCCACGCGCTCCCGCCCCACCTCGAACTGCGGCTTGACCATCACGAGGCCGTCCCAGCGCTCGGCCAGGCAGGCCAGCACCGCCGGGAGGATCTTCGTGAGCGAGATGAACGACACGTCCGCGACGAGCAGGTCGGGCGCGTAGGGCAGCTGCGCGGGCTCCAGCCGACGCGCGTTCGTCCGCTCCATCACCGTCACGCGCTCGTCCTCGCGGATCTTCCACGCCAGCTCGCCGTACGCGACGTCCACCGCAACGACGTGCGAGGCGCCGCGCTGCAGCAGCACGTCCGTGAACCCACCGGTGGAGGCGCCGACGTCGATCGCACGGCGCCCCGCCACGTCCAGGCCGAACGCGTCGAGGGCGTTGGAGAGCTTGGTCCCGCCCCGCGAGACGAACCGATCGGCCTCCGCGACGTCGATGAGAACGTCGGCGTCGACCATCTCCCCCGGCTTGTCGATCCGCTTGCGGGCCTCGCCGACGAGCACCTCGCCCGCCATCACCGACGCGGCGGCGCGCGACCGCGATGGGAACAGCCCGCGCTCAGCGAGCAGCGTGTCAAGCCGGACCCGGGCCATCAGAGGGCGGAAAGGCTACGGGAACCGCCAAACCGGGGCACTGTGTCCCAAAGCACAGTGGATCGGGCCCAAGGGGTGCATTCTTGTTCTCGCAGCGACCGACACCCCAGCGGACACGGTCCTCACAAGACTTACCTCAGTGATCCATAACCAAGACCCACAGCAGTATCTCTCCTCCCCGAAGCGGCCCGCTCCTAGAGCGGGCCGTTTCTCTTTCTGCGTTCTCGCGGGCGCCTCGCGGCGGGAGCGACGACTGGGACGTTGCGCTAGGCGGCGAGGGCGGCGCGGAGGCGCGCGGCCCCCTCGTCCAGCGCATCCCGCGCCGCGTCGACCGCCCCGCGCCAGCGGATGAAGCCGTGGACGGTCCCCGGCCACACCTTCACCTCGACCTCCACGCCCGCCGCCCGCAGGCGGTCGGCGTAGTCCTCGGCCTCGTCGACGAGCGGGTCGTGGGACGCGAGCCCGATGTACGCCGCCGGCATCCGCGACAGGTCGGCGGCGCGCAGCGGCGAGACGTCGGGCGACCGCGCGCTGTTGCCGCTCGCGTAGGCCGCCCAGCAGACGAGCATCTGCTCCCGCGACAGGCCGAACCCCGAGTCGGAGCGGCCGTAGGTCTGGTACGACGTCGTCGCGCAGGCCGCGTCGGTCGGCGGGTAGAAGAGCAGCTGGAACGCGAGCGACGGGCCGTCGGCGTCCCGCGCGCGCCGCGCGACCACCGTCGCGAGGTTGGCGCCCGCGCTGTCCCCCGCGACGGCCAGCGGCTCCCCGGGGTAGGTCGCGGCCAGCCAGCGCAGCGCCGCCTCGCAGTCCTCGACCGGGCCGGGGAACTGCGACTCGGGCGCGAGCCGGTAGTCGACCGACGCCACCACGGCGCCGACCCGGTTGGCCAGCGCGCGGCAGAGCGCGTCGTACGACGTGAGGTTGCCCATGATCCAGCCGCCGCCGTGGCTCCACAGGACCGCGCCGCGGACCTCCCCCGCCGGCTCGTAGACCCGGACGCAGCACTCGCCCACGGACTCCTCGCGGATCGACGCGACGTCCTCGGCCTCCCCCACCCACAGCAGCGAGGTGCGGTCGTAGCCCGTCCGCACCTCCTCCACCGACTGCGGGACGGGCGCGTCCTGCTCGCCCTCCAGGAGCCGGGCGACCTGCGGATCGAGCTCCGCCGCCGCGTCGCTCACGCGCGCGACAGCGACGCCGAGCCCGAGCCGGCGCCGACCGCCGCGGTGATCCGCTCGGCGATCTGCTTGCCGGTGAAGCCGACCTCGCGGTGCAGCAGCGCCGGCTTGCCGTGCGTGACGAACCGGTCCGGCAGCCCGATGCGCAGCACGCGGCAGGAGCCCAGCCGGCCGCTGTCGCTCAGGTACTCCAGGACGCCGGTGCCGAAGCCGCCCGTCACCACGCCCTCCTCGACCGTCACCAGCAGCTCGTGCTCGGCGGCGAGCTGCGCGATCAGCGCCTCGTCGAGCGGCTTGGCGAACCGCGCGTCGGCGACCGTCGCGTCGATGCCCGCCTCGGCCAGCACGTCCGCGGCCTCCAGCGACTTCTCGACGCCGCTGCCGTAGCCGAGGAGCGCGACCTTCGAGCCGCCCTCGCGCAGGACCTCGCCGACGCCGACCGGGATCGCGCGGATCGCGTCAGGCGCCGGCAGCTCGACGCCGAGCGCGGCGCCGCGCGGGTAGCGGATCGCCGTCGGCCCGTCGTCGAACGTCAGCGACGTGCGCAGCATGTGCAGCAGCATCGCCTCGTCGCGCGGGGCCATCAGCACGATGTTCGGCAGCGGCCGCAGGTAGGCGATGTCGAACACGCCGTGGTGCGTCGGGCCGTCGTCGCCGACCAGGCCCGCGCGGTCCATCACGAACGTGACGTCGAGCTTCTGCAGGCAGACGTCGTGGATGATCTGGTCGTACGCCCGCTGGAGGAACGTCGAGTAGATCGCGGCGACCGGCTTGATGCCCTCCAGCGCCAGGCCGGAGGCAAAGAGGATCGCCTGCTGCTCGGCGATGCCGACGTCGAAGTACCGCTCCGGCAGCGCCTTCTGCAGGTGATCCAGGCCGGTGCCGGTGTTCATCGCGGCGGTGATGCCGACGACGCGCGGGTCGCGCCGCGCCTCGGCGACCAGGCCCTCGCCGAACACCTTCGTCCACTGCGCCGGCGCGGGGTTGGCGTCCTTGCCCGCGGGGACGACCTTCGGGGCGGGCACGCGGTTGGCGATCGACTTCGGCTTGGCGGCATGCCACTTCTCCATGCCCTCCAGGCCGCCGTCCTCGGCGGGCGCGAAGCCCTTGCCCTTCACCGTCGCGACGTGCACGACGACCGGCCGCTGGGCGTCCAGCGCCTTGCTCAGCGCGGCGCGCAGCGAGCGCGTGTCGTGGCCGTCGATGACGCCCATGTACGCCCAGTCGAGCTCCTCCCACATGAGGCCGGGCGCCCAGAACGACTTGATCGACTCCTTGAGCTGCGGGCCGAGCTTCTCGAACGCCGCGCCGATGCCGGCCGGCAGGTCGGTGAGCTTCGCCTCGACGCCCTCGCGCGCGTGCCACAGCTTCGGGTTGAGCCGGACGCGGTTGAAGTACCGCGAGAGCGCGCCGACGTTCGGCGAGATCGACATGCCGTTGTCGTTCAGCACCACGACCAGCGGCGTCCCGAGCCCGCCCGCCTGGTGGATCGCCTCGAACGCCACGCCGCCGGTCATCGCGCCGTCGCCGATGACGGCGACCACGCGGCCCTGCTCGGCCTCCGGCACGCCCTTCAGCCGCATGCCCTCCTTGAGCCCGACGCCGTAGCCGATCGACGTCGACGCGTGGCCCGCGCCCATGATGTCGTGCTCGGACTCGTGGATCGCGCAGAAGGGCGCGAGGCCCTCGTACTGGCGGATCGTCGGGAGCTGGTCGCGCCGGCCCGTGAGGACCTTGTGCGGGTAGGCCTGGTGGCCGACGTCCCACAGGATCTTGTCCTTCGGGGAGTCGAGCACGGAGTGCAGCGCGACGGCCAGCTCGCAGGTGCCGAGGTTGGCGCCGAAGTGGCCGCCGATCTCCCCGACGGTGTCGATGATGTGCTCCCGGACCTCCTGCGCGACCTGGGCCAGCTCCTCCTCCGAGAGCGAGTGCAGGTCCTGGGGGCGGTCGATGCGGTCGAGGAGTCGGCTCATGAGGTCCTGGTGTGGATGAAGTCCGTGATCTGCTCGAGCTCGGCGGCCCCGGCAGGGGCGGCCACGCTGAGGGCCTCGCGGGCACGAGCGTGGGACAGACCAGCGAGTGTACGCGCCTGCTCCAGACCGAACTCCGACACGTACGTCCGCTTGCCCTGCCGCTCGTCGCTCCCCTGCGGCTTGCCGAGCGCGTCGTCGGTGCCCGTCACGTCGAGGATGTCGTCGACGATCTGGAACAGCACGCCGAGCTCGTCGGCGAACGCGCGGAAGGCCTGTGACGGCAGCCCGAACGTGAGCAGGACGCACTCCACGGACGCCGCGATCAGGCGCCCCGTCTTGAGTCCGTGCAGCGTGCGCAGGTCGTCCGTGCGCCCCAGGACGTCCAGCCATTGGCCCCCGACCATGCCGTTGACGCCGGTCGCGGCGGCCAGCTCGGTGACCGCCGCGAGGAGATGCCGCGGGTCGGCCTGCTGGTGCCGCAGGACGTGGCGGAACGCCTCCGCGTACAGCGCATCCCCCGCCAGGATCGCCACAGGTTCTCCATACACCTTGTGCGACGTGGGCCGTCCGCGGCGCAGGTCGTCGTCGTCCATCGCCGGCAGGTCGTCGTGGATGAGCGAGTACGTGTGGATCAGCTCGATCGCCGCGGCGAGCGGGAGCACGTCCTCCGCGTCGCGGCCGGCCGCGCGCGCGGTCGCGAGCGCGAGAACGGGGCGGATGCGCTTGCCGCCCGCGAGGAGGGAGTAGCGCATGGCCTCCTCCAGGCCGGCGGTGACGCCGTCGTCGGAGAAGCGGACGCCGTCGAGGTAGTCCTCGACAAGGTGGCGCAGGTGGTCGGGGTATCCGGGGCTCGGCACGAGGCCGGGAAGATACGATCTGGCGGTGCGTCGGTCCGGCACCGCGACGTCGCTGGCAGTGGGGTTCTTCGTGCTCGTCGCCTTCGGGCTCGGCGTCGCGGCGTTCTTCCTCGCCGACACCCAGGAGGAGCAACGCGACGCGCTGCGGAAGCGGTACGCCGACCGGACCGTGATCGCGCGGAACCTCCTGGACTCGCTCTTCCTCGTCGCCACGCGCGGCCAGACCGGCGGGCTGACGGACGAGCTGGGCGGGGCGCGCGTCAGCCGCGCGGCGATCGACGCGCACGTCCGGCAGGCGGGCGCGCGATGGGCCGTGGTGCTCGACGCGAACGGCGGGGTCGTCGCGCGCTCGGGGGGTGCGCCGGCGGACGCGGGGCGCCTCGCCGCCGCCCCGTACGCGCGGTCGGCGGCCAGCTCGCTCGGGTTCGGCCTCGGCGACGTGCACGACGGCCTGATCGAGACCGCGGTCGGCTTCCCGGTGCGCACCGGCGGGGAGCGGCGGGTGCTCGTCACGTCGGCGCCGGCCGAGTCGATCGAGGTCATCCTCTCCGGCATCATCACGGCGCTGCCGGGCGTGCGGACGTCGCGCTCGTACATCCTCGACGGCGAGGGGCAGCGGATCGTCGCCTACGCGCCCGACAGCACGCTGCCGCCCCAGACGCCCACGCTCATCAACGCGCTGCGTGCGTCGACGAGCGGGAACCTGACGACGACCGCCGGTGAGGACCGGTTCTTCGCCTCGCAGCCGGTCGCGGGCAGCCGGTGGCGGCTCGTGCTCACGGTGAGCGAGGAGGCGCTGTACGAGCCGGTCGGCGGCTGGTCGCGATGGGCGCCGTGGGGCATCCTGGCCCTGCTCGTCCTCGCGATGGTGGGGATCGCGCTCCTGCTGCGGCGCGTGCTGCACGCGACGAGCGCGCTGCGCACGGCGAACGCCGAGCTGGCCCGCTCCAACGCCGACCTGGAGCAGTTCGCCTACGTCGCGTCGCACGACCTCTCCGAGCCGCTGCGCACGGTCGCCGGGTTCAGCACGCTCCTGCAGAAGCGCTACCAGGGCCGGCTGGACGCCAACGCCGACCTCTACATCCAGCACATGGCGACCGGCGTCGAGCGGATGCAGGCGCTGATCGACGACCTGCTCACGTACTCGCGGCTCGGGCGGGCGCCGCTGCGGCTGGAGACGGTCGACCTCGACGACGTGCTCGGCGAGGTGCTGCAGAGCATCGACGTGCGCCTGCGCGAGCGCGGCGCGCGGGTGACGAGCGAGGAGCTGCCGACCGTGCAGGCCGAGCCGGGCCAGCTGCGGCAGGTGCTGCAGAACCTGATCGCCAACGCGGTGAAGTTCACGGCGCCGGGCGTCACGCCCGAGGTGCGCATCGCGGCGGCGCGCGAGCGCGGCGCGTGGCGGATCGAGGTGCGCGACAACGGCATCGGCGTCCCGCCGGAGCAGCGTGAGGCGATCTTCAAGATGTTCGGCCGGCTGCACCGCGACGGCGACTACAAGGGCACGGGGATCGGGCTGGCGCTCGTGCGGCGGATCGTCGAGCGGCACGGCGGGCACGTGTGGGTCGAGGACCCGCCGGAGGGCACCGGCAGCGCCTTCGTGTTCACGCTCCCCGACCGCGCGCCGGTCCCGGACGCCGCCCGGCCTGAGAAGATCCCGGCGTGAGCCGCATCCTGCTCGTCGAGGACAACGACGCCGACGCCTACCTGATCCAGGAGGCGATGCGCGAGGCCGGGATCGACCAGCCCGTGCACGTCGAGACCGACGGCGAGGCGGCGATCGCGCACCTGCGGGGCGGCGGCACGCCGCCCGGCCTGATGCTGCTCGACCTCAACCTGCCGCGCAAGGACGGGCGCGAGGTGCTCGCGGAGGTCAAGGGCGACCCGGGCCTGCGCACCATCCCGGTCATCATCCTCACGACGTCGAGCGCGCCCGCCGACATCGAGCTGGCCTACGACCGCGGCGCGAACGCGTACGTGCGCAAGCCGCTCGGGATGGATCGGCTGATCGAGGCCGCAAGCGCGATCCGCGACTTCTGGCTGCGGACGGCGTCCTTGCCGTCGCAGGTCTGAGCCGCGCGGTCTAGATGTAAGTCCCGAGCAGGTTGTTCAGTCGCTGGGCCGGGGTTTGGCGGCTGAGGGCGCTGTGTTGGCGGCGATGGTTGTAGTGCCAGAGCCATCCGTCAAGGGCTGCGGTGCGTTCTGCGCTTGAGCG
>NZ_JBXPIZ010000010.1:0-318851 GCF_056863265.1 Parviterribacter multiflagellatus
GCTGAATCAGACTGAGCGCCGCGTTAGCGTGCAGCCGCATCCGGTGCCTCCTTCGGAGAGCTGGGCGTGGTTGGCACCACCCAGCCTCCGAAGAGGCCCGGACGAAACAACGTCCTCAGGACTTACACCTAGGGCAGCTTCGCGAACTCCGCCTTGACCGCGGCGACGGCCGGCTTGGGCTGGCCGTCGTAGTCCCACAGGCCCTTCTCGTTGAGGCCCGGGACGAGGGTGATCTCGTCCACGACCTCGCGGATGGAGCCGCCGCCGAACGTCGGGATGACGCCGAAGTCGCGCAGGTTCCAGATCAGCATCCCGGTGACGCCCGGCTGCTCGGCGTACGTGCGGATGTGCGTGCGCAGGACGCGGGTCTGGAAGCCGAAGCCGCCCGGCTTGTCCGACGGGTTCTGCGTCGAGCCCTCGGCGCCGAACTCGGTCACGACCATCACGCGGTCCGGGAAGACCTGCTGGAGCGCGCCAAGCTTGCTGACGATGAGGTCGCGCAGCTCCGCGGCCGTCGCGTCGGGCCGCTCGTACCAGCCGAGGTAGTTCGTCCACCCGATCGCGTCGACGTGCTCGTACATCGGCCCGTCCTCGCGCGGCGGGTGCGAGCCCCACACGTCGAGGCCGACGAGCCGGCCGGGGTCGCGCCGCTGGAGCTCCTCCGCCATCGCGTCGATGTACGCCGCCTGCCCCGCGGGATGGCCCTGGCCGGCGACCTCGTTGGCGAGGTTCCAGGCGAAGATCGACGGGTGCGTCTGGAGCTGGGAGAGCGACGCGCGCACGCGCGCCTTGGCCTGCTCGACGAGCTTCGCGCCGCGTGACGTCCACGCACCCGGCGCGTCGACCGGGCCGACCCCCATCCAGACGAGGATGCCCTTGGCGTCGAGCTGCTCGACGAGCGATGGGCTGAGCGGGTGCTGCGCGCGGGTCGCGTTGGCGCCCAGCGCGACGAGGTCGTTGACGAGGTCGCGCTCGTCGGCGGTGCGCAGGCCGTCGCCGCGGCCCTTGACGTCCTCGTGCATGGAGGCGCCGCGCAGGCTGATCTGCTGGTCGTTGAGGAGGAGCCTGCTGCCCTCGCGCCGCAGCTCACGCAGGCCGACGCGGCCGGTCCACGCCGCCTTGCCGTCCACGCTCAGCGTCAGGTCGTAGAGGTTCGGCGCGACCGTCGACCACAGCTGGGCGTTCCGGATCGTCGCGGTGGCGCGCGGTGCTGCCGGGTCGCCGCGGAACGCGAGCTTCACGGGCGGCGTCGTGCCGGCGCCGGCCGGCTTCAGCGTGCCCGTGACGGCGCCCTTCCCGCCGCGCAGCCGGGCGGTCACCTGGACGGTCGCGGTCGTCCCGTCGACCTCGGTCTGCACCGCCGCCGAGGACACCTCGCGGCCGTCGAACGGGCGGATCGTGACCTCGCGGTTGATGCCGCCGTAGTTGAACCACGCGCGGTGCCAGCCGGTCGCCTTCATCGCGTCCGGGTCACGCCAGTCGGCGCGGACGACGAGCGTGTGGTCCTTGCCGGCCTCCAGCGTCGGGCGCAGCTCGAACGGCAGGTAGGTGCCGACGTGCCCGCCGAGGCGCTTGCCGTCGAGCCACACCTCCGCCTCGTGGTTGACCGACTCGAAGCGCAGGGCGTAGCGGCCGGTCTCCGGCACTCGCAGCGTCGTGCGGTACCAGGCGACCGACCCCTGGAAGCTCCGCTCCCCCTCCGCGCCGGTGATCTGCTTCGCGTTCGGGACGTACGGGAGCGTCACCGCCTGCCCGTCGAAGCGGCCGGCCTGGAAGCCCTTGGACGTCCCGGTCGCGTTCGGGTCGAGCGCCACCCGCCAGCGCCCGTCGAGCGCCACGCGGCCGGTCGCACCGGTCTTCACCATCGGCGCGCCGCCGTGGCCGCCGTACTGCTCGCGCAGTGACGGGGCCTCGGGATCGCTCCCGCCACCCAGCAGGACGACGACGGCCACGACGAGGGCACCGACGAGCGCGGCGGCGGCGATCAACTGGGGGCGGCGCGGGCGGAGGCGCTGCGGGGCGGACGGCTGCGGCATCGGGGAGCCGCAGAGGATGGCACGCTGCGGGGCGATGCCGTGGACGCGATCCCGCTCCGAGCGCGAGACCGAGCTGCTGCGCGGCGCCGCCGCCCGGCTGGCGACGCTCGACCTCTACCCAGAGCCCGTCCGGACCCGCCACGTGCGGATCGTCCACGCGCCGTGGCTGTTCCGCCTGCCCTGGTACCGGCGCTTCGTCGGCTACGAGATCGGGCCGCTCATCCTCGTCCGGCGACCGCTAGAGGACGTGAGCGAGGACCTCGTCACGCACGAGCTCGTCCACGTCTGGCAGGACCAGCAGCGGCGGCTGCGGCTGTGGACGAGCTACCTGTGGCAGGGGTACCGCCTCAACGAGCACGAGATCGAGGCGCGCGAGGCGGTCCGCCGCACACGCCGTCGTTAGAGCGCGACCGCCACGTACTTCCACTCCAGGTACTCGTCGATGCCGACGTTGCCGCCCTCGCGGCCGAAGCCCGACTGCTTCACGCCGCCGAACGGCGCGCCGGCGTTCGAGACGACGCCCTGGTTGAGGCCGATCATGCCGGTGTCGAGCGCCTCGCTCACCCGCAGCGCCCGCTTGAGGTCCTGCGTGTAGAGGTACGCGACGAGGCCGTACTCGGTGTCGTTGGCGGCGGCGATCGCCTCCTCCTCGGTCGAGAAGGTCGCGATCGGCGCGACGGGGCCGAAGATCTCCTCCTTGAGCAGGAGCGCGTCGGCGGGGACGTCCTTGAGGACGGTCGGCTTGTAGAAGTAGCCGGGGCCGTCGACCTTCTCGCCGCCGGTGAGGACCTTCGCGCCCTTGGACGTCGCGTCCTCGACGAGCTCGGCGACCTTGCCGCGCTGCGTGTCGTCGATCAGCGGGCCGACCTTGGAGTCGGGCTCGGTGCCGCGCGCGATCGTCAGCGCGCCCATCCGCTCGGCCAGCTTCTCCGCGAACGCGTCGGCGACCGACTCGTGGACGTGGAAGCGGTTGGCGGCGGTGCAGGCCTCGCCGATGTTGCGCATCTTGGCGAGCATCGCGCCCTCGACCGCGTCGTCGAGGTCGGCGTCCTCGAAGACGATGAACGGCGCGTTGCCGCCGAGCTCCATCGAGACCTTGAGGACCTGCTCGGCCGACTGCTCGATGAGCTTCTTGCCGACCGGCGTGGAGCCGGTAAACGAGAGCTTGCGGGCGCGCGGGTCCTTGATCAGCGGCTCCATGATCGAGCCCGACGACTTGCCGGTGATGAGGTTGACCACGCCGCCCGGCAGGCCGGCCTCCTCGAGGATGCCGACGAGCGCGAGCATCGACAGCGGCGTCTGCTTGGCCGGCTTGATGACGCTCGTGCAGCCGGCCGCGATCTGCGGGCCGAGCTTGCGGGTGCCCATCGCGAGCGGGAAGTTCCACGGCGTGATGAAGATGCACGGCCCGACCGGCTGACGCATCGTCAGGACGCGGAAGCCGCCCTTCTCGGCGGGCTTGTAGCCGCCCTCGATCCGCGTCGCCTCACCGGAGAACCAGTGGAAGAAGTCCGCGGCGTACGCGACCTCGGCCTTCGACTCGGCCAGCGGCTTGCCCATCTCGAGCGTCATGACGAGCGCGAGGTCGTCGAGCCGCTCCTGGATGATGTCGTAGGCCTTGCGGAGGATCTCGCCGCGCTCGCGCGGAGACGTCTGCGCCCAGTCGGCCTGCGTGTCCGCGGCCGCCGTCAGCGCGTCCTTCGCGTCCTCGACCGTGGCATCGGCGACGTGCGCGATCACCGCACCCGTCGCGGGATCCTCGACCGGGAGCGTGCTCTCGGTCTCCCGCCACTCGCCGCCGATGTACAGCCCCTTCGGGACCGCGTCGACGACCGCCTGCTCCTTGGACGCCACCGCCATCTTCAGACCTCACTGCCGAAATTGGAACCGCTTGTAGGCCAACGTATCCAGTACGCCGCTCCGGCCAACGCCGTTGTGGCTGATCGCGCGGTGACGCGTGCGCCGGGCGGGAGGGGCGAGCTGCCCCGCGCGCCGGCTACGGCTGTCGGTGACGGACGACCGGCAGCACGCGCGCCACTGGCGCGACTACCGAACCGCGAGCGGCGGGCGACCGGTGAAGTGGTTCCTCATCTCGCTGACGAAGGAGGAGCGCGGTGCGGTGCTCGACGCCATGAGCGAGGTCCGCGTCGAGGGACTGCGGGCCGCGCGGCACCTCCGTGGGGACGTCTACGAGGTACGCGCCGCGACGCCGGACCGAACGTTCCGGGTCCTCTTCGCGGCCGAAGGGCGGTTCGGGCAGGTCCTGCTGGCGCTTGATGCGTTCGCGAAGACGACGCGCAAGACGCCACCCCAGAAGATCCGCCTGGCCGAGCAGCGCCTGCGGGACTGGCGGGGGCGACGTTGACCGCATACCAGTTCCCGTATACCGTTTCTGATATGGACGAGCTGCGCGACGAGCCGGACTTCCTCGACGAGATGATCGCGGAGTCGACCGCGCAGTGGCCGGACTTCCGCGCCGTTCTCGCTGCCGCGGAGGAGCGGCGGCGCCTCGTGCGCGAGCTCACAGCGGTGCGCAAGCAGAAGCGCCTCACGCAGACCGAGGTGGCCGCGCGCATGAAGACGTCGCAGTCCGCCGTGGCCCGGTTCGAGGGCAACGACGACGCGAAGCAGTCGATGATCGACCGGTACGCGCTTGCGATCGGCGTCCGCGTCGATCGCCGGATCGTCGACCCGGCGGCCTAGCGGAGGCGCGTGACCGGGCCGATGATCGAGCCGGCGCGCACGCGGTAGGCGCCGGTGCGCGCGACCGGGGCGCGGTAGCGGCCGTGCTTGCGGAGGGTGGCCGTGGTCTCGGTGGACCAGACGCCGTCGGCGCCGCGGCGCTCGATGCGGACGGTGGTGCCGCGGCGCAGGCCGGTGATCGTGCCGTGGACGACCCCGCGGCGGCGGGCCGCGGCCGCGCGGGCGGCGGCGCCGCCGCTGCCCGGATCGGTCGC
Organism: Parviterribacter multiflagellatus; assembly: GCF_056863265.1. Taxonomy (NCBI): domain Bacteria; kingdom Bacillati; phylum Actinomycetota; class Thermoleophilia; order Solirubrobacterales; family Parviterribacteraceae; genus Parviterribacter; species Parviterribacter multiflagellatus. The sequence continues at coordinate 4,994 of NZ_JBXPIZ010000010.1, forward strand.
GGTGGTGTCGGTGCCCGCGTCGTCCTCCTCGGCCTCCGTCCCGACGACCGTGAAGTAGGCCCACGAGTCGTTGAGGCCGAAGCGTGCGCGGAGCGTCGCGCCGTTCACCGTCGTGCGGCCGCGCGAGCCGACGATCTCCGCCGACACGATGCGCGGGGAGGCCCCGCGCTGCTTGACGTCGATCGAGCGGAACGAGCCCTTCACGAGCCCGCGGAGCTTCGCGCCCGCCTGGCCCATCGACAGCCGGATCGGCCCCCAGCGGTGCTTGGGCGACTCGTCGTCGTACGGGTCGTCGACCGAGCGCAGCCACGGCTTGGGGTCGCCGCCCAGCGCGCTCGTCTCGTTGTTCTCCGTCTTGCCGCCGGAGGTGGAGAAGAAGTACGTCACCGCGGGCTCGCCCTGGTACGTGACGACCTCGTGCGCCGTCGCGGCGACGGCGGCGTCGGTCGTCGGCGTCTCGGCCGCGACACCGCCGTAGACCTGCGAGCGCGTGTCGGCGTAGTGGTCGAACCCGACGCCGTTCTTCGAGGTCGTGATCGCGTACGTGCGCGCGGCGACCGCCTGCGCCTTGAGCGCCTCGGCCGGCCACGACGCCGGCGACTCGCGCGCGATGACGCCGCGCACGTACGTCTCGAGCGTCACCGCGTTCACCGCCGACAGGCCGGACGACAGCCCGGTGCGCAGCTCCAGCGCGCCGCGGTACCTGCCGGAGTTGGAGCCGCCGACGAGCCGCCACGGCGCGCCGCCCGGGCCGACGATCCGCACCGGCGAGGAGAACGTCTTGACGGTCTTGCCCGCGCTGGTGCGAACCACGACGCCGGAGCCGGCGAACGTCGTCGCGCGGTACGTCCGCGAGGGCGAGAGCCGCTTGTCGCCCGCCTGCGCGGCGCCCGTGAACGTCACGGTCGAGCGGCCGGCCTGGAGCAGCACGCGCACGGTCGGGTCCGCGTCGAGCTGCCCGAGCGACGTGCCCGAGTAGTAGTGGCCGAGGATCTCGCGGTACGTCTTGCCCTGCTTGGCGAAGCCCATCGCGCCGTACTGGCTCATCCCCACGCCGTGCCCGAAGCCGGCACCCCGGATGACGAGGCGGCTGGCGGCGTCGGCGGACGGCGCCGTGGCGAAGGCGACCACGACGGAGGCGGCGACGGGGAGGGCGAGCGTGCGAATGCGCGACATCAGGCGGTTGGGACCCGCGAACGCGGGAAGAGTTGCGGTGCCAGGTACGGTCACGGTTACCAGATCATCGGATCCAGGGGGTTGGAAGCTTGAGCGCACGCCGCGCATCGGACGTCTTCGTGGAGTGCCTCGAGGCCGAGGGCGTGCGCTACGTCTTCGGGATTCCCGGCGAGGAGACCCTCGATCTCAACGAGTCGCTCTCGAACTCCTCGGTCTCGTTCGTCCCCGTCCGCCACGAGCAGGGCGGCGCCTTCATGGCCGACATGTACGGGCGGCTGACCGGGCGCGCGGGCGTGTGCCTGGGCACGCTCGGGCCGGGCGCGACGAACCTCGTGACCGCCGTCGCCGACGCGTTCCTCGACCGCGCGCCGCTGGTCGCGCTCACCGGCCAGTCCGACCTGGAGCGGATGCACAAGGAGTCGCACCAGTACATCGACCTGGTCGACATCATGCGGCCGATCACGAAGTGGAACACGCGGCTGAACTCGCCCGAGATCATCCCCGAGGTCGTTCGCAAGGCGTTCAAGGTCGCTGAGTCCGAGAAGCCCGGCGCCACCCACATCGAGCTGCCCGAGGACGTCATGGGGCAGGACGTCGAGGCCACGCCGCTCCCCCGCCGCCGCCTCGTCGCGCCCGAGCCCAACGCGCGCGACCTGCTGCGCGCCGCCGACTTGATCCGCAACGCGATCAACCCCGTCGCGCTGGCCGGCAACGGCGTCATCCGCACCGGGGCGGCCGCGGCGCTGCGGGAGTTCTCGCGCGCGACCGGCATCGCGGTGGCCGAGACGTTCATGGGCAAGGGCGCGATCGACTACGAGGACCCGCGCGCGCTCGGCACGGTCGGCCTGCAGTCGCGCGACTACGCGATGGCCGGGTTCGAGGACGCCGACGTCGTGATCGCGATCGGCTACGACCTCGTCGAGCACGCGCCCAAGCACTGGAACCCGCGCAAGGACAAGAAGATCATCGTCATCGACTCGGTGCCCGCCGAGATCGACGAGTTCTTCCAGCCCGAGGTCGAGCTGGTCGGCGACCTCTACCACGTGCTCAGCCGGCTGGCCGAGGAGGGGCGCGACGTGCCGCACTCCGGCGGCTCGCACCGCCTGCGCGACGTCGTGCTCGGGCGGCTGGAGGCGGCCAAGGACGACGACCAGTTCCCCATGCAGCCCCCGCGCGCGCTGTGGGAGATCCGCAAGGCGCTCGGGCGCAGCGACATCCTCGTCAGCGACGTCGGCCTCCACAAGCTGTGGATCGCGCGGATGTTCCCCGCGCACGAGCCGAACACGGTGATCATCGCCAACGGCCTCGCCGGGATGGGCTTCGCGGTGCCGTGCGGCATCGCGGCCAAGCTCGTCCACCCCGAGCGCAAGGTCGTGACGGTCAACGGCGACGGCGGCTTCATGATGAACGTGCAGGAGCTGGAGACCGCGATGCGGCTCAAGACGCCCGTCGTCAACGTCGTCTGGGAGAACCGCCAGTACGGCTCGATCGTGTGGAAGCAGGACAAGAAGTTCGGCCGCCACTTCGGCGTCGACTTCACGAACCCCGACTTCGTCAAGCTCGCCGAGTCGTTCGGCATGCCGGCGCGGCGGTGCGACAGCGTCGAGTCGGTCGGCGAGAACCTGCGCTGGGCGCTCGGGCTCGACCTGCCGTCGCTGATCGTCGTGCCGATCGACTACTCGCTCGACGTCGCGATCTCTGAGGAGCTGGGCACCGCCACCGTCGCGACCTGAGCGGGGGCGCGCGCCTACCCGGTGTAGACGCGCGTCAGGGTCTCGGCGACGCAGACCGGCTTGTCGCCGCCCTCGCGCTCCAGCGTCGCGATCATCTTCACCTGCGCGCCGCCGGGGATCTCGTCGACCGCGCCGACGGCCAGCCGCATGCGCACCTTCGACCCGGTCGGCAGCGGCGCCGGGAAGCGCAGCTTGTCGAGGCCGTAGTTCAGCGCGAACGCGACCCCGGTCATCTGGTAGAGGTCGTACGAGAACCGCGGGATCAGCGAGAGCGTGAAGTACCCGTGCACGATCGTCCCGCCGAACGGCGTGTCCTTGGCGCGCTCGGGGTCGACGTGGATCCACTGGTCGTCGCCCGTGACGCGCGCGAACGTGTCGACGTCGTCCTGCGTGACCTCACGCCAGTCTGAGACGCCGATCTCCTCGCCGACCCGCGCCTTGAGCTCGTCGACGCCGTTGATGACCACTTGCTCTGCCATGCGGCGGCACGCTACCGGCGCGCCGCCCAGAACGCGGCATCCTCCTCGCCCATCGGCGTCGAGGGCGGAGCGTCCGCCGCGTACTCGCGCACCAGCGCGCCCCAGTCGGCGCCCGCGCGCAGCTCGCCGAGGACGCTGAACAGCAGGCCCTCCATCCGCCGCAGGAGCAGCGCCTGGGCGGGGATCGTCTGGCGCCGCATGGCCTCGAAGTGCGGCGAGCGCGGAGAGCCGGTCTGCTCGACGTGGACGCGGACGTACTCGGGGTCGAGCCGGCGGAACCCGGGCTGGAAGAACCACGCGCCCGCGTCGGCGATCTGGTCGAACACGTCCTCGGGCGCGAACGCGTCCGGGTCGGGCAGGTACCCGAGCCGCGCCAGCGCGTCGTGCACCGCGCCCGCGTCCTGCGCCCACACCGCGCGCGCGAGCACGCGCTCCTCCTCCAGGTACTCCGGCGCGATCCGCCGCATGAGGCCGTAGTCGAGGAAGCACACGCGCCCGTCGGGACAGAGCAGGTAGTTGCCGGGGTGCGGGTCGCCGGCGACGAGCCGCTCGTGCTGCAGCAGGCCCCAGAAGAAGCGGAAGACGATCTCCGCGAACCGGTCGCGGGCCGGCTGGTCCATCGCCTTGACCGCGCCGAACCCGACGCCCTCGACGAACTCGCTCACCAGCACGCGCCGGGTCGAGAGCGACGTGTCGACGGAGGGCACCTTCACGTACGGGTGGCCGCGGTACAGCCGCGCGACGAGCCGCTGGTGCTGCGCCTCGACCTCGTAGTCGAGCTCCTCCCCGATCCGCTCGCGCAGCTCGCCGCCCAGCGCCTTGGTGTCGAGCCCCGGCGCGAGGCGCTTGACGAGCGGGAAGAGCATCCCCATGTTGCGCAGGTCGGTCTCGACCGCCTCCGCCACCCCCGGGTACTGGACCTTCACCGCGACGTCGCGGCCGTCGCGCGTCGTCGCGCGGTGGACCTGGCCGATCGAGGCGGCGGCGACCGGCTGCTCGGAGAACTCGGCGAAGACGCTCGACACCGGCCCGCCGAGGTCCTGCCGCAGCAGCTTCTCGAGGTCCTTCAGCGGCACGGGCGGCGCCTGGTCGCGCAGCGCGGCCAGCCGCTCCTTGAACTCCTCGCGCTGGTCCTCGGGCACGAGGTCGAAGTCGACGGTGGAGAGCACCTGGCCGATCTTCATCGCGGCGCCCTTCATCTGCCCGAGCTGGCGGACGAGCTGATCGGCAACGGCGACAGGGTCGTCCCGCTTGAGCGCGGCGCCTGCGACCATCGAGCCGAAGCGCGCCGTCCGGGCGATGCGACCACGCGGGACCTTCGGCACACAGCAAGCGTAGGCCGAGGTACCGTTCCAACGGTGCGAGGGGTGACGGGAAACCCCGGGTTCTCCGCATCCGTGGCCGAGGAAGGTGGCCGCGCGGTCCTGACGGTGGTCGGGGAGGTGGACCTGGCGGCCGCGCGCGAGCTGCGCGACCTGCTGATGGGCCACCTGGCCGACGGCCCGGTCCTGCTCGACCTCGCCGAGCTGCAGTTCCTCGACTCCTCCGGCGTCCGCGTGCTGAGCCACGTCCTGAAGGCGTGCGAGCGCGAGGGGTGGGAGCTGCGCATCCATCCCGAGCTGACGCCGCCCGTCCGCCAGATCCTGGAGATGACCGGGATGCTCGCGGTGCTGCCGCTGGAGGAGGCGTGAGCGCGGCGGCCCGCCACAACGTCACCGTCCACGGCGACCCCGGCGCGCCGCCGATGCTCTTCGCACACGGCTTCGGCTGCGACCAGACCATGTGGCGGTTCGTCTGGCCGGCGTTCGCGGACGACCACCGCATCGTGCTCTTCGACTACCTCGGGATGGGCGGCGCCGACGCCACGGCCTACGACCCCGAGCGCTACGCGACGCTCGACGGGTATGCGCAGGACGTCCTCGACATCGCCGAGGAGCTCGACCTGCGCGACGTGACGTTCGTCGGCCACTCGGTCAGCGCGATGGTCGGCGTGCTCGCGGCCGCCCGGGCGCCGGAGCGGTTCGCGCGGCTCGTCCTGATCGGCCCGTCGCCGCGCTACCTCGACGACGAGGGCTACGTCGGCGGCTTCACGCGCGAGGCGATCGAGGAGCTGCTGCAGACGCTCGACAGCAACTACCTCGGCTGGTCGGCGGCGATGGCCCCGGCGATCATGGGCAACCCGGACCGGCCGGAGCTCGGCCAGGAGCTGACGAACGCGTTCTGCCAGGCCGACCCGGCGATCGCGTCCCGGTTCGCGCGCGCGACGTTCCTCAGCGACAACCGCGAGGACCTCGCGCACGCGCGCGTGCCGGCGCTCGTGCTCCAGTGCTCGAGCGACATCATCGCCCCGCAGGAGGTCGGCGAGTACGTCGCCGCGCACCTGCCCGAGGGCCGCCTCGTGCTGATGAAGGCGACCGGCCACTGCCCCAACCTCAGCGCGCCCGACGAGACCGTCGCGGCGATCCGCGCGTTCCTGGACGAGCAGTGAGCGGCCCGGGCGACCTCCTGGAGGAGACGGCGGACGAGCTCTTCGAGGAGGCGCCGTGCGGGTACCTGAGCGCGACGCTCGACGGGACGATCCTGCGCGTCAACCGGACGTTCGAGACGCTCACCGGGTACGACCGCGCCGAGCTCGTCGGCCGCCGCACGTTCCCGCAGCTGCTCACCGTCGGCGGGCAGATCTACTACGAGACGCACTTCGCGCCGCTGCTGCACATGCAGGGCGCGGTGAGCGAGATCGCGCTCGACCTCCTGCGCGCCTCAGGCGGGCCGCTGGCGGTGCTGGTCAACGCGACCGTGCGCGCCGACGCCGAGGGCCGGCCGCGCGTGGTGCGCATGGCGCTGTTCGACGCGTCGGACAGGCGGCGGTACGAGCGCGAGCTGCTCGAGGCGCGCAAGCGCGAGCACGAGATCGCCAGCGACCTGCAGCAGAGCCTGCTCGCGGGCGAGCTGCCGGAGTCCGAGCGGCTGAGCGTCGACGTCGCGTACCGGCCGGCGGTGCGGTCGCTCGACGTGGGCGGCGACTGGTACGACGCGTTCTGGCTCGACGAGCCGCGCACGGTCGGCCTCGTGGTCGGCGATGTCGTCGGGCGCGGGCTCGCCGCCGCGGCGACGATGGGGCAGCTGCGCAGCGCGGTGCGCGCGCTCGCGTCGACCGGCCTCGCGCCGGGGGAGCTGCTCCACGCGCTCGACCGCTACTCGCGCCGCCACGACGTCGGCCAGATGGCGACCGTCGTCTACGCGGACCTCGACCTCGACACCGGGCGCCTGCGCTACGCCTGCGCCGGCCACCCGCCCCCGCTCGTGCTCGCGCCCGGCGCGCCCGCGGAGTTCGCGCTGGAGGGCCGCTCGCTCCCGCTCGACGCGGTCGCGGCGCCCGTTCCGCGCGGCCACGCGACGGCCGAGCTGGCGCCCGGCGGCATGCTCCTGCTCTACACCGACGGGCTGATCGAGCGCAGCGACCGCCCGCTCCTCACCGGGATGGAGCGGCTGCGCACGGAGGTCGAGCGTGTGCGCTCCGGGCCGGCGGGGCTGCTGCCCGGCGCGCTCGTCCACGCGCTGACCGCGGAGGCGCCGCAGGCCGACGACGTCTGCGTGCTCGCGGTCTCCCGCCGGGGGTCCGAGCGCGCGCTGCCGTAGCCTCCGCGCCCATGCCTTCCGCGCCGCTGCTCGCCGTCGACGCGCCGTCGCTGCTCTACCGCGCCTTCTTCGCGCTCCCGAAGTCGATCAAGGGCTCCGACGGGGAGCCGGTCAACGCGCTGCTGGGCTGCGCGAACCTCGTGCTCGCCGTCGTCGAGGAGCGGGCGCCGCGCGCGGTCGTCATGTGCTTCGGCGCCGAGGCGGCGGTGTACCGCAAGGAGCTCTTCCCGCCCTACCACGCCGACCGGCCCGAGATGCCGCCCGAGCTGGCGCACCAGTGGCGCCAGGCCCGCGCGTGGTTCGAGGCGTTCGGCTGGACCGTGATGGAGCACGACACGCTCGAGGCCGACGACCTGCTCGGCTCGCTCGCGCACGAGGAGACCGAGGCCGGCGGCACGACGCTGCTCTTCACCGGCGACCGCGACATGTTCCAGTGCGTGTCCGAGCGCGTGAGCGTGCTGTTCCCGCGCGGGGGCAAGGACGGGCCGGAGCTGATCGACGTCGAGGGCGTCCGCAAGCGGTACGGCATCGAGCCGGCGCAGGTGCCGGACTTCATCGCGCTGCGCGGCGACCCGAGCGACGGGCTGCCCGGCGCGAAGGGCATCGGGGAGAAGACGGCGAAGGACCTGCTCCGTGAGCACGGGACGCTCGAGGAGTGCATCGCCCAGTCGCTGCGGATGCGGCCGCGCGTCGGCGCCGCACTGCGCGACGGGGCCGAGGAGCTGCGCGCCTTCCGGGAGATCGCGACGCTCGTGCGCGTGCCGCTGGAGCTGCCGGCCGACCGGCCGACGGACTTCGCGGCGGCCGCCGAGGCGGCGCGGGAGCGGGGCATGGCGCGGCTCGGCGATCGTCTCGACAAGCTCGCTGCTGCGCAGGCCTAGGCGCTCGCGCGGCACAATGGGCGGAGCCGTGCGTCGCTCCATCCTGCTGTGCGTCGCGGCCTGCCTCGCCGCGGTGGGGTCTGCCGCACCCGTGTCCGCCGCGCCGCCCGCGCCGGTCGAGCTCGCGCGCGGGTGGGAGGTCGCGGCGACGTCCGCCGGCCCGTGGAAGCGCGTCACGGTCCCGCACGTGTTCGACGGGCGGCCCGCCGCGGAGCTGTTCGCCGGCACGACGCGCGTGTACCGCCTGCGCTTCCGCGGCCCCGCCACGGCCGACGGCGGCGCGTGGGCGCTGCGGTTCGAGGGCGTCCGGCGGCGGGCGCGCGTGCTGCTGAACGGCGTCGAGCTGGGCCGCAACGAGGATCCGTACACGCCGTTCACCCTGCCCGCCTGGGGGCTGAAGCCGGGCGCCGAGAACGTGCTCGAGGTGCAGGTCGACAACCGGCGCGAGGTGGGCTGGCGCGAGGGCTGGTGGAACTGGGGCGGCATCACGCGCGCGGTGCGCCTGATCCCGCGCGGGAAGGTGTCGCTGCGCGGCGTCGCGGTGCTGGGCGACGTCGACTGCTCGGGCACGCCGTGCCGCGCGACCGCGATCGTCGACGGGTGGCTGTCCTCGCGCGCGTCCGCACCGGTGCGGCCCACGGTGACCGTGCGCCTGCGACCGCCGGGTGGGCGCGGCCCGGTCACCGAGCGGACGGTCCGGCTGCGCACGGTCGCGCCGGGCGACACCGCGCGCGTGCACTTCCGCGTGCCGGTCGAGGGGGACCCGCAGCTGTGGGCGCCCGAGCGGCCGCGGCTGTACTCCGCGGTGGTCGAGGCCGCGCTGGGCGGCGGGGCGGTCGAGGAGCGGGTGGAGGAGCGGCTCGGGCTGCGCAGCGTGCGCGTCCGTGACGGGCGGCTCGAGCTCAACGGCCGCCGGCTCGCGCTGCGCGGCGCGTCGATCCAGGAGGACGTCCCCGGCCGCGGCCCGGCGCTGACCGACGCGGACGTCGCCCGCATCGTGGCCGACCTGAAGGCGCTGCGCGCGAACGTCACCCGCGCGCACTACCTGATGGACGAGCGGCTGCTCGACCGGTTCGACGAGGAGGGCATCCTCGTGTGGAACCAGGCGCCCGTCTACCACCGCGACGTCCAGCTGCGGACCGCGGCGGGGCGATCGTACGAGCTGGGCACGCTGCGCCGGACGGTGATCGAGGCGCGCCGCCACCCGTCGGTCATCACCCACTCGGTCGCCAACGAGCTGTCGCCGCAGCCGGACGCGAACCCGACGACCGCGCAGTGGCTGGACTCCGCGCGCACGATGGCCGCCGACCTGGACCCGACGGTGCCGATCTCCGTCGACGTGATGGCCTGGCCGGGGTTCGAGCGGCAGCGGGCGTACGCGCGGTTCGAGCTGCTCGGGATCAACAGCTACTTCGGCTGGTACGAGGGTGCGGCGTCGCGCTCGACCGCGGACCTGGCCGACCTCCAGCCCTTCCTGCGCACGATGCACGCGCAGTACCCGCGCCAGGCGCTGGTGATGACGGAGTTCGGGGCGGAGTCGACGATGGACGGGCCGGCGAACGTGAAGGAGACGTTCGCCTACCAGTCGGCGTTCGTGCGGGCGTACCTGGACGTGATCGGCCGGACGCCGTGGCTGAGCGGCGGTCTGTACTGGACGCTGCGCGAGTTCGCGGTCAAGCCCGACTGGGACGGCGGCGCCGAGCGCGAGGGCGTGGCGCGTGACGCGATCCACGACAAGGGCCTGAGCGAGTACGAGTCGGGGGCGCGCAAGCCGGCGTGGGCGGTGGCCGAGCGGGCGTTCGCGACGAACGCGCTGTACCGCTCGCCGATGCCGCGCGCGGTCGCGCCGTCGCTCGCCGAGGCGCCGGAGGCCGGCGAGCCGTCGCGGGTCACGCTCCTGCTCGCGTCCGTCGCCCTGACCGCGCTGCTCGCCCTGGCGGGGCTGCTGATGTGGCTTGCGCGGGGAGCCTGGCGCGGTGACGCTCCGTCAGGTCCGTCCGGGGACGCGGCGCGTCCAGACGCGGTGGACGAGCTCGAGGAGCGCCGGCGCCGCGTGCGCGCTGCCGCATGACCGTCTCGACCGGCTGCTTGGGCGCCAGAATTACGTGAAGTGTCGGTTCTGATGAGCAGGAGTCAAGCTCGGGGGCACGTAGGTCGACTGAGCCCGAAGTGCCGATGACCACGCTTCCCCCCGACACGACCCCCGCCCTGCTGGCGCGCCAGCCGATCCTCGACCACGACGGCCGCGTGCGCGGCCACGAGCTGCTCTTCCGCGACGCCGCCTCCCCGGCCGAGCGCGCGACCGCGACCGCCCTGGGCGCGCTGAGCGGCGGACTGCCCGCCTGGATCAAGGTCTCCCGCGAGTTCCTGCTGACGTTCGACCCGTTCCCGGTCGCCCCCGGCGCCGTGGTGCTCGAGCTCGACCCGTACGCGGTCGTCGATGACGAGCTGATCGACCGGCTGGTCGGCCTGCGCGCGGAGGGGCACGTCCTCGCGCTCGACGACTTCATCCCCGTCGCGTCCCGCGCGCCGCTGCTCGGGATGACCGACTACGTGAAGCTCGACTTCAACGCGTACGGCCCGGCGGGCGTGTCGGCGGTGCTCACGCGGCTGGGGGACCGGCGCCCGGACGTCGTGGTCTACAACGTCGCGTCGCCCAAGCAGCGCGACACGCTGATCCGCCGCGGCGTCGAGCTCGTCCAGGGCTTCTTCTTCGAGATCCCGGAGCGGATCGAGGACACGCCGGTGCCCGTCGGCGAGACCGAGGTCGACCGCCTGCGCGGCCTCATGGCGCTCGGCTCCCAGCCGTCGTTCGAGGAGATCGAGGCGATCGTCTCCGGTGACCCCGGCCTGATCGTGCGCCTGCTGCGCTTCGCCAACTCCGCTGCCGTCGGCTCGCGCCGGCGCTTCGCGTCCGTGCGCGAGGCGATGGTGCTGCTGGGGAGCGAGCGCGTCCGCCAGTTCCTGCTCGTCGTCCTGCTGTCGAACCTCGGCCGCGGCCGCCCGGCGCTCGTCGCCGCCTCGGTCCTGCGCGGCCGCCTCGCCGAGCAGATCGCCCGCGACCTCGGCCTCGGCGACCCTGACGTCGCCTTCACCGCGGGCGTCCTGTCGATCGTCGACGCGCTGCTCGACCGCAAGCTCGTCGAGATCATGAAGTCCCTCCCGATCACCGAGGAGCTCCGCTGGGCCGTCGTCGGCCACGCCGGCCCCGCCGGCCAGGCCCTCGACCTCGCCATCCGCATGGAGCGCGGGCGCGCGGGCGCCGACGCGGACAAGTTCCCGCGGCTCGACGCCACGGTCCGCTGGACCGACCAGGCGCTCCGCGGCCTCATCTCCTAGCCGTCTCGCCGACCGCCGTCGGATGCGGTCGGCGCGTCTGCGCGCCTAGTAGATACGCGGTGTATACGCGCGGTGTACAGTGGTCGGCATGTCCGTCGCCCAGACCCTCCTGGGCCTCCTCGAGCAAGGGCCCAGCCACGGGTACGACCTCAAGCAGGCCTACGACCAGCGGTTCGCGCACTCCCGCCCCTTGGCCTACGGCCAGGTCTACTCCACGCTCTCGCGGCTGCTGAAGAACGGCCTCGTCACCGTCGACGGGACGGAGCCCGGCGAGGGGCCGGAGCGCAAGCGGTACGCCATCACCGACGACGGCGTCGCGGACGTCGAGCGGTGGCTCGGGCAGCCCGAGCCGCCAGAGGCGTACCTGCAGAACACCCTCTACACGAAGGTCGTGCTCGCGCTGCTGTCGGGCCGGCCCGCGACCGAGGTCCTCGACACCCAGCGCGCCGAGCACCTGCGGGTGATGCGCGAGCTGACCCGCCGCAAGACCGCCGGCGACCTGAGCGACCAGCTCATCTGCGACCACGCGCTCTTCCACCTGGAGGCCGACCTGCGGTGGCTGGAGCTCACCGCCGCGCGGCTCGACCAGCTCCGCGGGGCGGTGACCCGGTGACCGCGCCCGCCACCACGGCCGCCGGCGCCACCGGCGCGCGCGCCGACCTCGCCCCGCTGCTCGCCGCCACCGGCGTGAGCAAGCGCTTCGGCGCGACCGTGGCGCTGTCCGACGCGAGCCTGTCCGTCAGCGCGGGCGAGATCGTCGCCGTCATGGGCCCGTCCGGCTCGGGCAAGTCGACGCTGCTCCACTGCCTCGCCGGCATCGTCGCGCCCGACGCGGGCCGCGTGACGTTCCGCGACCGCGACCTCACCGCGATGCGCGACTCCGAGCGCAGCGCGCTGCGCCGGGGCGACTTCGGGTTCGTGTTCCAGTTCGGCCAGCTCGTCCCGGAGCTGACCTGCGTCGAGAACGTCGCGCTCCCGCTCCGGCTCGACGGCGTCCCGCGCCAGCAGGCCGAGGCGCGCGCGGTGCGGTGGCTCGAGGCCCTCGGCGTCGCGGACGTCGCGGCCAAGCGGCAGGGCGAGGTGTCCGGCGGCCAGGGCCAGCGCGTCGCCGTCGCACGGGCGCTCGCCACCGAGCCGAGCGTCGTCTTCGCGGACGAGCCGACCGGGGCGCTCGACTCGCTCAACGGCGAGCGGGTCATGGAGCTGCTCACCGCGGCGGCGCGCGAGCGCGGGATCGCCGTCGTGCTCGTGACCCACGAGGCCCGGGTCGCCGCCTACTCCGATCGCGAGGTCGTCGTGCGCGACGGCCGGACGCCGGAGCGGGCGTGAGCGCCCTCGCCGGCTGGTGTCGTGACCTCGCGCTCGGCGTGCGGCTGGGCGTCACCGGGGCGCCGCTGCGCACGGCGCTCACCGCCGTCGGCATCGCGTTCTGCGTGGCGCTCCTCCTCGCGGGCGCCTCGATCCCGTCGCTCAGCGACGCCCGCGACCAGCGCACGTCGGCCCGGGACGACGACCCGATCCCGGCGCCGCAGCTGAAGGCGCGCGACACGACGCTGCGCGTCGCGACCGCGAACACCCAGCTCGGCGACGAGAGCGTGCGCGGGCGCGTCGTGCAGGCCGAGGGCCCGCGCGCGCCGGTGCCGCCCGGGGTCGACCGCCTCCCGCGCGCGGGCGAGGCGGTCGTCTCGCCCGCGCTGCAGGAGCTGCTCGACGGCCCGCGCGGACGCGAGCTGCGCACGCGCCTCGGCGACCCGCGGATCATCGGCACGATCGGCAAGGCCGGCCTCGCCGGGCCGGGCGACGCGTCCTTCTACCTGGGCAGCGACCGCCTCGCCGCCGAGCCCGTCGGCGCGATCCGGCGCATCGACCGGTTCGGAAGCGTCTCGCCGCCGAGCGGCCTCGACCCCGCGCTGCTGTTCCTCGTCGCGGTCGGGATCGTCACCTGCCTCGTCCCGACCGTGATCTTCATCGCGACCGCCGTCCGCTTCGGCGGCGAGCAGCGCGACCGCCGGCTTGCGGCGCTGCGGCTCGTCGGCGCGGACACGACGATGGTGCGGCGGATCGCTGCGGGCGAGTCCCTCGCGGCGGCGCTCGCAGGGCTGGTCGGCGGCGCCGCGATCTTCCTCGTCGCGCGAGCCATGATCGACGACCTGTCGCTGCTGGACGTCAGCGTCTTCGGCACCGACCTCACGCCGACGCCGGTGCTCGGCGCGCTCGCCGTCTTCGCCGTGCCCGTCACCGCGGTGCTCGTCACGGTCGCCGCGCTGCGGCGCGTCGCGATCGAGCCCCTCGGCGTGACGCGGCGCGCGCGGCCGGTCCGGCGCCGCCTGTGGTGGCGGGTGCTGCCACCGCTCGCCGGGGTCGCGCTGCTGGCCGCCTCGGACCTCGGTGACGGCAGCACCCGCCAGCTCTGGCAGGGCGGGATCGGCGCGGCGCTCGTGCTGATCGGCGTCGCCATGGTGCTGCCGTGGGCGGTCGAGGCGCTCGTCGGGCGCCTGCCCGGGCGCACCGTGCCGCTCCAGCTCGCCGTGCGCCGGCTCCAGCTCGACAACACCGCGGCCAGCCAGGTCGTGAGCGGGATCGCCGTCGCCGTGGCCGCCGCCATCGCGCTGCACACGCTCTACGCGGCGACGGAGGACGACTACACGACGGCGAGCGGGATCGCGGGTGACCGGGCCTGGTTCACCGTCCACCCGGATCGCACGAGCGGCGAGGACGCCGAGGCGTTCCTGGCGCGGCTCACGCGCGTGCCGGGCGTCCAGGACCAGGCCGCCTACGGGGAGCTCTCCGCGAGCAGGGCCGACGGGTTCCCGCTCGCCACCGTCGCGGTCGTGTCGTGCGCGACGATCCGCCGCATCGCCGTGGTCGGCCACTGCCGCGATGGGGACGTGTTCCGCCAGCCGGCCGACGATCCGAGCACGGCGACGCTGAAGCCGGGCGCGCGCGTCACGCTCGGCGACACGGCGCCCGACGGCAGCGCCGCCGGCCTGCCGCGCTGGACGATGCCGGCGGACGTCGACACGCTCCGCCCCCGCGAGCGCCAGGCCGGCGTGGTTGGCCTGGCGTTCGAGTGGTCGCCCGGCGCGGTGCTGGCGACGCCCGGCGCGCTGCCGCCCGAGGCCGTCGAGCGTGCGCGCGTCATCGCGTGGGTCGCGGCCGACGAGGGCGCGCCCCACATCGCGGACCGGATCCGCGACGCGGCCGCCGCGACGGGCCCGCTCGCGAGCGTCGAGGACATGACCGGCGGCACGCAGACCACCGACGACTTCGCGTCCGTGCGGCTGGGCCTGCTCGTCGCGGCCGTCGGCGTGCTCGGGCTGATCGGGGTGAGCCTCCTCGTGACGCTGCTCGAGCAGCTCCGTGAGCGCCGCCGCGCGCTGGCCGCGCTGGTGGCGTTCGGGACGCGCCGCGCGACGCTGGCCTGGTCGGTGCTGTGGCAGACCGCGCTGCCGGTGGGCGCCGGCCTGGTGCTCGCGATCGCCGGCGGCAGCGCGCTCGGCCTGCTGCTGCTGTCGATGGCGGGCGAGCCGCTCGCCATCGACCTCGCCATCGTCGGGCTCCTCTCCGCCGCCGCGGCCGTGGTGGTGCTCGCCGTGACGGCGTGCAGCCTGCCGGTGCTCTGGCGGCTGATGGACGTCGAGGGCCTGCGCGCGGAGTAGCGGCTCCGGCCGCGGCTACGGGGTGAACTTGACGGTGATGACGTCGCCGTCCTGCATCACGTAGTCGCGGCCCTCGAGGCGCAGGGTGCCGCGCTCGCGCGCCCCGGAGTAGCCGCCCGCGTCGACGAGCGCGTCCCAGCCGATGACCTCGGCGCGGACGAAGCCCTTCTGGATGTCGGTGTGGATCTCGCCGGCGGCGTGCCAGGCGGTCAGGCCGCGCTTGAGGTGCCAGGACTGGGCGGGCTTGGCCTCGCCGGCGGTGATGAAGGTCTGCAGGCCGAGCAGGTCGAAGGCGCCGGCGACCACGCGGTCGAGGCCCGACTCCTTGAGCCCGTAGTCCTCGCGCATCTGCGCGGCCTCCTCGTCGTCGAGCTCGGACAGCTCGGCCTCCAGGCGCGACGAGACCGCGACGATCTTCGCGCCCGCCTTCTCCGCGTGCGCGCGCAGGCCCTCGGGGATCTCCTCGGAGTCCTCGTTGACGTTGGCGACGAAGAGCACCGGCTTGGCGGTCAGCGCGCCGAGGTCGCGGGCCGCGTGCGGGGCCTCCTCCGGCACGGGCACGTCGCGGACGGGGCGGCCCTCCTGCAGCGCAGCGATCACCGCGCTCAGCCACTTCTCCTCCGCGATCGCGACCTTGTCGCCGCCGCGCGCCTGCCGCACCACGCGCTGGTGGCGCCGCTCGGCCTGCTCGAGGTCGGCGAAGATCAGCTCCGTCTCGATCGTCTCGGCGTCCCGCACGGGATCGACCGAGCCCTCGGAGTGGATGACGTTCTCGTCGGTGTGCGCCCGCACGACGTGGACGATCGCGTCCGTCTCGCGGATGTTCCCGAGGAACTGGTTCCCCAGCCCCTCGCCCTCGTGCGCGCCGCGGACGAGGCCCGCGATGTCGTGGAAGGCGATCGTGTCGGGGACGATCTCCGACGCCTTGACGGTCTCCGCGACCGCGACGAGCCGGGGGTCCCGCACCGGCACGACCGCGACGTTCGGCTCGATGGTCGTGAACGGGTAGTTCGCCGCCTCGGCGCCCGCGCGCGTCAGCGCGTTGAAGAGCGAGGACTTGCCCGCGTTGGGCATGCCGACGATGCCGACCTTCATCGCGCCACGCTCCCGATGGCCGTACCCAGCGCGGCGCCGACGGCGATGTCCGAGGGGTAGTGGACGCCGACGTAGACCCGCGAGCAGGCCATGGCGGCCGCGGCGCCGTAGAGCGCGCGACGACGGGAGGGCACGAGCGCGCTGTACGCGCGGGCGGCGCAGAAGGAGGTCGAGCTGTGCGCGGAGGGGAAGGAGAGCGAGGTGGGCACCTTGACGAGGGCGGGCAGGTCCTCCACCACCGGGCGGCCGCGGCGGAAGACGGTCTTGACGGCGGTGTTCGCGACCTGGGTCACGAACACGGACAGCATGGCCCGGCGCCAGCGGGGTGCGCGCTCACGGTCCAGGAGCATGCCGGTGACCCCGATCACGTACCACAGCGCTGCGTGCTCGCCCGCGGTGGTGTAGAGCTTGATCGGCCCGTGCGCGGACGGGACGGCGAGGCGCCTGCGGACGAAGGTCGCGATGTGGAGGTCGGCCAGGGCGATGCGACGGACGAGTGGACCGGCCGCCAAACGGGCACGGAGGGATCTCGTCGCACCGGGCTCCGGAGCGGGACGTGCAGACACGGCGGTCACGATAGGAGGAACATGACGACGGTGCGGCTCGGGCTCGTCGCCAACACGAAGTCCGGCGCCGCGGATCGCGCCGACCAGGTACGGAAGCTCCTCGCCGACGCGGGGGCGGACGTGCGCCTGCTCCCGTTCGGTCAGGTGTGCGACGCCCCGGACGCCGTGGACGTCACCGGGCTCGACCGGATCGTCGCGGCGGGCGGTGACGGCTCGCTCGGGCCGGCCGGCGCGCTGGCGCTGCGCGCGCGGCTGCCGCTCGCGGTCGTGCCGATCGGGACCGCGAACTCCTTCGCGCGCTGGACGGGCATCCCGCTGGGGGTCGAGGCGGCCGCGAAGCTGGCGGCGAACGGTGCGGGGTCGCGCGTGGCGGAGGTCGCCGACGCCGACGGCCGCCCGTTCGTCAACGTCGCCGCGACCGGCCTGAGCGTCCTCGCCGCCCACAAGGCGCGCCCGCTGAAGAAGCGGCTCGGCCCGCTGGCGTACGCGGTCGGCGCGGCGCGCGCGGCCGTCGGCGGGAGCCCGCTGCACGTGACGGTGCGCTGCGACGGGGAGGAGCGCTGGGCCGGCGAGGCGTGGCAGGTGCTCGTGGCGGCGACCGGCGCGTTCGGCGGCGACAGCTCCACCGGCGGCGTCGACCCGCAGGACCACCGGCTCGACGTCGCGATCGTCCCTGCCGGCCCGCGCGTCAAGCTCCTTCGGCGCGCCTACGCGATGCGGCGCGGGCGGCTCGTGCACGAGGAGGAGGTCCGCCACGTGCGCGGCGCCGACGTCGAGCTGCACGTCGCCGAGGACCCCGAGTTCAACGTGGACGGCGAGGTGCTGGCGCTCGACCGCGCCCGCTTCACCGTCCTCGGCCAGGTCGACGTGGTGGTGCCGTCGTGAACTGGAAGGAGGCCCGCTGGCCGGTCGGCATCGCCGCGGTGCTCGGCGCCTGGTACGCGTCCGACTCGCTCCGCCATCGCCGCGAGCACGGCGACGCCGGCTACGAGCTGCGCGGCAACGAAGGGCTGGACGTCGGCAGCGTCGAGTTCATGCGCGCGGCCGAGACGCTCACCGGCGCCCCGATCTCCACCGGCGACGACGTCGAGCTGCTCATCAACGGCGACGCGATCTTCCCCGTCTTCCTGGAGACGATCGCGAGCGCCGAGCACACGATCAACCTCGTCACGTACGTCTACTGGCGCGGCGACATCGCCACCGACGTGGCACGCGCGCTCGCGAAGAAGGCGCGCGAGGGCGTCGAGGTCAACCTCGTGCTCGACGCGCTCGGCACGGTGAAGATGGAGCTCGGGCTGCTGCGCGAGCTGCGCGACGCCGGCGTCCGGGTCGCCCGGTTCCGCCCGCTCAAGCCGTACGCGTGGCGCCGGCTGAACAACCGCACGCACCGCAAGCTGCTGATCGTCGACGGCAAGGTCGGCATGACCGGCGGCGTCGGCATCGCGGAGGAGTGGACGGGGAACGCCGAGGATCCCGACCACTGGCGTGACACCCACGTCCGCGTGCGCGGCCCGATCGTCCGCGGGCTGCAGGGCGCGTTCGCCGAGAACTGGCTGGAGGCGACCGGCGAGGTGCTCGTCGGCGAGCACCACCTGCCCGAGCTCGACGAGGTCGACGACGGCGGCCCGATGCAGGTCGTCAGGTCGAGCGCGACGGTCGGCGACACCGACATGGAGGCGCTCTACTTCCTCGCGATCGCGTCGGCCAAGGAGACGATCGAGCTGACGGCCGCGTACTTCGCGCCGCGCCCCGCGTTCGTCGACGCGCTGTGCGAGGCGGCCGACCGCGGCGTGCGCGTGCGCATCCTCGTCCCCGGCCCGCACATCGACAAGGGCTTCGTGCGCGTCGCGGGCCGCGCGGTCTACGACGAGCTGCTGGCGTGCGGCTGCGAGATCTTCGAGTACCAGCCGACGATGCTCCACGCCAAGACGATGGTGATCGACGGCGTCTGGTCGTCGGTCGGCTCGGTGAACTTCGACAACCGCTCGTTCCAGCTCCACGACGAGGCGACGCTGTGCGTGCAGTCCGAGCGGTTCGCGGGGCGGCTGCACGAGCAGTTCGAGCGCGACCTCGAGGTCAGCGAGGCGATCTCGCCTTCACGGTGGGAGGAGCGCTCGCTCCCGCACCGCGTGCAGGAGCGCGCTCTCAAGCTCGCGCGCCGCGAGCTCTAGTCGACCTGCTCCACGAGCAGCCAGGCGCGGTCGACGGTCACCGAGGTGCCGGCGCCGCGCAACCGCAGGTGGATCACGTCGCCGACGCCGATGCCGCCGACGATGGCCTCGCCGGCCAGCCGGTCGCTGGCGTCATCCGGCTCGTCGACGAGCTGCTCGAGCGGGCTGCCGTTGACCGTGACGAGCGCGTCGACCGTGGCCGACGCGGTCTGCCGCATGGCCCAAGCGATGCGGTAACGGCCCGCGGCCGCGACGGTCATCTGGCCAGGAGCGGTGAAGGTCACGCCGTCGAGCTCGCGCGACGCCTCGAGCGGTACGGCGCTGCCGCCGAGGGTGGCGGTGACGGCGGTCGGGCCGGACGTGTGGCCGTAGCCGAAGTCGCCCTGGCTGACGGGGCCGGCCGGACCGGCCGGACCCGCCGGCCCGACGGCGCCGGCCGGCCCCGTCGCGCCTCGCGCTCCGGCATCGCCGCGCGGCCCACGGTCGCCCTCCGGCCCACGCGCGCCGCGGTCGCCCTTCGGCCCGGACGCACCGGTCGCGCCCGTCGCGCCGCGCGGTCCCACCGGGAGCTGGCCGCGCTTGAAGTCCTTGGCCAGCAGCGTGCGGTCCTTGACGTTGGCCGACGTGATCGTGTTCTTCGCGATGTCCTTGCCGCGGATCTTCGACGCCGCGTAGGCGCCGCCGGTCGACATGGCGAAGAGCAGCGCGAGCGTCGCGGCGACGTTCGCGTAGGTGAGGTGGGGCCGGATCCGGGAGAGCACGAGGCGGGATGTTGGCGCCCCGCCTCGTGCCCCACAAGTCCGGCGAACGGCAGATCAGTCGCCACCGACGGCCTCGCGCGCCTCGTCGCGCGTGAAGCGCTCCTCGGCCGCCGCGGGCTCCACCAGCGGCGCGTCGGCCACGCCCGCAGCACGCAGCCGCTCGACCAGCGGCTCGGCGTTCGCCTCGCCGGACGCGATCTCCCCCAGCTCGAGGAACGGCGCGAAGTCGCCCACGCGGATCGGCTCGCCGGGGCCGGTGCGCAGCGGCTGACCCGCACGGTCGAGCGCGAGCACCATCGACGAGGCGAGCAGGTCGTACGCCAGCCCGCGGGCCGCGTCGTCGTCCTCCGGCTCCCGGAACCCCGGCGTCGTCTCGAGCTTGCGCTGCAGCGCGCCGGCGATGCCGTCCAGGTCGCGCGCGAGCAGCGGCGCCTCGCCCACCGTGCGGCCCATCAGGGTGTCGCCGAGGTCCTCGACCATCTGCGCGTAGCCGGCCTTCCACACGCGCTCGGTCTCGTCCCAGCCGATCGGCTCAAGCTCCCGCGCCGCGTCGCCGCCGAGCGCGGTGAGCAGCTGCAGCTCCAACCCGTCGCGGTCGAGCAGCAGCTCGACGGCGGGCCCGCTGCCGTCCTGCGGATCGTCGTGCGGCCCGGCGCCGAGCGCCTCCAGCCGCTGCGCGAGCGTCGGGTGGCTGTCGTACGGGTCGTGCTTGCTGCGCTCCAGCCGGCGGCCGAGCACCACCTGCACGTCGCGGTCGATCGTCTCGGCGCTGAGGAACCGGCGGAAGCCCTCGCCCACCGGCGGCCGCACACCGCGCTCCAGCAGCGGCGCCAGCTCCTGGTCCCAGTACGCGTCGAACGCCGCGCTGCCCGCGGCGATGCGCCGCAGCGCCCCGACCTGCGCGTCGCGCCCCGCGACCTGCGCCGCCACGGCGTCGGCCGCGTACTCCTCGCGCCGCGAGATCGCGGCCGTGATGCGCAGGAAGAGGCGCCCGTACAGCTCGAACGGCCACCGCACGAGCCGCTCGAACCAGCCCGGGTCCTCCTCGTCCCAGTGCAACGCGTCGAGCGTCCGGCCGACCGCCATCCGCGTCCGCACCACCCACAGGTTCACCCGCGTGTCGCCGCCGGCGTAGTGCGCCAGCTCGTGCGCGATCACGCCGCGCAGCTGGTCGACGGTGAGCACCTCGACCAGCGGGAGGCCGAGCACCATCACCTTGCGCTTGGGCAGCAGCGGCGCGCCCTCCTCCAGGACGCCCGCGTTGATGTCCGCGTCCAGGTGGATCGCGTCGGGCATCGGGTGACCGACCGCGTCGGCCACCTCTTCGACGACGCGGAAGAGGTGCGGTTGGCCCTCGCGGGTCAGCTCGGGGCCGTGCTCGCCGACCTTGGCGCGCCGGGGGACGAGCGCGAACAGGATGCACGCGCCCGCCGCGATCATCAGGACCGCGATGAAGATCGGGAACCCGCCGCCGCTGGCGTACTGCGCCACCGGGATGCCGATCAGCGCCGCCGCGAAGGCCAGCGCGAAGAGGTGGAAGATGACCGCCAGCGCTAGCGCGAGGATCGCCCGACCGACCAACGAGGGCCCCCCGACGCGCGCCTGACGATCCGTCGTCTGGTCGCTCATGTCGCGGCCGTTACCCGCCGCGACCGCGGATGCAACACGAACCTTGCGCGAGCGAGAGGTGACGAGCGATCAGCGCGCGGCCCACGGCGGGTCGTCCCCGCCGAGGTCGGCCAGGTCGCCGGCGAGCAGCAGCCGCCGCGTGCGGACGAGGTGGTCGCGCATCGCGTTCGCCGTCTCCTCCGCGTCGCCCGCGCGCATCGCCTCCAGCAGGCGCTCGTGCTCGGCGTAGATCGCCTGCAGGTCGCGGCCCCGCCCCACGGTCGACGCGCCGCGGAAGCGCACCGCGTCGCGCAGCCCCGCGACCACCGCGACGAGCCGCCGGTTGCCGGCCGCGCGGAGGATGACCTCGTGGAACGCCTTGTCGTGCTCCATGAAGCCGGCCTCGTCGTCCTCGGCCATCCGCTCGGCCATCGCGGCCAGCGCCGCCGCCAGCTCCTCGACGTCGGCCGGGGTGGCCAGCTCGGCCGCCCGCCGCGCGGCGGGGATCTCCAGCAGCAGGCGGAGCGAGAAGACCTCGTCGAGGTCGTGCGCGGAGGACTCCAGGATGCGCACGCCGCGGTTCTTCTCGAACCGCACGAGCCCCTGCCGCGCGAGGTGCAGCAGGGCCTCGCGCACGGGCGTGCGCGAGACCCCCAGCCGGTCCGCGAGCTTGACGACGCTCGTGAGCTCGCCCGGCGCCAACCGCCCGTCGACGATCGCCGCGCGCAGCGCGACGATCGCCTGGTCGGTCAGCGTCGAGCGCGGCCCACCGAGCGCGTCCAGCTCAGGATCCGGCGACTCGGTCAGTCGTAGAACTCCGGGCTCTGCTTGAACGTCGGCCACGCGTCCGGGTCGTGCCCGGTGACGACGGTGGCGTCGCTGCGGCGCGCGATGTGGTGGAGCTTGCGCACCGAGCGCACGGCGTCGACCGCCGAGGCGAGGAAGCCGGGCAGCGCCTTCTCCTCCCAGTGGTCGGTCGTGTACGCCGCGTCGACCGTCAGCAGCATGGCGCCGCTGTTGGGCAGCGTGACCTCGAACGACTGGTGGCCCGGCGCGTGGCCCGGCGTGCGCCAGCAGCGGATCGTGCCGTCGCCGAACACGTCGTAGCCGTCCTCGCTCTCCTCCAGCAGCGACCACTTCACGCCCGGCTTCACGTAGTCGGCCTTGATGTAGCCGCCGTCGGCGAACCAGTCGGGCGCGTGCGCGTACTCGTACTCGGTGCGCGTGACGACGACCTCGGCGTTCGGGAACTGGTCGATCGCCGCGATCGCGCCGGTGTGGTCCAGGTGCAGGTGGGAGTTGAGGATGTAGCGCACGTCAGCGGGATCGAATCCTGCCGCCTTCAGCGCCGGGACGCACGCCTGGTCCGCCGTCATGGTCGGCCAGTACACGTCCGAGATGCCGCCCCAGTGCTTGACCGGGTCGTCGGCGCACTCGGCCGCGTTGCCGCCGTCGATGACGACGAGGCCGCGCGGGTGCTCGATCAGGAACCACGGGACGGGGATCTCGTACTCCTCGCCGAGGCCCTGGTTCATCTTGATGTTCTCGACGTGGCACTTGAGCGTGCCGCATTCGAACATGTGCAGCTTGACGCCGCCGTCGGTGGTGACAGCCATCGGGATGACCTCCGGGTGGTTGGGGTGGGTGCGGGACGGGCGGTAGCCGGGGCGGCTACCAGTTGCGCATCGAGGCGCGGATGATCTGCTGCAGGTCGTCGGCGCTGGGCTCGCGCGGAGCGATGACGAGCAGGCGCTGCTGCTTGAGCGCGCCGTCGACGAGGGCCGGGATGTCGTCCTCCGTGTAGCCGAGCTCGGCGATGCCCGACGGCGCGCCGATGTCCTTCATCAGCTGCGTCAGGACGTCGGGCAGTGTGTCCGGGCCCGGGTTCTCGATCGGCTCGCCGGCGAGCAGCTCGGCCACGTGGTGGTGGCGCTCGGGCATCGCCTCGTAGGTGAACCGGAACGACGCCGGCGCGCTGACGATCACCGAGTGGCCGTGCGGGACGAACGGGTGGTCGGTCGGGTAGCCGGGCGGCTCGTAGACGTGCTTGAGGCCGGCGACCGGGTACGCGATCGAGTGCGGGATGTGCACGCCGGCCGAGCCGAAGCCCACGCCCGCCATCGTCGCGCCGAGCATCATGAAGCCGCGCGCCTCGACGTCGTCGGGGTTCTCGACCGCGCGGCGCAGGTACTTGCCGCCGAACTCGAGCGCCTTGGCCGACCACACGTCCGCGACCGGGTTGGAGCCCTGGTAGGGCGGGCGGTCGTCCGGGCCGGCGGGCCGCGGGCGGGTGTCGAACGGCTTGGACAGGAACGACTCGGCCGCGTGGCAGACGACGTCCAGGCCGGCGGACGAGGTGACCTCGGCCGCGAGCGAGCGCGTCAGCTCGGGGTCGACGATCGCCTGCGACGGGCGCATGTAGCGGTGCGAGATGCCGGTCTTGAGCTTCAGGTCCGGGATGTCGAGGACCGCGACCGTGGTCGCCTCGCTGCCCGTACCGGAGGTCGTCGGGATCGCCAGGTGCGGCTTCAGCGGGCTCGGCGGCTTGCGGCCCTCGCCGACCGGCGCGTTGACGTACGCCATCACCGGCGCGGGGTGCGACAGGATCAGGTTCGCGACCTTCGCGGTGTCCATCGACGAGCCGCCGCCGACGGAGACGAACCCGTCCACGCCGTGCTCCAGCGCGAAGTCGCACGCGTCCTGGAGCGAGTCGATCGTCGGCTCGACGCGGCTGCGGTCGTAGACGACGACCTCGATGCCCTCGGCCTCGATCAGGCCCTTGATGCGCTCGGGGTGGCCGAGGGCGGCCACGCCTGGGTCGGTGACCAGCAGGGCGCGCTTGACGCCGAGGCGCTTCAGCTCCCAGCCGGCGTCCTGCGAGGCGCCCGGCCCGAACTTCACGGGGGTGGCCTCGAGGGTGAAGATGGTCTCGTGCTCGGCGGCCATTGGGCGGCCTCTCCTCCTCGACACGGTGGACGGAACGCGAGTAGCATGTCACATGCGATGGGGCAGCTCAATTCCACTTTGGCCGCGATCGTCGGCGACCGCCACGTGCTCACCGACGCGGACCTGCGGGCGCCCTACGAGCGCGACTGGACGGGCCGGTTCGGCGGGCAGGCGCGGGCCGTCGTGCGGCCGGGCGATGCCGCCGAGGTCGCCGCGGTGGTGCGGGCGTGCGCCGAGGCGGGCGCCGCGATCGTCCCCCAGGGCGGCAACACCGGCCTGGTGGGCGCAAGCGTCCCGCGCGGCGGCGAGGTGCTGCTGTCGCTGGCACGGCTGTCGGACATCGGTGAGGTCGACGTGGCGCTCGGGCAGGTCACGGTCGGTGCCGGCGCGACGCTCGCCGCGCTGCAGGCCGCCTGCCGCGACGCGGGGCTCGACGCGGGGCTGGACTTCGGCGCGCGCGACTCGTGCACGGTCGGCGGCGTGGTCGCGTGCGACGCGGGCGGGGCGCGGGCGCTGCGCCACGGGACGGCGCGGGCGCACGTGGTCGGCCTGGAGGCGGTGCTGGCCGACGGGACGGTGGTCTCGCGGCTGGCGGGGCTGACGAAGGACAACGCGGGCTACGACCTCAGCGCGCTGCTCGTCGGCTCTGAGGGCACGCTCGGCGTCATCACCGCGGTCCGGTGGCGGACGAGCGCGCTGCTGCCGGTGCGGGTCGCGGCGCTCGTGCCGGTGGAGAGCGCGCAGGCGGCGGCGTCGCTGCTCGCATGCCTGCGGCGACACGCACCGTCGCTCGACGCGTGCGACTTCTTCCTCGACGACGGCCTCTCGCTGGTGCTCGACTACCAGCGCCGCTCGTCACCGGTCGCCTCGCGCTCCCCCGTGTACGTGCTGGCCGAGTGCGCGGGCGCGACCGACCCGACCGAGGAGCTGGCCGCCGCGCTGGAGGCGGCGGGGATCGAGGACGCGCTGATCGCCGACGACACCGCCAGCCGCGAGCGCCTCTGGCACCTGCGCGAGGGGCACACCGAGGCGATCAACGCCGCTGGCGTGCCGCACAAGCTCGACGTCGGCATCCCGCTCGCGCGGCTCGGCGAGTTCCTCGACGCGGTCCCGGGCGCCGTCGCGGATGCGGTGCCGGGCGCGCGGGCGATCCTCTTCGGTCACCTCGGCGACGGCAACGTCCACGTCAACGTGCTCGGTCCCGACCCGGACGACGAACGCGCCGACGACGCCGTGCTGGAGCTGGTGCTCGCGTGCGGCGGCACGATCAGCGCCGAGCACGGCGTCGGCATCGCGAAGGCGCGCTGGCTCGAGCGGGCGCGCGGCGGGGCGGAGCTGGCCGCGCTGCGGGCGGTCAAGCGCGCGCTCGACCCCGCCGGCCTGCTCAACCCCGGCGCGGTCCTGCCCTAAGCCGCCAGCACGGCGCGCTCCTGCGCGAGCGCCTCCAGCCACGCGATCCCCGCGTCGACCGGCGGCAGCGCCGCGATGTCGCGGGCCGCGGCGGTCGCGGTGTCGCGGTACGCCGGGTCCTGCGCGAGCGCGACGACCGCGGCCGGCAGGCGGCTGAGGTCGTCCTGGTCGAGCGCGACGCCCGCGCCCATCGCGACGATCGCCTCGGCGTTCATCGGCTGGTCGGCGAAGAGCGGGATGACCGCCATCGGGACGCCCGCCGCGAGCGCGTCGAGCCCGGAGCCCGAGCCGCCGTGCGTGACCGTCACCGCCGTGTGCGGGAGCAGCGCGCGCTGGTCGACCCACTGGCGCACGGTCACGTTGGCCGGCACGGGGCCGAGCTCGTGCGGCTCGCGCTGGTGGCCGATCGCCACGACGACGTGCGCGCCGAGCGGCGCGACCGCGTCGACGATCTCCCGGTACAGCGCGGGGAAGTAGCCGCGGCTGTGGATCGGGGCCTCGGAGCCGAGCGAGACGTAGACGAGGTCGCGCGGCGCGCCGGTCGCGGCCGGGCGGTCGGGGTCGCGCAGGCGCAGGACGCTCGGCGGGTCGGCGGGCGCGTCGTCGCCGTCGACGACCCGCGGGGCGAGCGTGAGGAACGGCGCCTCCTCGAACGCGTGCGTCCCGGGGCCGAGGCCGGCGGCGGCGCGCAGCTCGTCGTACACCGTCGCCGCGAGCGCGCCGCCGCGCAGCTCGAGCGCGGTCGAGAGGCAGATCCCGACGCGCGCGAACGGGACGCCGTGCGCCGCGGCAGCGACAGGCGAGGCGAGCTCCATCGACTCGGCGACGACGGCGTCGGGCCGCCACCGGCCGATCGTCTCGAGCAGGCCGGGGAGGGCCGCGCCGGCGTACGTGCGGCCGAACAGGTCGAGCACGGCGGCGACCATCATCTGCTCGCGCGGGAGGCCGCGCATGCTCGCGTGGACGCCGGCGAGCCGGTCGGGATCCGGCGCGCCGATCGGGCGGTGCGGGAGGCCGGCGCGCGCGACGTGCGGCGCGCCGTCGGGAGCGGTCGCGAAGAGGACCTCGTGCCCCGCGCGGCGGGCGGCGCGGGCGAACGGGAGCAGCGGCCCGATGTGCCCGGCGCCGGCGGTGGAGGCGAAGAGGATGCGCATGGCCGCACCCTCTCCGCTCCCGATTACGGGCCGCTTACCCCTTGCGCGCGACGAGGACCGCGAAGCGGTGGTCCTGGAAGCGGCAGTCGACGTCCGCGAAGCCCGCCTCGCGCAGCCAGGCGAGCTGGTCCTCGACGGTCGCGCAGCGGTCGAAGCGCATCCGCTCCTCCGCGCCGGCCCACTCGGCGTCGTCGCTGCCCGCGGCGCGCGCCCGCTCCTCGTGCCAGGCGCGGTACAGCGCGTCGAGGTCCGGCGTCGGCCCCGCGACCTGCTCGGCGTTGACGAACACGCCCTTCGGCTTGAGCGCGGCGTGGACCCGCGCGAACAGGTCGCGCTTGCCGGCGTCGTCGAGGTGGTGGATGGCCAGCGCGCTGACGACCGCGCACCACGGCCCCTCGGGCAGCGCGTCCGTCAGGTCCGCAGCGACGTAGGACACGCCGTCCTCCCCGAGCGTCCCCCGCGCCTGCTCGAGCATCGCCGGCGCGCCGTCGAGCAGCGTCAGCGCCGCGTCGGGCCGCGCCTCCCGCACCATCGCGCTGAGCAGCCCGGTCCCCGCGCCGAGGTCGAGCACGGTCTTCGCCTTGACCGGGACGGCGCCGACCGCCGTCCCGTAGAAGGCGTCGAACGGCGGGATGAGCCGCCGCCGGGCGCTGTCGTACGCCTCGGCGTGCGCGTCGAAGACCTGCGGTGCGTTCGTCATCACGTACAACTGTATTGGAAGACGTACGGGCGCACAACGACGAAGGGCCGGCGTGGCGCCGGCCCTTCGGTCAAGGCTGGGACTGCGCGCGGGCGCTACTTGAGGCCGAAGCCGACCCGCTGCTCGTCCTTCTCGACGCGCACCCAGGCGACGACACCGAGGTTGAGGCGGAGGTTGCCGTCCTCGCCGGCCACGTCGTGCCACCCCTCGCCGCCGAGGGCGCCGTTGAGCTTGCTCAGCTCCTCCTCCGACACCCGCAGGGCGACAGGCGGCGAGGCCTGGAAGCCGATGCTGATCCGCTGCACGCTTGCCATCAGTGAGCACCCTCCGCGGGCTGGACGATCTCGGTCAGCACGCCGCCGGACGACGCCGGATGCAGGAACGCGACCCGCGAGCCGCGGATGCCGATCCGCGGGGTCTCGTCGATGAGCCGCGCGCCGGCGCCCTTGAGCTGCGCCAGCGTGGCCTCGATGTCGGTGACCTGGTAGGCGACGTGGTGCAGGCCGGGCCCGCGCTTGGCGAGGAACTTCCCCACGGGGGTGTCCTCGGACAGCGGGCGCAGCAGCTCGACGTGGTTCTCGCCGACATCGAGGAGCACGGCCTCGACGCCCTGCTCGGTCACCGTCTCGCGGTGCACCAGCTTCATCGCGTACGTCTGCTCGTAGAGCTCGATGCCGGCGTCGAGGTCGGTGACGGCGACGCCGAGATGGTCGATCCGGGCGAACATGCAAGCGGGGAGGCTAGACGACGGGCTGGGAGATCGGTTGGTCATGGGAACGCCGCCATCGTAGCGCAACTGATTGGTTGCACGTTGGCGTGGCCGGATAGCGTGGCCGCCGCCATGTCCCGGAAGCCCTCCCTCGCCGCCGCGGTTGTCGCGGCGGCCCTCCTCGCCCTCCCGGCCGCCGCGCCGGCGCAGACGCTCACGCAGGAGCTCGACCGCCTCACGAAGGGGACGCAGGTCGCCGTCCAGGTCACCGACGCGAAGAGCGGCCGCAGCCTCTACGCGCGGCGCGCGACGGCGAAGCGCCCGCTCGCCTCGACCACGAAGCTGCTCACCTCGCTCGCCGCGCTGCAGCGGCTCGGTGGGCGCGGCGGGACGCTGAAGACGACCGTGCTGGCCACCGGCCCGCTCGATGTCGCGGGGACGCTGCACGGGAACCTGGTCCTCCACGGCGACGGCGATCCGACCTTCGGGACGTCGCAGGCGTTCACGCTCGCCGACCAGGTCGCCGCGGCGGGCGTGAAGCGGATCACCGGCGCGGTGATCGCGGACGAGTCGCTGTTCGACACCGTCCGCGGCGGGCCGGCGACCGGCGGCGCGTTCGACCCCGAGCTGAAGGCGCCGCTGAGCGCGCTCTCCTACGACCTCGGCCAGACGACGCCGGGCGGCCCGGTGAGCGGCGACCCGCTCCCGCTCGCGGCCGCGAAGTTCGACGACCAGCTCGAGGCGAAGGGGATCGTGCTCCCGAACCGCCCGGGCACGACCACGACGCCGATCGCGGGCGGCACGCAGATCGCGAGCGTCCCGTCCCCGACGATGGCCGAGCTGATCTCCACGATGCTCGCCGAGTCCGACGACTTCTTCGCGGAGATGCTCACGAAGCGCATCGCCGCCGCGCGCGGCGTCGTGCCCGCCACCACGGCGGCGGGCGCGAGGCTCGTCCAGCGCCCCGGCACGACCCTGGTCGACGGCAGCGGCCTCGACCGCCGCGACACCGGCAGCGCGAAGGCCGTCGTCTCCGTCCTGCGCTCGCTGCGCCGCGCGGGCGCCGAGTCGCTCCTCGTCAAGGCCGGCAGCGGCACGCTCCGCGGCCGCCTCACCGGGACGAAGTGCCGCGCCAAGACGGGCACGCTCTCCGGCGTCTCCAACCTCGCGGGCCTCTGCACGACGGCGAAGGGACGCAAGGTCGCGTTCACCGTCTTCGGCAGCAGCAAGACGCAGGTCGACCGCGTCGCGCGGGCGATCGTCCGCCGCGGCTAGCAGCGCGCGCGATCGGTCAGGCGTCGTCGCGCGGCGGCGTCGGGTCGGAGGCCGCGAGGCGCAGCCCCGTGACCGGCGGGCGCTCGACGCGCGGGACGTCGCCCAGGATGCGGTCGAGGTCGGCGCGGTCGAGGACCTCGCGGTCGAGCAGGGCGGCCGCGAGCTCGTCGAGCTTGGCGCGGTGGCGGACGAGGATGTCGCGGGCGGCCATCTCGGCCTCGATCGCCAGCTCGCGCTGCTCCTCGTCGCGCATCCGGCGGGACGTCTCGGACGCGACCTCGAGGTCGAGCCACGCGCGCGGGCCGGTGGCGGACGAGCCCATCGCGTAGTGCTGGACCATCGCGTGCGTGATCTCCGCGACCTTCTGCAGGTCGTTGGCCGCGCCGGTGGTGACCGAGCCGAACACGAGCTGCTCCGCCACCCGCCCGCCGAGCAGGACCGTCATGTAGTCGACGAGGTCCTCGCGGGTCTTCAGGTAGCGGTCCTCCTCGGGCAGCGACATCGCGAAGCCGAGCGCGCTGCCGCGCGGCACGATCGAGACCTTGTGCGGCCGGTCGACCGACGGCAGCAGCTCCCCGACCAGCGCGTGGCCGGCCTCGTGCCAGGCGACGACGCGGCGCTCGTGGTCGGTCAGCCGGCGCGACGACTCGACGCCGGCGACCACGCGCTCCAGCGCCTTGTCGAAGTCGTCCTGCACGAGCGCGTGGCCCTTGCGGCGCGCGCAGCGGATCGCGGCCTCGTTGGCGAGGTTCGCCAGGTCCGCGCCGGTCAGCCCGGAGGTCTGGCGCGCGACCAGGTCGAGGTCGACGTCGCGCAGCGGCTTGTTGCGGGTGTGCACGTCGAGGATCGCCCGGCGCCCCTCGACGTCCGGCGGCGCGACGAAGACCTGGCGGTCGAACCGGCCCGGCCGCAGCAGCGCCGGGTCGAGCTTGTCCAGCAGGTTCGACGCCGCCATCACGACGATGTCCTGCGAGTCGGGGAACCCGTCCATCTCGACGAGCAGCTGGTTGAGCGTCTGCTCGCGCTCGGACGAGTTGTCCGAGCCGCGCTTGGCGCCGACCGCGTCGAGCTCGTCGATGAAGATGATCGCGGGCGACGACTTGCGCGCCTCGCGGAAGAGCCGCCGGATGCGCGCGGCGCCCAGGCCGGCGAACATCTCGACGAACGACGACGCCGACTGCGCGAAGAACTCCGCGCCCGACTCGTGCGCGACGGCCTTGGCGAGCAGCGTCTTGCCGGTGCCGGGCGGCCCGTGCAGCAGCACGCCCTTCGGCGCCTTCGCGCCCAGGCGCTGGAAGCCCTTCGGGTCCTTCAGGAAGTCGACGACCTCCTGCAGCTCGGCCTTGGGCTGGTCGGCCCCGGCGATGTCCTCCCAGGCGATCGCCTGCTTGGTGTCCGGCTTGATCTGCTGGGGCTTGGTCTTGGGCAGCCCCCGCGCCATCCGCACGAAGACGACCACCAGCACCACCATGAAGACGATGCTGATGAAGCCCTGCCAGTCGTACGCCCAGTCCTGGAGCCACTGCATCAGGAGTCAGGGTCGACCATGCAGGGCCAAACCTCAACCGTCTTTCAGTCCACTGGACTAAGACGCGAGCTGTCCCACTCGCCACGGCCCTTCTTCGCGCAGGGCTTCCCGTCCACACGAACCACGTCAGCGGTGTAGTCGTTGTCGCCCCGGATCAGCGACGAGCCCACGCCGTAGGCGTCGACCGGCACGCCGAGCCGCTCGAACTCCCGGATGCGCGCGGCGGTGAACCCGCCCGACGCCACGATCCGCACCCGCCCGTGCCCCGCGTCGTCCAGCGCCGCGCGGACCTTGCGGACGAGCTTCTCGTTGACGCCCGTCGGCGTGAACGGCGGCGCGGTCTCCATCTCGTGCCACAGCGAGCGGTCCACGACCGAGCCGCTCGTGTCGAGGCGGACGCCCCACAGGTCGTCGCCGAGCGCGTCGGCGACCTCGACCGCCGTGCGCGGCGACTCGTTCTCCCAGTCGACGAGCACCGTCACGTTCATCTGGCCCGCGTAGTGCTTGGCGAAGTCGCGCGCCGCCGCGACGGTGTCGCCGCCGTACGCCGCGATCAGCCCGTGCGGGACCGTCCCGATGCCCGTGCCGCCCCACCACGACGCCTGCGCGTCCGTCGACACGCCGACCGACCCCGCGATGTGCGCCGCCCACCCGTCGCCGGTCTGGACGAGCCAATGGTCGTGCCGCGCCGGGAAGTAGAAGATCGGCTTGCCGTTCGCCGCCTCCACGACCTCCTTGACGTTGCGCATGATGAGCGTGCGCCGGGCGAGCGTGCCGAGGTAGACGGTCTCCAGGTGGGCGAACAGCTGGTAATCGCCCTCGATCGTCATCACGACCTCGTACGGCGCGATCTCGTCGCCCTCGTGCAGCGCGCGGACCTTGAGCTCGTCCCAACCGGGCACCCACGCGCCGTCCACGTGGCGCCCCGCGCCGGCCTTGAGGATCGCGATCGCCTCGTCGATCCCGCCCAGCACGGACGCCTTGCGCTGGAAGACCTGCATCAGGACGTGCGGGTGGCGCCCCTCCTTCTCGAGCAGGTCCTTCGTGTAGACGAAGTACGCGTCCGCGTAGTACCCCGAGCGGATCCGCTCGACGGGGAGCCGGAAGGTCTCCGGCGCGACCCGCTCACGCGTCGCCATCGGCGCCCTCCGCGCGCAGGATCTCCGCGAGCGCCGCGCGCCCGACCTCGAGCTGCGCGTCGGTCGGCTCGCGCGTGCCGAGCCCGACCTGCAGCGCGTGACCCGGGGCCTTGATCGCCCGCGTCGCCCCGTTGTCGGGGTGCCGCTCGGTCCACCCGAAGACCTCGACCGCGAACGCCATCGAGCCGAGCGCGACCGCCCCGCCGTGCACCGCGCCGGGCTTGTCGACGAGCTTCTTGATCAGCGCCGCGCCGACGAGGTTGGCCGCGAGCAGCGGCGCCATCAGGTGGCTGCCGCAGCGGTCGTGCTCCTTCGTCGCGCTCCCGCCGCTCTCGTACTCGCCGATCGCCATGTGCTCGGCGCCGTGGTACGCAGCCAGCTCGCCAGAGCGCAGCGCGACGACCGTGGGGAGCACCGAGATCGCCGCCGCGAGCGCCTCCGCCCCGGTCGCCCCGCGGCCGCGCCTCCGGATGACCTTCGACGCGAGCGACGCGCCCGCCGCCGCTCCCGCGACCTTCGCGTCCTCGAACGGCAGCTGCGCCTCGGGCAGGTTCTTCTTCACCAGCGGGATGACGGCCATCGCCTCGCCGAGCCGCACCACGCCGCGCGCGCCCGGCACGCCGTCGAGCGCCTTGAAGCGCGGCTTGACGCCGGAGGCCGTCCCGATCGTCCCGTCCTTGCGGCGGCACGCGGCCGCCCAGTGCGTGGGCCCGTGGACGAGCAGCCCGTTGCGCAGGGCCATCCCGCCGAGCCGCAGCTTGTCCGGCTTGTCGGGCGACTCGGTCGTCGTCAGGTCGCTCATCCGAGGATCCTCCTGGTCACGTCGGCGTAGGACCGCGTCGCCCACTCGAGGTCGCGCACGTCGATGCGCTCGTCGGCCGAGTGGATGAGCGGCCAGGTGTCGTAGAAGCTCTGGTGGCGCTGGGGGAACCAGCCGTAGGCGACGCACTCGGGGAACGCGGCGCGGAACGTCCGCGAGTCGGTGAAGCCGGGGAGGATCGTCGGGAGGACCTCGGCGCCGGGGTCCTCGACCGCCACCCAGTCCCGGATCGCGTCCATCAGCGGCGACTCGACCGGCGACTGGTTGCCGACGACCTCCTCGAAGAACTCGATCCGCAGGTCGCCGTTGCTGCTCGACAGCACGTCGCCGAGCACCTCCCGCAGCCGCCGCTCCGCCGTCTCGCGCCCGTGGCCCGGCGGGACGCGGCAGTCGACCGCGAGCGTCGCCTCGGCGGGGATGACGTTGATCTTCTCGCTGGCGAACACGCGCGTCGGCGCGAACGTCACCGCCAGCATCGGCTCGACCGTGTCGGCCAGGCGCGGGTCGGCGGCGCGCAGCTCCTCGATGCCCCCGACGCCGAGCCCGTCGAGCAGCGCCTGCGGGCCGGGCGTCACGTCGTGGCCCGCGCGGCCGCCTGCGAGCCGCTCGATGACGGGCGCGAGCTTGACGAGCGCGTTGTCGCCGACCTGCGGCGTGGACGCGTGGCCCGCCGTGCCGGACGCGATCACGCGGAACCGGAAGACGCCCTTCTCCGCCACGCAGACGCCGTAGACCCGGCGCCCGTCGTGCGGGATCACCGTGCCCGCGCCCTCGTTGAGCAGGTAGTCGCAGCGGACCAGGTCGGGGCGGTTCTCGCAGATCCACACCGCGCCCTCCTCCCCGCCGGTCTCCTCGTCGGCGACGCTGACGACGAGCAGGTCGCCGTGCTCGGGCCGCCAGCCGGACTGCGCGAGCCCGGTCGCCGCGCTCACCTCGGCCGCGGTCTGGTTCTTCATGTCGAGTGCGCCGCGGCCCCAGAGGAAGCCGTCGTGGACATCGCCCGACCACGGGTCGCGCTGCCAGTCGGCGGGCGTCGCGTAGACGGTGTCGACGTGGGAGAGCAGGCACAGCGTCGGGCCGTCGCTCTTGCCCCGCAGGCGGGCGGCCAGGTTCGGGCGCTCGGGCGTGCGGCCGACGAGCTCGACCTCGAAGCCGGCGGCGGTCAGCAGCCCCGCGAGGAGCTCCTGCGCGGGACGTTCGTTCCCGGGCGGGTTGACCGTGTTCAGGCGGATGAGGCGCTGCAGGAGCGCCGTGGCGTCCATCCCCAGAGCGTACGTGTGGCATCGTGCCCGCGACATGCCGCCGGTCTTCGACGGACACAACGACGTGCTGACTTCCGCCGAGGCGGCCGAGATCGCCGCGGGTCGCGAGGGCGGCCACGTGGACGTCGAGCGGGCCGCAGCCGGCGGCCTGGCGGGCGGCATCTTCGCTGTGTTCTGCGACTCGGTGAACGAGCCGCTGGACGCGATCGAGTTCGGGGAGGGCGGCTACGACGTGCCGCTGCCGGCGCCGCTCCCACACGAGGACGCGCTGGCCGCCGCGACGCGCTTCGCCGCGCGGCTGTTCACGCTCGAGGCGATGGGCGCGGTGCGCGTCGTCCGCTCCACCGCCGACCTGGACCTGTCCGTGCGCGACGGCCGGCTCGCCGCGGTGCTGGGGCTGGAGGGCGCGGAGCCGATCGCCCGTGACCTCGCCGGCCTGGACGACTGGTACGAGGCGGGTGTGCGGGTGATCGGGCCGGTGTGGTCGCGCCCCAACGACTTCGGCCACGGCGTCCCGTTCCGCTTCCCGTCGTCGCCGGACACCGGTCCGGGGCTGACCGCGGCCGGGGAGCGGCTCGTGCGCGCGTGCAACGAGCTGGGCATCGTCGTCGACCTCAGCCACCTCAACGAGAACGGCTTCTGGGACGTCGCGCGGATCTCCACCGCGCCGCTCGTCGCCTCCCACTCGGGCGCCCACGCGCTGTGCCCGTCGTCGCGCAACCTGACCGACGAGCAGCTGCGCGCGATCGCCACCACGGGCGGCCTGGTCGGCGTCGTGTTCGCGGCGCCGTTCCTGCGCGCGGACGGCGCCGACGACACCGACACGCCGCTCACGGTGCTGGTCGAGCACATCCGGCACGTGGCCGACGTCGCGGGCATCGACCACGTGGCGCTCGGCTCGGACTTCGACGGCGCGCCGATCCCGGACGCGCTGGGCGACGTCGCGGGCCTGCCGAGGCTGCTCGACGCCCTCGCCGAGGACGGGTTCGGCGAGGACGAGATCGAGCAGATCGCGTGGGGGAACTGGCGCCGGGTGCTCGGCGCGTCCTGGCGCGACTAGCGCCCGCGCTTGGCCTTCTTCTTCGCGCACGTCCGGTAGGTGCGCTTCAGCGTCAGCGTCTCGCCGGTCGAGAGCTTCGCCGTCACGGTCACCTTGAACGTGCCCTTGGGCAGGCCGCGCAGCGAGACCTGCGTGCCGGTGAGCCTGCGGGCCTTCCCGCCGCCGACCTTCGCGGTGGCGGAGACGACCTTCGCGCCCTTCGGCGCCCTCAGCCGCAGCGCGATCGTGCGGCGCGAGACGCAGGTCCTGGCGGCGGGCAGCGCGATCACGTCGGCCGCGCGCGGGACGACCTTCGACGCGGGCGGCGGCGTGACCGGCGCGGCGCTGCCGGGCGCGGGGGCGGGCGGCGCCGGCGGGCCGGGCTCGGCGGGCGGGCCGGGCTGCGCGGGCGGAGCGGGATCGGGCTTCTCGCTGCCGTTCACCCGCGCCGTCACCATCCGCAGCCCGCCGACCGACGTGCCTCCGGTGCCGGTGACGAGCAGGTCGCCGGACGGCTCGACCGCGAGGCCGTTCGCCGCGCTGAGCGGCAGCCCGCCGTCGAGCAGCGCGGTGCCGTCGCCGGAGAACGACGGGTCCGGCTGCCCGTCCGCGGCCAGGCGCTGGACGTACGCCTTGCCCTCGGTCGCGCTGGACTGCTGGAGGCCCGCGACGACGAGTCGCCCGTCCGGCAGCGCCTCGATCGCCGCCGACGCCGCGGGGTACGCGCCGTCGGTGAACCGGCGCTCGCCGCCGAGGAAGGTCGCGTCGGGCAGCCCGCTCGAGGTGAGGCCCTCGATGAAGCTCGCCCCACCGCTCACGTCGCCGATCACGCGCACGCTCCGGTCGGGCAGGACGACGAGGTCGTCGACCTCGACCGAGCCGCTGGCCTCGTCGATCAGCCGCCGGCCGTTGGAGCCGAAGCCGATGTCCTGCGTCGGGGAGGAGTGCATGTTGATCCGCAGGACGAACCCGGCACCGCCGGCCTCGAAGAGCCTCCCGCCGATCGTGAGCTGCACGCCGGAGCTGACCGCGGCCGACGGCCGCTCGGGCCCGCCGGAGTCGTAGCGCCACAGGCCGTCGCCGGAGAACGACGTGTCGGCCGCGCCCTCCGGGGTGATGCGCGCGACGAGCAGGTCCTGCGCCGGGCCGGCGTCGGTCGAGCCGACGAGGACGAGGCGCCCGTCGCCGTCGACGGCGACCGCGCCGAGCTGCTCCTGCTTGTCGACCAGGCCGATGCGGAAGACGCCGTCGGCGAGCCCGTCGCCGCTGCCGAAGTTGGGATCCACCGTGCCGTCGGCGCGCAGGCGCTGGACGAGGTAGTCGTCCGAGCTCGCCCCCGAGACCTGCCCCGTGCCCGCGACGAGCAGCCGGCCGCCGGACAGCGGGACGATCCCCGCCGCCGGCCCGTCGTCGCCGGGCAGGTCGACCAGCACGCGGCCACCCGAGCCGAACGCGGGATCGGGCCGGCCGTCGGCCAGGTAGCGGGCCACGACCGGGCGCGTCGTCCCGGAGACGGTCGACACGCCGAGGACGGCGACGCTGCCGTCGGCGAAGCGCGCGACGTGCCGGCCATCGGCGCTGTCGGTCGGGGCGAACGTGAGGGGCGTGAACGCGCCGCCGTTCCAGCCAGTGTCGATCGTGCCGGCGGGCGCGGCGGCAGCGGGGACGGCGGAGGTCAGGAGCGCGGCGGCCGCGGCGGCGCCGGCGAGGAGGTTCTGGTGCGGGACGGGCATGACGGCGACTCTCGCGCCCGTCACCCCCGAGCACCTCGGGGGCGCCCCTGAACCTGCCCCCGGGACTTCGGGCGGCGGATGCCTCCGGGGGCGTGGCGATACTGGGAGGCGATGGACCAGCTCTTCACCCCGCCCGACGAGCCGCGCCGCACGCGCACGGGCGTGCCGGAGTCCGACGCGCCGTTGCCGGTGCGGATGCGCCCGCGCACCGTCGACGACGTCGTCGGCCAGCAGCACCTGCTCGGGCCCGGCCAGCCGCTGCGGCGGGCGATCGAGGAGGGGCGGCCGCACTCGATGCTGCTCCACGGGCCGCCCGGCGCCGGCAAGACGACGCTCGCCCGGCTCGTCGCCGCGTCGGGGAACGCCGCGTTCGAGGAGCTGAGCGCCGTCGAGGCGGGGCGGCCCGAGGTCCGCAAGGTGCTCGAGCGGGCCGACCACCGGCGCAAGGCCTCGGGGGAGCGGACCGTGCTCTTCCTCGACGAGATCCACCGCTTCAACAAGGCCCAGCAGGACACGCTCCTCCCCGCCGTCGAGGAGGGCCTGGTCACGCTGATCGGGGCGACGACCGAGAACCCCTACTTCTCCGTCAACTCCGCGCTCATCAGCCGCGTCCGCGTGTACGAGCTGCAGCCGCTGAGCGCCGACGACCTCGCGACGCTGATCCAGCGGACGGGCATCGAGATCGAGGAGGACGCGCTGCGGTTCCTCGCCGAGCGCTCCGAGGGCGACGCGCGCGTGGCGCTCGGCGCGCTGGAGATCGCCGCCGAGCAGCAGGGCGTCATCGACGTCGAGCGCGCCGAGCAGGCGATCCAGCGCCGCGCGATCCGCTACGACCGCGCCGCCGACCAGCACTACGACTACGCGTCGGCGTGGATCAAGGCCACGCGCGGCAGCGACCCGGATGCGTCGCTCTACTACCTCGCGGTGATGCTGGAGGGCGGCGAGGACGCGCGCTTCATCGTCCGCCGGATGGTCATCCTCGCCTCGGAGGACATCGGCAACGCGGACCCGCAGGCGCTGCAGGTGGCGGTCGCCGCCGCGCAGGCGGTCGAGCACGTCGGCCTGCCGGAGGCGGCGCACGCGCTGGCGCAGTGCGCGGTCTACCTCGCGCTCGCGCCGAAGTCCAACGCGGCGTACCGGGCGCTGAACGCGGCGCGCGCGTACGTGCGCGAGAACGGCGCGCGGCTCCCGCCCGACTACCTGCGCTCGTCCACGCGGCGGGAGAGCGGCTACGACTACCCGCACGACCGGCCCGGGCACGTCTCGCCGCAGGAGCTGCTGCCCGAGGAGGTCGTCGGGCAGCGGTTCTACGTGCCGACGGCGACCGAGCGGGAGCTGGGCGAGCGGCTGGAGCGCATCCGGCGTGCACGCGGGCGCGGGACTGGGTAGTGGCCCACGCGTGCTCCAGCTCTTCCAGGCCGAATGGTGCCCCTACTCCGCGCAGGTCCGCGAGCGGTTGACCGAGCTCGGCGTCGACTACGTCGTGCGCCAGGTCGAGCCGCGCCGTGAGGACCGCGCCCGCCTCCGCGAGGTCTCCGGGCAGGACTCGATCCCCGTCGCGGTGCTCGACGACGGGACCGTGCTGAGCGGCGACACCGACGCGATCGTCACCGCGCTGAACGAGCGGTTCGACGCCTGGGACTGGGAGCCCGGCCACGTCGACCAGGCGCAGGCGCACGCCTAGGTTCGAACCGTGCAACCGGTCGTTCACGAGGCTCCGGGTGAGGCCTGCCAGGGTGAGGGGGCGATGCCGTCCACCTACCTCGACCGCCACCACGACGTCCCCGGCTGCGGGCGCGTCCGGCTCCGCCTGCCGCGGACGAGCGACCGTGCGGAGATCACCGACTTCCTCGCGCGCATGGGCATCAGCACCGGCGACCTCGACGTCCGCCGCGGCCTGCGCTTCCAGCGCGGCGAGCGGTGGTCGATCGTCGCGACCCGGTGGGACCCGGAGCGCTCGCGCGAGGCCATCGTCGGCGTCGCGACCGTCGACGCCACCGACGGGGCCCCGACCCTGCTCGCCGACGAGCCCGCCGTGACCGCCCTGCTCGCACAGGCACTGGCCGATCACGCCGCGCGCGGCCGCGGCGTCCTCGTCCCCCGGGTGGCATAGCCTCCGCGGCGTGAGCGACGCCGCCGCCAGACACGAGTCGCTGGAGCCCGCCACCGGCCTCACGATCGGCTCGGTGGCGCTGACGCCGCCCGAGGGCGTGGCGGGCATCGTCGCGAGCGCGGCGGCCGTGCAGCCGCTGTGGGCGCAGCTGCGGCCCACCGACCGGGCGCGCTACATGGTGCGCGCGGCGCAGGCGGTGATCGACGAGCTCGACGACCTCCGCACGCTGATCGCGCGCGAGACGGGGCGCCCCGTCGTGGAGGCCGAGTCGCTGGAGATCCTGCCCGCGATCGAGACGCTGCGGTGGCTCGCGGAGGAAGGTCCGACGGTGCTCGGCGACGACCGCGTCGGGCTCTCGCACACGTTCTTCCCCCGCAAGCGCGCGCGGGTGACGCACGCGCCGCTGGGCGTCGTCGCGGTGATCTCGCCGGCCGCCGACCCGTTCGCGCAGCCGCTCGGGGACGTCGCGATCGCGCTGATGGCGGGCAACGCCGTGGTGCTCAAGCCGTCGCCGCTGGCGTGCCTGACGGGCGAGCGGATCCTGCGGGCCTTCACGCGGGCGGGACTGCCGGAAGGGCTGCTGCGTGTCGTCCACGGCGGGAGCGCGACCGGCCGCGCGTTGGTGGCTGCGCCGGTCGACCAGGTGCGGCTGGCCGGCTCGGCCGAGGTCGGGCGCGAGGTCGGCGAGGCCTGCGCGCGGGATCTGAAGGCCGTCACGCTCGCGCTGGCCGGCAACGACCCGGCGCTCGTGCTCGAGGACGCGGCGCTCGACCGCGCTGTCGCGGGGCTGGTGTGGGCGGCGTTCGCGAACGCGGGGCAGGCCGCGGGGTCCGCCGAGCGCGTCTACGTGCTGCGGCCGCGGTACGACCGGTTCGTCGCCGGCGTGGTGGAGCGCGCGTCCGCGCTGCGCGTCGGCGATCCGCTCGATCCCGCCACCGAGGTCGGCCCGCTCGCCTCCGACGCCCGCGCGGTGCGGGTGCGGGCGCTGATCGCGGACGCGGTGGAGCGCGGCGCCGTGGTGCGATGCGGGGGCGGCGGCGAGGGCGCGTACGTGGCGCCCGCGGTGCTGACCGACGTGCCGGCCGACGCGCCGGTGCTGCGCGAGGAGGTCCCCGGGCCGGTGCTCTGCGTGACCGCGGTCGACACGCTGGAGGAGGCGATCGCGGGTGCGAACGCGGCGGAGCTGGGCCTCGGCGCGTCGGTGTGGACGGGCGATCGCGCGAAGGGCGCGCGGATCGCGCGGGCGCTGCACGCCGGGATGGTCTGGCTCAACGACCACCAGGTCGCGCCGGTGGCGCCGCAGCTGCCGTGGGGCGGCGCGAAGGACTCGGGCCTGGGCCGCGTGCGCGGCGAGGCGGCGCTGCGCGAGTGCGTCACCGACAAGGTCGTCACGTGGGACCCGCCGACCGGCCGCGAGCCGTGGTGGCACCCGTACGACAGCTCCCTCCTGCGCGCCGGCGAGGCGATGGCCTGGCTGCGCTCGGGCCGCGACCGCGACCGCTCGCGGGCGTGGCGCACCCAGGCGCTGCCCGTGGCGCGCGTCGCGCGGCGGGCGCTGCGCCGCTGACGCGCGCCTGGTTCACTTCCCCCTCCGGTCCCGATGCTCTCCCGCCTGCTCGTCCCCATCCCGCTCGCCATCGGCGGCGTCCTCATCTGCGCGTCGCTCTTCGCGACGTGGTTCGACGTGTCGGGCACGCTCGAGTACAGCGGCTTCGAGGAGCCGTCGCAGAGCGAGGTCGCCAGCGTGGTCGCCGAGCTCGCGCAGACCGGCTGGGAGTTCTGGGACGGCGGCGACGTCGCGCTCTTCCTCCTCGGCGTGGGGTTGATCGGCCTGGCGATCTACGACGCGGCCGTCCACCGCGTCCCGTGGATCGTCCTCGCCGTCGCCGCGATCCTCTGCGCGATCGCGCTCGGCGTCCTCCTCGCCGACGGCTTCACCGGTGACACGGTCACGCTCGTCGAGGGCTCGTTCGGCGAGGGCGTCGGTGAGGCCCGCATCTCCCGCGACCGCGCCGGCGGCCAGTGGGTCGCGCTCATCGGCCTCGTCGCGGCGCTGATCGGCCTCGGCCTCGGCTGGCGCGAGCGGCGCCACCCGCCCGAGCCGCCGCCCGCCGCGCCCGACGCGCTCGTCTGACCCGCGCACGCGGCGAAGCAGGGCGCCGCCGTGCCGGTCATGCTGCCAGCGACGTGCGACGACGTGTCGACGAGCTCCATCGTGGCCCGGTCATCATCGCGGCCCTCGCCCTGGCCGGCATCGCCGCCGCGGTCGCCCTCACGCCGCTGGACGGCGGCGCGCCCCTTGCGAACGCCGCGTGGCACCGGGCGCCCGACGACGCCCTGACGTACGCCGCCGCCGCGGAGCCGCTGATCGCCACCGCACGCGGCGCCGGCCTGGCGCTGCTGGCCCTCGCGGTCGCGGCGCTCCTGACCGCCGCGGCGCTGCTCGCCCGGACGCCGGTGACGGTCCGGCTCGTCGAGCGCCCGCGGCTGGCGGTCGCCGGGTTGGCGCTCGCCGTCGCCCCGTGGCTCGTGTGGGCACGGCGCGCGGAGGAGGACGACCTCACGCTGGCGGTCACGGGCTGGGGGGCGCTGGGGCGGCCCTGCTGGGTCGCGATCGCCGGCGGCGCGCTGCTCGCGATTCTCGCCACCGGCCCGCCGCGCCCATGGCACCGGCTGGTCGCGTGCGTGACGGCGGTTCCGATCGCGGTCGCGTTCCTGTCCGGCGACGTCGCCATCGAGCTGCTGACGCCGGGCGTCGCCGTCACGGCGATCGCCCTCCCGCTCACCATCGTGCTCGCCGCACGACCCGCGCCCGATCCCGCGGCGCCGAGCACCCCGGCCACGCTCCTCCTCCTCGTCGCCGGCGTGGCGCTGGCGCTCGCGCCCCAGGGGCTCTGGGAGATCGTGCACCCCGACGTGCCCGGCGCGACCGACGCCGCCGACGACGACGGCGTCCTCGCCCTGATCGTCACGACGGGCGTCCTCGCGCGCGACCTCACGGACGTTGCGGCGATCCCCGCCGCGCTGCTCACCGTCGCCGGCGTCATCTGCGTGGCGGTCTCCAGCGGACGGCTCGGCAGCTTGGCGCCGCGTCAGACGGGCCTGCTCCTCTGCGGACTCGCGCTGGCCGTGTCGCCCTGGCTGCCGGTCTGGGACCCGACCCTCCCGACCGACGCCTGGCACGGCCTGCTGTGGAACGCGTGGGCGCCGTTCGCGGGCGGCGTGGTGCTCGCCGCGGCCGCCGCGACGCGGTTCCGGCGCCCGCTCCTGGTCGTGCCGCCGGCCGTCCTCGCGATCCTCGCCGCCGACGGCGCATGGCGCTGGCTCCCGCGCGAGCTGCCGCCGTCCGGTGGCATCGTCCTCGCCGTGGGCGCCGCGTCCCTCGCAGTCGCGACGCTGCTGCGCCCACCCGCTCCGACCTCGGCATGAACGCCCGCCTCCGCCGACCGCCTACCACCGTGCTCGTCGCGGCGGCGCTGGTCCTCGTCGCACTGGCCATCGCGCCGCTC
Organism: Parviterribacter multiflagellatus; assembly: GCF_056863265.1. NCBI lineage: Bacteria > Bacillati > Actinomycetota > Thermoleophilia > Solirubrobacterales > Parviterribacteraceae > Parviterribacter > Parviterribacter multiflagellatus. The sequence continues at coordinate 47,438 of NZ_JBXPIZ010000010.1, forward strand.
GTCCCGTCGCGGGCAGCGAGGGCGCGTACTTCACCGAGTCGCAGGGCGCGCCCGCGTACTCCGGCGTCTTCGCGGTCCGGATCGACTACGACGCGCTCGTGATCCGGCACGCGGCGCCGGCGGCTGCGTGATCGCGCTCGCCGCGGCCGCCGTCGCGGGGCTCGTCGCCGTCGCGATCCTGCGGGCGGTCGACGACACGCCGGTCAGCCCCGGCCCGTACGTCGACGCTGGCGCAGCGGCGCTTGTGTGCGCCGTGCTGCTCCGGCCCGCCCAGGGCGGGGGTAGGCTCTGAGGCATGCCTGCCGCTGCGTACGCCGGGAAGGAATGCGTGTGCCAGTTCCGGCGCGGGATCTGCGATCAGACCTGCGTGCGGGACATGCTGGACACGACGTTCTACATCGCATGCCTGAAGCTGAAGGGGCGCCGCTGCCTCGTCGTCGGCGGCGGGGAGATCGGCCTCGAGAAGGTCGAGGGCCTGCTCGCCTGTGGCGGTGACGTGACGCTCATCGCGCCCGACGCGGTGCCGGAGCTCGAGCGGCTCGCCGGCGAGGGGTCGATCGAGTGGCTCAAGCGCGAGTACGCCGGACCGGAGGACCTCGAGCGGACGTTCATCGTGATCGCCTGCACCGACGACACGGACATCAACATCGGCATCTACAACGACGCCGAGGAGCGGGCGATGCTCGTCAACATCGTCGACGTCCCGCCGCTCTGCAACTTCATCCTCCCGGCGATCGTGCGCACCGGCCCGCTGGCCATCGCGATCTCCACCGCCGGCGCCAGCCCGGCGCTCGCGAAGCGGATGAAGCGCGAGATCTCCGACCTGTTCGGCGAGGAGTACGCGCAGCTCGCGATCCTCCTCAACGACGCCCGCGGCTGGGCGAAGGGCACGCTCCCCACCTACCAGGACCGCAAGGACTTCTTCGAGTCGATCGTCAACGGCGAGCCGGACCCCATCCAGCTCCTCCGCGACGGCCGGACGGACGCCGTGAAGGACCTCATCGCGTCCGCCCAGCGCACGTATCAGCCGGCGTAGCGACCGCGGTCACGCATGCCGCACGTCCGAGCCCTCAGCGGGCCGGGCGTGCCGCCGTTCCTCGCGCCGCATCCGCTTGTCGAACACGCCGTACAGGGCGACGATCGGGATCACGATGACCGGGACGACCCACGCGTCGAACCCGACGATGGCCATCGCGAGCAGCGAGACGAGGGCGACGCCGGCCAGGACGACGTAGACCATGTAGCTGGGAGGTGACATGCGGTCAGCGTCCCCACGCGCGGACGGCGACGCACGTTCCCTCCGGCCGGCCGTCGGTTCCGAACTACGTCCCGGCGCCGGGCTCCGACGTGCTCGCCCGCGCGGCCGCCCCTCTGCCGCCGGTCCATGAGGAAGTCGTGAGAGGCGGCACCCCGCCGCTCCATCTTTCGGCATACTCCGCGCCGGGTAGGCGCGCCGCACCTGGCAGGGCACGGCGCCCTGTGAACCACGAGCAGGGAGGCACCCTCCACATGAACCTTTCCCGGCGGGCGCGAGTCGCCGCCATCTCCGCCTTCGCGATCACCGCTGCCGCGACGCTGCCCGCCAGCGCCAGCGCGCTGCAGGTGTCGCTGACCGACGACGCCGGCAACCCGCAGGCCTGGACGGCCCCGGTGACCCTCCGGTCGATGAACCCGACGGTCGGCATCGCGATGGCCGCGGGCGAGAACGTGAACTACACCGCGACGTTCACCGGCCCCGACGGCGCGGGCACCAGCACCCCGATCAACTGCTACGGCATCAACGTCAACCGCCCGCAGGACTACCGCGGCAACGGCACGTACACCGTCACGATCACGACGTACGGGGCGAAGGACACGAGCTGCAAGGGCGCGGCGACCGGCACGGCGACGTACCAGTACGCCGTCGCGGCGGGCGTCGGCCTCGTCGGGCCGCCGCAGCGCGTCCTCATCCGCCAGCCGAACTCGTTCGTCACCCAGCCGGTCCCGCTCGGCTGGCAGCCGAACCCGGGCACGAACCGCAACGAGATCCGCTACGCCCTCAACGGCGCCATCGGCCCGGACGGCGGCATCGCCGGCCTGTCGCAGGAGGCGTTCGTCGACGCGGCCACCGGCACGGTCCCGCTGCGCCTCACGACCCCCGGCCGCTACGTCGCCGTCGCCCGCACCGGCGCGACCTCGGCGTCCGGCACGTTCTTCTCCCCGTGGAGCGCGCCCGTGACCGTCGATGCGGTGGCGCCGTTCGACGTCTCCACCGCGCGCACGACCGACGCGCGCGGCCCGAGCTACCGCATCCGCGTCCAGCTCGGCGAGAAGACGGCGACCGGCCGGGTGAGCATCGCGATCGCGCGCGGCTCGAAGGGCGGCAAGTACCGCTCGTACGGCAGCGCGAAGATCGGCAAGGACGGCGTGTTCGCCAAGCGCTTCACGCTCCGCCGGACCGGGACCTACCGGATGCGCTTCAAGTACAAGGGCAGCGCCACCGTCGCGGGCGGCACGATCGTGTCGAAGTTCCGCGTCTCGCGCCGCTTCGCGTTCTAGCTAGTTCAAGCGGGCCTGCATCGCCCGCTTCTCGACCTTCAGCGCCTCGCGCGTCGGCCCGTCGGCCGGCAGCGCGAGGCGCAGGTCGGCCGCGTGGAGCGCGTCGGTCAGCGCCCCGCGCCGCGCGAAGGTGTTCACGAGGTTGTTGAGCATCCGCATCGCCGTCTCGTGCGGCGTCCACGGCCGCAGCATCTCGGGCGTCGCGCCCGCCGGCGGGTCGATCACCCCGCCGCCCGCGAACGGGTCGAGCAGGAGCGGGAGCCTCGCGCCCGCGTGCGCCACCACGAAGTGGCCGGGCAGGCCGACCCCGACGAGCGGCAGCTCCGCCCGCCGCGCGACCTCGACGTAGACGACCGACAGCGCGATCGGCAGACCCGTCCGCCGGCGCAGCACGAGGTCGAGCATCGAGTTGTCGGGGTGGTGGTAGTCCTCCTGGTCGCCGGCGAACCCGTGCAGCCCGCCGAGCAGGTCGCCGCACGCGATGGCCTGCTCCTCCGGCGAGGAGCCGGTCCGTGCGACGAGATCCTCCAGCTCCGCGCCCAGCTCGTCGAGCTCGTTGAGTGCCCAGCGCGCGTCGACGTCGTCGCGGAACTCCGCGGCCAGCGCGAGGGCCAGCCGGTCGAGGGGCGCGTCGGGTCGCGCGGCGAGGTCGGTGAAGCTCTCCATCCCTACGCCCCACCGTACGATGCACCGAGGACATGGGAGAGCTGACCCACCTCGACGAGCACGGCGCGGCGCGGATGGTCGACGTCGGCGCCAAGGACGTCACCGAGCGGCGCGCGATCGCCCGCGCGATCGTGCGGATGTCGCCGGAGACCGCGGCGGCGGTGGAGCGCGGCGACGCGCCCAAGGGCGACGTGCTCGGCACCGCGCGGCTCGCCGGCATCCTCGCCGCCAAGCGCACCGACGAGCTGATCCCGCTCTGCCACGGCCTGCCGCTCTCCTACGTCGGCGTGGAGGGCGAGATCGACGCCGCCGCCGGCACGGTGACGCTCACCACCGAGGCCCGCACGAGCGCCAGGACCGGCGTCGAGATGGAGGCGCTGACCGCCGCGTCGGTCGCCGCGCTCACGGTCTACGACATGGTCAAGGGGCTGGAGAAGGGCGTCGAGATCGCCGAGGTCGTGCTGCTCCGCAAGACCGGCGGCAAGAGCGGCGACTGGCACCGCGCCGAGCCCTGAGCGCGACCTTCCCCGCGCCGCCCCGTTCCAGGGACATGAAGCGCCTGTCCCTGACCCTGCTGACGACCGCCGCCCTCGCCGCGGCCGCCCCCGCCGCGGCCCACGCCGACACCCTGCTCACGCCCGCCCCGGGCGCCGTCAACCTGGCGACCGGCGGGGGCTACCTGGCCTGGTTCGCCCCCGGCGAGGACACCGGTTGGACGCTGACGCTGCGCGCCCCCGACGGCACCGTCACGACGCCCGACATCCCGTTCTTCCCCGGCCCGACCCAGGCCTCGATCGGCACGCAGGTCGACGCGGACTTCAACCGCACCCTCGTCGTCACGTACGCGCGCAGCGACGGCGACCTGTACGCGCTGAACATCGCGACCGGGACCGAGACGAAGCTCCGCCGCCTGTCGAGCACCGCCTACACCGAGCACGCGCCGCAGCTCGTGCTCGGCAGCACCGCGTTCGTGCGGCGCGGCGGCAAGCGCCCCGGGATCTACTTCTCGTCGCGCAACGCCTCGATCCGCCGCATCTCCACCGACACGCCGACCGACCTCGCGTTCAACGGCAGCCGCATCGCCTACCCGAAGGGGAACACGATCGTGGTGCGCACGGTGTCCGGGCGCGGCCGGACGCTCGTCTTCCGCGCGGCCTCGCGGCCCAGCAGCCCGGTCCTGACGCGCTACCGCGTCGCCTGGCTGGAGCGCGCGACCGGCACCGTCCGCCAGACGCCGCGGTTCGCCGGCTCGGGCGGCCCGTACGACGTCCGCACGTCGCGGCCCGGCTCCCACACCGTGCCCGGCGCGCAGTCGATCGTCATCGACGGCAGCCAGCAGGCGAACACGTTCCTCGACGCCGAGGGCGTCAAGCGCGCGGTGCCGCCGCTGTTCGGGTAGCCGTACTAGCCTCCGCCGTCCGTGCGGACCGCCGTGCTCACCGTCTCCACCCGCGCCTCGCGCCGCCAGGCCGAGGACACCTCGGGTCCGCTGCTCGCCCGCCTCGCCGAGGAGGCGGGCGCGGACGTGGAGGCGATGGAGGTCGTGCCCGACGACTTCGCGCTGATCGAGGACCGGCTCCACCGCTTCGTCGACGACGACATGGCGCTCGTCTTCACGACGGGCGGGACCGGCTTCACGCCCGACGACGTCACGCCCGAGGCCACGAAGGCGGTCATCGAGCGCGACGCGCCCGGGTTCGCGGAGGCCATGCGCGCGAAGTCGCTCGAGAAGACGCCGATGGGCATCCTCAGCCGCGGCGTCTCGGGGATCGCGGGGCAGACGCTGATCGTCAACTTCCCCGGCAGCCCGAAGGCCGTGGAGGAGCTGTTCCCCGTCATCGCGCCGACGCTCAGGCACGTCGTCGCCACCCTCCGCGGTGACGGCCGCCACTGAGCCCGCCATCCACCTCGAGAACCTCACGCGGGTCTTCGGGGAGCGGATCGCGCTGGACGAGGTCAGCCTCACCGTCGAGGCCGGCACGTCGCTCGTCGTCTTCGGGCCCAACGGCGCGGGCAAGTCGACGCTCCTGCGCATCCTCGCCACGCTGCTGCGGCCGCAGCTCGGCACGGCGCGCGTGCTCGGGCACGCGCTGCCCGACGAGGCGTGGGCGGTGCGCGGCAAGGTCGGCCTGCTGAGCCACGAGGCGCTGATGTACCGCGACCTGTCCGTCCGCGAGAACCTGCGCTTCCACGCGCGCCTGCACGGCGTGGACGACGCGCGCATCGACGCGCTGCTGGAGGCGACGAAGCTCACCGATCGCGCCGGCGACGCCGTCCGCACGCTCAGCCGCGGCCTGACCCAGCGCGCCGCGGTGTGCCGCGCGATCCTCCACGACCCGCCGCTGCTGCTCCTCGACGAGCCGCGTGCGAACCTCGATCCCGCCTCGATCGAGCTGGTGGAGCCGCTGATCGGGCGCACGAGCGGCCGCACGCGCGTGATCACGTCGCACGACCCGCGCGGTGGGCTCGCGGAGGCCGACGTGGCGCTCGGGCTGCGCGGCGGCCGCGTGGAGCTGCTCCGGCCGGCCGCCGAGGTCACTCCCGACGACGTGGGAGCGCTGTACCGCTAGGCCATGCGCACCGCCGTCGCCGCGATCCTCCGCAAGGACCTCCAGCTCGAGCTGAAGACGCTCGAGTCGATCCCCGGCATGACGCTCTTCGCGTGCACGACGTTCGTGCTCTTCCACTTCGGCCTGGACGCCGCCTCGATGGACGGCGACCTCGCCGCCGGTGTGCTGTGGGTCACGCTCCTCTTCGCCGCCGTGCTCGGCCTCAACCGGCTGTTCGTGGCCGAGGAGGAGCAGGGCGGCTTCGACGGCTTCCTGCTCGCGCCGGTCGACCGGACGGCGATGTTCGTGGCCAAGGCGACCGGCCTGTTCCTGTTCCTCTGCGTGGTCGAGCTGGTGGCCGTCCCGGCCTTCGCGATCCTGCTGCTCGGCCCGTCCCCATGGGGCGCGATGCCCGAGCTGCTGCTCGTCCTCGCGCTGGGGAACGCGGGCGTCGCGACCGTCGGCACGCTCGTCGCCGGCATCGCCGTGCGCACCCGCGCGCGCGACCTCATCGGGCCGCTCATCACGCTCCCGCTGCTCGTCCCGGTGGTGCTGGCGGCGTCGGAGGCGACCGCGCCGCTCTTCGCCGCGGGCGGCGCGCAGGCGCTCCCCGGCCGGTGGGTGGCCGTGCTCGCCATCTATGATCTGATCTTCGGCCTCGTCGCCTACGGGGTCTTCGACTTCCTGCTTGAGGACTAGCCACGTGACGCTCTACGGCAAGGGACTCCGGTCGCTGTCCATCGCCACCGCCGTCGTCCTGACCGGCGCGCTCTTGCTGATCGCGTTCTACGCCCCCGAGGACGCGGACCAGGGGATCATCCAGAAGATCTTCTACATCCACGTCGCGATGGGGATCACGGCGCTGGTCGGCTTCACGGCCGGCGGCGTCATGGGCTACAAGCACCTGCGCACGCACGACCGGCGGTGGGATCTGCGGTCGTACGTCGCGATCCACCTGTCGCTGGTGCTCGCGGTGGGCGTCCTGCTCACCGGCTCCGTCTGGGCCAAGGGCTCGTGGGGCGCCTGGTGGGTGTGGGACGAGCCGATGCTCGTCTCGTTCCTGATCGTCTTCCTGCTGTACGCCACGTACCAGCCGCTGCGCTTCTCGATCGAGGATCCGGAGCGGCAGGCGCGCTACGCGAGCGTCTTCGCCGTCATCGGCGGGGCGTTCGTCCCCCTCAACTTCGCCGCCGTCCGGATGGCGGACTCGTTCATCCACCCGCGCACGCTGGGCACGACGACGGGCGGTATGCCCGGCGAGATGATGCTCACGTTCCTCGTCACGCTGGTCGGCGTCGGCCTGCTGTTCGTGACGCTGTGGAAGTACGAGATGGCCGCCAAGCACACGCGCGGCCAGGTGAAGGCCCTGCGCCGCCGGATCACCGGCGAGCGCCAGCTCCCGACCGGCCGCTCGGCCGCCCCGCAGGTGCACGTCTGATGCCGAACGGAGACGGCTACCTCGCCGCGGCCTACATCATCTTCTTCGCGCTCGTCCTGATCTACGTCGGGATCATGGCCTACCGCCTGAGCAACCTCGAGCGCGAGCTGGCGGAGCTGAACCAGGAGGCAACACGGCAGGATGCCGAGCGCGACGCGCCCGAGCCTGCCGAGGTGGGCTGATGAGCGCGTCGGCCGAGGTCCTGCTGCTGGGCGTGTCGCACAAGACCGCGCCCGTGGCGATGCGCGAGCGGGTCGCGCTGCTCCAGACCGAGACCGAGGGCTTCCTGCAGGACCTGGTGTCGACGCCGTCGATCCGCGAGGCCGTCGCGATCTCGACCTGCAACCGCACCGAGATCTACCTCGTCGTCACCGACCCGGTGGAGGCCGAGAGCGCCGCGCTGGGCAAGCTCGCGTCGCGCGCGGGCATCCGGCCGACGGAGCTGGCCGAGGTCGTCTACGCGCCGCGCAACTGCGACGCGGCGCGGCAGCTGTACCGGGTCGCTTCCGGGCTGGAGTCGATGATCGTCGGCGAGGCCGAGGTGCAGGGCCAGGTCCGCCGCGCGTACGACTCGGCGGTGACCGCCGGGACGTCGGGGCCGCTCTCGAACCGCCTCTTCAACAGCGCGCTGCGCGCGGGCGGCCGCGTGCGCGCGGAGACCGCGATCGGCGCGGGCGGCGCGTCGGTCTCGTCGGTCGCCGTGGACGTCGCCGGCGAGGTGCTCGGGCCGCTGGCCGACCGCCACGTCGTGATCATCGGCGCGGGCGAGACGGCGGAGCTGACCGCGAAGGCGCTGTCCGCGAAGGGCGTCACCACGATGTTCGTCGCGAACCGCCGCGCCGACCGCGCGCGCTCGCTGGCCGACCAGTTCGGCGGCGGGGTGCTGCCGCTCGACGAGCTGCCCGAGCAGCTCGTGAAGGCCGACATGGTCGTCGCGTCGACCGCGTCGCCGCACGCGATCCTCCACGAGGACGCGCTCGCCGACATCATGCGCGCGCGGGCCGGCCGGCCGCTCCTCATCCTCGACATCGCCGTGCCGCGCGACGTCGAGCCGGGCTGCGGCGACCTCGAGGGCGTGACGCTCATCGACGTCGACGGCCTGCAGCGCGTCGTGCGCCGCAACCTGCGCGTGCGCGAGGCCGAGGCGCGCCAGGCCGAGCAGATCGTCGAGGAGGAGATCGAGCGGTTCGCCGTCTGGCTCTCGACGCTCGACGTGATGCCGACCGTCGCGGCGCTGCGCGCCCACGCGGAGGAGATCGTCGACGGCGTGCTGGCCGAGAACGCGGAGCGGTGGGAGACCGACGCCGATCGCGAGCGGGCGGAGAAGCTCGCGCGCGCGGTGGTGAACCGGCTCCTGCACGAGCCGACCGTGCGCCTCAAGACGCTCGGCGGGCACGGGCGGCTGCAGCTCACGCGCGAGCTGTTCGGGCTCGAGGAGGGCGCGGCGATGGAGCGCGCCGACGAGAACGTCCGCCCGCTGCGGCGCCACGCGTGAGGATCGCGACCCGCGGGAGCGCGCTGGCGCTCGCCCAGGCCCGGTGGGTGGCGTCGCGCCTCCCTGGCGACGTCGAGCTGGTCACCGTGACGACGTCGGGCGACCGGCGGCGCGCCGTCGAGGACAAGCGCGAGTGGGTGCTGGAGATCGAGGAGGCGCTGCTGCGCGGCGAGGCGGACCTGGCCGTGCACTCGGCCAAGGACGTCCCGGTCGACCTGGCGGACGGGTGCGCGTTGGTCGCGGCGCCCGAGCGGGCCGACCCGCGCGATGTGCTGTGCGGGGCGCCGTCGCTCGACGCGCTGCCGTCCGGCGCGCGCATCGGCACGGTCTCGCTGCGGCGTGCGTCGCAGCTGCTGGCGCGGCGGCCCGACCTGGAGATCGTCGAGCTGCGGGGGAACGTGGACACGCGCCTGCGCAAGCTCCGCGACGGCGAGGCGGACGCGATCGTGCTCGCCGCGGCGGGACTCGACCGGCTCGGGCGGCGCGACGAGGCGTCCTGCACGCTGGATCTCGTGCCCGCGCCCGGCCAGGGGACGCTGGCGATCGAGGCGCGCGCGGACGACGACGCCGCGCGCGAGGCCGTCGCGGCGCTGCGCGATCCGGCGGCAGAGGCCGCGCTGGTGTGCGAGCGGGCGCTCGTGCGCGGGCTCGGCGGCGACTGCTCGACCCCGATCGGCGCGTACGCCACGCCGACGGCTCAGGGCGACCTCCTGCTCCGCGCGTACGTCGGCGCGCCGGACGGATCGGCCTGGCTCACCGACGAGCTCGGGAGCGACGGCCCGCCGGAGGCGCTCGGCGCCGAGGTCGCGCGCCGGCTGCTGCTGGCGGGCGCGGAGGAGGTGCTGCGCCCGTGAGCGGGTTCGTCTACCTCGTCGGCGCGGGGCCGGGCGACCCAGGGCTGCTGACCGCGCGGGCGATCGAGGTGCTCGGGCGCGCGGACGTCGTGCTCCACGACAAGCTCATCCCGTTCGAAGCGCTGACGTACGCCCGCGACGACGCCGAGCTGATCGACGTCGGCAAGATCGGCGGCGGCCCGCAGGTGCCGCAGGCCGAGACGGAGCGGGTGATGGTCGAGCACGCGGCGGCCGGCAAGGTCGTCGTGCGGCTGAAGGGCGGCGACCCGCTCGTGTTCGGCCGCGGCGCCGAGGAGGCCCGCGTGCTGCGCGAGCACGGCATCGGGTTCGAGCTCGTCCCCGGCGTCACGTCGGGCATCGCCGCGCCGGCGTACGCGGGCATCCCGGTGACGTTCCGCGGGCTCTCGTCGGGCGTCGCGTTCATCACCGGCCACGAGGATCCCGCCAAGCCGGAGACGCAGATCGACTGGCCCGCGCTCGCCGCGTTCCCCGGCACGCTCGTCTTCTACATGGGCGTCAAGCAGCTCCCGCGCATCGCCGAGCAGCTCATCGCGGGCGGCCGGCCAGCGTCCCAGCCCGCCGCGATCGTGCAGCAGGGCACGCTGCCGCGGCAGCGCTCGCTCGTCGCGACGCTCGAGACGCTTCCGGAGCGCGCCGCCGCGGCGCACATCAAGGCGCCCGCGATCACCGTCATCGGCGACGTCGCGGCGCTCGGCGAGGAGCTGGCGTGGTTCGAGCGGCGTCCGCTGTCCGGCCGCTCCGTGGTCGTCACCCGCGCCCGCGCGCAGGCGTCCCCGCTCGCCGCCCGGCTGCGCGAGCTGGGCGCGGTCGTCGTCGAGGCGCCGGCGATCCGCACCGAGCCGCTCCCCGTCGAGCTGCCCGACCCGAAGGCGTTCGACCTGGTCTGCGTGACGTCGCCCAACGGCGCGACGCGGCTGCTGGAGGAGGTGCGCGACGCCCGCGCGCTCGCCGGCCCGACCATCGCCGCCATCGGCCCCGGCACGGCCCGCGCGCTGCGCGCCGGGGGGATCGAGCCGGACGTCGTGCCGCCGCGCGCCGTCGCCGAGTCGCTGGTGGAGGCGCTCGCGCAGCTGCCCGTGAAGCGCGCCCTGATCGCCCGCGCCGAGGAGGGCCGTGACGTCCTGGTCGACGCGCTGCGCGAGCGCGGCGCCGAGGTCGTGGTCGCCGCGCTCTACCGGACCGTGGCCGAGCCGCTCGCCGACGACGTGCGCGACGCCGCGCTGGCCGCCGACTACGCGACCTTCACGTCCGCGTCGTCCGTGCGCTCGTTCCTGAGCGCGGCGGGCGGGAGCCTGAGCGGGCCGCGGCTCGTGTCCATCGGCCCGGCCACGAGCGCGGCGCTGCGCGAGGCCGGCCTGGAGCCCGACGTCGAGGCGCCGGTGCACACGCCCGACGGCCTCGTCGAGGCGCTCCTCGCGGACGCCGCTAGCTAGCCGCTGACGTCCGGCTCGCCGCGGTTGATGCCGGGCTGCGCGTCCTCGCCGCGCGGCGTCTCGCCCTCGCCCTCGGGGTCGGCCTCGTCGACGCCGAGGGGCTCGTTCTCCTCGACGTCCTCGGGCAGCCCGGAGGGCCCGTCGTTGGGCGGCACGCCGCCTCCGGAGTCGTTCGCCAGCGGTGCATCCTCGCGTTCGGCCATGCTCCGCGCATACCCTTGGCCGCTGTGGTCATCACGTTCCTCAGCGACTACGGCCTCGAGGACGACTTCGTCGGGGTCTGCCACGCCGTCATGGCCGGCGTCGCGCCGGACGTCCGCGTCGTCGACCTGACGCACGGCATCCCCCGGCACGACGTCCGCACCGGCGCGCTCGTCCAGCGCCGCGCGCTGCCGTTCACGCCCGCGGGCGTGCATCTCGCCGTCGTCGACCCGGAGGTCGGCGGCAAGCGCCGCGCGGTCGCGCTGCGCTGCGCCGACCAGGGCCGCGTGCTCGTCGGCCCCGACAACGGCCTGCTGCTGCCGGCCGCCGAGGCGTTCGGCGGCGTGGTCGCAGCCATTGAGATCGGCGAGTCGCCGCACCGCCTGCGTCCGGTCTCCGCGACGTTCCACGGGCGCGACCTGTTCGCGCCGGTCGCCGCGGCGATCGCAGGCGGCGCGCCGTTCGAGGACGCCGGGACGCCGATCGACGTGGACGACCTCGTGCCGCTGGAGCTGCCTACCGCGCACGTGGACGGCGACGTCCTGGTCGCGCACGCGCTGGCGATCGACACGTTCGGCAACGTCACGCTCGACGCGCTCCACGAGCAGCTGTCCGAGGCCGGCCTGCGGCTCGGCGCGAAGGTCGTGGTGTCGATCGACGGCGAGGCGCACGACGCCCACTACGCGACGACGTTCGCGGACGTGGCCGCGGGCGAGCTGCTGCTCTACGAGGACGCCTACCGGACGCTGGCGCTGGCGGTCAACCGCGGGAGCGCGGCCGAGCGGATGGCCGTCGCGCTCGACGACGAAGTGCACCTGCAGCCCGCCGAGCCGTGAGCCTCGGGACACCGCGGCTCCACCTCCGCGAGGTGGACTCGACGAACCTGCGCGCGCGGGCGCTCGCCGCTGCCGGCGCGCCGCACGGGACGCTCGTCACCGCGGGCGAGCAGCGCGCGGGCCGCGGGCGTCAGGGCCGCGTGTGGACGGCGCCGGCGGGCCGCGCCCTGCTGATGAGCGTCGTGATCCGCGACCCGGCGCCGCTCCTCTCGCTCACCGCCGCGGTGGCGGTGGCGGACGTCGTGGGTGGGCCGGCGCAGATCAAGTGGCCCAACGACGTGCTGCTCGACGGCCGCAAGGTGTGCGGCATCCTCGTCGAGGGGCGGCCGCAGGAGCGCTGGGCGGTGCTCGGCATCGGGCTCAACGTCGCGCTGCGCGCGGAGGACTTCCCGGACGAGCTGCGCGACCGCGCGACGTCGCTCGGCCGCGCGCCGGAGGAGGTCGAGGACGTGCTGGCCGCGCTCCTGCGCACGCTCGACGCCCGACTGCGCGAGGACGACGCGGACGTGCTCGCCGCGTGGCGGGCGCGCGACTGGCTGCGCGGGCGCGCGATCGCGTGGAACGGCGGCTCCGGCGTCGCCGAGGGCGTGGACCACGCCGGGCACCTGCTCGTGCGCGTGGCGGACGGCGCGGTGGTCTCGCTCGACGCCGGCGAGGTCCACCTGGAGCGCGTGCCGCGGTGACCCTCGTCGGCGGCCAGGAGCAGCGGCCGATCGTGCTCGTGGAGCCCGATCCGGCGTGGCCGGCGCGGTTCGCGCGCGAGCGGGAGCGCATCGTGGCCGCGCTCGGCGGCGCGGCGCGGCTGGTCGAGCACATCGGCTCCACGGCGGTGCCGGGCCTGCTCGCCAAGCCGATCGTGGACGTCATCGTCGGCGTGGACGACCCAGACGACGAGCGGGTCACGGACGCCCTGGTGGCGGCCGGCTACGTGCTGCGGGTGCGGGAGCCCGGCCACCGGATGGTGCGGACGCCCGAGCTCGACGTGCACGTGCACCTGTGGCGCTGGGACGCGCCGGAGATCGCCCGCCACGTCATCTTCCGCGACCGCCTGCGGGCCGAGCCCGGCGAGCGCGCGGCGTACGCGGCGCTCAAGCAGCGGCTCGCGACGCTGGAGTGGGACGACATGAACGCCTACGCGGAGGCGAAGTCCGCGCTGATCGACGAGATCCTCGCGCGGACGGACGCCCCGCCGCGCGAACGGCACTAGGCCGCGCTCGACTCCTCGTCGGGCGGGGTCGCCTTCCGGCGGCGGGTGGTGCTCGCGCGCTTCTTCGGCGCGGGCTTCTCCTCCGCCTCGCCGACCGCCTCGAGCGACGGCAGCTGCTCCTGCACCGCCTCGACCTCCGCGCTCGCCGCCGCGGTCTTGCGGCGGGTCGTCGTGCGGCGCTTGGGCTTCGGGAGCTCCTCCGCGACGGCCTCGGGCGTCACGGACGCCTCGGCCGCCGTGGCCTCGGCGGCCTTCTGCGCGGCGGTCTTGCGCGGGGCGCGCTTGCGCGGCGCGGGCTTCGGAGCCTCCTCTGCCGGAGCCTCCTCTGCCGGAGCCTCGACCTCGGCCGCCGCAGCGGCCTCCGCCGCCTTCTGCGCGGCGGTCTTGCGCGGCGCGCGCTTGCGCGGCGCGGGCTTCTCCTCGGCAGGCGCCTCGGCGACCTCCGCCGCGGGCGTCTCTGCCGCGGCAGCGGCCTCCGCCGCCTTCTGCGCGGCCGTCTTGCGCGGCGCGCGCGTGCGCTTGGGCTTCGGCGCCTCCTCGGCCTCCGGCGCCTCGACCGCCTCGGCAGCCTCCGCGGCCTTCTGGGCCGCGGTCTTCCGCGGCGCCCGCGTGCGCTTCGGCTTCGGCGCCTCCGCGGCGACCGTCTCCTCCGACGTCTCGGCGACCGCGGCCTCCGCCGTCGCCTCGACCTCGGTCACGTCCTTCTTGCGCCGCGTGCGGGTGCGCTTGGGCTTTGGCGCCTCCTCGGCCGCCGGCGCGTCGCCACCCGCGAGCGCGGACGCCGCCGCCTGGATCGCCGCGACCGCATCCTCGTCGGACACCGGCTCCGCCGCGGGCTTGCGACGGCGCGAGCGCGAGCGCGTGCGCTTCGGCTTCTCGGCCGGCGCCTCCTGCTCGGCGTCGGCGCCCACGGCCTCGTCGTCCTCGCGCGCCTCCTCGGCGCCGACGTCGGCCGCCGCCTCCAGCGCCTCGGACTCCTCCAAGGTCAGCTCGTCGGTCCCGACGACCGCCTCCACGCTCTCGGGCGCGCCCGTCTCCGGCTCGCCGCCCTTCTTCTTGCGCCGCCGGCCCCGGCCGCGCTTGCCGCGCGGGAAGTTGCGCAGCAGCTCGCGCGACAGCGACGACGGCTTGCGCGACATCCGCGTCCGCGCGCCGCGCAGGACCTCCTCGGCCTCCGGCGTGTGCGTGTACCGCGTCGCCGCGGCGAGCAGCGCGGCCGACAGGCGCCGGTCGTGCTTGCGCGCCGCGTGGACGAGCCGCCGCGCGTTGCGCGCGTGCCCGCCGCCGGACGAGTTCGCCAGCAGGCCGAGCAGCCGCTTGGTCTCCGGCCAGCGCTGGACGGCGTACTCCTCGTGCAGCTCGGCGGTGAACCCGGCGATGCGCCAGATCCACGCGTCCGCCTGGTCGCGCCGCCCGATCCGCTTCTCGGCGAGCGACTGGAGCATCGCCTTGCACGCCTCGCGCTTCTCCTCGCGCGGCCAGTTGCCGACCTCGTCGAGGGCGTAGTCGAACGCCTCGGCGTCGCGCGACGCCGCGATCTCCTGCAGCGCGCGCAGGCGCAGCTGCGGGTTCTTGTTGCGCTGGACGGCGGTGAGCAGGAACGTCCGCTTCAGCTCGCCCGTCTTGTCGAAGTGGAGCATCGCCCGCGCCCGGCGCCAGCCCGACGGCGCGACGCGCGCGCCCGCCAGCGCAGCCCACTGGATCTGCTCGCCCCAGTCGAGGTGCTCGACGGCGATGCGCCACAGCTCGCGCTCGAAGACCTCGATCCGCCGCGTCTCGTCGGCGGCGACCGGCAGCACACGGCGCTCGACCCGCACGCGGCGCCCGCGCCCGCGGCGCACCGGCCCGACGACGATCGCGCCGCCGCGGTAGACGTCGCGGTCGAGCAGCGAGTGCAGCGTCACGACCGGGTCGTCGTGCTTGGTGCCCGGGTGGACGAAGTCGACGACGATGCCGGCTTCCTTGCCCGGGTGGCGGCGGGTGACGCGGCCGACGCGCTGCTGGTAGATGCGCTTGGACGCGGTCGGCGCGAGGTGCAGGCAGACCGTGGCGCGCGGCGAGTTCCAGCCCTCGGCGAGGAGCTGGGCGTTGACGAGCACGTCGATCTCGCCGCGCTCGTACCGCGCGAGGATCTCGGCCAGCTCGCGCTTGGGCGTCTCGCCGGACACCGCCTGCGCCTTGACGCCCTCCTCGCGGAACGCCTCGGCGAGGTTGTAGGCGTGGCGCACGCCGGCGGCGTAGACGACGCCCGGCATCGAGCCGAAGCGCGTCTTGTAGAGGTTCGCGGCCGCGAGGTTGAACGGCAGCTGGTCCAGCAGCTCGGCCAGCATCTCCTGGTCGAACTCGGTGTCCACCTCGCCGCGCCGCAGCGGCACCTTGGCGATCGTGCGGACGCCGGGACCGGGCGGGATGCGGACGCACCGCAACGGCGCGATGACGCCGCGGCGCGCGGCCTGCGCGAGGTCGAAGCGCGACGTCTGCGTCGGGAAGAGGTCGGTGACGTGGCGGGCGATCAGCGCGCCCGTCGCGGTCATGCCGATGAAGATCGGGCCCGTCCACTCGCGGATCGCGCCGGCGGTCTTCTCGCCCAGCGCGGTGTGGGCCTCGTCGCAGATGACGACCGTGTAGGACGACGAGATGTTGCCGGCGTTGCGGACGAACCACTGGTACGTCTCGACGGTGACCGGGCCGTTCGGGTGGTCCTGGCCCTTGGTCAGCGGCGGCGTGACGCGGTCCATGTAGCCGCGGTCCTTCAGCTCGCCGTTGAACTGGTCGACGAGGTTGCGGCGGTGGGTGAGGATCAGGATGCCGCCGGTGCGGCACGACTCGACGAACGCCATCGCCGCGACGGTCTTGCCGGCGCCGGTCGCGTGCTCGAACCAGAAGCGCTTGTGCGCGTTGGGGTCCTCGGGCGCCTCGGCGACGTCGGCCTCCGCCTCCGCCTCCGCGTCGTAGTCGAGCGGCTCCTCGTCCTCGCCGACCTCCTCGTCCTCGTCCTCCTCGCCGGGGACGGCGGACGACGCCTGCTCGACCTTCGCGGGCGCGGCCGGGGGCGGCGCGACGACGGCGGAGCCGCTAGAGCCGTTGCCGTTCCCGTTGGCGGCCTTGCCGGCCTCGGCCAGCAGCGCGGTGAGCGTGCCGGAGAGCGCGTCGACCTGGTGCGGATGCAGGAGCGTCCCGTCGGCCAGGCGCGGCTCCTCGTCGGACAGGACCCGCTCGAGGCCCAGCATGAGCGAGTACTCGCGCCGCCAGTGCGTGGACGGCTGGGTGGCGCCCTCCTCGATCTCCGCCAGCGCGGCGTCCAGCGCGCGGCGCCGGGGCGTGCCGGGGGCGAGCGCCTCCGCCACGTCCTCTCCGGGCAGCACGAAGGGCTCGCGGGCGAAGGACTCGGCCCGTGACAGCAGCTCTGCGTCGGGAAGAGGCGCGGCCGTCGTGGCCGCAGTGGTGGGCTCAGCCATGCTGGCTTCGGGTAGCTCGACAGAGGTGGCCGCGGCGAACGACCTGAGGTGGCTCCGCGACCCTGGGGTCCCGTAAGCACGGGACCGTGCCGGAGGTCCTCCCTGAAGGGCCTCCGCTGGCGCGGAGTCTAGCGCACGGGCGGACGTCTGCGAACCTCTCAGGCGATGCGACGCACCCTGTGGATCGTGGGGACCCTCGCCCTGGCCGCCGTGCTGGTCGTGGGCATCCTCCAGGCGGGCTCCGGCGACGAGCCGGACGCTGCCACCGCGAACTTCGACCTCGACGCCGCGCTGACCCAGCTCGGCGGCGCACCCGCCCCGCTGAGCGCCCTGCACGCCGAGGCCAACACGATCGTGGCCTCCAACGCCGACGACTTCGAGCGCCGCCTGAAGGCGCTGAAGGGGTACCCCGTCGTCGTGAACGCGTGGGCGGCGTGGTGCGGGCCGTGCAAGCTGGAGTTCCCGATCTTCCAGCGCGTCTCTGCGCGCATGGGCAAGCAGATCGCGTTCCTCGGACTCAACACGCAGGACAACCGCGGGGACGCCGAGGCGTACCTGGAGAAGACCCCGGTGCCGTACCCGAGCCTCGAGGACGGCGACAGCCGCATCCTCCAGAAGGCCGGCGGCGTCGGCGGGCTGCCGACCACGATCTTCTACGACAAGCGCGGGGAGCGGACGATGGTCCACCAGGGCGGCTACACGACCGAGGCGGACCTCGTCGAGGCGATCAGGCGCTACGCCGGTGCCTGAGGTCCGCATCGACCCGCTGACCGGGCTCAAGACGGTCGTCGCGGGGGAGCGCGCCGCGCGCCCGGGCGCGGGGCTGACCACCACGCCGCCGGACCCGATCGACCCCGAGACGGACCCGTTCGCGGACGGCCACGAGGACCGCACCCCGCCCGAGCTGCACGCGGCCGGCCGTCCCGAGGGCGCGGCGCCGGACACGCCGGGCTGGCGCGTTCGCGTCGTGCCGAACCTCTACCCCGCGGTCACCACCGCGGACGACGCGCCCGCGCCCGAGCGCGACGCCTACCCGGACCTGTTCACCGCGCTGCCCGCCGTCGGGGCGCACGAGGTCATCGTCAACGCGCCCGACCCCGTCGTGTCGCTGAGCGAGCTGCCCGCCGAGCAGGTCGAGGCCGCGGTCGAGGTGTGGCGGGAGCGGATGCGCTTCCACGCCGCGGCGGCCTGCCGCCACCTGATCGTCAACGAGCGCCGCGAGGCCGGCGCGTCGCTCCCGCACACGCACGCCCAGTTGTACGCGCTGGACTTCGTGCCGGCCTCGATCGCCCGCGAGCGGGAGCGGTTCACCGCCCACGCGACGCGGACGATGGGCGGCAACCTGCTCGCCGACCTCGTGCAGGAGGAGGTCCGCCGCCGCGAGCGCATCGTCGCGATCGACGACGAGGCCGTGCTGATGGCGCCGTACGGGGCGCGGCTCCCCTACCAGCTGATGCTCGCGCCGCGGGTGCCCCGCGCGAGGTTCGAGGACGCCGGCCCGTCCGGTGCCGCGCTGCTGCACCCCGCGCTCGTGCTGCTGCGCGAGCGGTTCGGCGCGCCGCCGCCCCTCAACCTGTGGGTCCGCACCGCGCCGCGCGGCGCCGAGTACTTCGGGTGGCGGATCGACGTCGTGCCGCGCCTCACCCACCTCGCCGGGCTCGAGCTCGGCGCGGGCGTCCACCTGAACGTCGTGCCGCCCGAGCGGGCCGCCGCCGAGCTGCGCGACCTCGCGTGATCCTCGTCGCGCTGGCGATCGCCGCGTCCACCGCCGTCGGCGTGGTCGCCGAGCAGCGCTGGGGCCGCGAGGCGATGGCCGCGACGCGGTGGATCGTCACGGCGCTGCTGTGGACGGTGATGCCGTTCGTCGCGTTCGTGACCATCAACCGGCTCGACCTCGGCGGTGGGGTCGGCGGCGGCCTCGTGCTCGCGTGGGGCGTCGCGCTCGTCGTCGGCGTGCTGGCGTGGATCGCCGGGCGCGCGCTCGACCTGCCCGCACCGAGCGCCGGCGCGCTGATCGTGTCGACGATCGTCGCGAACACCGGCTACCTCGGCATCCCGCTCTGCGCCGCCCTGTTCGGCAGCGAGGCGATCGGCCCGGCGGTCGCCTACGACGTGCTCGTCAACACGCTCCTGTTCCTCACCGTCGGCTTCGCGATCGGCGCGGGGATGGGGACGAAGGCGGGCGAGACGGCGGCCGACCGGATCAAGGCGTTCCTGGTCCGCAACCCGCCGCTGATCGCGGTCGTGCTCGCGTTCGCGCTGCCCCACGACCTCGCGCCCGAGGTGCTCCACGACGTGGTGGAGCTGCTCGTGTTCGTGATCCTCCCCGTCGGGTTCTTCATCGTCGGCGTGACGCTGTCGAGCGAGTCGGAGGAGGGCCAGCTCACCTTCCCGCCGCCGCTGACCGCGCCGGTGGCCGTCGTGCTCGGCCTGCGCCTGGTGGTCGCGCCGGCGACGATGCTCGGCCTCAGCGCGCTGACGTTCGACGTGCCCGACGCGTACGTCGTCGAGGCGGCGATGGCGACCGGCGTCAACGCGCTCGTCGTGGGCCACGCCTACGGCCTCGACCTGCGCCTCACGTCCGGCGCCGTCGCGTGGACGACGGGCCTCGTCGTGGCCGGCGCGGTGGTTGTGGCATTGGCCTGACCCAGAACAAGTGTTCGGCGTGACTGCCGATCACTCATAGGCCATGACCTTCCTTCGCAACCTCCCGCTCGGCGCACGCCTTGCCGCGGTCTTCGGCGCCATCGGCGTCGGGCTGCTGGTGATCGTCGTCGTGGCCGTCTCCTCGCTCGGCGCGATGAACGGCAAGGCCGAGACCCTCGGCCACAAGGACATCCCCGCCGTCAAGGCCCTCGGCCAGATCCAGTTCGCGATGGTCGCCTACCGCGCCGACCAGCTCGCCCACACCCGCCAGACCGACGCTGCCGGCCGCAAGGACCAGGAGTCCCAGATGGCCGAGCACGCGAAGATCATGGACGACGCCTTCAAGCTGTACGAGTCGTCCTTCGTCAACGACCAGGACCGCGCGCTGCACGCCAGCGCGAAGAAGAACTGGGCCGCCTACGTCGAGGCCTCCGCGCCGTTCCTGCCGCTGTCGCAGGCCGGCGACGGCGCCGCCGCGTACCAGGACGTGCTCAAGAAGGAGGTCGAGCCGCTCATCGCCCTCATCGGCGACCTCGACAAGTGGATCGCGTTCGCCGAGAAGGCGCGCGCCCAGCACGTCGACGACGCGACCTCCACCTTCAGCTCCGCCAAGCGCACGGTGATCGTCGCCGCGCTGCTCATCCTCGTGCTCGCCGCCGGCGCCGCCGTGTGGGTGACGCGCTCGGTGACGCGCCCGGTCCACCGCCTGGCGCGCCGCCTGCGCCGCCTCAACGACGAGGACCTCGAGGCCCTGACCGCCGGCCTCGACGCCGCCGCCGCAGGCGACCTGACCGTCAACGCGCAGGCCGTGACCGAGCCGGTCGCGGTGGAGAGCAAGGACGAGCTCGGCGAGCTGTCCGAGACGTTCAACCTCATGCTCGGCAAGGCGCACCGCTCGATCGCCAGCTACGGCGAGATGCAGGCGCGGCTCGGCGAGCTGATCGCCGACGTGGCGGCCAACGCCACGACCGTCTCGTCCGCGTCGGAGACGATGGCGACGACGAGCGGCGAGGCCGGCCGCGCGGTGACCGAGATCGCCGAGGCCGTCGGCGACGTCGCGCAGGGCGCCGAGCGCCAGGTGCGGATGGTCGAGTCCGTCCGGACCGCCGCGAGCGAGGCCGCCGACGCGGCGGCTGAGTCGGCGGAGTCGGCCCGGGCGACGGCCGAGGCCGCCGGCCAGGCGCGCCTCGTCGCCGAGGAGGGCGTCGGCGCCGCGCGCGTCGCGTCCGAGGCCATGTCCGAGGTCGCCCGCACGTCGGAGGAGGTGACCACCGCCATCCAGGCGCTGGCCGGCCGCTCCGAGCGCATCGGCGAGATCGTCGAGACGATCACCGGCATCAGCGAGCAGACGAACCTGCTGGCCCTGAACGCCGCCATCGAGGCGGCGCGCGCCGGCGAGCAGGGCCGCGGCTTCGCCGTCGTGGCCGAGGAGGTCCGCAAGCTCGCCGAGGAGTCGCAGGAGGCCGCCGCGACCATCTCCACGCTGATCGTCGAGATCCAGCAGGAGACCGGGCGCGTCGTCGACGTCGTCGAGGGCTCGGCGCGCAAGACCGCGGAGGGCGTCGAGACCGTCGCCCACACCCGCGACGCGCTGGAGCGCATCGGCGCGGACGTGCAGGACATGCACGCCCGCGTCGGCGAGATCGCCGGCTCGATCGCCCGCATCCACACCGCCACCGAGGCGATGCAGCGCGACGTCAGCGAGGTCGCTGAGGTCGCCGAGCAGTCGTCCGCGTCGACGCAGGAGGTCTCCGCGTCGACCGAGCAGACGAGCGCCTCGGCCCAGGAGATCGCCTCCGGGGCCGAGGACCTCGCGCGCACCGCCGAGGCCCTCGAAGGCCTCGTGGGGCGCTTCCGCGTGACGGCCTAGCCGGCCGTTACGCCGGACACAGGCTCGCGTAGTCCAGGGTGAAGATCGGGTGCGCCACGGCGCACCCGAGCTTGCCCGACGTGACGACGCTCAGCTCGCGCTGGCCGTACGGGACGACGTAGGCCCGGTCGACCACGATCCTGTCCGCGTCGTCGTACCGGCCCTGGTCGATCGCCGCGGAGACCTTCGGGTCGCTGATGCGGGCGAAGTTCTGGTTGTTCCGCGGCTGGTTGCTGCGCGGGTCGACGAGGAGCAGGAAGTTCCGTGGGTGGGGGAAGTCCATGAACCAGTTCGCGAACCCGGCCTGCGGCTTGGTCCGGTCGGTCCCGATGGTCTGGAAGTAGTTCTCGCCCCGGGTGACCCGCGCCCGCGCCTCGAGGCCCATCGCGTCCAGCTGCCGCACGAACTCCTCGCCGAGCTGCCGCGCCGGCGACTCGCGGTTCGTGTAGACCGTCACGCGCGCGCCGGCCGCACCCGCGTTGCGGATCGCCGCCTGCGCTCCTGCGACGTCGGGCCCGGGGAACGGGCACGGCTCGGCCGCACGCGCGGCGCCGAGCAGCTCTGGCGGCAGGAACGTGCAGGTCGGCCGCATCGCCACGCCGCCCGCCGCGATCAGCGCCTGCTTGTCGAGACCGAGGTGGATCGCGCGCCGCACCTCCGCGTTGTCGAACGGCGGCGTCGTCGTGTTGAGGAAGAAGTAGTACGTGGAGATCGTCGGGACGCGCCGCCCGTTCGCCCAGTCGCCGTCCATCGACACGTCCGCCGTCTGCGGCCGGCGCGTCACCTGGTAGCGCAACGCCGGGAGCTTGGCGGTGGGCAGTCCGGGGAGCGCGAACCGCGCGTTGCGGCGCAGCTCGATGCCCCGGCCGACGCGCACGCGCGCGATCCGGAACGCGCCGACGCCCGGGGCCGGACGGCGGGTCATGTTCCGGAACGGCGTCGAAGAGGGGACGAGCGCCGCGAACTGCATCGCGAGCACGTGCGAGAACGCGTCGTCGGGCGCCCGCAGGCGGATCGTGATCGTGCGCCCCTTCGCGCTGATGCCGGCGATGTCCCCGCGGTCCCGGCCGCGCCGGACGTACCGCTCCGCCCCGACGATCCCCAGGTAGAACGCGGAGCCGCCCGACTCGAGGTGGAGCACCCGCTTGATCGCGTGCTCGAAGTCGCGCGCCCGCACCGCGCGGCCGTCGGAGTACTTCAGCCCCGCACGGAGGGTCAGCGTGTACGTCCGCCCGTCCGGCGAGACCGCCGGCAGCCCTTCGGCCAGCCCGGGGACGAGCTGCGTCCCCGCCGCCCCCTCCGCCCGCGCGTACGTGAGCAGCGGCGTGTAGACCTGCGACGTCACGCTCCACGCCTCCTGGGTGTAGCCGAGCGCCGGGTCGACGAAGTCGGGGAAGGAGCGCCACCCGACGGTCGGGGTGGCGGCGTCCGCCGGGGCGGCGAGCGCGGTCGCGAGGGTGAGCGCGGCGAGGCCGCTGAGCAGGAGGTGTCGCATGCGTGCGGCACATCCTCTTTCCTCAGCGGCCCTTCCGCAAACCTGAGCCGCGCGTTACTTGCGGCGCGGGAGCGTCTTCGCGATGAGGTCCGCGATGATCCCGTAGCCCTTCGTGTTCATGTGGATGTCGCGGTGGTGGCAGAAGAAGGTCAGTTCGCACACCTGCGCGACGGCGACCGGGATCGTGCCGTAGGGCGCGAGGGTCGTGGTCTGCTCCAGCGGCGTGTACGCGCCGGTGGCCGCGGTGACGTCGACGAACCGGCCGCCGACCTTCTCGTAGGCCGCCTTCAGCGCCGGGTTGATGAGCGACTGGAACGCGACGACCGAGAGCTTCGCCAGCTCCGGGTTCGCGCCCTCGCCGACCCACATCCCGAGGATGACGTCGGGGTAGGTGATGCCGACGATGCGGGCCTTCGGGCCGGCCGCCTTGCGCAGCCGCCTGGTGATCTCGCCGACGTTCTTCTTGATCGACTCGACCGCCGCGCCGACGCACGGGATCGGGTCGGGCTGGCGGGCGCATGCGGTGACGTCGTTGCCGCT
Organism: Parviterribacter multiflagellatus; assembly: GCF_056863265.1. Classification (NCBI taxonomy): domain Bacteria; kingdom Bacillati; phylum Actinomycetota; class Thermoleophilia; order Solirubrobacterales; family Parviterribacteraceae; genus Parviterribacter; species Parviterribacter multiflagellatus. Next base: position 70,685 of record NZ_JBXPIZ010000010.1, read on the forward strand.
GATCGAGACGGTGATCAGCGCGACCTTGCCGCGGTTCCTCTTCAGGAACGCCTCGGCGGCGGCCGTCTGCGTCTTGCCGCCCCAGCCGGTGCCGCCGACCGCGAGCCCGCGCTTGTCGCAGGGCCTGGTCTGCTTCAGCATCGACACCGTCGTCGCGCCGCCGCACCCGAAGTTGACGAGCTTCAGGTCGTAGCCGCGCTTCTTCGCGAGCGGCACGAGCTGGTGGGAGTAGCTGTCGTCCGTGTTCGCGCCCTTCGTCGCGCTCTCGGACTGGTAGCCGGTGGCGTACGAGTCGCCGACCGTGACGAGGAGCTGCTTGGGCTTCGCCTCCGCGGCGCCCGGCGCGACGAGCGCGCAGACGGCCGCGAAAGCCAGGAGCTTCCGTGCGTGGGACATGCGCTCTAGTGTCAACGCGCTGTCAATGAGAGCGTTGGTGCAGAGAGTCAGCGAGGCGTCCGTCACGGTCGCCGGCGAGCGCGTCGCGCAGATCGGGCCGGGGCTCCTCGTGCTCCTCGGCATCACCCACGACGACGACGAGCAGAAGGCCGACAAGCTCGCCGCGAAGGTCCGCGCGCTGCGGATCTTCACCGACGCGGACGGGAAGATGAACGACGCGCTGGGCGACCGCGAGGTGATCGTCGTCAGCCAGTTCACGCTGTACGGCGACGCGCGCAAGGGGAACCGGCCGAGCTTCGTCGCCGCCGCCCGCCCCGAGCGGGCGGAGCCGCTGTACGAGCGGGTGCGGCAGGCGCTCGGCGCGCAGGGCGGCGTCTTCGGCGCGCACATGGACGTGTCGCTCGTCAACGACGGGCCGGTCACGTTGCTGATAGAGGTGTGAGCCGATGCCGCCAACGGACCGCTTCGTCACGCGCTTCGCCGCCGAGCCCCCGCAGGAGGGGCTGCCCTACGGACGCTGGGCCGACCGCCTGCGCCACGAGCTGCTCGGCGCGTTCCTGCGCATCGAGCCCGACGAGGGCGCCGAGCTCGGCGACCCCGGGGATGTCGTCTGGTTCCCCGACCGCACGTGGGACGGGCGCACGTACGTCCCCGCGACCGCACGGACGTCGACCGGCCTCGAGCTCTACGGCTACGTCTCGTTCACGCCGGGCGGCCCGGACACCGAGCCCGACCACTTCCGCGCGTACGCCGACTACACGGACGCGCTCGCGGAGGAGAACCCGGACTGGAAGCTCGACCTCAACGACGAGGTGCTGGGCGGCTGGCGCGGCGAGCAGGGCAACGTCGCCGCGATGACGCTCGTCTGGGGCACCCCGCTCGTGGACGGCGGCCACGTCGTCACCGCCGAGCTGGCCGACCTCGCCGTCGACCAGTGCGAGCTCGTGGAGAACCGCTTCACGCTCATCGCCCCCGACGACTACCGCGGCGACACGCTCGACGTGAAGCTGTGGGACGCGAGGGGCACCGAGCTGGCCGGCGAGTCGCTCTACGAGGACGACGACGAGGACGCCGAAGCGGGCTGACCGACGCCCAGTCGGGGAGGTCGACCACTTCCCTGACTGACCAATAGACGACACCGCGGCCGCAAGTCCATCTGGGCTTAGTGGTAGGTCAACCTGCTTGACCTCTACACTCCCCAGCGCTCATGGGAAGGGCCAGGGGACGCGGGTTCCACATCGCATGCGCGTGCCTTGGCATCAATAGGAGGAACACATGCGAAGCACCCTGAGGCGCCTTCTGGTCCTCGCGCTCGCCCTCACGATGGTCTTCGGCGTCGCTGCGTGCGGCGGCGACGACGATGACAACGAGGGTGGCGGCAGCGCGGACACCAGCGCGCAGGAGGGCACGCCCGCCGCCAAGACCGGTGGCGAGGCCGTGACCAACCTCTCGTCGTTCCCGGACTACATGGATCCGGCCCTGTCGTACACCCAGGAGGGCTGGCAGGCCCTCTGGACCGTCTACACCCCGCTCCTCTCGTACAAGCACGAGGAGGGCGCCGGCGGTGCTCAGCTGATCCCGGGCCTCGCTGAGGCGATGCCGGAGATCTCCGAGGACGGCAAGACCTACACGCTCAAGCTCCGCAGCGGTCTGAAGTACTCGGACGGCACGGACGTCAAGGCGTCGGACTTCGAGCACACGCTCAAGCGCGTGCTCAACCTCGAGTCCGGCGGCTCCGCCTTCTACCTCGGCATCGTCGGTGCTGAGGAGTACATCAAGGCCGGCAAGGCCAAGGGCGACATCTCCGGCATCAAGACCGACGACGCCACGGGCGAGATCACGATCGAGCTCAAGGAGGCCGACGGCTCGTTCCCGTACGTCCTCGCGATGGACTTCGTCGGCATCGTGCCGGGCGACACCCCGTTCGAGAACACGACCAAGAACCCGCCCGCGGGCGTCGGTCCGTTCAAGATCGAGAACATGAAGCAGAGCCGGAGCTTCGACCTCGTCAAGAACGACGCGTTCCCGGAGATCGACGGCATCCCGGCGGCGAAGCTGGACAAGGTGACGGTCAACGTCGTCAAGAACCAGGCCCGCCAGACGCAGGACATCATCCAGAACAAGGTCGACTACGCGCTCGACCCGCCGCCGGCCGACCAGCTGCGCGAGGTCAAGTCGCAGTACTCGGACCGCTACGAGGAGTTCGTGACGAACTCGACGTACTACTACTTCCTGAACACGCGCGAGGCGCCGTTCGACAAGAAGGAAGTGCGTCAGGCCGTCAACTACGCCATCGACAAGACCGCGCTCGCGCGCCTCTTCGGTGGTCTCCTCGAGCCGGGCTGCAACTTCCTGCCGCCGGGCATGCAGGGCTACGAGAAGATCGAGCCGTGCCCGTACGGTGATCCGACGCAGAAGCCGGACATCGAGAAGGCCAAGCAGCTGATCCAGCAGGCCGGTGTCGCCGGTCAGTCGGTCAAGGTCTACGGCAACGACGAGGATCCGTCGAAGCCGGTCACGAACTACCTCGCCGACGTCCTCAACCAGATCGGTCTGAAGGCCAAGCCGCAGATCGTCGAGGGCTCGGTCTACTTCCAGACCATCGGCAACCAGAAGACGAAGGCCCAGGCCGGCTTCGCCAACTGGTTCCAGGACTTCCCGCACCCGCGGAACTTCATGTTCCTCGTGGATCCGGCGTCCATCCAGGACACGAACAACCAGAACTTCGGCAACGTGGACGACCCGGAGATCGGCAAGATGCTCGCTGACGCGAACAAGAAGCCGATCGACGAGGCGGCCGCCGAGTACGCCGCGGTCGACAAGCGCCTCCTCGACGAGGCCTACGTCGCGCCGTACGGCCACCGCAAGCTGGCGAACTTCGTGTCGGAGCGCGTCGACTTCGAGAACTGCACGGTGACGCACCCCGTGTACCAGCTCGACTTCACGCAGCTCTGCCTGAAGTAGGCACCTAGCCTGAGGAGAGGGCCGCCGTCCGGCGGCCCTCTTCGCAGGTTCCGCTCTTTCGAGAACCCACCCACATGGCAACGTCTTCCGACCCCGCCACCTCCATCCCGGACCAGGATCCCTCCGAGATCCTCACCGAGCCGGGTGGCGGCAAGCCCGCCGCAGGAACCGGTCCCTGGCGCCTCGCCGGCCGCCGCCTGCGCCGCAACAAGGTCGCCCTCGCCTTCGGCGCCCTGTTCGTCCTCCTCGTCCTTGTCGCACTGGCCGCCCCGCTCTTCGCGGACCACGTCGCCAAGACCGACCGGAACACCAACCACCTCTCCGACGTCATCCAGGTCGACGGGAAGGACAAGAACGTCGTCGAGTTCGACGGCGTCCCGATCGGGCCGCAGGGGTTCAAGGCCGACGGCAAGTTCGTCCTCGGCGCCGACGGCAACGGGCGCGACGTCCTGGTGCGCCTGCTCTACGGCGCGCGCAACTCGCTCTTCATCGGGATCACCGCATCCCTGATCACGGCGGTCCTCGCCGTGTTCCTCGGCATGCTCGCCGGCTACTTCCGCGGCTGGGTCGACGCGATCATCTCGCGCGGCCTCGACATCCTGTGGGCGTTCCCGGTGCTGCTGCTCGGCGTCGCGCTCGGCGTGTCGCTCGCGATCGGCGGCCTGCAGCTGGGACCGATCTCGATCTCGGGCCAGTCGATCTGGATCCCGACGCTGATCATCGGCTTCGTCGGCATCGTCTACCTCGCCCGGCCGATCCGCGGCCAGGTCCTCTCGCTGCGCGAGAAGGAGTTCATCGAGGCGGCGCGCGCGCAGGGTGCGAGCGACTGGCGGATCATGTTCCGCGAGCTGCTGCCGAACCTGCTCTCGACGATCCTGGTCTTCTTCCCGGTGCTCGTCGCGAACGCCGTGTCGCTCGAGGCGGCCCTCTCGTTCCTCGGCGCCGGCGTGCAGCCCCCCGAGCCGTCCTGGGGCACCATGCTCGGCGAGGGCATCGACCTGCTCATCAGCGCGCCGCACCTCACGATCGTCCCGGGCGCCATGCTCACGCTGACGGTCCTGTCGCTGAACGTCTTCGGCGACGGTGTGCGCGACGCCCTCGACCCGCGGGCCAAGGTCCGCCTGGAGCACTAGCTCATGGTCACGTTCGTCATCCGCCGCCTCGTGGCGATGGTCTTCGTCCTGTTCATGGTCTCGGTGCTGACGTTCCTGATCTTCAACGTCATCCCGAACAGCGACCCGGCGGTCCAGATGGCGGGCAAGAACGTCACGCCGCAGGTCGTCGAGCAGATCCGCAAGGACTGGGGCTTCGACCGGAGCCTCCCGGTCCAGTACGTGAAGACGATGGAGAAGGTCTTCACCGGCGAGCTGATCTCCTACAACAACCGCGTCAACGTGGTGGACGAGATCAAGCGCGGCGCGCCGCGCACCTTCTCGCTCGCGATCGGCGCCGCGTTGCTGTGGCTGGCGGTCGGCGTCGCGCTCGGCCTCTTCACCGCCGTCAGGGCGGGCAAGTGGTCCGACTCCCTGGTGACCGTGCTGGCGCTGATCGGCATCTCGATGCCCGTCTTCTGGCTCGGCGCGCTCGCCTCGTACTACCTCGGCTACAAGGCCGGGATCTTCCCGAACGGCGGCTACGAGACGTTCGCCGACGGCGGCATCGGGGGCTGGCTGAGCCACCTGATCCTGCCGTGGTGCGTCCTGGCCACGCTGTTCATCGGCGTGTACTCCCGTGTCGTCCGGTCGAGCGTGCTCGACACGATCAACGACGACTACGTCCGCACCGCCCGCGCCAAGGGCCTGAGCGAGCGCCGCGTGCTGATCCGGCACGTGCTGCGCAACTCGCTCATCCCGGTCGTGACCCTCTGGGGGCTGGACTTCTCGCTCGCCATCGGCGGCGGGGCCATCCTCACCGAGACGGTCTTCGACCTCCAGGGCATCGGGCAGTACCTCGCCGAGTCGATCGGCCGTCTCGATGTGCCGCCCGTGCTCGCGATCACGATGTTCGGCGCGTTCTTCATCGTGATCTTCAACACGCTGATCGACATCGTCTACGCCTTCCTCGATCCCAGGATCCGTCTGCAGTGAGCACCTCACAGCCACTTCTCGACGTCCAGCACCTCAAGGTCGACTTCCGTACCGAAGACGGGATCGTCCACGCGGTCGACGACGTCTCCTTCCAGCTCAACCCGGGCGAGGTGCTCGCCGTGGTCGGCGAGTCCGGCTCCGGCAAGTCCGTCACCGCGATGACCCTCATGGGGCTCACGCGGTCGCCCAACGCGAAGTTCGGCGGCACCGCGAAGCTCCGCGACCTGGAGCTGGTCGGCGCCACGGACGACGAGCTGCGCAAGGTCCGCGGCAAGGAGATCGCGATGATCTTCCAGGACCCGATGACCTCGCTGAACCCGGTCCACCGGATCGGCGCGCAGATCGTCGAGCAGATCCAGGCCCACGAGGACGTCTCGGACGCCGAGGCGCGCGACCGCGTCGTGCGGCTGCTCGAGCGCGTGGGCATCCCGCGCGCGGCCGAGCGCGTCGACTCGTACCCACACGAGTTCTCGGGCGGCATGCGCCAGCGCGTGATGATCGCGATGGCGATGTCGAACGACCCGTCGATCCTGATCGCGGACGAGCCGACCACCGCGCTCGACGTGACGATCCAGGCGCAGATCCTGGCCGAGATGCGGGAGCTGCGCGAGCGCAGCGGCACCGCGATCATCCTCGTCACGCACGACCTCGGCGTCGTCGCCGACATCGCCGACCGCATCGCCGTCATGTACGCGGGGCGGATCGTCGAGACCGGCACGCTGGACGAGCTGTTCTACGACCCGCAGCACCCGTACACGTGGGGGCTGCTGGGCTCGATCACGCGCATCGACCGCGAGCGGCCCAAGCGGCTGCCGTCGGTCCCGGGCTCGCCGCCCTCGCTGCTCAACCGGCCGGAGGGCTGCCACTTCCGGCCGCGCTGCCGGCACGCGTTCGAGCAGTGCCCGAAGTACCCGGAGCTGGAGAACCGGGTCGCGGACTCGCCCGGCCACCAGGACCGCTGCTGGCTCCCCGTCGAGGAGAAGCGCAAGCGGCGGGAGATCGCGCCCGGCCAGATCGGGCTCGAGATGGAAGGGGCGATCGCGTGAGCGCGGAGACCGCCACGCCGGAGAAGCCCGCGGCGACCGACGGCACGACGCCGCTGCTGGAGATCCAGCACGTCAAGCAGCACTTCCCGATCCGCTCGGGGCTGCTGAACCGCACGGCGGCGCACGTCCACGCGGTCGACGACGTCACGTTCACGCTCCAGCGCGGCGAGACGCTCGGCCTGGTCGGCGAGTCCGGCTGCGGCAAGACGACGCTCTCGCGGACGCTCATGCGGCTGCTCGAGCCGACGGCCGGGCAGATCTCGTTCGACGGCCACGACATCACGCGCGCCAGCCGGCGCGGGATGCGGCCGCTGCGGCGCGACATGCAGATGGTCTTCCAGGACCCGTTCGCGTCGCTCAACCCGCGCAAGCGCATCCGGGAGATCCTCTCCGCCCCGCTCGAGCTCCACGGCGTCGCCAAGGGCGACGTCGAGAAGAAGATCGAGGAGCTCGTCGAGCGCGTCGGCCTGTCGCGCGAGCACGTCAACCGCTACCCGCACGAGTTCTCGGGCGGCCAGCGGCAGCGCATCGGCATCGCCCGCGCGCTGGCGCTGGAGCCGAAGCTGATCGTCCTCGACGAGCCGGTCTCGGCGCTCGACGTGTCGATCCAGGCGCAGATCGTCAACCTGCTCGAGGACCTGCAGGACGAGTTCGGGCTGACGTACCTGTTCGTCGCGCACGACCTGTCGGTCGTCCGCCACGTGTCGGACCGGATCGCGGTGATGTACCTCGGCAAGATCATGGAGCTGTCTCCATCGGAGGAGCTCTACGTCAAGCCGATCCACCCGTACACGGCGGCGCTGCTGTCGGCGATCCCGGTCCCCGATCCGCGGCTGAACCGCCAGCGCGAGCGCATCGTGGTGAGCGGCGAGCCGCCGTCGCCGGTCAACCCGCCGTCGGGCTGCGTGTTCCACACCCGCTGCCCGCGCGCCCGCGACCGGTGCAAGGTCGAAGTCCCGCGCCTGAGCGAGTACCCGAACGGGCACCTGGCCGCGTGCCACTACCCGCTCAACGTCACGCAGGCCGAGGTCGACGGCTCCCGCAAGGCGCCCGAGTCGCCCGCCGCCGCGACGGACACGGCGCCCGAGCGCGTCGAGGATCCGAACGCGCCGCTGCGCAGCGGCGTCGCGGTCGACACGCAGCAGGCCTAGGCGTCCGGGCGCTGGGCCGCCCCGACGCGCCCCGGTGGTGTCAGCTCACCGGAGCGCGTCGGCGCGGACCCAGCCGTCGGTGCCCGCGTTGGTCTCGATGCGGCGCCAGCCGTCCCGGGCCTCGACGACGCGGACCGGCTGACCGGCGCGCACCGAGCCGACGGGGTCGCCGGCCGGCTTGGCGAGGAGGTACTCCTCGCGGGCGACGGTCCGCGCGGCCGCGTCGCCCGAGGCGTCCGCGGCCGCGCGGGCGCCGGTCTCCGGGACGAGCGAGCCCGCGGCGTCCGGCTGCTTGCAGAGGATCGCGACCTGGAACGTCGTCGCGGCCTCGACCGGACGCTGCTGGATGGCGACGTGCGCGGTCGTGCTGACGCCGACCACCGTGCGCGGCGCGTACGTCGTCGCCAGCCGCGCGCCGCCCTGGGCGGGGACGAGATCCGCCACGCGCGTGCCGGCCGGGCAGGTGAGCGCGACCTCGCGCGGCGCCGTGCGCCCGGCCGCGATCCGCACGCCGTGGGTGACGAGCACGGTGCCGCGCGGCAGCGGCGCGCCCTCCTTCAACGCGCCGCCGGGCAGGGCGATCGACGCGAGCTCGCGCGGCGCCGGGTCGCCGGGCCCGAACACCTCGACGCCGACGCCGACCGCGCCCGCCGCCACCGCCGCCGACGCCGCGACGGCCGCGACCTTCGGGGCCGACGCGCTCGCTGCGCCGCCGCTCAGCTTCAGCGCGGCGGCGACGCCCGCGATCCCGCCGCCGGCCAGCAGCAGCGGGCCCGGGTTGAGGATCGCCATCTGCCGGCGCGTCTGCCGCAGCGCCGAGCGCATCGCGCGGCACTCGCCGCAGCCGGCCAGGTGGCGGTAGGTCGCGGAGGCCGCGCGGCGGCGCTCGTCGTGCGCGCGCAGCAGGTCGCGCTGCACGTCCTGGCAGGTCGTCGAGCGCGCCTCGCGCTGCTTGACGAGGTTCGCGCGGGCGCGGTAGACGAGCGACTTGACCGCCTGCTCGGTGACGCCCAGCTCGGTCGACAGCTGCGCGACGGAGACACCGTCGACCTCCCGGCGCAGGAGCGCATGGCGCTGCGGCGCGGGCAGCAGCGCGACGTCGCCGAGCACGTCGCGCAGGTGGCCGCGGCGCTCGGTCGCTTCCTCCGGCTCGGTGACCGCGGCGGCGCGCAGGCCGCCCGCGGCGTCGACGAGGTCGAGCTCGACGCTGTCGGTGCGCACGCGGCTCAGCTCGTCCAAAGCGCAGTTGCGCACGAGCCGGTAGAGCCACGGCTTGAGGTCCATGTGGCGCTCGTCGCGGCGCAGCGCGCGGCTCGCGCGGAGCATCGCCTCCTGCACGACGTCCTCGGCCAGCGACTCGCTCTGGATCATCCGCTGCGCGTAGCGCAGCAGCGCGCCGTGGTGGCGGGCGAAGATGCGGCCGAACGCGGCGTCGTCGCCGGCGCGGTACGCCGCGACGAGGCGCGTGTCCTCGGTCTCCTTGACGGTGCGTGTGGGCTCAGGCACGGCAGACGACTCCGGTGATGATCCAGCCGGTGAGCTGGGACTTGGTCCGCACGTGCAGCCAGCGGCGGTTGGCGCTGCGGCGCAGCACGAGGACCTTCGCGGGCTTGTAGAGACGGCCGATCACGAACCCTCCGGGCGTGTCGTAGAGGTTGGCGCGGTCCGCGCACAGGCGCCGCTCGTGCTTGGCGTAGGCAGGCGCGGGGTCCACGACGGGCGACGCGACGAACACGACGAAGATGACGGCGAGGGCGACGAGACCGGCATGCATCACCTGACGAGGCGCACCGTCCGGGTGACCGTGGTGCGGTTGCCTGCCCAATCGCGCGCGACGAAGCGCAGCTGCGCCGTCTGGCCGATGCTCGCCCGCAGGGTCGTGCGCATCTGGGCGCGGACCCACACGCCCGGGAACATCAGCGCCGTGCGGGCGTCGGTCGACCCCGAGCCCGACGCCAGCACCTGGCCCTGGCGCCGCAGCTGCATGTCGACGATGCCGCCCTCCGAGACGATGACCTGCGCCTTCGCGTTGCCGGCCAGCAGGCCCTTGACCGAGATGCGGCGCGGGATGCGGACCGCCAGCGACGGCGGGAGCGTGTCGTCGCCGACCTCGCCGACGCTCGTGAACGTGCGCACGCGGCGGTAGAGGTACGCAGGGAGCGTCTCGGCTGCGCCGGTCTGGAGGTTGACCCGCTGGACGACCGAGTTGCGCCGCTTCGTCCGCTGCGCCTCGGCGGCGGCGATCAGCCAGCCGCTCCCGGTGGAGTCGACGGTGAAGCTCGTCGGCTCGGTCAGCTGCGGCGCGCGCGAGGTGTCGAGCGCGCGGGTGGACATCGTCGCGACGGGTGCGGCGGCGGCCGCCTGCGGCGCGGGGCTGCCCGGCGCGGTCGCCGGTGGGGCGGCCGCGGACTCCGGCGTCTCCTCCACCAGCTCGCCGCGGGCGACGTCCACCCCGACGAGCGCGCCGTCGGCGTTGCGCCGGTCGACCGCCGCGTACGTCGTCGTGCCGTCCTTGCGGCGCATCCCCGCGCCGACCGTCGTCGCGCCGGTCGCGGTGTCGATGAGCAGGTCCTGCCCGACGTCGCTCAGGAGCCGGGCACTGCGGCCGTCGGGGGCGACGACGAGCGAGAAGCGCGTGCCGCGCAGCCCCTGCACGAACGGCGGGCCGATCCGGTAGGCGCGCGCGATCCGCGGGTCGATCACGTACAGCCGGGCGGACGAGCCGATCCCCAGCACGCGGCCGGGGGCGTGACCGACCGCGACGATCTGCTCGCGCGGGGTGAGGCCGCGCAGCGGCACCGGCGGCGAGATGCCGGGCAGCGTGTCGCTCTGGAAGCGGGCCATCCGGCCGTCCTCGAGGATGCCGACGAACCCCTCCGCGGCGCGCGCGGGAGCGGGCGCCGCCGCGAGCAGCAGCGGGGCGCACGCGAAGGCGAGCGAGAGCGGGAGGAGGGCCCGGCGGGCGTTCACATCCCTACAACCGGTCGCGCGCCGCGCGGTGGCGGACTTGCTGGGGCTCACGGGACGATCGTCCGCGGGCCGGCGACGTCGGCGCCGGCGGCGGTCACGCGCTCGCGCAGCTCGCGATCGGCGGTGACGACCGTCAGCCCCGGCGCGGCCCGCGCCGCGATCGCGTCGTCCGCGTGCGGCGCGAAGCCGACGTGGACGCGCGTGGCCTGCAGCTCGCGCGGGCGCCCGTCGAAGATGACCTCGATCTCGTCGCCGGTCGCGCCGGCCCGGTCGTCGAGCGCGTTGACGAGCCGCTGCATGGCGCCGTGGCGGTCGCGCCACCAGCCGTCCGGCTTGGAGCCCATCACGTTGTTGCCGTCCACCAGCCAGCGACCCATGGCAGGTGTGGATGGTAAGCCCCCAGTAAGAGGCGTCCGGGACCTTGCGGCCCATGACCTCCCGCATCGACACCGTCGTCGTCGGCGCCGGCCCCGCCGGCCTCGCGGCGAGCGCGGCCTTGGCCGACGCCGGCCACCCGCACGTCGTCCTCGAACGGGGTCGCGTCGGCGAGACCTGGCGGACCCAGCGCTGGGACGCGTTCCGGCTCAACACGCCCGGCTGGATGAGCGGACTCCCGGACGACCCGCACCGCTTCCACACCGCCGGTGAGCTGGTGCGCTCCCTGGAGGAGCGCGCGGCGCTCCTGCCCGTCCACGAGCACACCGGCGTCCGCGCCGTCTGGCGTCAGCGCGACGGCGGCTACCTCGTCGCGACCGACGACGACGTCCTGCGCTGCTCCAGCGTCGTCGCCGCCTCCGGCGCGCAGCGCGTCCCGCACCTGCCGGGCGTCGCGTACCGCGTCAGCGGCCACGGCATCGAGCACCTCCACACCGCCGACTACCGCAGCGCCGGCGAGCTGCCGCCCGGCGCGGTGCTCGTCGTCGGCGGCGCGCAGAGCGGCCTGCAGATCGCGGACGACCTCGCCCGCGCCGGCCGCCGCGTCCTGCTCGCGACGAGCCGCGTCCCCGGCGTCCCGCGGCGCTACCGCGGGCGCGACATCACCGAGTGGTGGCGCGACATGGGGCACCTCGACCTGCCCGCCGACGACGCCGACGAGGCGATGCGCGGCAAGCCGAACCCGCACTTCGGCGCTGGCGTGGAGCTGTCGCTCGAGGACCTCGCGGCACGCGGCGTCCAGCTCGTGGGCCGGCTCGTCCACGCCGCCGGCACGCAGCTGACCTTCGACGGCGCCGCGGAGGAGCACGTCGCGTACGCCCGCGAGTCGCACGCGCGGTGGCGGGCCAAGGTCGACGACTTCGTGGCGGCGCGCGGCATCGACGCCCCGGCGCCCGAGCCCGCCCCGGCGGACGTCGCGGCGGCGTTCGCGACGCCGGTCGCCGGCGGCGCGTCCTCGGTCGACCTGCGCGCCGCGGGCGTGACGACCGTCGTCTGGGCGACCGGCTTCGGCGGCGACTTCGGCTGGCTGCGGATGCCGATCCTCACGCCCGCCGGCCAGCCGATCGCGCGCGGCGTCGCGACGCCCAGCGCCGGCCTGTACGTGCTCGGTGTGCCGTGGCTGACGCACCGCTCCAGCGGCACGCTCTACGGCGTGCTCCGCGACGCCGAGCGGGTCGCCGCGCACATCACGCAGGGGGCGCGGCAGGCGACGATGGCCTGAGCGTCGCGGCGCGCACCGCGACGATCGCCGCCGCGGCCAGCACGGAGGCCGCGGCGGCCAGGAACGCCAGCGGCGGGCCCCCGAGCTCGACGGCGACGCCTGCGCTCAGGCCGCCGAGCGCGAAGCCGGTCGCGTTGGCGGTCGAGAGCCAGTTGAACGCCTCACCCTCGCTCCCGCGCGGGGCGACGTCGTCGAGCACCACCGACACGGTCGCCCACTGGATGCCCGACGGGGCGCCCGCGGCGAGCAGGAAGAGCGCGAGCACCGGCAGCGACCACGCGGCCGCGAGCAGCGCGAGGCCGGCGGCGAGCGCGAGGAAGATCGCCAGCAGCCGCCGGCGGGGCTCGCTGCGCGGGGCGCGGGCACCGATCGCCGCCGACCCAAGCGCGGAGCTGACCGCGAACCCGGCCAGCAGCAGCCCGGCCGCCCAGCTCGCGTCCCGCTCCCCCGCGAACGCGGTCACCGCGACGTCGACGGCCCCGAGCCCCACGTCCGCGCACGCGGTGGCGAGCGCGAGCGTGGTGACGCCGGCGATGCGGATCGGCGAGCGGCGCGGCCCCGCCGGCGCCGGCGCCGGGCGCGCGACCCCCAGCGCGGCCGCCCCGAACGCCCCGGCCAGGGTGAGCGCGGCGCAGACGGCCAGCACCGCCCGCGCGCCGATCAGCGCGATGCCGAGCGCCGCCACGAGGCTCCCGGCGATGAACACCCCGACCCGGAGCGTCGTCTCCAGCGCGTACGCCTGCTGCAGCCGCGGGTCGCCGCGCCCGAGCATCGCCTGCCACTCCAGCCGCATCGCGGTGGCGAACGGCGGCGTGACCAGGCCCGCCACCGCCGCGAGGACGAGGATCGGCGCCGTCGCCGCACCGGGCCCGGCCGCGACGGTGAGCGCGGCGACGGCCAGGGCGCTGGGGATGCCGAGCCACGGCAGGAAGCGGCGCGGGCCGTGGCGGTCGAGCAGCCGCCCGCGCCGGGGCGCGGTGAGCGCCACGCCGCCCGCGAACGTGGCGACCGCCGCGCCGGCGACCGCGTACGAGCCGGTGGCATGCTCGGTCGCGACGATCAGCGGGAGGTCGAACAGCCCGATCGCGAGCCGGCCGACGAGCGACGCCCCGAGCAGCCGCCGGGCCCGCGGGTCGTCGAAGAGCCTCCCGTATGCGCGGAGCATCCTGCGCGGACGCTAGCGCGTAACGCGGCTAGAGGATGCCGACGATGGCGGCGCAGTCCCAGTTCGACGCGCCCTTGCCGCCGTTCCACAGCTTCGCGGCGAGCGCGTCCTGCTCGGCCTTCGGGCGCAGGTACGCGTGCGGGCCCTTCCCGCCGAGCCCCTTCCACGTCGAGGGGATGAACTGGTAGTAGCCGGATGCGCCCGCGTGGTTGGGCGGCAGGTTCTGGCCGCCGGACTCGCACATGACGATCGCCTCGGGGATCGCCCAGCCGCCGGACGGCGTGGCGCTCGGGGCGGCCTGCTGCTGCGCGGCCTCGGCGGCGCGGGCGGCCGCGGCGGCGGCCTCGCGCTCGGCCCGCTCGAGGTCCTTCCGCAGCTTGCGGCCGCGGGCACGGGTGGCGGCGAGCGCCGCCTGGCGGGCGGAGCGGACGCGCTGGATGGTCGCCTGGCGCGCGCTCACCTGCTCGGCCATCTTCGCGATCGCGTTGCGGCGCGCGCGCAGCCCCTCGACGATCCGCGCCTGCCTGGCCTCGGCGGCGTCGAGCCGGCGGCGCTCGGCGATCGCGTCGCGCCGGGCGGTCTTCACCGCGACGACGATCTCCTCGTCGTTCTGCTGGATGCGCTTGAGGAACGCGGTGCGCTCCATCAGGTCCGCGAAGCTCGTCGAGTTCAGCACGACCGAGATCGCGTCGACCTCGGGCGCCTTGTAGCGCTCGAGCATCCGGGTCGCGAGCACCTCGCGGGCCTCCGCGAGCCGCTTGCGCAGTCGCAGCGCGCGGGCGCGCTCCTTCTCCAGGTCGGCTTGCACGCGCTCCAGCTCGGCCTGGTCGGCGTCCAGGTCGGCCTGCACCTCGGCCTGCCGCGCCTGGATCTTCGTGACCTGCCGGGTGAGCGCGCGCTCGAGCTTCTCCAGCCGCGCGACCTGGGCGCTGAGCGACTGGGCCTGGGCCTGGTTCTGCCCGAGCTTGTCGCGCAGCGCGCCGGGATCCGCCGCGTCGGAGAACGACGGCAGCACGACGAAGAGCCCCACCACCGCGAGGAGCAGGGGCAGGACGGCAGCGGACAACCTCAGCGCGCGGCGCACGAGTCCCCGACGCTAGCGCCGAAGGCCCTGCACCTCGCATGCTTCGTTGCAGCTACGCCCGCTTCTTCGCGCGCTTGGTCGCGGTGCCGAACACGGTGTCCCACCACGGCGCCGACACGCCGTAGGACTTCGTGTGGTCCTGGAAGTGGTGGCGCATGTGCAGCTCGCGCAGCTTCCTGCCGGCCCACGTCTTCGGCTTGTGGTGATGCACGTGGTAGTGCGTCATGTCGTAGAACAGGTAGCCCGCGAAGAAGCCCGCGCCGAGCGCCGGGGCGGCGTCCGGGCCGAGCGTCAGCGCGAACAGGCCGTAGAACAGCAGCGCCAGCGGCACCGAGACCGACGGCGGCATGACGAGCCGCATCGGGTCGTTCGGGTGGTCGTGGTGCACGCCGTGGATGATCCAGTGCAGGCGCCGTCCCCACTTCGCGTCCGGCTCGAAGTGGAAGACGATGCGGTGCAGCCAGTACTCGGTCAGCGTCCAGACGACGTAGCCGGCGACCAGGAGACCGACGAACGCGGCGACGCCGTTGCGGTCGATGCCGAAGTAGGCGAGCACGAGGATCGCCGGCACGAAGATGATCACCGGGACGGACGGGTGGACCCGGGAGAGCTTGTCGAGGAGGTTCGACTCGAACATCCGCGGCGACGCCCGCAGGATGTCGGCGCGGCGGGGGGTCGGTGCGTCGGAGCTCATCAGGCCCCTAGTCTCGCATCCCCGACAACCGGCTGCAGCCCGAGTTAGGGATGCCGAAGAGGGCGAGTCCTGTCCGGTAGGGCGTCCACGGGCCTTGGTTGCCTTGCAACGATGGCTCCCATGGCCCTCATCGACGCATTGGACGAGGCGCGCACGAGGACGCTCGATCTCGTCGCCGGGCTCGACGACGAGACGGTCCACCGGCCGCTCGATCCGATAATGAGCCCGCTGGTCTGGGATCTCGGCCACATCGCCGCCTACGAGGAGCTGTGGTGCGTGCACCGCATCACCGGCGAACCGCTGCTGCGCCCGGACCTGGCCGCCGTCTACGACGCCTTCGAGACGCCGCGCGCGGTGCGCGGCGACATCGAGATCCTCGACCGCCCCGCGGCGCTCGCGTACCTGGCCCAGGTGCGGGAGCGGACGCTCGCGGTCCTGGCCGAGCACGGCGAGCGTGACCTCCACGAGCTCGTCCTTCAGCACGAGCTGCAGCACACCGAGACGATGCGCCAGGCGCTGTTCCTCGGCGGCCACCCTGCGGGCTCGCCCAACGGATCGCTGCCGCGCGGCGACGCGGCGCCGGTGTGGATCACGGTGCCCGCCGGCCCGTTCACCATGGGCGCACCGGACGACGGCCGGTTCGCCTACGACAACGAGCGCCCGCAGCGGACGGTCGAGCTGCCCGCGTTCCGCATCACCCGCACGCCGATCACCAACGCGACGTTCCTGCGGTTCGTCGAGGGCGGCGGCTACACGCGCCGCGAGTGGTGGAGCGACGAGGGCTGGGCTTGGAAGGAGGACTACGACATCACCCACCCACTGGGGTGGACGGGCGCGGACGACACGCGCCCGGTCCAGCACCTGTCGTGGTTCGAGGCCGACGCCTTCGCGCGCAGCCTCGGGGCCAGGCTCCCGACCGAAGCGGAGTGGGAGAAGGCGGCGACCTCGGACCACAGCGCCATCGACGGCGTGGGTGCGGTCTGGGAGTGGACATCGACCGAGTTCGCCGGGTACCCGGGCTTCCGGGCGCACCCGTACAAGGAGTACAGCGAGGTCTTCTTCGGCCAGGGCTACCGCGTGCTGCGCGGCGGCTCGTGGGCCGCGTCGCCGCGGGTGGCGACCCGGACGTTCCGCAACTGGGACCTGCCCCAGCGGCGGCAGATCTTCAGCGGGGTGCGCCTCGCTTCCGACGCGGAGGTGGGGGCATGAGGGACGTGACGGTCGACTCGCGGCTGGACGCGACCGACGAGCGGACGCTGGCCGAGGACGTGCTCGACGGGCTCACGCGGCCGTTCAAGGAGCTGCCGCCAAAGCACTTCTACGACGCGCGCGGGAGCGAGCTGTTCGAGCGCATCTGCGACCTCCCCGAGTACTACCCGACCCGCACCGAGCGGGCGATCCTGTCCGAGCGCGCCGCCGACATCGCTGAGGTGAGCGGCGCGAACGAGGTGGTCGAGCTGGGCGCCGGCTACGCGACGAAGACGCGGGTGCTGCTCGACGCGCTCCACGAGGCGGGGACGCTGCGGCGGTTCGTGCCGGTCGACGTGAGCGAGGCGACCGTGCGCGCGTGCGCCGACCAGCTCGTGGAGGAGTACGACGGGCTGCGCGTGCACGGGCTGGTCGGCGACTTCGAGCGCCACCTCGACCACCTGCCGCCCAAGGACGGCGCGCGGCTGATCGTGTTCCTCGGCGGGACGCTGGGGAACTTCCTCCCCGGCGCGCGGCGGCGGTTCCTGCGCACGCTGCGGCGGCGGCTCGGCCCGCGCGACCACCTGCTGCTCGGCACCGACCTCGTCAAGGACCCGGCGGTGATCGAGGCGGCCTACGACGACAGCGAGGGCGTCACGGCGGAGTTCAACCGCAACGTGCTGCACGTGATGAACCGGACGCTCGGCGCGGACTTCGACGTCGACCAGTTCGAGCACGTCGCGTTCTTCGACCCCGACCACGAGTGGATCGAGATGCGCCTGCGGGCGCGGTCGCGGCAGGTCGTGCGCGTGCGCGACCTGGGGTTGACCGTGCGGTTCGCCGCGCGCGAGGAGCTGCGGACCGAGATCAGCGCGAAGTTCACGGCCGAGCGGCTCGACGACGACCTGCGCGCCGCCGGGCTCGACCTCGTGCGCTGGATGACCGACCCGGACGAGCTGTTCGCGGTCACCCTGTCGCGGCCGCGGCAGCGCTGAGGAGCTGATCGAGGCCGGGCGGCGGGGCCGCGCGCAGCCAGACGGCGTGGAGCGGCAGGGCCGGCGGGTCGTCCAGCGCGAGCAGGACGACGCCGGCCCGGCCCGGGTTGTGCGCGGAGACGAGCGCGACGCCGTGGCCGGTGCTGACGTCGGCGAGGCCGCTGCCGTCGCCGATCACGCCCGAGCGGTGGAGCTCGACCTGCGCGCCCGCCGCGCGGACGGCGTGGAGGAGCGTGTCGGTGTACGGCGTGCCGGGCGGGTTGTAGACGACGAGCGTCTCGCCGTCGAGGTCGCTGAGGCGCGCGGCGGCGCGGCCCGCGAGCCGGTGGCCGTCGGGCACGGCGAGCTGCATCGGGACGTGCGCGACGAGCCGGTGCTCCAGCGCGGGCGCCTCCGGGACGGTCCGGACGAGCGCGAGATCCAGCTCGTGGCTCGTCAGGCCGGCGACGACGTCACGCGGGCGCGCGGTCGTGATGTGGACCTCCAGGCCGGGCCGCGCCGCCCGGAACGCGACGACGGCGGCGTCGACCTCCTGCATCGGCACCGCCGGGGAGACGCCGAGCTGGAGCACGCCCGCCTCGCCGCTGCCGATCGCGCGGGCGCGGGCGAACGCGGCGTCCGCGGCGGCGACGACCGCCTGCGCGTCCTCCAGCAGCGCGCGGCCCGCCGGCGTCAGCTCGACCTCGCGGGTGGTGCGCCTGAGGAGCTCGACGCCGAGCTCCGCCTCCAGCTGGCTGACCGTCTTCGACACGGCCTGCTGGGCGAGGTGCAGCTGGGTCGCCGCGCGGGTGAAGTTGCGCTCGCGCGCGACGGCCGCGAAGACGCGCAGATGGCGCAGCTCAGGCACCCGCCGCACCCCTCCACGCCGCCCCGCGGGGGCCCTCCACGCGCGGTTGTGGGTTCACATCCGAGGGCTGTTTCTGATCGGGCCGCACCGCGCCTAGCTTGGCAGCCATGACCTCCCGGAACCTCGGCACCACCGGCCCCGCCGTCTCGACCATCGGGCTCGGCGCGATGGGCATGTCCGACCTGTACGGCCCCGCCGACCGCGCGGAGTCGATCGCCACCATCCACGCCGCGCTCGACGCCGGCGTCACGCTGATCGACACCGGCGACTTCTACGGGATGGGGCACAACGAGCTGCTGATCGCGGAGGCGCTGCGCACCGCTCCCTCCCACGCCCGCGACAACGTCGTCATCAGCGTGAAGTTCGGCGCGCAGCGCGGCCCGGACGGCGCGTGGCTCGGCTACGACGCGTCGCCCGCCGCCGTGAAGACCGCGCTCGCCTACACGCTCCAGCGCCTCGGCACCGGCCACGTCGACGTCTACCGCCCGGCCCGGCTCGACCCGGCCGTCCCGATCGAGGAGACCGTCGGCGCGATCGCGGAGCTCGTCGAGGCCGGCTACGTGCGCCACGTCGGGCTGAGCGAGGTGGGCGCGGAGACGATCCGCCGAGCCGCCGCCGTGCACCCGATCGCCGACCTGCAGATCGAGTACTCGCTCCTGTCGCGCTCGGTCGAGGACGCGATCCTGCCGGTGACGCGCGAGCTGGGCATCGGCGTCACCGCGTACGGCGTGCTGTCGCGCGGGCTGCTGAGCGGCCACTGGTCCGCGGACCGCTCGCTGGCGGCGAACGACTTCCGCGCGCGCTCGCCGCGGTTCGCCGGCGAGAACCTCGACCGCAACCTCGCGCTCGTCGAGGAGCTGCGGCGCGTGGCCGACGAGCGGGGCGCGACCGTCGCGCAGGTCGCGATCGCGTGGGCGCTCACCCGCGGCGACGACATCGTGCCGCTGATCGGCGCGCGGCGCCGCGACCGGCTCGACGAGGCCCTGCGCGCCGTGCCGCTCGCGCAGGACCTGAGCGCGGACGACCTGGCCCGCATCGAGGCCGCCGTCCCGCGCGGCGCCGCGGCCGGGGACCGCTACGCCGCGCCGCAGATGGCGCACCTCGACTCCGAGCGTTAGCCGATCGCCGCCCTGAGAACGCCACCATCGACGCGCAACGCCGCGCCGGTGGTGGCGCTCGCCTGATCGCTCGCGAGGTAGACCGCGAGGTTCGCGACCTCCTCCGGGTCGATCAGGCGCTTGATGAGGGAGCTGCTGCGCTCCTGCTCCACGAACGCGCGGCCCTTCGCCGCGATCTCCTCGTCGTCCCCGCCGCCGAGCATCTCGCGGACGCCGTCCGTGAGCGTCGGGCCGGGCATGATCGTGTTGAACGTGACGCCGGTCGCGGGGAACGACTCGGCGATGCCGCGCTGCACGGCCAGCATCGCGGTCTTCGTCATCGCGTACTGGACCATCTCGGGCGTGATCTGCAGTGCGGACTCGCTGGAGACGAAGATCGAGCGGCCCCAGCCGCGCTCGATCATGCGCGGGACGTAATGGCGGGAGAGGCGGACGGCGTGGAGCACGTTCACCTCGAAGGTCTGCAGCCACTCCTCGTCGGGGATGTCGAAGACGGGGTGCGGACGGAAGATGCCGGTGTTGGCGACGAGGATGTCGACGTCGGGCTCGGCGTCCGTCAGCGCCTTGCAGCCTTCGGCGGTGCCGACGTCGGCGGCCGCGCCGCGCGCATCCCCGCCGATCGCCTCCACGGCCGCGGCGACGCGCTCCTCCGACCGGCCGTTGACGATCACGGTCGCGCCCGCACGGGCGAGCCCGGTCGCGATGGCCTGGCCGATCCCGGCGGTCGAGCCGGTGACGAGCGCCGTGCGCCCACTGAGATCGATGTTCATCGAACCAGGGATAGCGCGTCGCGCGACCGGCTACGCGCCGTAGACCGTGCGGAGCCAGACCTCGGCGAGCGCCTTCGCCGACCGCTCCGGGTCGCCGAGCGGCGCGCGGCCGAACCGGTCGCACAGGTACCGCTCGTTCATCCACACGAGCGCGGCGGCGACCTCGTCCGGGTCCGCGACCGTCGAGCGCCCGGCGGCGACGTCCTGGCGGATGCGGTCGGCCGACGCCTGGCTCAGGCGCTGCCCGAGCTCGTGGTAGACCGCCGCGACCTCGCGGTCCTGCGTCGCCGCGTCCGCGATCGCCCGCAGCAGCCGCCCGTGCTCGTGGTAGGTCGTGGCGAGGTTGCGCAGCGCGGCGTGGACCTGCTCCTCCACGTCCCCCTCGCCGCCCTGCGCCCACGGGTCCGCGACGACGTCGAGCTGCAGCCCCACGTCCTCCACCAGCGCCAGCAGCAGCGCCTGCTGGTCGGGGAAGTGCCGGTAGAACGCGGTCCGCGTCAGCGCCGCGCCCTTCGTCACGTCGTCGATCGAGATCTCCGACCACGGCCGCTCCTCCAGCAGCGCCCGCGCGACGTCGAGGATGCGGCGCCGCGTCTGCTCGCGCTGCTCCTGGTGGCGGCGTCGGACGTCGGGGCGGGCGGTCACGACCCGACCCTACCTCTCCCGCCCACGGACCTCGACGTGCAGCGCAAGGCCATCCTCCGTGATCGCCGAGGCAACGCGTTCAGGATCCGGATCTTCGCCGCGCAACGAGAACGAACGCGATGCGCGGGCTCGGGCCTCTGGGGCGATCTCGGAGCCGAGCAGCCGGACCGTCGGGCGGGCAGTGCGGTCTGGGTCGTCCTCGGGCGCCGCGGTCGCGGTGATCACCTCCCGGTGCACGCCGGTGAAGATCTCGACCGCCTGTCCGTCCGGCGCTGTGAAGCGCGACGTCGCCCCGATGAGATCTCCCACGTCGCTCTCGACGGCGTCCAGGGTCTCGACGTCGACCTCCTCCGCGGTATCGGCTACACCTGCCCAAGCGAATGCACGATCGTCGATCCGCCGCAAGGCGTGCCCGCTGACGCGCTCAGGGGGTGGAAGATGCCGGGCCCCCCGCTCGTCGGGCTCGGCCACCATCTCCTCCTCACCGGACGGGAGATCGGGGGTGATCCAAGGCTCGCCGGGATCCTCCGGGTCCACCCCGTAGATCGCGATCGGGCCGCCGGCTTTCGAGATCTGGGCGGCGTACGCGTGGCGCGCAACACCGATCGGGCGGGTCCCGGCGAACGTGATGCTCGCCAGCTGGTGCATCGCGGCACCAAGCTGGTCGATCGCCTGCCCCCGGCCTCCGCTGCTGCCACCCTTGCACTCGACGAGCATCAGCCGAGCCTGGGCCGCGCGCTCCGCAACGATCAGGTAGTCGGGCCGCCGTGTGGCGCCAGGCATCGGCATCGGCACGATCGCTGCTGCCGCACCGGGCAGCGCGACCGCACCAGGGGACAACAGGTACTCCAGATCGAGCGGCTGGTGGACGATGGCGCCGGCTCCGGCCACGTGCTCGAGCCACCCGCGCGCGTAGCTCAGCGCGCACGCGACGCCGAACGCTTCGGAGACAGCGACCATGTGGTGGTACCGGTAGTCCCCGACGAGCGCGTTCGTTGCGAACGGGGCGTTGGCCGGCGTCGTCTGCTCGATGAGGTAGGCGTACCGCAGGAGCGTCCAATGCCACGACGCGAGGCGCTGGCGGACGTGGCGTGGCGGCAGCATCGCGGTGCCCAGCGTTTGGAGGACGTCGATGGGACGTAGCCCCACTACCGGACTGGGGTGAACCGGCGTCGGGGCCTTCGGTGGCACCACCCAGCCGGGCACCGGAGTGAAGAACGACGGTGTGCGCGCGACTTCGCGAGCGACCTGGGCATCCATCGTCGGATCGAGTGAGACCGGCGTGTTGAGGGTTGCCGGGAGGCGGGCGGTGAGCACTGGCATGTCCGGACATCGTGACGTGTCCAGCCGCGTGCGGCGACGCGGCTCTCAGCGCTGGGCCGCGGCTTCGTCGAGGAGCTTGCGGATGCGCTTGGCGGAGACCTGGCCCTTGACGCCGAGGGTCTGGGCGAAGTGGGAGACGCGGAGCTCCTCGAGGAGCCAGCGGACGTCGAGGAGCTGGGGCGCGAGCGGCTTGCCGCGCGGCCAGTGGTCGAGGAGGTCGTAGTACGTGCGCTCGAGGTCCTGGATCGCACGCATGCGGTCGAGGTCGGGGCCCGGGGCGGCGGGGAGGCGCTCCAGCCGCCGGTCGGCCGCGGCGAGGTAGCGCTCGACGTCGCGCAGGCGGGCCGCGCCGGTGCGCTGGACGAAGCCCGGCGAGACGAGCCGGCGCAGCTGGGTCATCACGTCGGAGACCGCCGGGCGCAGCGGCTCGGCGGTCATGCCCTCCAGGCGCCGGCGCACGCCGCGCTCGGCCTCCAGCACCCGGGCGACGTCGCGGGCGATGGCGAGCGTGCGGTCGGCAAGCTCCCCCGCCACGTGGTCGCGCAGGCGGCGCCAGGCGGCGGCATCCCACGCCGGCCCGCCGGCCTCGGCCACCAGCGCGTCGACGGCGGCGAGCATGCAGTCCTCCAACGCGGCTCCGACCGATCCGTGCGGCGCGACCGCGAGCGCCAGGCCCTCGTCGCGGCCCAGCCTCGACTGCACCCACTTGAGCGGCGGGGTCGTCGTGAGGAGCACCAGGCGCCGCGTGCCCGCGCGCATGGCGACGGCCTGGGCGCCCGGCCCGTCGTGCACGCGCACGCCGACCGTCCCACCCTCGTCCACGAGCGACGGATACGCGCGGATGGCCTGGCCCGTGCCGGGAAGCGCGACGGCCTTCGGGATCGCGGCGAGGTCGGCAGGCCAGTCACGGAGGCCCGTCCGCTCCAGCGACGCCGTGGCCGCGGTGAGGTCCGCCTGGAGCCGCGGGCGCAGCTTGGCCTGCAGGGCCTCCAGCGACTTGCCCTCGGCCAGCACCCGCCCCTTCTCGTCCTCCACCCGGAACGTCATCCGCAGGTGCGGCGGCAGCTTCTCGACGTCCCACACCTCGTGCGGCGCCACCCGCACGCCGCGCAGCTCGCCCAGGAGCGCCGCGATCTGGTCGACGATGGGGCCCTTCCGCGGCCGCAGCCCCGCGACCACCGCGGCGGCCACCTCCGGCACCGGCACGAGCGGCCGCCGCAGCTCCTTGGGCAGCATCCGGATGAGCACGGTCACGAGCTCCGGCCGCAGCGCGGGCACGAGCCAGTCGAACCCCTTCGGCCTCAGCGACCCCAGCGCCCGCAGCGGCACGTGCACGGTCACGCCGTCGTCGTCCGCGCCCGGCTCGAAGCGGTACGACAGCTGCAGCTCCAGCTCGCCCTGCTTCCACGTCGCCGGCCGGCCGCCGACGTCCACGTCGGACCGCATGAGCAGCTCGGGGGTGAACGTCAGCAGGTCGGGCGTCGCCTTCCGCGCGTCCCGCCACCACCGGTCGAACGCGCGCTGGTCGACGATCCCCTCCGGCACCCGCGCCGCGAAGAACTCGTAGAGCACCGCGTCGTCGACCAGCAGGTCCCGCCGCCGCGCGACGTCCTCCAGCTCGCGGACCTCCTCCACGAGCTTCGCGTTGTCGCGCACGAAGTGGTGCCGGGTCTGCCACTCGTTCTCCACCAGCGCCTTGCGCAGGAACAGGTCGCGCGACAGCTCCGGGTCGATCCGCCCGTACTGCACCTTGCGTCCCGCGACGATCGGCAGCCCGTACAGCGTCACCCGCTCGGACGCCACGACCGACCCGCGCTTGGCGTCCCACCGCGGCTCGGAGTACGAGCGCGACACGAGGTGCTCCGCGAGCGGCTCCACCCACGCGGGGTCGATCTTCGCCGCCGTCCGCCCGAACAGCCGCGACGTCTCGACCAGCTCCGCGACCATCACCCACGTCGGCTGCTTGCGCGCCAGCGCGCTGCCGGGGAAGATCGAGAACCGCGCCCCGCGCGCGCCGAGGTAGTCGCGCTTGGCCACGTCCCGCAGGCCCACGTGCGACAGCAGGCCCGCGAGCAGCGCCTGGTGGATCTGCGCGGGCTCGGCCGGCTGCTGGTTGAGCGTCACGCCCGCGGCCTTGGCCGACGTCCGCAGCTGCGCCGCGAGGTCCTGCCACTCGCGGATCCGCATGTAGTGGAGGAGCTCGGCCCGCACCTCCTTGCGGAACTGGGACTTGTTCAGGTCGCGCTGGCGCTCGCGCAGGTGCCGCCAGAGGTTCAGGTAGGCGAGGAAGTCGGACGTCTCGTCCTTGAACCGCGCATGGAGCTGGTCGGCCTGCGCGCTCTTCTCCGCCGGCCGCTCCCGCGGGTCCTGGATCGAGAGCGCCGCGGCGATCGTGATGACCTCGTCCGCGCATCCGAGCCGGTCGGCCTCCAGCACCATCCGCCCCATCCGCGGGTCGACCGGCAGCCGCGCGAGGCGCCGGCCGGTCTGCGTCAACCCGCGGTCCGCGTCCAGCGCGCCCAGCTCGCTGAGCAGGTTGAGGCCGTCGCGGATCTGGCGCTTGTCGGGCGGGTCGAGGAACGGGAACTCCTCGATGTCGCCCAGGCCGAGCGACGCCATCTGCAGGATGACCGCGGCCAGCGACGTGCGCAGGATCTCGGGGTCCGTGAACTCCGGCCGCGCGTCGAAGTCCTCCTCGGTGTAGAGGCGGATCGCGATGCCCGGCGACGTGCGGCCGGAGCGGCCCTTGCGCTGGTTGGCCGACGCCTGCGAGATGCGCTCGATCGGCAGCCGCTGCACCTTCAGCCGGGCGCTGTAGCGCGAGATGCGCGCGAAGCCCGGGTCGACGACGTACTTGATGCCGGGCACGGTCAGCGACGTCTCGGCGACGTTCGTGGCGAGCACGACCCTGCGCCGCCCACTCTGGTTGGGCCGGAAGATCTTCTGCTGGTCGGCCGTCGCCAGGCGCGCGTACAGCGGGAGGATCTCGAGCTGCTCGCGGAAGCGGCCGGTGAGCGCCTCGGCGGTGTCGCGGATCTCGCGCTCACCGGACAGGAAGACGAGGACGTCCCCGCGGCCGGGCTCGGTGGCCAGCTCCTCGACGGCGTCGCCGATCGCCTCCGCCTGGTCGCGCTCCTCGGCCTCCGGGTCGTCCGGGTCGAGCGTCGGCCGGTACCGCACCTCGACCGGGTAGGTGCGGCCGGACACCTCGACCACCGGCGCGCCCGAGAAGTGCTCGCTGAACCGCCCGGTCTCGATCGTCGCGGACGTGATGATCAGCTTGAGGTCGGGCCGCTTCGGGAGGATGCGGTGCAGGTAGCCGAGCAGGAAGTCGATGTTCAGCGACCGCTCGTGCGCCTCGTCGACGATGATCGTGTCGTACCGGCGCAGCAGCCGGTCGTGCTGGATCTCGGCCAGGAGGAGGCCGTCGGTCATCAGCCGAACGAGCGTGTCGTCGCGGGTGCGGTCGGAGAAGCGCACCGCGTACCCGACCGCGCTCCCGAGCTGCACGTCGAGCTCGTCCGCGATGCGCTCGGCCACCGTCCGCGCGGCCAGCCGGCGCGGCTGGGTGTGGCCGATCAGCCCGCGGACCCCGCGCCCCAGCTCCAGGCAGATCTTGGGGAGCTGCGTCGTCTTGCCCGAGCCCGTCTCACCCGCGACGACGACGACCTGGTTGGCCGCGATCGTCTCCAGCAGCTCCTCCCGCCGCGCGGCGACCGGCAGCTGCTCGGGGTACGTGATCCGCGGGACCGCGAGGCGCCGCTTCTCGACGAGCTGCGCCGCCGCTCCGAACTGGTCGAGCAGCTTCGCGAGCCCCCGCTCGTCGTCGGGGTGGCGGAGCGCCTTCTCCAGCCGCCGCTCGAGCCGGTGCTCGTCGCGCAGCGTCAGCTCGCCGAGCCGCTCGCGCAGCCCGGCCAGCTCTGCCGGTACAGCCGGGTCAGTGGGGCGCGCGGGCACCCCTTCCAGGATAGGTCGCCCGCGCGCCGCCGATCGCTAGCTGCGGTGGACGATCTCGCCGTCGACGAGCGTCATCACGACGTCGAGCTGCAGGAGCGCGTCGGCGTCGGTGTCCGCCGGGTCGTCGGCCCAGACCGTGAGGTCGGCGGTGAAGCCCGCCTTCACGCGCCCGAGGTGGTCGCCGTCGCCGACCGCGCGGGCGGCCTGGACCGTGTAGCCCTCCAGCGCCTGCACGCCGGTGAGCCCCTGGTCGTCGTACGGGCCGCGCGACGTGTCGCCGGGCTGGCGGCGCAGGCGCGCCGCGCCCATGCCCTCGCGCGGGTCGAAGCGCGCGACCGGCCAGTCGGAGCCGAGCGGCAGCGTCGCGCCCGACTCGAGCAGGTCGCGCACGGGGAACGCGCGCTCCGTGCGGCCATGGCCGGCGAGGCGGCGCGACCAGTTGTCGCTGCGGTCCGGGGCCAGGCCCATCATGTGCTGCGCCTGCATCGACGCGGACACGCCCTCCGCCGCGAAGCGCGCGTAGTCCTCGGGCTGCAGCGTCTCGATGTGCTCGATGCGGTGCTGGACGTGCTCGCGCCCGCGCGGCTTGCCGGCCTCGCGGTACGCGTCGAGCGCCTCGCGCACGCCGCGGTCGCCCGTCGCGTGCGTGACGCACTGGAACCCGCGCTCGGTGAAGAACTTCACGGCCTGGCGGTACCGGGCGGGGTCGGGCCAGAACGGCGACAGGCCCTCGCCCTCGCTGTCGGCCTGCACGAGCCAGCCGGTGCCCGAGTCGATCACGCCGTCGATGAAGAACTTCGCGACGCCCATCCGCCACCGCGCGCCGGACAGGTCGCGGGCCGCGGCGAACGCCTCCCACTCCTCCTCCGTCGAGTCGGGCGTGACCCAGTAGGGCATCACGAGGCGCGTGATCAGGTCGCCCCGCGACTCGAGCGCGCGGAGCAGGTCGGGCGTCGTCAGGTCGCCGTCCATCCCGTGCGCGCCGGTGATGCCCGCGGCCGCGAACTGCTTCAGCGCGCCCACGTACAGCTGGTACTCGGCCTCGGCGGTCAGCGCCGGGATCGCGTCCTTGGCGAGGTCGACCGCGGCCCACTCGCGCAGCTCGCCGGTCGGGCGCCCGGCGGCGTCGACCACGATCTCGGCGTGCTCGGAGAACGTGCGCGGGCCGTCGATGCCGGCCAGCTCGAGCGCCTTGTGCGAGACGAGCCCGACGTGCTGGTCGACGAACATCAGCAGCGCCGGCGCGCCGTCGACCACGTCGGCGATGAGGTCGGCGTGGATGCCGCTCTCCGCGAACGCGTTGTAGTCCATCCCGTACCCCATCACCCACTCGTGCGGCGCGCACCGCGCACGCTCCTGGGCGACGAGCCGCCGCACGTCCTCCAGCGTGTGCGCGTCCATGAGGTCCACGCCCTGCGCCTGGCGCGCGCCGAGGAACGGGTGGATGTGGGAGTCGATGATGCCCGGCGTCACCGCGGCGCCGTCGAGGTCGATGACGTCGGTCGACGGACCGGCGAGCGCGCGGATCTCCGCGTCGCTGCCGACGGCGGCGATCTTCCCGCCCGCGATGGCGACGGCGGTGGCGGACGGGTTGTCGGGATCGAGGGTGCGGACGCGCCCGCCGACGAGCGCGCGATCGATGGTCTGGGTCATGAGGGGGAGGGCTCCGGGGTGGGTGGGACAGCCGCCGTGCGGCGGACGGGCTTCCAGCCTGGCCGCGGCACCGAGGCACGCAGCAGCTTGGTGTACTCCTCGCGGGGGTGGTCGAGCACCTCCGCGGTGGCGCCGCGTTCGACGACGCGGCCGCGGTGCATGACGATCGCCTCGTCGGTGATCTGGCGGACGACCGCGAGGTCGTGCGAGATCAGCACGTACGAGACGCCCGTCTGCTCGCGCACGTCGGCGAGCAGGTTGAGGATCTGCGCCTGGATCGAGACGTCGAGCGCGGCCACGGACTCGTCGAGGATGACCACGCGCGGCTCAGCCGCCAGCGCCCGCGCGATCGCGATGCGCTGCCGCTGGCCGCCGCTGAGCGCGCTCGGCCGCGCTCGGCCCTGACGCTGGTCGAGGCCGACGAGGTCGATCAGCTCGGCCACGCGCGCGGCGCGGTCGGCGGACGACGCGCCCGGCCGGTGGAGGCGCAGCACCTCGTCGATCGCCTGCTCGGCGCAGTGGCGCGGGTCGAGCGACGCGTAGGGGTCCTGGAAGACGATCTGCACCTCGCCGCCGCGCCGGCGCCGCTCCTTCGCGCTCTTCGCCGGCTGCGACCGGTCGTGGCCGCAGGCGGTGATCGTCCCCGCCGTCGGCTTGGTCAGCCCGACGAGCATCCGCGCGACGGTCGTCTTGCCCGAGCCCGACTCGCCGACGATCGCCAGCGAGCCGCCCGCGGGCACGGTCAGGTCCACGCCGTCGACCGCGACGACGTCGCCGAACTCCTTGCGCAGACCGGTCGCCTGCAGCACCGCCTCAGCCATGGTGGACCACCTCCGCGGCCAGCCGCCCGCGCAGCTCCTCGGCCCGCACGCACCGGACGGCGCCGCCGTCGAGGTCGCGCAGCGCCGGGTGGGGCCGCGCCTCCTCGGCGCTGCGGCAGCGCTCCTCCGCGTACGCGCAGCGGGGCGCGAACGCGCACCCCTCCGGCGCCTCGAACGCGCTCACCGGGCGACCTGGGATCGCGGTCAGCCGCTCCACCGTGCGGTCGATCTCCGGCCGCGCGCCGGCCAGCGACGCCGTGTACGGGTGCAGCGGGTCGTCGTGCAGGAGCGCCGACGCGCGCCGCTCCACGATCTGGCCGGCGTACATCACGCAGGTGCGGTCGCACACCGCGCCCGCCAGCTCCAGGTCGTGGGTGATGAACAGGAGCGCCATCCCGCGCTCGCGGCGCAGCTCGTCGAGGATCGCCATCACCTCGCTCTGGGTCGTCACGTCGAGCGCCGTCGTCGGCTCGTCGGCGAGCACGAGCCGCGGCTCGGTGAGCAGCATCGTCGCGATCATGACGCGCTGCAGCAGGCCGCCCGACAGCTCGTGCGGGTGCTGCTCCAGCCGCCGCTCGCCGTCGCCGATGCCGACCTCGCCGAGCGCCGCGACCGCGCGCCGCCGCGCCTCCTTCGCGCTCACCTTCCGGTTCGTGCACAGCGCCTCGGTCATGAACGCGCCGATCGTGTGGACCGGGTTGACGTGCGCGCGCGGGTCCTGGAAGACCATCGCCACGTCACCGCGGAACGCCCGGAGGTCGGCGCCCTTGAGCGAGGGCACGTCGCGGCCGTCGAACCGCACCGCGCCGCCGGTCTCCGCGCCCGCGGGCAGCAGCCGCGCGACGGCCTTGGCCGTCATCGACTTGCCCGAGCCGGACTCGCCGACCAGGCCGACCGCCTCGCCGGCGCCGATCGTGAGCGAGACGTCGTGGAGCACCGTCCGCAGCTCGCCGTCGACCGGCAGGCGCGCGGTGAGGTGCTCGATCTCCAGCAGCGCGGTCACGCGACGGCCTCCGGGGTCGCGAACGTCGGCCTCGCGTCCGCCCACGGCCGCACACGCTCGATCGCAGCGCCGATCCGGAAGACCGTCTCGTCCTCGTACGAGCGGCCCGCGATCTGCACGCCGGTCGGCACCCCGTTGTCGGCCCAGCCGGACGGCACGTTGAGCACGGGCAGCCGGCTCATGACGTTGAACACGGGCGTGAGCGAGGCGTCGAAGTAGAACGGCACCTCGACCCCGTCGACCTCCACGCCGTGGCCCACGTAGTCGTCGCCCGCGACGTACCCGCGCGTGCCCAGCGTCGGGCAGATGAGCGCGTCGTACTCGGTCAGCAGCGCGCCGACCGGCGCGTACAGCTCGGCCTCCAGCAGCCAGCCGTCGAGCAGCGTCCTGTCGCCGACGATCTCCCGCAGGTGCCCGTTGAACCCGGCCGCGTAGGGCGTGGCCAGCTCCGGCGCCCGGGCCAGCTCCGCCTCGATCAGCGCGCCGAAGCCGAACAGGAAGTGGATCGACGCGGCGAGCAGGACCTTCTCGCGGTCCACGACGAGGTCCACCAGGTCGACCGTCGCCCCGGCTCCGCGCAGCGCGTCCGCGACGGCGAGCGTGTTCGCGCGGATCTCCGGGTCGATCTCCCACGACCCGAGGTCGACCGACACCGCGACGCGCAGTCCGGTCGCATCGCCGTCGAAGGTCGTGGGGAGCTCCAGCTTCGGCCGGAGCGTCGTGATGTCCGACGGGTCCGGCCCGGCCACGGCGTTCTGGTAGAGCGCGGTGTCCGCGACGGTCCGCGCGAGCGGCCCGCAGTGGCAGTACGTGTCGAGGTTGAACGGCGGGTCGACCGGCACGCGCCCGTACGGCGGCTTGAACCCGACGACGCCGTTGAACGACGCAGGCGCGCGGATCGAGCCGCCGATGTCGGAGCCCGACGCCAGCGTCGTCGAGCCCGCCGCGAGCGCCGCGCCGGCGCCGCCCGACGAGCCGCCGACGCCGAACTCCGGGTTCCACGGGTTGCGCGTGACGCCGTGCAGCTTGGAGTGCGTGAACAGCGCGCACGAGAACTCGGGCGCCGTCGTCCGCGCGTGGATCACCGCGCCGCTGTCGAGCATCCGCTGCGCGAACGCCGACGAGTGCTCGGCGCCCGCGTCCGCGTAGAGGAGCGAGCCCTGCGTCCACGGCTGGCCCGCGACCGCCTCCTCCTCCTTGACCGCCAGCGGCACGCCCTCGAGCGCGCGCGGCTCCCCACCGCCGCGCCCCAGCCAGCGGGCCTCGCTCTCCCGCGCGTCCGCCCGCGCGGCCGCGTACCGGGCGTGGCACAGCGCGTTGACCGTCGGCTCCGTCTCCTCCGCGCGCGCGATCACCGCGTCGAGCAGCTCCACCGGCGAGAGCTCCCGCGCGCGGAACCGCGCGAGCGCCTCGGTGGCGGACAGGTAGTGCAGCTCGCTCATCGCGAGACCTCGCTGTCCCGTTGCGCCAGGCGCTCGCCCAGCAGGTTGACGGCCACCACCACGGCGACCAGGCACAGGCCGGCGGACAGCGACTCCAGCGGGTAGCCCTGGAGGACGCCCGCCTGGCCGGTGGCCACCATCACGCCCCAGTCGGCCTGGGGCGGCTGCACGCCGAGGCCCACGTAGGAGACCGCGGCGAAGTCGACCATCGCGTAGCCGAACAGGAGGGTCGCCTGGGCGACGATCAGCGGCGCGAGGTTGGGGAGCAGGTGGCGCGCGCAGATCCGCCACGCCGGCAGGCCCTGGACCTCCGACGCGGCGATGTACTCGCGCGCCCGCTCGCGCAGCGCCGCCCCGCGCAGCACCCGCGCGACGTACGGCGTGTACGCGATGGCGAGCGCGATCGTCGGCGCCGTCAGGCCCGCCCCGAAGACCGCCGCCGCGAGGATCGCGAGCAGGATCGCCGGGAACGCGAAGACGATGTCGAGGACGGTCGAGATCGCGCTGTCGACCCAGCCGCCGCGCCACGCGGCGACCACCGCGAGCGTCGCGCCGGCCAGCACCGAGATGACGACGACGAGCGCCGGCCCGAGCATCGCGCTGCGCGCGCCGACGAGCAGGCGGCTGAGCAGGTCCCGCCCCTGCGAGTCGAACCCGAGCGGGTGCCCCGCGGCCGGGCCGACGTACGCGTTGCCCAGCGTCGAGGCGTTGGGGTCGTGCGGCGCGAGCAGCGGGCCGAAGATCGCGACCAGCGCCGCGAGCCCGATGACGACGCCGCACGCGATGGCGACGCGGTTGCCCGCGCCGGCCCGGCGGCCCAGGCGCCCGCGCACGCGGGCGCCGCGGACGACGACGGCGGGCGTGCTCATTCGGCCCGGCTCCCCAGCGCGACCCGCGGGTCGAGCACCGAGTACAGGAGGTCGACGAGCGCGTTGGCGAGCACGAACGCCGCGACGAGCACGAGCGCGATGCCCTGGACGACCGCGAGGTCCTTCGACAGCGCGGCCTCCACCAGCGCCTGCCCCAGCCCGTTGAGGCTGAACGCGCGCTCGATCACCGCCGACAGCGCGATGAGCGACGTGAGCGTCACGCCGACGACCGTCGTGACCGGGATCGCCGCGTTGCGCAGCACGTGGCGGCGGACGACGAGCGGGTACGGGATGCCGCGGCTGACCGCGGTCTGCACGTGCTCGCGCCCCAGCTCCGACCGCACGCTCACACGCGTGACGCGGACGACGATCGCCCCCGCCGACGCCGCCAGCGCGATGGCCGGCAGCGTCAGGTGCTCGATCCGCCCGAGGACGCCCTCACCCGCCCCGAGCGCGGGGAACCATCCGAGGTTCACCGCGAAGACGCTGAGCAGCACGATCGCCATGACGAACGACGGCACCGCGGCGAGCACGGTCGAGCTGACGAGGATCGACGTGTCCGTCCACCCCTTGCGCAGCCCGGCGAGCACGCCGAGCCCCACGCCGAAGAGCACGATGAGCAGCGACGCGTAGGCGACGAGCCCGAGCGTCACGCCGATCCGGTCGCCGATGAGCGTCCCCACCGGCTGCCGGAAGCGGATCGAGGTCCCGAGATCGCCCTGCACCGCGCCGCCGAGCCACGACACGTACCGCGACAGGAACGGGTCGTCGAGGTTGTAGTCGGCCTCGAGCTGCGCGACCGTCTCCGGCGGCAGCGTCCGGCCGCCGGAGAGCGTCGAGAGCGGGTTCCCGGGCGCGAGGTCGAGCGAGGCGTAGATGACGAAGCTCGACACGAGCAGCGCCACCACCAGCATCGCGACCCGGCGAGCGGCGAAGGCGATCACGTCACACGCCCCCGAGGAGGTTCGCCCAGGGGCCGCCCATGTACGTGAACGACGTGGGCGCGCCGGTGAGCTTCGCGTTGGTGATCAGCAGCGAGTTCGGCGCCGAGACCGGGATCCACGGCAGGTCCTCGGCGAGGATGTCGCCGATCTGCCCGCCGAGCTCGGCCGCCTTCTCCGGGTCGGCCTCGGCCCGCGCCTGGTCCATGAGCTTCGTGACCTCGGGGTTCTCGTAGCCCGAGTAGTTCTGGCTGCCGTCCTTCAGCGCCAGCGTGCCCCACAGACCCATCGGGCTCGCGTAGTCGGAGTAGTTGACGGTCGGGAAGCCGTCGACGCCCTCACGCGCCTTCGGGTCGGTGAAGAAGTTGATGAAGTTGGCCGCCGAGACCGCCTTGAACTTCACCTTCAGGCCGATCCTCGTGCCGGCCTCGCGGAACGCCGTGGCCATCGCGTTGATCGCGGCGACCTCGCTCGACATGCCGATCGTCAGCGTCTTGCCGGTCGCGCCCGCCTCCTCGACGAGCTTCTTCGCGCCTTCGACGTCGAGCTTGGGCTCCGGGAGCGCGTTCCAGTGCTGCTCCCACGCGGCCTTGCCGATCGCGAAGCCGCCCGGGTTGGCGAGCGTGCGCGGCAGCTGCGCCTGGCCGTGGAGGACCGACTGGATGTAGCCCTGGCGGTCGAGCGCCATCGACAGCGCCTGGCGGACCTTCACGTCGCCGAGCACGCCGTCGAGGCTGGACACGACGAACGACTCGAGCGCCCACGACGGGCCGGCGGAGACCTTCAGGTCCGGGCTGGCCTCGAGCTGCTCGAACGTCGAGACGCCGAGCGTGTACGTGCCGTCGATGTCGCCGGTGAGCAGGCCCGACGTGAGCGTCGAGTCGTCCGGGACGCCGCGGAACTCGAGCGACTGCACCTTGGCCTTGCGCTCGGCGTCCCAGTAGTCGGGGCTGGCCTTCGCGACCAGCGAGCTGCCCGGCGTCCACTTGCCGACCTCGTACGCGCCGGAGCACATGATCCCGCCCTGCGGGGTGCCGAACTTCTTGCCCGCCTTCTCGGCGAACGCCTTCTCGACGACCACGCCGGCCATCTGCGACAGCTGCCCGTCGAGCCAGTAGTCCGGCTCGCTGAGCTTCAGCGTGACCTCGTTGTCGCCGGTCTTCTCGATCGAGGAGACGCGCGCGAACGTGGCCGGGTAGAAGCTCGGCGTCGCCGGGTCCTGCATCCGCTTCAGCGAGTACACGACGTCGTCGGCGGTGACCGGCTTGCCGTTCCAGAAGGTGGGGCCCTCGCGCAGCGTGATGACGACCGTCTTGGGGTCGGGGCGCTCGAACGGCTCGGCCAGGCCGGCGGCGAGCGAGCCGTCGGGCTCCTGCCGCAGCAGCGACTCGCAGAACGTCGTGATGAGCGTGTTCTCCGGGTAGTCGAACGCCTGCGCCGGGTCGAGCGTGCCGACCTCGCGGTACGTCGCCCAGGTCGCGCTGGCCACCTCGCTCTTCGCGGGCGGGGTCGTCGGCGACAGGCCGGACGTCGCGGGCTTGGCGCCGTCGCCGGCGGCACTCGCGCCGTCGCCGGACGACGCCTCCTTGCCACAACCGGCCGCTGCGATCGCCGCGATGGCGAGCGCCACCGCCGGCCGCGCGAGACGCGTGCCTCGTCTCATGGGGTTCCTCCTCCGTCGTGGGGTGGGGTCGTGCCGCGCCCGGCGACGATCCGCTCGATGTGGTCCGCGATCAGCTCCGAGCCGCGGTCGAACGCCTCGTCGAGGGGCGGGAACATGTGGGGCGCCGCCTTGGTCAGGTGCGGGAACTCCTCCTCGGGGAGGAGCGCCAGCGAGCGGCGCAGGCCGGGGACGTGGTCGAGCCGCAGCTCGGGGTGGCCCTCGGTGAACGCGTAGTAGAGGCCGCTGCCGACGACGTGGTTCTCGATCGTCTGGTAGATCGTGCCCGCCTCCTCCGGCGTCAGGCCGGCCTCGATGAGGAGGCCGAGCGACTGGTTCATCAGCCGCTGCAGGCTCGGTGTGTCGTCCGGCTGCTGGGCGAGGAGGACGGCCAGCTCCGGGTGGCGGCGGTAGCGGTCGAGGCCGAACCGCATCTGGTGCATGAACTGCTCGCGCCACGACTGGGTGGGGTCGAGCGGCGCGGTCCGGCCGAACAGGCGGTCGGCCAGCTCGATCAGCAGCTCGCCCTTGTTGCGGAAGTGGCGGTAGAGCGCGGTCGGGTCGGCGCCCAGCTCGGCACCGAGGCGGCGCATCGTGAGCTTGCCCACGCCCTCGCGGTCGGCGATGGCCTCGGCCGCGGCAAGGATGCGCTCGCGGTCCAAGCGGACACGCCCCATCTCCTCCACCGCCGGCGCGCCCTTGGTGGCGGCGTCCTGCGACATGGCGCGGCACCGTACGCCCGCCCAGGACGCCTTGTCAACGCTGTTGACAGCATTGTGGACACGGTGGTGGATCGTGACGGGTGCCACCTGGCCCGGATGTCAGGTGACCTGCGAGTCGGGCGACATCCCGTCGCGTCGCGTCGTGCCTCCTTCGACGTTCCGCCTCGTCCCGGGCGGTGGAACGGCCGCTACCGTCCGCGCCGGATGTCGCAGCCGTGGCCGACCACCCCGCCGACGCCCGCCGAGCGCGCGACGTACGCGGACGCGGCGGTGCGGCCGTACTGGCTCGACGCCCTACCCGACCGCACGCCGCAGGAGCGACTGTCGGCCACGGTCGACGCCGACCTGTGCATCGTCGGCGGCGGGTTCACCGGCCTGTGGGCCGCGCTGCAGGCGAAGGCGGACGACCCGGATCGCGACGTCGTGCTGCTCGAGGCCGAGACGATCGGCTACGGCGCGAGCGGCCGCAACGGGGGGTTCGTCGTCTCCTCGCTCACGCACGGCCTGGCCAACGGGCTGGCGCGGTTCGCGGACGAGATGCCGCTGCTGGAGCGGCTCGGGCGCGCGAACTTCGACGGCCTCGTGGCCGACGTGCGGCGCCACGGCATCGACTGCGACCTGGAGCTGACCGGCGAGCTGATGCCCGTCGTCGCCCCGTACCAGGACGCCTGGCCGGAGGAGGAGCGCGCCGTGCTGGAGCGCTTCGGCTACGACTACGAGATCTTCCCCGACGCCGCGGCGATGCAGCGCGAGATCAAGTCGCCGATCTTCCGCGGCGGGCTGTGGATCAAGGACGGCGGCGGCATCGTCGACCCCGCCAAGCTCTGCGCCGGCCTGCTGGAGACCGCGTTGCGCCTCGGCGTGCGCGTGCACGAGCGGACGCCGGCGCTCGCGCTCGACTCGTCGGCGGACGGCGGGACCGTGACCGTGCTGACCGGCCGGCCGGGCGCGTCCGTCGGCGGCGGCAGCGTGCGCGCCCGGCGCGTCGTGCTCGCCACCAGCGCGTTCCCGCCGCTGCTGCGCGCGATCCGCCGCTACGTCGTGCCGGTCTACGACTACGCGCTGATGACCGAGCCGCTGAGCGCCGGCCAGAAGGCGTCGATCGGGTGGGAGCGGCGGCAGGGCCTGGGCGACGGCGGCAACCGCTTCCACTACTACCGGCTGACCAAGGACGACCGCATCCTGTGGGGCGGCTACGACGCCGTCTACCGCTTCCGCGGGCCGGTGCGGCCGGACCTCGACGACCACGACCAGACCTTCGGGCGGCTGGCGCAGAACTTCCTGACGACGTTCCCGCAGCTGGAGGGCATCCGCTTCACGCACCGCTGGGGCGGGGCGATCGACACGTGCTCGCGCTTCTCCGTCTTCTTCGGCACCGCGCACGGCGGACGCGTCGCGTACGCGACCGGCTACACCGGGCTGGGTGTCGGAGCGACGCGGTTCGGCGCGCGGGTGGCCCTGGATCTCGTGGACGGGCGCGAGACGGAGGCGACGCGCTCGCGCTACGTGCGCAAGAAGCCGGTGCCCTTCCCGCCGGAGCCGCTGCGCACCGCGGTCATCCAGCTCACCCGCAACCGGCTCGCGGCCGCCGACCGGCGCGACGGGCGGCGCGGGCTGTGGCTGGGGACGCTCGACCGGCTCGGATTGGGGTTCGACTCGTGAGCTTCGACCCGTCCTTCGCCGTCGACGTCGCCGCGCTGGAGCTCGAGGACTGGCCGCTCGACCCGGCGCAGGTCGTGTCGGGGCAGCCCGAGGTCCGCGGCGCGGTGCTCCACGAGGCCGGCGGCGTGCAGCGCGGCGTGTGGGAGCACACGCCCGGCGTGTCGACGGACGTCGAGGCGGACGAGCTGTTCGTCGTCATCGCGGGCCGCGCGACGGTCGAGGTCGAGGGCGGCGCGACGCTGGAGGTCGGCCCGGGCAGCGCGGCGGTGCTGCGCGCCGGCGACCGCACGGTGTGGCGCGTCCACGAGACGCTGCGGAAGGTCTACCAGGTCACCACGGAGGCGCCGTGAAGGTCGCTCAGCTGTCCGTCACGCCCGTGAAGGGCACCCGGCTCACCCATCCGGACGCGGTCGACGTCGGCGCCCACGGCCTGGCCGAGGACCGCCGCTTCCACGTCGTCGTCGCCGACGACCGCGAGCAGCTCGGCGCGACCAAGCCGGCGCTCGTGCAGGTCGTGTCGCGCTGGGACCCGGAGGCGAACGTCCTCGCGCTCGCGTTCCCCGACGGCCGCGTGGTCGAGGAGGAGGTCGAGCTCGGCGCCGACGTCACCGCCCGCATCACCTGGGACGGCGACCGCGCGATGCTCGGCCGCGCGCTCGTCGGCCCCTGGTCGGACGCGCTGTCGGCGCACCTCGGCGTCGAGGTCGTGCTCGCGCGTCCCACCGCCCCGCGGCGCGCGATCGACGTCCACCCGGTCACGCTCGTCTCGCGCGCGACGCTCGCCGCGCTCGGCATCGACGACGACCCGCGCCGCTTCCGCCTCAACGTCCTGCTCGACGGGCTCGAGCCCTACGAGGAGGAGACGTGGGACGGCCGCACGGTGCAGGTGGGCGACTGCGTCCTGCGCGTCGGCGGGCCGGTGCCGCGCTGCGCGGCGATCAACTCGCACCCCGAGAGCGGCGACCGCGACGCGCGCTACCTCAAGGTCGTCGCCAAGCGCCCGCCCATCGACGGGACCAAGGCGCCGCTCGGCGTCTACGCGACGGTCGAGCGGCCCGGCCGCCTCGCGACCGGCGACCCGCTCGCGCTGCTCTAGCGGGTCAGCATCTTGTCGAGGACCACGTCGGGGTGGTCCTGCGCGAAGCGCTGCAGCCGCCACTCGCTCGTGAAGACCGCCAGCGGCGTGCCGTCCATCCGGAAGAGCACGTCGCCCAGGCCGGCGCGCTTGACGACCGCGACGCCCGCGTCGTCGGTGCGGCGCGCGACCGTCCACGGCGCGGGGTCGGTGCCGACGGTGGCGCCGAACTCGTTGTGGAGGCGGTCGACCGCGACGTCGAACTGGAGCGGGCCGACGCCGGCGAGGACCGGCGTGGGGTCGGCGACCGGGTCGCGGCGCAGCACGTGGACGACGCCCTCGTCGGCCAGCTGCTGGATGCCGCGGTTGAACTGCTTGTACCGCGAGGTGTCGCGGTTGCGGACCGTGACGAAGTGCTCGGGCGCGAGCGTCGGGATCTCCGGGAACTCGACGCGCTCGCCCTCGTAGAGCGTGTCGCCGACGCGCAGGTCGGCCGCGTTGACGACGCCGATCACGTCGCCGGGGAACGCCTCGTCGAGGACCGCGCGCTCGTCGCCGAAGACCTCGTGCGCGTGCGACATCGTGAACGGCTTGCCGGTGCGCGAGTTGAGCGCGCGCATGCCGCGCTCGAAGCGGCCGGAGGCGACGCGGAGGAACGCCACGCGGTCGCGGTGGCGCTTGTCCATGTTCGCCTGCACCTTGAAGACCAGGGCGGAGAACGGCGCTTCCAGCTCGCGCGCGCCGCCGTCGACCGTGGGGCGCGGCTTGGGCGCGGGGGCGATGCGCTCCAGCGCGCGCAGCAGCAGGCTGACGCCGAAGTTCGAGACGGCCGACCCGAAGAAGACCGGCGTCTGGTGGCCGACGGCGAACTCGGCCGGGTCGAACTCCGCCCCGGCCGTCGCGACCAGCTCCAGCTCGTCCTGCGCGGTCGTCCACGCGTCGCCCTCGGCCGCGGCGGCGTCCCCGGCCGACAGCACGTCCTCGCCCGCGATCGTCGCGCCGCCCGCCGTGCGGGTGTAGCGGTGGAACAGCCCGGTCTCGCGGTCGACGACGCCGCGGAAGTCGCCCGGCAGGCCGACCGGCCACGTGGCGGCGACCGGCGTGACGCCGAGGACGGACTCGATGTGGTCCATCATCTCCAGCGGCTCCATGCCCGGCCGGTCGTACTTGTTGACGAACGTCAGCAGCGGGATCCTGCGCGCGCGGGCGACCTCGAACAGCCGCAGCGTCTGCGGCTCGACGCCCTTGGCGACGTCCAGCAGCATCACCGCGGCGTCGGCGGCGGCCAGGACGCGCAGCGTGTCCTCGGAGAAGTCGCGGTGGCCCGGGGTGTCGAGCAGGTTGAAGACGACGCCCTCGTGCTCGAACCGCAGCACGGTCGAGGAGACGGAGATGCCGCGCGTGCGCTCGATCTCCATCCAGTCCGACGCGGCGCCCTTGCGCCCGGCCTTGCCGTGCACGGCGCCGGCCTCGGCCATCTGCCCTCCGTAGAGGAGGAGCTTCTCCGTCAGGGTCGTCTTGCCGGCGTCCGGGTGCGAGATGATCGCGAACGTCCGGCGCCGAGCCGCCTCGTCCGCGATCCTCGTCACATCGTCTAAGGCTAGCCAGCCGCGCGCTGCACCCGGAAGCGGACCGTCACGCGCCCGCTGCGGTTGCCCGCGGCGTCGGTCGCGGTGATCACCGCGCGGTAGCCGCCGGGACGCAGCCCGCGCCGAGCCAGCGGGAGGTGGATCCGGCCCGCGCGCGGCGCCCGGCGGGTGAGCGTCCGCAGGCGCCGGCCGCTCGCCTGGCGGACCACCGCGATGCGCACCGTCGCCGCCTCCGAGAGCGTGAGGCGGAAGCGCGGCCCGGTGCGGCGCGTGCGTGCGCGGACGAGCCGGGCGCCCGTGATGCGCGGCGCGGCCGTGTCGCGGGTCGCGCGCGGGTTGCCTGGGACCGCGCCGCCCGCTCCGCCGCCGGGGCCAGGCTCGGCCGGGGGCGCGGGGGGCGCCGGGGACGCGGGCGGAGGCGGCGGGGGACAGCCGCCGGGGCCGGCCTGGTCGACGCAGGGGTCGCTCGCGTCGGGCAGCCCGTCCTCGTCGGTGTCAGGCGCCGAGCCCCGCAGCCCGATCACCGCCAGCTCGTCCCCGGCCGGCGTGGTCACCTGCCCGAGCACGAGGAGGCGCCCGTCGGCGTGCGCGAGCACGTCCGCGCCGAGCTCGTCATCGCCCTCGGGCAGGTCGATCGTCGTCATCCCGCCCACACCGAACCCGTCGTCGAGGGCGCCGCCGCGCCGCAGCCGCGCGACGACGAGCTTCCGCGGCGAGAGCGGCCCGACGAAGCCGGTCACCGCGATCCGGCCGTCCGGCAGCAGCGCCACGCCGCTCAGCAAGGTGAAGGCCTCGCCCGGCGCGGCCACGCGCGCGATCCCGCCCTCGCCGAACGCGCCGTCGAGGCTCCCCTCCGGCGTCACGCGCGCGACGATCCCCGTCGCCGCCATGCCGTCGCTGTCGTACCCGGCGACCACCGCCGCGCCGCCGGGGCTCACCGCCAGGTCGGTGAGGCCCGCACTGCCAGGGCCGGTGTCGAGCACGGCCAGGCCGCCGGTGCCGAACACCGCGTCCGGGACGCCCTCCGCCGTGTAGCGGACGAGCGCGGCACGGTCCTCCCCGGCGCCCTCGACCGTCCCCACCACGAGCATCCGGCCGTCCGGCAGGCGGGTGAGCGAGCGCATCCCGCCGCCCGCGTACCCGGGCAGCGGCGTGACGGCGTACCCGTCGCCGTCGTAGCCCGCGTCGAACGCACCGTCGGCGCCGAACCGGGCCAGCAGCGGCTGGGTGACGCCCCCGACCTGCATCCCGCCCGAAGCCCAGAACCGGCCGTCCGGCAGGAG
Organism: Parviterribacter multiflagellatus; assembly: GCF_056863265.1. Taxonomy (NCBI): domain Bacteria; kingdom Bacillati; phylum Actinomycetota; class Thermoleophilia; order Solirubrobacterales; family Parviterribacteraceae; genus Parviterribacter; species Parviterribacter multiflagellatus. The sequence continues at coordinate 111,462 of NZ_JBXPIZ010000010.1, forward strand.
CACCACGCTGGTGATCCCCTCGCGCCCCGAGCCGGGGAGGTCGTGGATGACGGTGCCGTTCGTGTCGCCGTCGGCGTCCAGCTCCGGATCGGGCTCGCCCGCCGGCGTCATCCGGGCGATCACCACCCGTACGTCGCCGACCGCCACGCGGTACGAGCCGGGCACGAGCAGGCGGCCGTCGGGCAGCACGGTCGCGGCGCCGGGGGAGATGTAGCCCGGCCCTGCGCCCACGAGCACCATCCCGTCGCCGCCGCCGAACGCCGGGTCCGGCTGGCCGTCGGAGCGCAGCTTGAGGACCGCGGCCGCCCCGCCGTTCGCCGGGCCCGTCACGATCGTGCCGCCGTCCGGATGGGGCGTCATGCGGGTCGGCGAGAGCGTGCCGCCGGAGGCCGTGACGAACGTGCCGTCGCCGGCGAACCCGGGGTCGAGGTCGGCAGGGGCGGCGAGCGCCGGCGGGGCCGCGGCGAGCGCGAGGAGGAGGAAGGCGAGGAGGACGCGGGCGGGCATGCGACACCCTGGCCCGCGCCGGGGCGGGCGTCGATCCCTCGGCCGCGGGGATCTTCGGCGCTTGCATGGCGCGTCGCCGCGCGAGATGCTCGCGTCCATGAGCTCCGCCCGCTGGGACGTCGAGCGCCTGGTGGCGGAGCTGGAGCGGCTCGGCCGGCGCGGCCTTCCGCGCGAGGAGCTGTACGCCGAGGCGGCGGCGCGGCTGCGGCGGGTGGTCGACTGCGACGCGGCGTGCTGGCACACGCTCGACCCCGCGACGCGGCTGATGACGAGCGACGCGCCGCACGAGCTCGCGGCGCTCGGCGTCTTCCCGCCCGAGGGCATGGCGGCGGCGCGGGCGCGGCTCGTCGCGGGCGAGTACCTGGCCGACGGCGTCAACACGTTCGCGGGGCTGGCCGGGCGCCGCGTCCCGGTCGCGATCCTCAGCGCGACCATGCGCGGCAGGCCCGAGCGCAGCGCGCGCTACCGCGAGCTGCTCGCGCCCGCCGGCATCCCGCACGAGCTGCGTGCGGCCTTCACGCTCCGCGGCCGTGCCTGGGGCGCCGTCCACCTCGCGCGCCGCGACGACCGGCCGGACTTCACCGCCGCCGACGCGGCCGCGCTGGCCCGCGCGGCGCCCGCGATCGCCGAGGCGCTGCGGGCCTCGGTGCGGGTGGACGCCGCCCGCCGCGGCGACGCCGCCGCGCCCGGCCTGGTCGTGCTCGGCCCGCGGGACGAGGTGGAGCTGGTGACCGCCCCGGCGCGCGTGCTGCTCGACGGAGAGACCCCCGCGGCGCCGCTCCTCGCGCTCGCCGCCACCGCGCGCGAGCGCCGCGCGGTGCCCCCGCCCGTCGCGCTCGCCACCCCCGGCGGCGCCGTCACGCTCCACGCCTCGCTCCCCGACGGCGGCGCGAGCGGCCGCGTCGCGATCGTGCTCGACCGCGGCGCGACGGCGCAGGCGACCGCGCTGCGGCTGGAGGCCCACGGCGTCACCGCGCGCGAGCGCGAGGTCGCCGCGCTGCTCGCCCGCGGCCGCACGAACCCGGAGATCGCCGCCGCGCTCGTCGTCTCGCCCTACACCGTGCAGGACCACGTCCGCAGCCTGCTCGAGAAGACCGGCACGACGACGCGGCAGGAGCTCGTCGCGCGCATCTTCCTCGACGACTACCTGCCGCGGCTCGAACGCGGCACGCCGGTCGCGGCGGACGGCGGGTTCGCCTAGGCGCCCCGCCAGTGGACGATCTCGAGCGCGAGGCCGATCTGCAGGCCGCGCCCGTCGAGCGGGGCTCCGAGCAGCTCCTCCGCGCGCGCGAGGCGGGCGAGGACCGTGTTGCGGTGCGTGAAGAGGACGCGCGCGGTGCGCGTGGCGTTGGAGCCCTCGCGGAGGTAGACGCGCACGGTCTCGCGCAGCTCCGCGGGCGCGGCGGCGAGATCGCCGAGCGTGCGGGCGACGAACTCGTCCGCGCGGTCCTCGTCGCGGGTGGCGAGCGCGACGACCTGCACGTCGTCGTAGGTCGCGAGCCGCAGCCGCGCCGGCGTGCGGTGCATCAGCCGCTGCGTCGCGAGCGCGTCGAGGTGGCTGCGGCGGAAGCCCTCCAGTCCGTCGAGCGTCGGGCCGAGCGCGACGCGGACATCCGGCTGCTCGGCCAACGTCGCGCGCACCGCCCCGGCCTCGGGCCCCTTGGCGCCGGCGATCCACACCCACCGCGCGGTCGCGCTCGCCAGCACCGTGAGCGGCCGCGTCCCGGCCGCGCGGCCCAGCGCCTCGGCGACCTCCTCCAGCGCGCCCGGGTCGACGCCCGCCAGGTCGCTCCACACGATCGCCGCCGTCTGCGGCCGGTCGAGCGCGTGGTTGAGCCGCGCGGACGCGCGCTCGACCCCGATCGGCGCGCCCTCCAGCAGCAGCGTCACCACCTCCAGCCGCTGGGCGTGCGTGCCGCGCGTGAGCTGGTCGCGCTCCCGCTCGATCTGCGCCTGGATGCCGGACAGCGTCTGGTCGACGAAGGAGAAGATCGAGCGCGCGCTCACGTCGAGCAGCTCACGCAGCTCCTCGGGATCCTGCGTGAGCCCGAAGGCGAGCTCCATCCACCGCCGCCAGGCGACGTTCTGCCCGACCCGGTAGCTGTCGAGCGCGCCGTCGTCCAGGCCGCGGCGCACGAGGTCGCGCGCGACGGCCAGCGTCTGCGGGCCGACGTTCGGCTGGACCGGCGCGCCCGGGTCGCGCACGTTCGCCTCCGCCCAGTGGACGAGGTTCGCGCGGTTCGTGCGGCGCACCGCGTCGGCCAGCGCCGGATCCTGCGCGACCGGGTGCGCGGAGTCGATCCCGAGCACCACCTCGTCGACCTCCGCGAAGATGTCCTCCGGCTGCTGGAGCACGAACGACGCGCCCTGGCGGATCAGCTCCGCGACGGCGGGTGAAGGGCGCTCCCACGCGGCGAACGGGTCCATGGAACGCGAGCGTACCGCGATTCGTGCACCTTGCCCAGTCACGCCGCGCAACTCTGTGCAGAACGCTGGCGTACCGAGGAGGCGCGCACGGCATCATGTCGGATGCGATGAGCACCACGACCGTCACCGACACCGCGACCGACCACGTCGACCTCCTGATCGTCGGCGCCGGCATCTCCGGCATCGGCGCGGCCTACCACCTCCAGGACAAGCAGCCGGGCAAGACCTACGCCATCCTCGAGGCGCGCCAGGCGATGGGCGGGACGTGGGACCTGTTCCGCTACCCGGGCATCCGCTCGGACTCCGACCTGCACACCTTCGGCTACGCGTTCAAGCCGTGGACGCACGAGAAGGCGATCGCCGACGGGCCCGACATCCGCGCGTACATCGAGGAGACCGCGCGCGAGAACGGGATCGACCGCCACATCACGTACGGCAAGCGCGTGCTGGGCTCGTCGTGGTCCAGCGAGGACGCGCTGTGGACGACGCAGATCGAGGACGTCGCGACCGGCGAGCGCTCGACGATGACGTCGCGGTGGCTGTTCAGCGCGTGCGGCTACTACCGCTACGACGAGGGCTTCACCCCGGAGTTCCCCGGCCGCGAGCGCTTCCAGGGCCAGATCGTCCACCCGCAACACTGGCCGGAGGACCTCGACTACGCCGGCAAGCGCGTCGTGGTCATCGGCTCCGGCGCGACCGCGGTGACGCTCATCCCCGCGATGGCCGACGAGGCGGCGCACATCACGATGCTGCAGCGCTCGCCGTCGTACATCCTGCCGCTGCCGTCGAAGGACCCGCTCGCGAACTTCCTGCGCAAGCGGCTGGGCGAGCAGCGCGCGTACGTGATCACGCGCAAGAAGAACATCTACCGCCAGATGGCGCTGTACGGGCTCTCGCAGAAGTTCCCGAACGCGGTCCGGAAGCTCATCCGCAAGGTCAATGAGCAGCAGCTCAAGGGCTCGGGCCTCGACGTGGACGTGCACTTCAAGCCGCGCTACGACCCGTGGGACCAGCGCCTGTGCGCGGTGCCCGACGCCGACCTGTACCGCGTGCTGCGCAAGGGCCAGGCGACCGTCGTCACCGACCACATCGAGACGTTCGACGAGACGGGCATCCAGCTGAAGTCGGGCCAGCACCTCGACGCGGACGTCATCGTCACGGCGACCGGCCTCAACCTGCTGGCGTTCGGCGGCATGCAGCTGACGGTCGACGGCGAGGAGATCTCGCTCCCCGACACCGTCGCCTACAAGTCGTTCATGCTCAGCGGCATCCCGAACTTCGCGTTCGCGGTCGGCTACACGAACTCGTCGTGGACGCTGAAGGTCGACCTCGTCTGCGAGCACCTGTGCCGCGTCATGGGGCTGCTCGACCAGCGCGGGCAGCAGATCGCGGTGCCGCAGCTGCCGACGAGCGGGGTGGAGAAGCGCCCGCTGCTCGACTTCAAGGCCGGCTACGTGCTGCGCGCGCTCGACGACTTCCCCAAGCAGGGCGTCGACGAGCCGTGGTCGCTGGCGATGTCGTACGCCAAGGACGCCAAGCGCCTGCAGAAGGGCCCGGTCGAGGATCCGGCGCTCCACCTGCTCCCGGCGACGCGCGACAGCGCGGCTGCGCCGGCCTCGGTGGCTGCGTGAGCGCCGTCAGCGGGAAGGTCTGCGTCGTCACCGGCGCAGGCTCGGGCATCGGCCGCGCCCTGGCGCTGGAGCTGGCCACGCGCGGCGCGCGCGGCCTGGCGCTGTCGGACGTCAACGAGGAGGGCCTCGCGGAGACCGCGCGGCTCGTCGGGACGCGCTCGTCGGCCGAGGTCCACACCGCGCGGCTCGACGTGTCCGACCGCGACGCGGTCGAGGCCTACGCGACGGCGGTCGCCGAGCGGTTCGGCGTCGTCCACCAGCTCTACAACAACGCCGGCATCGCGTTCTCGCGGACGGTGCTGGAGTCCGAGTACTCCGACTACGAGCGCGTCTTCGGCGTCAACCTGTGGGGCGTCATCCACGGCACGAAGGCGTTCCTGCCGCACATCGTCGCGTCGGGCGACGGGCACGTGATCAACATCTCGTCGCTCAACGGCTTCTTCGCCCAGGGCGAGATGAGCCACTACGTGTCGACGAAGTTCGCCGTCCGCGGCTTCACCGAGACGCTGCGCATCGAGATGCTGCAGGCCGGGCACCGCGTCGGCGTCACGGTCGTCCATCCGGGCGGCATCAAGACGAACATCGCCAACGCGGCGCTGGACTCCGCCAAGGCGCTCGGCCTCCCGACCACCGAGAAGGACGAGCGGCGGCGGGAGACCTACAACAGGAAGCTGCTCAAGATGCCCGCCGAGCAGGCGGCGAAGATCGTCGTCGGCGGGGTCGAGAAGGACAAGCCGCGCGTGCTCGTGGGCAACGACGCGAAGGCGGTCGACAAGCTCGTCCGCCTGTTCGCGTCCGGCTACCCGAAGCTCTCGGTCTTCTTCGACAAGCAGATGCGGTAGTTCGCCAGGGGCGAACTACCGCCGGGGGAATCCGCCAGGGGCGGATTCCCCCATCAGGGCGCGATGGAGGCCTTGATCTTGCGCGCGACCGGCGCGGGGAGCTTGGCGAGCGCGTTGAGCGCGTAGGGCATCGCCTTCAGCCGCAGGCCCGTCACCGTGCTCGGGACGACCGTCTCGATCAGGTGCGGGCCCGGCTCGGCGAACGCGTGCTCCAGCGAGGTCGCGAGGTCGCCGGCGTCGTCGACGCGCCGTGCCGGGACGCCGAGGCCCTTGGCCAGCTCGACGAAGTCGAGGTCGGGGCCGGAGAGGTCGAGCTGGGACTTGGCGACCGGGCCGGGCTTGCCCGCGCCGGTGCGCTGCAGCTCCATGTTGAGGATGCCGTAGGAGCGGTTGTTGAGCAGCACGACCGTGACGTTCAGCCCTTCGCGCGCCATCGTCCACAGCGCCTGGAAGGTGTACATCGCCGAGCCGTCTGCCTGCAGCGCGAGGACCGGGCGGTCCGGGCACGCGACCGCCGCGCCGAGCGCGACGGGCAGGCCCTGGCCGATCGCGCCGCCGGTGAGCGTGAGCACGTCGTGGCGCGGCGCGCCGGCGGACACCGCCGCGAACGTCACGCCCGACGTCTGCGCCTCGTCGGAGACGATCGCGCCCTCGGGCAGCACCGCGGCGACGGCCTGGCAGACGCTCTCGGCGGTCAGCGCGCCGCTCGGGCGCGGGACCGTGACGCGCTCCTGCCGCGGCGCCGCGCGACCCCCGGCGTCGAGCGCGGCGACGAGCGCCTCCAGCGTGCCGACGGCGTCCTCGTGCGGAGCGACCAGCTCGTGCACGGTGCTCCCCTCGGGCGCGAGCGTGCTCGGCTTGCCCGGGTAGGCGAAGAAGGTGACCGGCGCCTTGGCGTCGACGAGGACGAGGCGCTTGACGCCGCGCAGCTGCACCTGCGCCAGCTCGGCGAGGTAGGCGAGCCGCTCCACGGTCGGCAGCCCCGCGCCGCGCTCGATGCGCGTCGGGAAGACCTCGGCGAGCAGCCTCGCTCCCGTCGCGGCGGCGATGCGGCCGGCCGCGACGAGCCCCGGCTCTCGCAGGGCGCGGCCGCCGAGGAAGAGCACGGTCTCGCTGCCCCCGTCGCGGAGGGCGCGGGCGATCTCCTCGACCGTCTCGTCGCTCGCGCGCGGGGGCGCGGGACGCTCGGGCACGCTGCCGGGCGTGGCGCCCTGCGACCACGACACGTCCGCAGGCAGGATCAGCGTCGCGACCTGGCCGGGCGGGCCGTAGGAGGCGGCGATCGCGTCGGCCGCGTCCTGGCCCAGCTCGCTCGTCTTGGCCGAGGTCCGCACGAAGCCCGGCGACACGTTGCGCGCGACCGTCTCGATGTCCGACTGCAGCTGCGCGTCGTACTGCGTGTGGTAGGTCGCGTGGTCGCCGACGATGTTCACCATCGGCGTCTTCGCCTTGCGCGCGTTGTGGAGGTTCGCGACGCCGTTGCCCAGGCCGCTGCCGAGGTGCAGGAGCGTCGCGGCGGGCGTGCCGGTCATCCGCGCGTGGCCGTCGGCGGCGCCGGTCGCGACGCCCTCGAACAGCGCCAGGATCGCCCGCATCTGCGGCGTCGAGTCGAGCGCCTGCACGAAGTGCATCTCGGACGTGCCGGGGTTCGTGAAGCACGTCGTCACGCCGGCGTCGACGAGCGTGCGGAGGAGCGCGTGGGCGCCGGTGGTCATGGGTGGTGCGTCTCCTGGGACAGGTGCAGGGCGGAGCGGTCCACGTCCGCGATGGTGGTGTTGCCCGTCAACCCGAGGGCGGTGTCGATGTCGGCCCGCAGGCCGTCCAGCAGGTGGCGCACGCCGCGCTCGCCGCGCGCGGCGACGGCCCACGCCCACGGCCGGCCGATCAGCACCGCGCGGGCGCCGAGGCCGGCCATCTTCACGACGTCGAGGCCGGAGCGGACGCCGCCGTCGGCGAGCACCTCCAGCTCGTCGCCCACCGCGTCGGCGATGGCGGGGAGCGCGCGGGCGGTCGACGGCACGGCGTCGAGCTGGCGCCCGCCGTGGTTGGACACGACGAGTCCGTCCACCCCCGCCGCGGCCGCGCGGCGCGCGTCCTCGGGGTCGAGCACGCCCTTGACGACGAGCCTGCCGGGCCAGCGCTCCCGCACCCACGCGAGGTCATCCCACGTGACCGACGGGTCGAACTGCGCGTCGACCCACGCCTTGAACGCCTCGGGCGTGCGCGCGCCCGGGACCGCCTTCTCGAGGTTGCCGAACGTGAGCGGCTTGCCCTGCATGGCGACGTCGCGGATCCAGCGCGGGTGCGACGCCAGATCGAGCGCGCGGCGGAGCTTGGCGTACGGCGACGGCGTCCCGACCATCGCGTTGCGCGTGTCGCGGTGGCGCGCACCGACGACGGCGAGGTCGATCGTGAGGACGAGGACCGGGCTCTTCGCGGTCCGCGCGCGCTCGATCAGGTCCTCCGCGTACGCGCGGTCGCGCATGACGTAGAGCTGGAACCAGGGCGGCGCCTGCGGGGTCGCGGCGGCGACCTCCTCGATGGACGCGATCGACACCGTCGACTCGACGAACGGCACGCCCGCGGCCGCGGCGGCGCGCGCGGCCTGCACCTCCGCGCGACGGGCCATCATGCCCGCGAGCCCGACCGGCGCGAGGATCACCGGCATCGCCAGCTCCTGCCCGAGCACCGTGACGCGCTGCTCGCGGACCGAGACGTCGCGCAGCACGACCTGCCGCAGCAGCACGTCCTGCAGGTCGCGCACGTTCGCCCGCATCGTCGCCTCGTCGTACGCGCCGCCGTCCACGTAGTCGAACAGCTGGCGGGGCAGCCGCCGCCGGGCCAGCTCGCGGTAGTCGCCGGCGGTGGCCGGGGCGACGCCGAGGGGACGGTCGGGGCTCAGGCGCATGCGCGGCAGAGCCTTGCACGCCCACGCCGCCCGCAGCACCACCGAACCCCACGAACCGCGCCCCTCGTTCTCAGACGTTCTCCACGAGGAAGTCCACCAGCAGCCGGTTCACCTCCTCGGGCCGCTCCTGCTGGATCCAGTGCCCGGCGCCGTCGAGGACGTGGTTGCCGCGCAGGCCTGGCAGCGTCTGCGGGTGCGCGGCGATCGCGTCGGCCAGCCAGGTCGTCGAGACGTCCTCCGCGCCCGCGATGAAGAGCGCCGGCTGGGTGATCGGAACGCCGTCGAACGCCGCGAGGTCCTCCCAGTCGCGGTCGACGTTGCGGTAGCGGCCCAGCGCGCCGGACACCGACGTACCGAGGTCGGCCGCGTACGCGTCGAGCTCCTCCTCGCTCAGCCAGGCGGGGAGCGGCCTGTCGGCGCCCGGGAGGCGGTCGCGCATCCGCCCGCCGGCGGGGATCGCGAAGAGCGCGCCGTCCTCGCCGCTCCCGCCCGTCAGCGCCGTGAAGAACCCGCGCAGCCAGCCGCGGACGTCGGGCTCGATCTCCGCCTCCGCCCGGCCGGGCGCCTGGAAGTACGAGATGTAGAACTCGTCGTCGCCGCCGGCCAGCGCGAACGCGTCGGTCGGGCGCATCGGGGCGCGCGGCGTGTGCGCGACGCTCATCAGGCCGACCGCGGTGAACACGTCCGGCCGCAGCTGCGCGGACGCCGCGGCGATCGGCGAGCCCCAGTCGTGGCCGACGATCGCGGCGGTCTCGGCCCCGAGCGCGCGGACGACCGCGACGTTGTCGGCCACGTGCGCGAGCATCCGGTACGCCTCGACCGCCGGCGGCCGCAGCGAGCCGCCGTAGCCGCGCACGTCGATCGCGACCGCGCGGTACCCGGCGGCGGCCAGCGCGGGGAGCTGGTGACGCCACGAGCGCCAGCTCTCCGGGAACCCGTGCACGAGCAGGACCAGCGGCCCCTCGCCCTCCTCCACGGCGTGGATGACGCCGCCGTCGACTTCGATCTCCAGGTGCTTCATGCCTCCGAGCGTGGCGGGTCCACGAGCGGGTGCCTACGGTGTTGCCACAGTGGCAACGCTCGAGGACCGGACCCGCGCCCGCCTGCGCCAGCTGCGCTTCGAGCGCGGCCTCACCGTCGCCGCGCTGGCCCGCGCGGCGGACATGGCGACCTCCACGCTCAGCCGGCTGGAGACCGGCGCGCGGCAGCTCTCGCTCGGTCATGTCGAGCGGCTGGCGGCGGCGCTCGACGTGGCCCCGGAGGAGCTGCTGGGCGAGCGTCCGGAGCGCGACGCCACGCCCGCGCGCAACGGGCGCACGTGGATCCCGCTCGCCGACGAGCGCCCGGACGGCCGCCGCGCGTACCGCGTCACGGTCCCGGGCGCCGCACCGGACGCGGAGCCCCATCTGCACAGCCACGAGGGGCACCAGTGGCTCTACGTCCTCGCCGGTCGGCTGCGGCTCGTGCTCGGGGAGCACGAGCTCGTGGTGGAGCGCGGCGAGGCCGCCGAGTTCCCCACCTGGCGCCCCCACTGGCTCGCCGGCGCGGGCGGGCCGGCGGACGTGCTGATCCTCTTCCACCCTGACGGCGAGCCGCTTCCCGTCTACCATCGGACCGGTCCGCAAGGGCACCGGCCCCGATAGCTCAGCTGGATAGAGCGACTCCCTCCTAAGGAGTAGGCCGCTGGTTCGACTCCAGCTCGGGGCACTTCTCGTTCGCTAGGCGCCGTCGCAGAGCCGCCGTGCGGCGCGGTACGCCAGCAGCAGGTCCCGGCCCTCGACCGCCACGTCGGCGAGGTCGGCGAGGTGGTGGTCGCCATTGACCGACACGCACACGCCGGCCTCGCGGAAGAGGAAGACGTCGGACATCGAGTCGCCGTACGCGATCGCGTCGCGGATCGTGAGGCCGTGCTCGGCGCAGAACGCCGCCGCCAGCCGCGGCTTGTCCTCGGGGTCGAGGATGCCCGCCTCGTCCAGCGGCTCCCCGGCGGCACGCGGGAACCGGGAGGCGAAGACGGCGTCGAAGCCCAGGTCGAGGAACCGCTCGGCGAAGTAGTCGGGCGACATCGTGATCAGGCACGCATGCTCGCCGCGCCGGCGGATGTCCTGCAGCACCTCGGCGACGTTGGCCAGGAGCGGCGCGGCGGCGAACGCCCGCTGCGCGACCGCGGGATCGACGACGCCCCACATGCCGTGCAGCTCGCGCGCGAACTCGACCGCCGTCGCGGCGCCCTCGGCGAAGCGCGCCTCCATCGCCGCCAGCCCCTCGGACCGGCCGAGCGCCGCGGCCAGCAGCGCCGGCGCGGTCGTGCCGTGCAGCAGCGTGCCGTCCATGTCGAAGACGTGGGCTCTCATCGCGTCGCCGGGCGCGAGCGTACTACGTATAACGGTCCGGCCGCGGTGGACCGGTGACCGCGCACCGCAACTCTCGCGAGGGGGGTGTGTCGAAGGCGGAGAGACAACGATGCTGAACCGCTTCGCGGGCATGCGGGGCGGCCGGGGGAACCACTCGTGCCGGCGGCGACGCCGGCGCACGGGGCGAATCGCGGGCCAGGGCGCCCGCGTAGCGCAGCTTCCAGCGCGAGCCCGTCAGCTCACCCCGGAAGCGCATGGAAAGCGAGAGAGGTCCCTGTGCCCCACCACGTTCCGGTCCGGGTGAGCGCTGCGCTCGCCGGTGCCCTGAGCGCCCTGACGTTCCTCCCCGCCGCGCCCGCCGCGGCGAGGTTCGGCGACCAGACCCTGAGCCGCGGCGACACCGGACGCGACGTCCGCGTCCTGCAGCGCTGGCTCGGCTACGTCGGCATCACCACGGAAGTCGACGGCCACTTCGGCGCGAAGACCGTCCGCGCCGTGCGGGCGTACGAGCGGCAGCACAGCCTGCGGGTCGACGGGCGGCTGTCCCCCGCGGACGCGCAGAAGCTCCGCGCGCAGGCGAAGGTCGCCTACCGCGAGCGGCGGAGCGCGCCGTCCACCGTCGAGACGCAGAGCAGCAGCGCCGGCAAGGCGACGCTGAGCGACGACGGCCGCACCGCGATCGCCCCCGCTGACGCGCCGGCCGAGGTGAAGGCGGCCATCGCGGCGGCGAACGCCATCACCGACAGGCCGTACCGGTACGGCGGCGGCCACGGCCGGCTCGAGGACAGCGGCTACGACTGCTCGGGTGCCGTCTCGTACGCGCTCCACGGCGCGGGCGCGCTGACGATGCCGCTCGACTCGTCGGGCCTGACGCGCTTCGGCGAGGCCGGCGAGGGCGAGTGGATCACGGTCTACGCGCACGGCTCGCACGCGTACGTCGTGATCGCCGGGCTCCGCTTCGACACGTCCGGCAGCGGCGAGAAGGGCCCGCGCTGGCGGCAGGACGAGCGCTCCACGCGGGGCTACACCGTCCGCCACCCGGCGGGGCTCTAGCCGCCGGGGCTCGGCGCGGGCTCCTCGGCCGGGGCGGTTGCGTCGGCCGGGGCGGCCGCGTCGGCCGGGGCCGTCGCGTCGGCCGTCGGAGCGGCCGCCGGGTCGGTCGTCGGCTGGGTCACCGGGTCCGGCTGCGGCTCGGTGCCGGGCTCCGGGTTGGGCTCGCTGCCCTCGACCTCGACCACGACCGGCGCGGACGGCTCGGGCGCGGACGGATCGGCGACCGGGACCTCGACCTCGTGCGAGCTGGACTCGCCGGGCGTCAGGACGCTCACCGGCACGACGACGTCGATGGCGGGAGCGGCGTCCGGCGCCGTCTCGGCGTCCTCGGGCGTCTCCTCTGGGTCCTCGACGGGCAGCGGCTCCGGCGTGGGCTCCGGCGCGGGCTGGCCGCCCGGCTCACCGGGCTGCCCCGGCTCACCCGGATCGCCCGGCTGCCCGGGATCGACCGGCTTGCCCGGCTCGGTGGGCGCGGGCTCCTCCGCGGGCGCGAGCGGCACCCAGACGTGGAGCGTGCTGCTGACCGCCTGGTCGACCGCCGCCGTGCGCTTGAGCACGGGCTTGTCGACCTCGGAGGCGCTGAACGCCAGCCGCACGCGCAGGTTGGTGTTCGCGGCCGTCAGCGGCGCGTCGCCGGGGTTGCCGCGGGAGTCGAGCATCGCGAGGCGCACGTGCAGCGACGACGCGCCGCCGGCGACGCTCTTGCGCTGCTCGTCGTCCGGCACGGCGACCTTCACGGACATCGTCTGCGGCATCCCGGCGGCGGGCTGCCCGTTCGCCGCGTCGAGCACCGACACGCCGAGCTGCAGCGCCTCCGGCGCCGTCTCCGTCGCGGGGATGCGCTCGAGCGTCTTGACCTTCAGGCGCAGCTTGCGGAGCGCGGCCGCCGTGATCGGGCCGCCACCGGCGGACGGCGTGGTCGCCGCGGCAGCCGTCGCGGTCGGCTCGATCGCCGCAGCCGGCGCGGCCTTGGCGGCCGGAGCGGGCGCGCGGACCGGCTCGTCGCCCGTGACCGTCCCGCGCCCGGGCGTGGCCGACGCGTCGCCGGAGCGGCCGGTGCGGCGGTCGGCACGGTCCGACCCGTCGCGCGGCGCGGCGTCGTCGGAGGAAGAGGAGGAAGGCGTGTCGCTCGCCGCGGGCGTCTCGGGCACCGAGGCGACGACGCGGACCGGCACGCTGCGCGCGGCGCGGTCGAGCGCGGCCTGGCGCTCGGCGGCCGGGAGGACGATCGCGCCGTTGTCGGCGCTCGCGCCGTTCGACCGGTCACCGCCGTCCCGGAGGACGCCGGCCATCTCACCCGCGCTGAGCAGCGCGATGCCGATGGCTGGAACGGCCACCGTGCCTGTTGCGATTCGCAGCCCCCGCCGCACGAACGTCACGACCCCTTCGTCGGCAGCGCGGAAGCGAACTTGAGCACTGCAATGCCGATTGGCGCGTTGCCGCTCGTGGAACGACGGGATCCCGCATTGGAACGCGCTCCTGGCGCGTGGACGTTCAGGCGTCGTCGGTGCGCGGCTGGCGGTGCTTGAGGCCCCACCAGAGCAGGAACGCGCCGCCGCCGACGATGACGACCGCGAGCAGCGGCTTCGACAGCGGGCCGATCCAGTCGGACACGTTCTCCCACTGCGTGCCGAGCACGTAGCCGAGCGTCACGAGGAACGTGTTCCACACGAGCGAGCCGATCGTCGTGAACGTCAGGTACCGCGCCCGCGACATGCGCAGCAGGCCCGCCGGCACCGACACGAGCGACCGCACGCCCGGGATGCAGCGCCCGACGAGCACGACCATCGTACCGCGCCGCGCGAACCAGTCGTCGGCGTCGTCGAGCTTGGCCGGATCGATCCGCGCGAAGCGCAGGAAGCGGTCCGCGAAGGGCCGCCCGCCGCGGCGCGACAGCTCGTACAGCACCATCGCGCCCGTCACCGAACCCGCGGTGCTGGTCAGCAGCACGAGCAGGAAGTTGAAGTCGCCCTGCTCGACGAAGTACCCGGCGAGCGGCAGGATCGCCTCCGACGGGATGGGCGGGAAGATCGTCTCCGCGAGGAGGAGCAGGAAGAGCCCGGCGTAGCCGAGGTCGCGCAGCACCTCCTGGAACGAGAGGGCGAGCACGGCGGTGGCAGTCGGCATGAGCCGGGCAGTGTGGCAGGCGCCCGAGCACCGGCCGCCGGGGCGGTGCCAGGCCGCCGGGACTACGACGAGACCAGCGGCGCGGTCAGCGCCGACGCTTCCACGCGTTCAGCATCTCGATGAAGCGCGGGATCGGCGGGGCCTCGCGGGGGAGCGGCACGCGCGGGCGGCCCTCGGCGCGAAGCCCGTCGAGCATGATCGCCAGGTAGCGCTGGTAGAGATCCGGCTCGTGGTCGCGCCCGAAGTCGACGAGCGTGCTGAGCATGATGTTGACCAGCGGCATGTCCGTCGGGCGCAGGTCCGGGCGTGCCTCACCCGCGTCGACCGCGCGCCGCACGAGCTCGGTGACGATCGGCCCCAGCCGGGCCCGCTCGGCGGCGACCTTCGGGCTGATCGCGTCCCCGCTGAACATGATCTGCTTGAGACCGTGGTCGGCGGCCTGCAGCGCGAGCACGCGCTCGCAGTAGGCCGTCAGCGCGACCCACGGGTCGGGCTCGTCCAGGCACCCCTCGGCCACCGCGACCAGCTCGCCGACGCGCTCGACCATCAGCGCCTCGATCAGCTCGCCCTTGTTCTTGAAGCGCCGGTACGCGGTGCCCGTCCCGACGCCGGCGTGGCGCGCGACGTCGTCGAGGGTCACGTCGAGCCCCTGCTCGGCGTAGAGCTCGCGGGCGGCGTCGAGCAGCTTGCGGCGGTTGCGCTCGGCATCGGCGCGGAGGGGCGCGGAGGACATCCAGGCAGAACCTACCACCGGAGTGGAGATGGGATCTCCACTTGTGCTACCGTCCGCGAACCGGAACCGGAGATCTCATCTCCACAACCCCCTCTCCGCCAAGGACTGCCCGCCATGCCACCCACCGCAGACCCGCACCACGAGCGGCGCTGGTTGATCCTCGCCGTCATCGCCGTCGCCCAGCTGATGGTCGTGCTGGACGTGACGATCGTGAACATCGCGCTGCCGTCCGCGCAGCAGGAGCTCGGCTTCTCCGACGACGACCGGCAGTGGGTGATCACCGCCTACGCGCTGGCCTTCGGCTCGCTCCTGCTCCTCGGCGGCCGCATCGCCGACCTCTTCGGCCGCAAGTGGACGTTCGTCGTCGGCCTGCTCGGCTTCGCGGGCGCCTCGGCGCTCGGCGGGGCGGCGCAGTCGTTCGGCCTGCTCGTCGGCGCCCGCGCGCTGCAGGGCGTGTTCGGCGCGATGCTCGCGCCGGCCGCGCTGTCGCTGCTGGCGACGACGTTCACCGAGCCGGCCGAGCGCGGCAAGGCGTTCGCGGTCTTCGGCGCGATCGCCGGCGCCGGCGGTGCGGTCGGCCTGCTGCTCGGCGGGGCGCTGACCGAGTGGCTCGACTGGCGCTGGTGCCTGTACGTCTCGATCGCGTTCGCGGTGCCGGCGGCGATCGGCGGCACGCGCCTGCTCCACCACGTCCCGGTGCAGCAGCGGCCGAAGCTCGACATCCCCGGCGTGCTGACCGCGTCGACCGGCCTCTTCGCGCTGGTCTACGGCCTCGCGCACGCGGAGACCGAGGGCTGGGGCGACGCGACGACGCTGGCCTTCCTCGGCGGCGCGGTGGTGCTGCTGGCGGCGTTCGTCGCGCTGCAGACGCGGGTCAAGCACCCGCTGCTCCCGCTCCACATCGTCACCGACCGGGACCGCGGCGGCTCCTACCTCGCGGTCGCCGTCTCCGGCGCGGGGATCTTCGGCGTCTTCCTGTTCCTGACGTTCTACCTGCAGCAGACGAAGGGCCTGAGCGCGCTCGAGACCGGCGTCGCCTTCATGCCGATGAACCTGTCGATCATCGTCACCGCGACGCTCGTGTCGACGCGGATCCTCGCGCGGACGGGCGCCAAGCCGCTCGTGCCGCTGGGGATGGCGCTGGCGGCGACCTCGATGGTGCTGCTGACCGGCATCGGCGTCGACACCTCGTACTGGACGCACGTGATGCCTTCGCTGATCCTCCTCGGGGTCGGCTTCGGCCTCATCGTCGCGTCGGCGATCAACACCGCCACCTCCCGCGTCGCCCCGCGCGAGACCGGCGTCGCGTCCGCGATGGTCAACACGTCGCAGCAGGTCGGCGGCTCGATCGGCACCGCCCTGCTGAGCACGATGGCGGCCACCGCGGTGAGCGACTACGTGACGAGCCACGGCGGCCCGTCGCCGGCGACGCTCGCCCAGGCCGCGGTCGACGGCTACGTCACCGGCTTCTGGTGGGCTGCCGGCATCTTCGCGGTGGGCGGCGTCGTCACCGGCCTGCTGCTCCGCGCCGACACCCGGCCGGCGGCCCATGGCGCGCCCGGTGAGGCGCCCCGCGAGGCGGTGCCCGCCTAGGAGCGGTCGGGGCGCTCGGGGTAGACGTCGTCGATCGTCGCGAGCGGCCGGTAGGGCGCGCCGGCCGCCGCCTCGATCCGCGCCCCGCCGCCGGCGAGGCGATCCAGCACGGAGACGACGCCGACGATCGTGCGGCCCTCGGCCTGCAGCGCCTCGATCGCCTTGACGGTGGAGCCGCCGGTGGTGACGACGTCCTCGACGACGACGCAGCGGTCCTCGTCGGTGAGGAAGGGGCCCTCGACGCGCCGCTGGAGGCCGTGGGCCTTGGCCTCCTTGCGGACGAAGAACGCCTTGACGTCGGCGCCGCCGGCCAGCGCGGCGCACGCGACGGGGTCGGCGCCCATCGTCATGCCGCCCACGGCGGTCGCGCCCCACTCGCGCGCGGCGTCGGCGACGAGCTCGCCCATGGCGCGGAAGCCCTCGGGCAGCAGGATGGCGCGCTTGGCGTCGACGTAGTACTCGGCCTCGGCGCCGCTGGTGAGCGTGACGCGGCCGATCACGAGCGCATGCTCGCGCAGCTGGGCGATGAGACGGTCGCGGGCGGACATCGGCGCGTACTGTACGGCCCATGGCCCACGGCATCCCGGAGGTCAACTTCGGCCGCGGGCCGTCCTACCGGCTGGGCGTCGAGGAGGAGCTGCTCCTGGTCGACCCGCACACGCACGCGCTCTCGCACACGCTGAGCGAGCTGCTCCCGCGGCTGCCGCAGGACTCGCCCCACGGCCGCTACGCGCCGGACGTCTACGAGGCCGAGCTGGAGCTGAAGTCGCCCGTCAGCGCCACCGCCGGCGAAGCGGTCGCCCACCTGCGCGCGCTCCGCACCGCCGTCCACGAGGCGGGCGCCGCGGTGATCGGCGCGGGCCTGCATCCCGCCGCCGCGTTCGGCGACGTCGTCCATGTGCAGGACGAGCGCTACGCCGCGATCGTCGACACGCTCCGCGGCCTCATCACGCGCACGCCCACGGCGGCGACCCACGTCCACGTCGGCATGCCCGATCCCGCCACCGCGATCATCGCCTACAACGGGCTGCGCCGGCACCTGCCGCTGCTGCAGGCGCTGGCCGCCAACTCGCCCTACTGGTACGGCCTGGACAGCGGCTTCCAGAGCGCCCGCGCGCAGATGTTCCGCGCCTACCCGCGCTCGGTCATCCCGCCCGCCTTCCGCGGCTACGACGACTACGAGCGGATGATCGACAAGGTCGTCTCGTCCGCGGAGATCGCCGACTACACGTTCCTGTGGTGGGACGTGCGGCCGCACCCGAAGATCGGGACGGTCGAGGTCCGGGCGATGGACGCGCAGTCGGATCTCGGGGCGGTCGCCGGTCTGGCGGCGCTCATCCACGGCCTGACGCTCCAGGAGATCAGCAGCCCGCGCCCGGCCGAGGAGAGCGGCGTGCTGATGGAGTCGAGCTTCCGCGCCGCGCGTGACGGGCTGGACGCGACGATCTGGTTCGACGGCGCGCTGCGCAGCGTGCCCGAGGTGGCCGGTCGCGCGCTCCGCCTCGCGCGCCGCCACACCGACGCGCCCGAGCTGGAGGAGATCGAGCGCATCGTGCGCGAGGGCAACGGCGCGAGCCGGCGGCGCGCCGCGTTCGAGCGCGGCGGGATGCCGGCGGTGCTCAGCGAGCTGGCCGCCGAGGCGTTCGCCCCGGCCTAGCTACGCAGGGATCGGGCCGTCGGTCCGGCGCAGCACGACGACGAACTCGTGCAGCGCCTGGTGGACGGCCTCCTGCTCGAACGGCAGCCCGACCGCCCGCCGCGCGTGCTCGAGCAGCTCGATGAACGCGCCGGGCACCCACACGTGGAAGTGGATCGAGTAGTCCTCGGCCTCCAGCCGCGCGGCGCGGGCCGCGACCTCCTCCTCGGGCACGCGGTCGACGAGCCGCGCCCACTCCTCGAAGTGCTGGTGGCGGGACCACTGAGGCCCCTCCACGTGATCCCGGACGACGTGCTCGAGCGGCGTGACCGGGCGGTCGACGTCGAACGTCCGCCGCTTGTCCGGGATCGCCATGAAGAGCGTCCCGCCCGGCCGCACCACGCGCAGGTGGTTGGCGAGCGTCCCGATCGGGTCCTGCGTGTGCTCGTAGAAGTGGTTGGCGATGACGAAGTCCTGCGACGCGTCGCCGAGGGTGGTCAGCGTCTCGCCGTCGTCGACGACGTCGACGTCGACGATGGGCGTGCCCATCATCTCGGGGTACGCCTCGCGCAGGCTCGCCGTGTCGAACCGGTCGACGTAGGCGACCCGCGCGCCGGACGGGAGCGGGAGCGGGAGGTGCAGAGCGCCGATCTCCACCCCGCTGCCGGCGACGAACCGCTCGGCGAGCGCCTGCCGGTGCCGCCGCAGCGCGCGCGGCTCGCTGAGGATCCGCGCGCCGATCCGGAACCTCGCGCGGCGGTACGCGGCCTCGAGGGTGCTCATCCTCGGCGCGTCGCTGCCGTAGCGGCCGAGTTCCGCTCTCCCCGGAGGCACCGCCGGTATGTAGGCGGAAGGGCCTCGCCCGCGTCAACCCGCGGGAGCTGTGCGGTGGGTTCTCCGCGCGATTCCGAGAAGCTGGCGCATCAGCGGACGGGCGACGGCCGGCCAGACGAGCGCCGCGGCGGCCAGGTACAGCCCGACCCCGAGCACGGAGAGCGCGATCGCGACGACAACGCCGTCCGCCGGCACGGCCCACGCCAGGAGGGGGAAGAGGCCCGCCAAGGCCACGCCAGGCGCCACGCGCAGGAAGGCGTCGCCGAGGGCGGCTGGCGTGCCCGCGCCGAACACGACGCCGCCCGCTGCAACCGCCACGGCGATCGTCACCGCCCCGTGCGCGACCGCGACCCACGTCGGCCCGCCGACCCCGTCGAGCACCGTGACGAGCGCCGCCTGCACGGGCAGCGACACCACCGCGATCAGCGCCAGCGGGCGGAACCGCTTGAGCGCGAGCGCCAGCGTCGGCACCGGCGTCAGGACCACCCAGAAGAGCACGACGACGGTGAAGATGCGCAGCAGGTCCCAGAGCAGATCGACCGTCTCGACCCCCAGCGGGCCGTCGAGGACCGCGTCGAGCACCGGGCGCCCGAACGTCGCGGCGGCAGCGCCGAGCGGGACGTAGAGCAGCACCCCGACCGGACTCACCGCGCGCAGGTAGTCCCGCGCCGCCGCGGCCGGGCGCCGCTCGAGGTCGGCGACGAGGTTGGGCATCGTGACGAAGCCGATCGAGGCCGCCGTGACGGTGCTGAGCAGCGCGGCGAAGAAGTACGCGTACGAGTAGGCCGTCACCGTGCCGACCGGGCCGCTCAGCGCGGCGAGCGCGATCGTGAGCATCGCCTGGTACGCGAGCGGGGTCGAGGCGCCGGCGGCCGCCGCGCCACCAAGTCGCCACGTGCGGCGCTGGAGCGCGAGCGAGACGCCCGGGCGGGGGTGGAGGTCGTGGCGCCGCAGCAGCGCGACGTGGCCGGCGTACAGGAGGATCGCCCCCGCCAGCACGCCGATCGCGGCGCCGATCGCCCCGAACGCCGGCATCAACGCCGCGGCCGTCGCGACGGTGACGGCCGCTCCCGCGACGTAGAGCGCAGCGCTGCCGGTGAAGCGGCGCGCAGCCGCGAGCACCGAGCCCATGGACGCTGCAGCGATCTGGCAGTACGACGCCACCGCGAGCAGCGCGAGCGTCCAGCCCGCGACGTCCGGCCGCGCGTCGTCGATCCCCGCGACGAGCAGGTGGCCGAGCGCCGGCGACAGCACGAGCAGCCCCAGCGCCAGGACGGCGCCGAGCGTCGAGAGGCGCCGGGCGACGTCCTCCGCCCGCCGCCGGAACGCCGGCTCGTCGGCGGTCGAGCCCACGATCGGCACGAGCGCCACCCGGAGGTTGGCGCCGAACAGCGTGAAGACGAGGTACAGCGAGTAGGCGGACAGCAGAGCGTCGGTCTCGGGCGTCTCGCCCAGGACGATGCCGATCAGCAGTCCGAGCACGCCGCTCAGCACCGTGCTGAGCAGGAACCCGGCGGCCACGATCACGGACGCCCGGCCCGCGCTCGCCTCGTCGAGGACCAGCGGCTCGCGCCGCGGCCCCGTCTGGGCGCCGGACAGGCTCACCGGCCGGCGGGCACGCGGGCGACCGCGCGGAGCAGCTCGTGGCGCGTCGGGTCCGGGCGGCCGAGCGGCAGGCGGATCGTCGCCGTGTCCTTGGCCTGCGCCGCGAGGCCGCGGAGCGAGCGGCGGGCGGTGGGCAGCGCGTAGGTCCAGCCCGACACGGTCTCCAGCTCGACGTCGGCGAAGCCCGCGTCGGTCAGCGCGCGGCCGAGCGAGCCGGGCGTGAACTGGCAGACGTGGTGGGGCAGGTCGAGGTGCAGCCACCGCTCGCCCTGACGCGCCGCCATGCGGCTGCCGGCGTTCGGCACCTCGAGGAGCAGCGTGCCGCCCGGGCGCAGCGTCTGCCGAAGCCGGCGCAGCGTCGCGACCGGCCGGACGATGTGCTCGAGGACGTGCCAGGCGCAGACCACGTCCTTGGAGCCGTCCGCGAGGTCCGCCTCCTCGACGGTCCCGGCGAACACCGGGACCTGCGTGCGCTCGTGTGCGCGCGCGGCCTCCGACGGCGACGGCTCGATCCCCTCGCACGTGAACCCCCGCGCGAGCGCCTCCGCCAGGAAGTACCCGGAGGCGCAGCCGATCTCGAGCAGGTCGCCCGGCGCGGCGCGAGCGCCGAGCAGCGCGCCGCGGACCTCGGCGTCGTGCCGGCGATCGTCGGCCGTCTCCTCGTATCCCCCCGTCGGCGAGTACCGCGCGAAGTACTCGTCGCCGTAGAACGCGCGCATCTCCTCGGGCGTCCGCTCCGGAAGGAAGCCGAACCCGCAGGCCGGACAACGGAACAGGCCGGTGCCTGGATAGCGTGGGTGCGGTGAAGAGGCCGTGCCGCAGATCCAGCACTCGGCGCCTGCCGTCTGCGAGGACGGCGTGTCGTGGCTGAGCTGTGCGTCGTGCATCTGCTGTGGGGACCGCTCGGGCGCAAGCCGGTTGAGCGGTTCGCCGAAGCGTACTCCGCGCACCCGGCGGGGCGGGATCACCGGCTGCTCCTCGTCTTCAACGGCTTCGGCTCCGACGCGGAGCGCGCCGAAGCCCGCGCGGCGCTCGGCGGCCTGGGCGACGAGGAGCTCCACCTCGACGCGCCGGTGCAGGACCTCGACGCGTACCGCCGCGTCGTCGGCGAGGTCGACGCGGAGCGGTTCGTCTTCCTCAACTCGTACTCGCAGGTGCAGGCGGACGGGTGGCTGGAGCTGCTCGTGCGTCACGCGGCGCCCGACGTCGGCCTGGTCGGCGCGACCGGCTCGTGGGAGAGCCTCCTCAGCCCGGCGCCGCTGCCGCTGAAGGTCGTGCGCGTCCCGCGGTTCACCCCGTTCCCCAACCCGCACATCCGCACCACCGGCTTCACGATCGCGCGGGAGCTCGCGCTGGAGCTGCACTGGCCGCGCATCCGCCGCAAGAGCGACGCGTGGGCGCTGGAGAACGGGCGGCGCAGCCTCAGCCGGCAGGTGCAGGCCCGCGGCCTGCGGCTCGTGGTCGCCGGGCGCGACGGCGTCGGCTACGGGCCCGACGAGTTCCTCGCGTCCGGCACGTACCGCACCGGCGACCAGCCGAACCTCCTGATCTCCGACAACCGCACGCGGGACTTCGCCGACGGCGACCCCGAGCTGCGGCGGACGCTCGAGCAGCTGGCGTGGGGCACCACGTGAGCGGCGCGCGCTGGTGGGTCGTCGTCCTCAACTGGAACGGCCGCGAGGACACGCTGCGGTGCCTGGCGTCGCTGGAGGCGGTGCGGGAAGGGCAGCCGGAGGTCGCCGTCGTGGTCGTCGACAACGGCTCGGTCGACGGGACACCGGACGCGGTGCGCGCGGAGGCGCCGTGGGCCGACGTCGTGGAGACCGGGGCGAACCTCGGCTACGCGGGCGGCAACAACGCGGGCATCCGGCACGCGCTGGAGCGGGGCGCCGAGTGGGTCGTGCTGCTCAACAACGACGCGCGCGTGGAGCCGGAGACGTTCGCGGCGTTCGCCGCGGCGGCCGCCGACCACCCTGAGGCGGGCGCGCTGGCCGGCAAGGTCTTCTTCGACGACGGCACCGAGCGGCTCTGGTACGCGGGCGGCGGCGTCCACCTGGGACTCGGCTACCACGGGCGCGTGCGGGGCTACGGCAAGCCGGACGCGCCCGAGCTCTCTCGCGTCGAGCCGACCGGCCGCGCGACGGGCGCGCTGATGGCCGTCTCGGCGCGCGCGATCGCGGCCTGCGGGATGCTCGAGGAGGACCTGTTCGCGTACGTCGAGGACCTGGAGTGGTCGGTGCGCCTGCGCGCCGCGGGCTTCGCGGTGCTCTTCGTCCCCGGTGCCCGCGCGTGGCACCGCGTCTCGGGCTCCACCGGCGGCGAGCTCGCCTCCACCCACAACCTCTACTACGGCGCGCGCAACACGCTCGCGGTCAGCGAGCGCCACCGCCCCCTCGGCCGCCTCGGCACCGCCGGGCGCCGCGCGGTCGTCCTCGCCACCTTCGCGCTCCAGGCCGCCGGCCGCCCGCAGCGCGGCCCGGCGCTCCGCGCGGTCCTCGACGGCTGGCGGGACGGGATCGCGGGCCGCACCGGCCCGCGCCCCTAGCCCGCGTCAGCGGTAGACGTCGATCCGATCGCCGATGTTGATCCAGTCGTAGATCGACTTGGCGTCCGCGAGCGGGACGCGGAAGCAGCCGTGGCTCGCGTTGAAGACCGGGACGGACTTGTAACCGTGGATCGCGTACCCGCGGATGAAGTACTTGGAGTAGTACATCTCCTTCGAGTTGTAGCCCGGCTGCGCGAGGTAGAAGCGGTAGTTGCCGGTCACGGTCGGGGTCGCGGGCGCGCCCGAGGAGGTGTGGTAGATCCGCTCGACCTTCCTGCCGTTGATCAGCGCGATGACCTGGCGGGAGAGGTCGCCCTCGATGTGCTTGCCGTGCTTGGGGTAGCGGACCTTGAAGTAGCCACCGCCGCTGGCCAGCCGCCGCATCACGCCGACGTCGGCGGTGCTGGTGCGCGGCATCCCGCTGACCTTGCGGAACGCGAGCACCGCCCGCGCCGTGCGCGCGTCGAGCAGGCCGGCCTGGCCGATCACGTAGCCGCGCTTCTTCAGGTGCTTCTGGAGCAGCCGCACGGCCGGCCCCCGCGCGCCGCCCGCGACGCTGCGCGGGAGGACGTCGAGCGAGACCGACTTGGCGCGCGCCGTCCCCAGCTCCGCCGTCGCGCGGTGGGACGCACGCAGGGTCACGCCGCCGGACGTCCGTGCGGTCATCCGCAGCTTGAAGCGCCCGTCCTTGCCGGCGGTGACCGACTTGGCGGCGAGCTTCTTCGTCCCGCGGTAGAGCCGGACGGTGACCTTCTGGCCCGGCGTGGCGGGTGTGAGGCGCCCGACGACGCGGAACGAGCTGCGCGCGACGACGGTCCTGTCGCGCTCGGTGGCGATGGTGAGCTTCCCGGCCGGCGGCGGTGCGGGAGCGGGCGCCGGCGCGGGGGCCGGGGCGGGCGTCGGCGTCTGCGGCGTCTGCGCCGCTGCCGGCGCGGCCACGAGTCCGGAGACGAGGGCGGTGGAGGCGAGGGTGCGGCGCTTCAAGGCGCCGCCATGCTACCCCGGGATCGGGTGCGCCGGGGCGGGAGCGGACGGCCAGGCGCGGATGGCGTACATCGCCAGCCCCATGCAGACGGTGATCGAGGCCACCGCCAGCGGCGCGATCTGCCAGTCCCAGTCCTGCATCGTCCCGAAGGCGACGGAGTTGTTGAACGCGTGCAGCGCGATGGCCGGCAGCAGCGAGCCGGTCTTGGCCGTCAGCAGCGCGAACACCGTGCCGAGCAGCGCGAGCGTGAGCACCGACGCCGCCACGACCTCCCAGTTGTCGCCGTCGTAGTTCGTGATGTGGATGGCGCCGAACATCGCGCCGCTGGCGATCGCGCCCCAGATGGTCCCGATGCGCTGGCGGAAGCTCTGGAAGATGAAGCCGCGGAACAGGAGCTCCTCGGCGAGCGGCGCCGCGACGGTCACCATCACGGCGGCCGCGGCGACGTAGCCCCAGCCCTCGTCGAGCCCGAGGCTGTCGAGCACCTCGTCCTGCTCCTCCTGCCCGACGCCGAAGATCGTCGCGATGAGCGCGCCGGCGAAGAGGATCGTGACGTAGGCGAGCGCCGTCCAGCCGAGCGTCGACCAGCCGCGCGGACGCACCATGCCGAACAGCTCGCGGCGCGGGAAGCCGACGCTCCGCGCCAGCACGAGCGCGGTGAGGATGAAGATCGCGTCCTGCAGGAACGTCGCGGTGAGGTTCGCCGCCGGCGGCGTGTCGTCGAAGTCCCCGCCCGCGGCGGCGGCGACCACGAACACGATCAGCCCGGCGACCGACGCGACGAAGACGGCGAGCGGCAGCGCGGCGAGGCCCATCCACACGCGCCACGGCGCCTGTGGGAGCTTGCCGTCCGGGGCCGGCGGCGCCCCCGGCGAACCGGGCGGCGGCACGTTGTCCGGCATCTCGGGCCGGCTGTCCCACGTGGTGGAGGTCACGCGCGGCTCAGCGTACTTGCAGCTCGTCCAGCGACCGCACGCTCCGCACGTCCTGGCGCAGCGCGCTCCCGTCGCGCACGACGAGCACCGGCTCGATGCCGGCCGCCCGCGCTCCCAGCACGTCCTCCTCGTACGTGTCGCCGACGTGCAGCACCTCGCCCGCGTCGACGCCCGCCGCCTCGAGGCCGAGCGCGAAGAGCCGCGCGTCCGGCTTGGCCACCTGCGCCTCGGCCGACACCACGACGCCGTCGAGCAGCGGCGTCAGGCCCGTCGCGTCGAGCACCTCGTGCAGCGAGACGTCCCAGTTCGACACGACGACCAGCCGCAGTCCGTCGGCGCGCCACCGCGCGAGCGTCGCCGGGACCTCCGGGTACGGGCGGAAGCGCAGCGCGCGCAGGAGGATCGCCTGCAGGTCGGGCACGTCGCGCGCGTGGGCCGGGAGCGCCTCGCGCAGCGCCTGCGTCGAGCGCTCGCGCAGCACCGCCAGGCCCTCCGCGTCGGACGCGTGCTGCAGGTGCTGGCGGTAGAACGCGATCTCCGCGCCCATCGCCCACGCGGCCTCGCTCTCGCGGATCTTCACGCCGACCGCCGCGAGCTCCTCACGCAGCGCGGGGGCGGGCGGCGGCAGCTCGACGAGCGTCCCGAGCGCGTCGAGCAGCAGACCCGACACCCGCCCGCCCGCGCTCACGCGACCCACCCCCACGCCGCGACCTCGCCGCTCACCGCGGCCAGGCCGGCCAGCGCGACGGCGAGCACGGCCCAGCGCACCGCGGGCCCGCGGCGGACGAGCACGAGGGCCAGCCAGAGGTGGAGCGGCCAGAGCACCGCCACGAAGCGTGGCAGGGACATCAACGGATGGCCGTCGACCGGGTACGAGAGCGGGAGCGCGAGCGCCGCGAGGCAGTAGAGCCAGTACGCCGCGGGGAACCGCCGGATCGCGCCGACGAGCGCCACGAGCGTCGCGGCCAGCACGCCGAGCAGCCAGAGGTTGAGCTTGCGCAGGTCGAACGCCCCGTCGGGCGCCGGGTCGCCGTTCCGGAGCGCCGTCAGCCCGTCCCAGCCCGCGTCGAGCGCGTCGGGCACCGCGCCGAACGGCCCCGCGAACGCCCGCGACCACGCCTCCTGTGCATCGAACGGCGCGAGGAACGGCTGGCCCGCCGCCGCCAGCGCGACCGAGAACGCGAGCACGCCCGCCGGGATGAGGGCCGTCCACGCGAGGTCGGTGAGCCGCCGGCGGCCGCCGCCGCGCCACCACATCCACACGAGCGGCACGAGCAGCACGATCCCGGCGCTGCGCGACATCGCCGCCAGCCCGCCCGCGCAGCCCGCCCACGCCCAGCGGTCGGTCCGCGCGAAGTACACCGCCGCCACCGACAGCAGGAGGTAGAGCGCCTCGCTGTAGACCGCCGAGAACCACAGCCCGCCCGGCAGGCACGCGATCAGCAGCACCGTCCAGCGTGCGACGTCGCGGCCGTGGTCCAGCGCGACGAGCTCGTGCAGCAGCACGAGCCCCGCGAACAGGCACGCCAGCGAGATCAGGATCCCCGCGACCAGCTGCGAGCCCACGATCCACCCGCCCGCGCGGATCATCAGCGGGTAGAGCGGGAAGAACGCGGTCCGGTTCGGCTCGTGCTCGAGGTAGCCGTCGTCGGCGATGTTGAGGAACCAGACGGCGTCCCAGCGCGCGAACGGCGCGACGAGGTCGTTGGCCGCCGCGCCGAACGGCGCGGTCAGCCCGGTCGGGTCGAACGCCTGCGCGTTGTCCTCCCGCACGCCCCACGCGAGGACGGCCCACAGGCCGCCGGCGAGCACCACGAGGCGGGAGAGCCAGAACGCCTGCCAGGCGTCGCGCACGGCGGCCGTTCTGGCGAGCGTCGCGAGGGTCGTCACCGGGCCCATGGTGGCCGATCGCGGCCTGGTCCGCCGGTCGAGCTGCAAGGGTGCAAGAGCGGTCCCCGCGAGAGGACCCGCACGCCCCTGCCAGAATGGGGGTCGTATGTCGCGTCTCTCGCGTGAGCGGCGGCGTCGCAAGCGGCGCGGCGTCGGGCCGATCTTCCTCGTCTTCGGCGTGCTCTTCGCCGTGGCCGGGATCGGCGGGATCGGGGCGGTCGGCTACGTGGTCGCGCTGGCGAACTCGGCGCCGGAGCTGAGCGAGCTGAAGCCGATCGACCAGGGCTCCTCCTCGGTCGTCTACGCCGCCGACGGCACGCGCCTGGGCTTCATCCAGTCGCAGGTGCTGCGCCAGCCGATCCCCAGCAGCTCGATCCCGCAGACGATGAAGGAAGCGACCGTCGCGATCGAGGACGAGCGCTTCTACCGCCACAAGGGCGTCGACTTCGAGGGCGTGATCCGCGCCGCGTTCAAGAACATCGAGTCGGGCGAGACCGTCGAGGGCGGCTCGACGCTGACGATGCAGCTCGTCCGCACGCTCTACATCTCCAAGGAGCGGACGTTCAAGCGCAAGCTCCACGAGGCCAAGCTCGCCGAGGAGCTGGAGAACGTCCACGACAAGTCCTGGATCCTCAACAAGTACATCAACAACGTCCCGTACGGGACGGTCGGCGGGCAGGAGCTGATCGGCGTCCAGGCCGCGGCCCGCGCGTACTTCAACAAGCCCGCGCGCCTGCTCGAGCTGCACGAGGCGGCGATGCTCGCCGGCATGCCGCAGGCGCCCTCGGCCTACGACCCGTACCAGCACCCCGAGCGCGCCGAGGCGCGCCGCAACCAGGTGCTCCGCAAGATGGCCGAGCTGGGGATGATCCAGCAGTCGACCGCCGAGGAGGCGATCGCCAAGCCGCTCGGCGTCGAGGAGAGCAAGTACTACACGCAGCGCCGCGAGAGCTTCTTCTTCGACTACGTCCGCCAGGAGCTGATCGACAAGTACGGCGCCGAGCGCGTGCGCCGCGGCGGCCTGCGCATCCGGACGACGATCGACCTCGGCATGCAGCGCAAGGCCCGTGAGGCGATCAGCTCCGTGCTCAGCTTCCCGAACGCGCCGAAGTCGGCGGTCGTCACGGTCGACCCGAAGAACGGCCGCATCCTCGCGATGGCCTCCTCGGCCAGCTACGCCGAGACGAAGTTCAACCTCGCCACGCAGGGCAAGCGCCAGCCGGGCTCGACGTTCAAGACCATGGGCCTGATGGCCGCGCTCGACCGCGGCGTCTCGCCCGAGAGCACCTCGTACACCTCGAAGAAGCTGACGTTCACCGACCCCAAGTGGGGCAAGATCGACACCAAGACGTACGACAACACGTACGGCGGGCGGATGAACCTCGTCCGCGCGACGCTGAAGTCGGACAACGCGGTGTACATGCAGCTCGGCCTCGACCTCGGCCCGGACGCGGTCAAGCAGGCGGCGCGCGACATGGGCATCAGGTCGCCGCTCCAGGGCCTGCCGGCGGAGATCCTCGGCGGCGTCGCCAAGTGCTGCACGCCGCTGGAGATGACGAACGCCTACGCGACGATCGCGTCCGGCGGCTGGCGCAACCGGCCGATCGCGATCACGAGCGTCCGCTTCCCCGACGGCCACGTGGAGAACCTCGGCAAGCCGCGCCGCCACCGCGCGTTCACCGACGGCGTCACGGCGAAGGCCACCGACATCCTCAAGCAGAACATGACCAGCGGCACCGGCACGAAGGCGCAGATCGGGTGCCCGGCCGCCGGCAAGACGGGCACGACCGACAACCACACCGACGCGTGGTTCGCGGGCTACACGCCGAACCTCGCGACCGCCGTGTGGGTCGGCTTCCCGACCAAGCGCGTGGAGATGTACCCGCCGGTGACGCCGATCTCGGTCGCTGGCGGCACGTACCCGTCGGAGATCTGGGGCCGCTACATGAAGTCGGTCAAGCGGGGCTGCGGCGAGTTCCCGAAGCCGAAGACCGCGTTCAAGGCGGCGCCGTTCTTCGGCAAGTACGCCTCGACCGGCGCCCCTGGCGGCGACGACGACGAGAGCTTCGGCACCGGCACCGGCACCGGCACGACCGGCGGCACGACGCAGGACCCGGCGAACGGCGGCAACGGCACCGGCGGCCAGGACGCGACCGGCGGTAGCACGAGCACCGGCGGCGGCGGCGGGGGCGGGGCCGGTGGCACGGGCGGCGCCGGCGGAACCGGTGGCGGCGGCAACGGCGGTGGTGGGAACGGCACCGCCGGGTACGACCCAGACCTGTACGAGACCCCGCCACAGGGCACCCCGCAGACGCAGTCGCCCGCCGGCGCGGCCACGGGTCAGTAGAACTTCGGCGACACTCCAGCGAGAAACGAGCGAGAGAGCGAGGGCGTGGCGAACAAGGAGAGCAAGGTCGAGTTCGAGGGCGAGGTCATGGAGGCCCTGCCCAACGCGATGTTCCGCGTGAAGCTCGACAACGGGCACGAGGTGCTCGGCCACATCGCCGGCAAGATGCGCCGCTTCCGCATCCGCATCCTTCCGGGCGACCGGGTCCGGGTCGAGGTCTCGCCGTACGACCTCGAGCGCGCGCGGATCGTCTACCGCCACAAGTAGCGCGGGCGGCCCGCGCCGCGTCGTGGCCGGCGAGTTCGACCTCATCGCGGCGTTCGTCCGCGCCCTGCCGGCACCCTCGGAGCGCGTCGTGCGGTGGACCGGCGACGACTGCGCGGTCGTGCGCGCACGCCCCTTCGCCGCGACGTCGATCGACACGATGGTCGACGGCGTCCACTTCCGCCTCGACGGCGGGGCGACGCCCGCCGACGCCGGCCACCGCGCCCTGGCCGGCGCGCTGTCGGACCTCGCGGCGATGGGCGCCGAGCCCGGCGAGGCGTACGTCGCCCTCGGCCTGCCCGAGGGGTTCGGGGAGGCCAACGCCGTCGCGCTCGTCACCGCGATGGCGGAGCTGGCGGCCGCGACGGGCACGACCGTCGCGGGCGGCGACGTCACGCGCGCCCCCGCGCTCACCATCACCGTCAGCGTCACCGGCTGGGCGGACGCCGAGGAGGAGCTGCTCGGCCGGGACGGCGCGCAGAGCGGCGACACCGTCGCGGTGACCGGGCCGCTCGGCGCGTCCGCCGCGGGGCTCGCGCTCCTCGACGGCCGCGCGCCCCGCGCCGCGACGCCGCACGCCGACGCGCTGATCGCCGCCTACCTGCGCCCCCGGCCGCGCCTGCGCGAGGGGCGGGCGCTGGCCGAGGCCGGCGCCCACGCGCTGATCGACCTGAGCGACGGCATCGCGTCGGACGCCCGCCACGTGGCGGAGCGCAGCGGCGTGCGCCTGGCGATCGACCTCGACGCGCTCCCGCTCGCGCCCGGGGTCGCGGAGGTCGCGGCGGCGCTGGACGTCGAGGCCGCGGTGCTCGCCGCGACGGGCGGCGAGGACTACGAGCTGCTCGTCTGCGGGCGGCCGTCGCCGGCCTGGCCGTCGGTGCGCGCGGTCGGCGCGGTGGTGGACGGCGCGCCCGGCGTCGTGCTGTCGGACGCGCGCGGCGAGCGCCCGCTCTCGGGCTTCGCCCACCGGCTGTGACGGGCCAGCAGCGCCTCGGCGACCGCATGGCAGTTGACGTCGTACTCGTGGCGCGCGACGGCCTGCTTGAGCTCTCGGACCAACATCTTCCTGGACACCATCGTCCGTGATCGCGAGCAGTCCAGTCCGATGCACTCCAGGTTGGACGACCGGCCGATCCGACTCGTCTAGGTGTCCAGCGTGGAAGGCTTCAGCTCGGTCTTCACGAGCCGCGCGAAGACGATGATGCGCTTCTCCGCGCTGTACAGCGGATGGCACGCCGAGAGGATCAGCCGGTCGTAGCTGACGCGGTTGAGCACCCACACCTCGGTCGGCTTGACGATCCGCGTGCGCTCGACCTCGTAGCGGAACGTCCCGTACGGCATCTGCATCGTGATGCGGTCGCCCTTGCGGAGCTTGTCGATCTTGCGGAAGGGCGCGCCATACGTCGTGCGGTGGCCGGCGACGGCGGTCGTCCCGCGCGCGCCGGGGTACGGGTTGTCCGGGAACAGGCCCGGGCCGTTGCGCAGCGACTCCGTGCTCGTGCCCTTGACCATCACGAAGTTCGCGTCGATCTTCGGGATGCGGATGCGTCCCGCCGCGTCGCCCTCGTCGAGCTTGCGCTTGAACGAGCGGGCCAGGAACGCGGCCTTGCGCTCGGGCGTCTTGAGCGTCTTGAGCGCGCGGCGCTCCAGCGGCGGGAGCGACTCGGCCTGCTCCTCGAGCTTCTCCAGATCGCCGCCCAGCGCGTCCTGGTGGAAGCGGGCGTAGAGCGCGGACACCGGCTCCTGCCACGCGATCGTCAGGCCCGCGTCGATCAGCAGCATCCCACCCGACAGGATCAGGACGGTGGACAGCGCCCGCAGCACTTGGCGGGTGAGGCGGGACTTGGTCTTCATCGGCGGATCGCGGAGTCGGTGCCGCCCAGGCTGCCGGGGCCGGCGTAGGAGAGCGGCCCCCTGATCGTGACGGATCCTGACGGTCCGGCATCCGGCGCGTCGGAGCGGCGCTTGCGGAGCGCGACGCCGATCGCGCCGACGCAGCAGGCCAGCACCGCGCTCCCCAGCACCGCGCCGACGATCCCGACCGTGCCGCCGGAGAGCAGCATGACCGCGCTCCACGCCAGCTCGGACGGGCCGAGATCCCACAGGACGGCGTGGTAGAGGCCGAGCAGCGCGAGGGGCAGGAGCCCGGCCAGCGCCATCGCGACCAGCGCGGGCCGCGGCAGCGGGACCTCCGGCGCGGCCGCGAGCAGCCACAGGTGGACGGCCGGCGCGAGCAGCAGCGCGGTGTACGGGTTGACGACGCAGACCGCGAACGCGAGCAGCGTCGCGGTGAGCGCGACCGCGGCGGCCGCGCCCGGCACCTCGTCCGCGGTCACACGGACCGGCACGCCGAACGCGCGCGCCACCGGCGCCCGGGCGAAGAACCCGGCGACGAGCAGCAGGGCGAGCCCGGCCACCGCCGCGCCCTCCACGGGCACCACCGAGGGCAGCACCGCGCCGCGCAGGTTCGGCAGCGCGCCGGCCAGGCCGAGCAGCCGCGCGATGATCGCGACGAGCAGGAACGGCATCGCGGCGACGGCGAGCCAGCGCACCCATGCGCCCACGCGCTGGCGGCGCCGGCGGACGCGTGCGAGCCCGTCGACCGCGCCGACCAGCGCCGGCAGCAGGAGCAGCACGGCGATCACCGTCACCGCCCAGCGCGGCAGCACCTGGCGCTGGAAGAGGAGGTACTCCCGCGCGCCCTGTGGCACGTCGGGTCCGTTGTCGAGCGCGCTGATCGAGCGCAGCAGCCCGCGGCCGAACGACTGGAGCCGGGCCCGCGACACGCGCCCGGCGGCCGCGCCCTCCGGCCCGCGCTCGCCTGAGGCCTGGATCGTCACGCCCGACAGGCCCTCCGCGCCGACGGCGCCCTGCGGCGTCAGCGTGAGCGGCATCGCGAGCCGCGCGAGCTGCACGAGCGCGCGCGGCTGGCCGGGATCGAGGTCGGTCTCGGCGCGCATCGCGGTCTCCACCGTCCGCCGCAGCCGCAGCGGCGCGGCCCCGCCGGTGTCCGACCACGGGATCACGTACGGGCGGCGCACCGGCGCGCGGCTCGCGATGTCGCCCACGACGAGCACCGCGTCGACCGGGCCGCCGAGGTCGGAGAGCGCATCGCGCAGGCCGGCCATCCCGCCGGTCCCGCCGCTGGTCGACACGAGCGTCAGCGTGCGCTTGATCGGGCGGCCCTCGAACAGCCGCGCCAGCTCCATCACCGCGGCCGTGCCGGAGAGCCGCGCGGCGTCGCCCTCCTCGGCCCGGTCGCGGTGGGCGACGACGACGATCCGGCGCGAGTCGAGCCCCGGGCGCTCCCCGATCACCGTGGTGAGCGCGCGCTCGCCGTCGATCGTCTCCGCGGTCACCGACGACGTGCGCGTCGTGAAGCCCGCGCCCTCGAAGACGCCCTCCACGCGCTCGGCGATCGCCTCGTCCCCCGCGGAGCCCGGACGCGAGCGCGGGAAGTCGCGCGACAGCTGGTTGAGCGTCGCGAACGCCTTGCGCCCGTCGAAGGCGTCGGGGGCCAAGGTCGTCCCGATCGGCCGGGGCCGCTCGTTAAGCGCGAACGCCGCGACGAGGACCGCCAGCAGGAGCGGAACGAAGGCGGCTCGGTAGACCCTCGTGTCCAACATCTGGCCGTCCGTCACCATAGGGGGAGCGACCGATGGCCGAACGAAGCCCCCGCATCCTCCTCGTCGACGACGAGGCCGCGATCCAGACCCTCCTGTCCTACCCGCTCCAGAAGGACGGCTACGAGGTGGTGTGCGCCTCCGACGGCCGCGAGGCGCTCACCCGCTTCGGCGAGGGGACCTACGACCTCGTCGTCCTCGACGTGATGATGCCCCGGCTCGACGGCCTCGAGGTGTGCCGCCGGCTGCGGGCCAAGTCGACCGTCCCGATCATCATGCTCACCGCGCGGGCGGAGGAGGTCGACAAGGTCGTCGGCCTGGAGCTCGGCGCCGACGACTACATCACCAAGCCGTTCTCGATGCGGGAGTTCCGCTCCCGCGTGAAGGCGGCGCTGCGGCGCGCGACGTGGCAGCAGCGCGCGCAGGAGCTGGGCGACGACGAGCCGCTGGAGGTCAAGGACCTGCGGATCGACTTCGCCAAGCGCGCGGTGCGCGTGCGCGGGGACGACGTGCAGGTGACGTACGTCGAGTTCGAGATCCTCAAGGCGCTCGCGTGCAACCCCGGCCGCGTCTTCACCCGCGAGATGCTGCTCACGCGCATCTGGGGCGACAGCGCGTTCCGCGACCCGCGCACGATCGACGTCCACATCCGGCACCTGCGCGAGAAGCTGGAGCTCGAGGCCAAAGACCCGGAGTACCTCTTCACGGTGCGCGGCGTGGGCTACCGCTTCCGCGACACCGACGACGACTAGCGCGACACCATGCTCACGTCCATCCGGACGCGGCTGGCGCTCCTCGTGTTCGCCATCACGGCGGGCGCGGTCGGGTTCGTCTACGCGTACGTGGCGCCGCCGCTGGCCGACAACCTGCGCGAGCAGGAGCTCCAGCGCCTCGCGCGCGACGTGCGCCGCTACGCCGACCCGATCGTCGACGCGCGCGACGCGGAGATCAACCGGCTGCGGCGGATCGTCGGGCGCGCGGCGGAGCGCTCCAGCGCGCGCGTGACGCTGCTGCGGGTGAGCCGCGGCTCGCTCGGCGTGCAGACGTCGGTCGTCGCCGACTCCGCCTCGCCCGACGCGCCGCGCGACCTGCAGTTCGAGGTCGCGACCGATGCCGCGCGGCGCGGCCGCGTGACGACCGGGACCGAGTCCAGCGACGACGGCCGGCTCGGCCAGGCGGCGCTGCCGGTCCGGCGCGGCAAGAACATCGAGCGCGTCATCGTGCTCTCCGCGCCGCTCGACGACGTCCAGGCGAACGTCGACCTCGTGCGCGACCGCATCCTCGTCGCGGGCGGCATCGCGCTCGCCCTCGCGCTCGCCGCCGGCACGATCCTCGCCACGCGCCTCTCGCGCCGGATCAAGCGGCTGGAGCGCTCGGCCCACGCCGTCGCCCGCGGCGACCTCTCCGGCCGGTTCGTCGTCGACACCGCCGACGAGCTCGGCCGGCTCGCGGTCGCGCTCGACGACATGCAGCGCCAGCTCGGCGAGCTCGACACCGCGCGCCGCCGCTTCATCGCCACCGCGTCGCACGAGCTGCGCACGCCGATCTTCTCCCTCGGCGGCTTCCTGGAGCTGCTCGACGAGGAGGACCTCGACGACGAGACGCGCGCCGCGTTCATCCGCCAGGTGCGCGACCAGGTCGACCGGCTCAAGAAGCTCGCGACCGACCTGCTCGACCTTTCCAAGCTCGAGGCGGGGTCGCTGGAGCTGCGTCCGGAGCCCACCGACCTGGCGGTGCTCGCCGAGGCGGTGGCGAGCGAGTTCCGCGTCGCGCTCGACCAGCACGACTCCAAGCTGGAGCTGCGCATCCCGGCGGGGGCGGTTGAAGTCGAGCTGGACGCGGAAAGAGTGGCCCAGATCATGCGTATCCTCATCGACAATGCGCTCACGCACACGCCGCACGGGACGGACATGGTCGTGACCGCCGCGCGCGACGAGACGACGCTCCGCCTGCAGGTCCGCGACTTCGGGGGCGGGATCAAGCGCCAGGCGATCGACCGCCTGTTCGAGCCCTTCTACGGCTCGGGCGACGGCACCGGCGCCGGGCTCGGGCTAGCCATCGCCCGTGAGCTCGCCGAGCGGATGGACGGCCGCCTCACCGTCGAGGCGCTCGCCGGCCGCACCACCTTCACCCTCGAGCTCCCCGCGTGACCGCCCGTCTCGCAGCGCTCCTGGCCGCGCTCGTGGCCCTGGCCGGACTGGTGGGTGCCTGCGGCAGCAGCGAGGGCACGAGCCCCGACGGCAAGGGCGACGGCGGCTCGGAGGAGAGCGCCGAGGTCCGCCCGACCACGGTCGAGGTCCCGGCCCGCACGCTGGACCGCGAGCCCGGCGACGACTCCGCGGTGACCGACGAGACGCTCGGCTTCGACGCCCAGGAGATCTTCCGCCGCGACGGCCCCGGCGTGGTCACCATCGTCTCGATCTTCAACGGCGGCAGCGGGGGCGGCGGCCTCTTCGGCGGCGGCGACGACGAGGACGACGACGAGGGCGACCAGCCGCAGGGCGGCGTCGGCTCGGGGTTCGTCGTCAGCGACAAGGGCGAGATCGCGACCAACGCGCACGTCGTGACGACCGGCGAGGGCAAGAGCATCAAGAAGGCCACCGAGGTCTACGTGAAGTTCGCCGACGACAACCAGGTCGAGGCGACGATCGTGGGGTTCGACCCGAACGCCGACGTCGCGCTGCTCCGGCTCAAGACGCTGGAGGGCCTGACGCTGCGCCCGCTCGACCTCGGCTCCTCCAAGGACGTCGTCGTCGGCGCGCCCGTCGCGGCGATCGGCTCGCCCTTCGGCGAGGAGCAGTCGCTGTCGGTCGGCGTCGTGTCCGCGACCGACCGCGCGATCGACTCGCTGACCGGCTTCTCCACGCTTGGCGCGGTGCAGACCGACGCCGCGATCAACCAGGGCAACTCCGGCGGGCCGCTGATCAACGCCGACGGCCAGGTGATCGGGATCAACGCCCAGATCCGCACACGCTCGGGCGGCGGCGAGGGCGTCGGCTACGCCATCCCGGTCGACCAGGTGCGGCGCTCGCTCGACGCGATCCGCGCCGGCGGCGAGGTCAAGTACGCGTACCTGGGCGTGTCGAGCGTGCCGGTCTACCCGCAGCTCGCCGAGAAGTTCGGGCTCGGGACCGACCACGGCGCGTGGATCCAGGAGGTCGTCCCGAACGGCCCCGGCGCCAAGGCCGGGCTCAAGGCGGGCACCGGCGAGGAGCGGTTCCAGGACCGGCCGTACCGCCCCGGCGGCGACGTCATCACGAAGGTCGGCAACACGCGGGTCGAGAACGAGAACGACCTGGGCATCGCGGTCGCCAAGCGGCAGCCGGGCGAGCAGGTCGTGCTCGAGGTCTACCGCGGCGGCCAGCGCCTCGAGGTCACCGCGACGCTCGGCGAGCGGCCTGAGGAAGTGAGCGGAGGCTGACGCATGCTCCAGCCCGTGGCCGTCGGCCAGAAGACGCTGGCCGACTACACGCACATCGCCGGGCGTCCGCTGATCGACGAGATCCGCGAGCTGGCGGCCGAGCTGGAGGGCACGCGCGTCGTCCACCTGTCGGCCACCGCGTTCGGCGGCGGCGTGGCGGAGATCCTCTACACGCTCGTGCCGCTGATGAAGGACATCGGGCTGCACGTCGAGTGGCAGGTGATCTACGGCCGCGAGGAGTTCTTCAACGCGACCAAGCTCCTGCACAACGCGCTCCAGGGCGCGCCCGAGGACCTCAGCGAGGCCGACTGGGAGGTCTGGCTCAAGTACAACGAGATGAACTCGCGGGAGCTGTCGAGCGGGTGGGACGTGGCGATCGTCCACGACCCGCAGCCGGCCGCGATGTTCCAGCTCGTCCCGGAGAAGGCGCGCGCGTGGATCTGGCGCTGCCACATCGACGTCTCGACGCCGAACCCGGCGACGATCGCGCGTCTGCTCCCGTACATCTCCACGTACCCGCAGTCGCTCTTCCACGTCGCCGGGTACGTCCCCGAGGGCATGACCGGGACCGTCAACGTCGTCCCGCCGGCGATCGACCCGCTGGCGCCGAAGAACATGGCGCTCTCGCCCGAGGACGCGTCGTACGTCTGCAACCAGTTCGGCATCGACGTCGACCGCCCGCTGATCTGCCAGGTCTCGCGGTTCGACCCGTGGAAGGACCCGCTCGGCGTCATCGACGCGTACCGGATCGTCAAGGAGCAGGTGCCCGAGACGCAGCTCGCGCTCGTCGGCTCGATGGCGTCCGACGACCCCGAGGGCTGGGACTACTTCAACGCCACGATCGCGCACGCGGCGGGCGACCCGGACATCCACATCCTCAACAACTTCAACAACGTCGGCTCGATCGAGGTCAACGCCTTCCAGTCGCACTCGGACGTCGTGATCCAGAAGTCGACGCGCGAGGGCTTCGGCCTGACGGTGTCGGAAGCGCTCTGGAAGGGCAAGGCGTTCATCGGGGGCGACGTCGGCGGCATCCCGCTGCAGGTGCAGAACGGGGTGTCCGGCTACCTCGTCTCCGACGTGGAGACGTGCGCGGCGCGGGCCACCGACATCCTGCAGGACCCGGCGCTGGGCAAGGCGCTGGGCCGGCGCGGCAAGGAGCACGTGCGCCAGCACTTCCTCACCCCGCGCTACCTGCGCGACTACCTGAAGATCATCAAGGCGGAGCTCGACGGAGCGGGCACCGCCTCCAGCGAGGCCACGGAAGCGGCGTAGGAGATCCGGCACACGCGATGAGCGACTCGAGCGGCAAGCGGCCGCTGGTCCTGGTGTCCAACCGGGGGCCCGTGACGTTCGGGCCCGACGGCGAGGTCAAGCGCGGCACGGGCGGGCTCGTCACGG
The DNA here is from genome assembly GCF_056863265.1 of Parviterribacter multiflagellatus. Taxonomy (NCBI): domain Bacteria; kingdom Bacillati; phylum Actinomycetota; class Thermoleophilia; order Solirubrobacterales; family Parviterribacteraceae; genus Parviterribacter; species Parviterribacter multiflagellatus. The sequence continues at coordinate 149,123 of NZ_JBXPIZ010000010.1, forward strand.
CGCTGACCGGCTTGGCGTCCCACCGCGACGTGGTGTGGATCGCCTCCGCCATGACCGAGGAGGACGCGCAGAAGTCGGAGGAGGCGGGCGGCCCCTTCGACGTCGAGTCGCCGGCCGGCGGGACGTACCAGGTGCGCCTGGTGGCGTCGGAGGACGCCGCGTACGACCGCTTCTACAACGTCTTCGCGAACCCGATGCTGTGGTTCATCCAGCACTACCTGTGGGACCTCAGCAACGCGCCGGACATCCGCCGCAACGAGGTCGAGGCGTTCGAGTACGGCTACAACGCCGTCAACGAGGACCTCGCTGCCGCGGTGGTGGAGGAGATCGACGGCGTGGAGGAGCCGGTCGTGATGGTCCACGACTACCACCTCTACACGCTGCCGAACCTGATCCGGCGGGCGCGTGAGGACGTCTTCCTGCACCACTTCGTGCACATCCCGTGGACGCAGCCGGACGCGTGGCGCGTGCTCCCGCGCGGCATCCGGCGGGAGATCTACGAGGGCATCCTCGCCAACGACATCATCGGCTTCCACACCCGCTCGTACCGGTGGAACTTCCTGCAGTGCTGCCGCGACCTGATGGACCTGGAGGTCGACTTCGAGCGCGGCATCGTCTTCTTCGAGGACCGCGAGGTGTGGGTGCGCGCGTACCCGCTGCCGATCGACGCGGGCGCGACGTGCCGGACCGCCGCGTCGGACCGCACCAAGGAGCTCGAGAAGGCCCTGCTGGCGCGCCGGCGCGAGCACCTGATCCTGCGCGTCGACCGCGCGGACCTGTCGAAGAACGTGCTGCGCGGGTTCTCCGCCTTCGACCTCTTCCTCGAGCAGCACCCGGAGTTCATCGAGAAGGTCACGTTCATCGCCCAGCTGATCCCGTCGCGGACCGACGTGCCCGAGTACGCCGAGTACCTGGAGCGGATCGAGGCGCTGGTCGCCGTGGTCAACCACCGCCACGGCACCCCGGACTGGATGCCGATCCAGCTCAAGCTCCGCGACGACCTCGAGGAGGCGATGGCCTCGTACAAGCACTACGACGTGCTGCTGGTGAACGCGATGTTCGACGGCATGAACCTCGTGTCGAAGGAGGGCCCGCTGGTGAACGAGCGCAACGGCGTGTCCGTGCTCTCCGAGAACACCGGCGCCCACGAGGAGCTCGGCGAGTTCGCGCTGAGCGTCAACCCGTTCGACATCCAGGAGACCGCGGACTCGATCCACGCGGCGCTGACGATGCCCCCGGCCGAGCGCAAGCGGCGGATGGAGGGGCTGCAGCGGATCGTCACCGCCCGCAACCCGGGCGACTGGATCGACGATCAGCTGGCGGACATCAAGAAGAAGGCCTCCAGCGGCCCTCGCGTCGCCTGACGTCCGCGACGGGGGCTACCGGCCTGCCGGCCTAATCGCCCACCGTCGCGAACGCCATGCATCCGCGATGGCTCGCTGGATGGGGTTGGTCAGGTGCGGACGGTCGCCGTCTTCGACGTCGTGCGGCCGCCGATGGTGACCTTCACGGCCAGCGTTCCCTTCTTCGCCCGCCGCAGGGCGGTGCGGGCCTTCTTGGCCGGCTTCACCGCCAGCGTCGCGGTCCGGCCGCCCTTCGCGGTGAGCGTCGCGCTGACGCGGTAGCGGGCCTTGCCGACCTTCAGCGTCCCGCTGATCGTCACCTTGCACGTCTTGCCGGCCGGGCAGGTGGCGGTGCCGAGCGTGATCGCCCCGGTCTTGGCCGAGTACTTGGGCGTCTTGGCCAGCTTCACCGCCGCCTTCGCCGGGGGCGCGGGCTTCGGGGCGGGCGCGGGGGCGGGCGGGGCCGGCACCGCGACGCCGGTGCCGCTCAGCGCGACGGTCAGCCGGCTCGCCCAGGCGGTCGTGCCGACGGTCAGCTCACCGCCGGCCGCACCGGCCGCGGTCGGGGTGAACGCGAGCTCGACCTCGCACGAGGCGCCGGCGCGGAGCACGTCGCCGGTGCCGCAGGGCGCGGTCGCCGCGAACGCGTCGCCGCGCACCGCCATCGTGGCGAGGCGGAGCGTCGAGCCCGTCGTGTTGGTCAGCGTCACGGTGCGCTTGGCGGTCTGGCCGACGGTGACCGCACCCGCATCCCATCCGCCGAAGCTCGCCGCGAGCGGGAGGAACGCGGCGTCGACGACGCGGACCTCGCTCGTGATGATCGTCTCGGCGCCGGCCGAGTCGATCACGGCCGCGGTGATCGGGATCGTCCGGCCGATGTCCGCCGCGGTCGCCGTCCACACGCCGTCGAACGCGTACGGCCCCTTCGCCTTCGTCACCGACGCGCCGCCGACGGACAACGTCACCGACTTGACGCCGAAGTCGTCGGCCGCCGCGACGACGGGATCGATCGCGGTGCCGGGCGCGACGAGGAACGCCTCGGTCGCGAACTCCGCCGTCGGCGGCGCGTCGGCGACGGGCTTGGGCACGACCAGCGCGGGCGGCGCCGTCGTCAGCGGGCCGGTCGCGGGTGCGGACGGGTTCGCCGCGCCGATGACGCTCGCGGCGGCGGCCGCGTCCGTGCCGGAGATGCCGTCGCACGACGCGGTGCTCGCGCCGACGACCGGGCCGCCGCTGCAGCGCCACCAGTTGCGCACGGCGCGGGCGGGCGCGCCGTCGCGGACCGCGGTGTTCGTGCTGTTCGCGTTGAAGACGCCGTAGCCGTTGCCGGTGATGGCGTTCCCCACCGCGTCGAACGCGCGCGTGCCGGGCTTCGCCGGGTCCATCCCGGTCTCCGCGTCGGTGAGCAGGATGCCGACCGACTGCCGCGCGTCCGGCGTGAAGCTGTTGCCGGTGATCTCGCTGCCGGTGACCGCGCCGCGTGCGCCGGCGTGGTACTGGACGCCGGTCTGCGGGATCAGCGTGCTCGGCCCGCTGCCGGCGACGCGTGTGCCGCTCACGTAGCCGTAGCCGACCATGCCCGACCGCTGCGTCGTCGTCGCGACGCCGTCCGCGCCGCGCGCCTCGTCGAACAGGATGCCGCCGGTCTGGTAGCCGGTGACGAGGCTGTCGACCACGCGCACCTCGCGCCGGGCGCCGGCCTCGGCACCCTGGAGCGAGTTCGTCTGGACGATGCCCCAGCCGTGCGGCCGCGCGGCCAGCTCGGTGGTGTCCGCCGCGCGCAGGAAGGGCCCGACGACGCTCCGGGAGACCTTCCCCGAGGTGTTGAAGAACGCGATGCCCGCCTCGACGTACGCGGACGGGGAGGTGACGGTGACGCCCGAGATGTCGACGAAGTTCTCGTTGTCGTCCGAGGCGCCGAGCGACTGGCGCGAGATCGTGATGACGTTGCCGCCGCCGTCGCGCAGGTACGGCGCGGTGCCGGCGAGCGACGCGCCGAGGGACGGCGCCGGGAGGATCGTGACCTTGCTCGCGCCCGCGCCGCGGATGGTCAGCGGCTTGGTGATCGTCAGGCCGTTCATCGAGCCGGCCTGCGCCGGGCTGTTGGCGTGGTTGATCGGCGTGGAGCGCTCGGGGTACGTGCCGTCGCAGACGGCGATCGTGTCCCAGGGCGCGGCCTGGTCGACGGCGTCCTGGATCGTGGTGAACGCGGCGTTCGGGCACTGCGCCTTGTCGTCGTCGACCGTCCAGGTCGACGCGGAGGCCGCAGCCGGCGCGAGGGCGCCTGCCGCCGCGCAGACGAGCGCCGCGGAGAGCGCGCGCCTGAGGCTGACGTGCTTCATGGGGTGATCGGAACCTCGATGGGTGTGGGTCGCTGGGGTGAGCCACCGGATCGAGACGTCCCACGGAGGCGTCGGTCACCGCTGCCCGGCGAGGGCCGCCCGACTGTAGGGCCGAATGGACTGCCATCCGGGCCAAAGATGTGCCGGTCGATCTTGGACCGCCGGTCGAGACGCTGAGCCGGGATCCGGCCGTAGCCTCGGCGTCGCCCACCAGCTCGGTCACGGTGAGCGAGGTCCGCACCCCTGAGCCCGGTCGTCCTCCGCTTCCGCGCCGGCGCTCTCGACCGCCACGGATCGGCGACAGCAGGGGCAGCTCCCAACCCCTGACCCGAACCGACGGAGGACCGGTGACCCTCACCGACACCCGACCGAGGGTGCTGGCGGCGCTTGCGCTGCTGTGCACGCTCCTGGCGCTCGCGCCCGCGGCAGCGGACGCCGCGGCGCCCGACCCGCTCGCCCGCGGCAGCTACACGCCCGCGACGCTCGAGCAGTACAAGCTCGGCACCGTCAACCTGCAGGAGCCGAACGCCGCCGGCGGCCCCACGACCGGCGCGGCGGCCGCGGCGACGCTGCAGATCCGCGGCTCGCTCTACTACCCGCAGAACCGCACGACGCCCTCGCCGCTGCTGATCCTCGTGCACGGCAACCACACCCAGTGCGACGTCGGCGCGTCGCCGCAGTGCACGGTCTTCAAGCGCAACGACCGCGGCTACGCGTACATGGCCGAGAACCTGGCGAGCTGGGGCTACACGGTCGCCTCGATCGACCAGGACCAGCTCATGTACTTCCAGGACTCGAACATGGGCAAGGGCATGCACCAGCGGCGCCTGCTCATCGCGGCGACGCTCGACGCGCTCTACAAGGCCAACGAGACCGGCATGGCCGCCGACGAGAACACGAACGTCGGCGACCTCCTGAAGGGCAAGCTCGACTTCTCGCGGATCGGCCTGATGGGCCACTCGCGCGGCGGCGACGCGGTCACCTCGTTCATCGACTACAACCGCACGCGGCCGGCGCCGGGGCGGCGCTACCAGCTGCGCGGCGTGATCTCGCTCGCGCCGGTCGACTACGAGCGCCGCGCGCCGTACGGGATGCCGTACATGACGATCCTCCCGATGTGCGACGGCGACGTGTCGAACATCCAGGGCGCGCGCTTCTTCGAGCGCTCCCAGTACATCGCGCCGGGCGACCCCTTCCCGCGCATCCAGGTCGGCGTCCACGGCACGAACCACAACTGGTACAACAGCGTCTGGTCGGCCGACAACGACGACTCCGGCGGCAACGACCCGGCCTGCGGCATCTCGCAGCCGAACAACATCCGGCTCTCCGGCGGCCTCTCCACCGGCCCGACGACCGGCCCGGCCAACGGCGACGTCGGCCTCAGCCCGGGCGGCACGTACACCCGCAACAACCGCGGCTCCGGTGACCCGGCGCTGATGGGCGACCAGAACAAGGTCGGCCTGGCGCTGATGAACGCGTTCTTCCGCCGGTACGTCGGCGGCGAGGCGGCGTTCGACGAGTACATGACGGGTGAGCGCTCGGCCGAGGGCGAGACGCAGCTGCCCGCGTCCGCGTGCCCGTCGCAGGTGATCTCCGACACGGGCGGTGGCACGAACGGCCCGCGGATGGCGTGCGCGGAGCGGATCATGACGAGCTACTTCGCCCCGCCGGCCGAGCGCGTCGACGTGCTCACCCCCGGCACCGACGACCCGCTCGGCGTCACCGCGCTCGGCACGGGCGTCGAGGCGGCCGGCTTCGCGAACCCATACCTCGACGCGGGCGGGGTGACCCCGAAGCCCGCGACGACCGCCACCGGCCTGGACTGGTGCAACCCCGAGCCCGACCACTTCGCGCCCGCGCAGCTCGGCCTCGCCTCGCTGCCGGCGGCGAAGAAGGCGTGCCCGCTGCCGGCGGCCGCCGGCCTCGGCGGTCAGAACAACCCAGCCCGCGAGAACGCGCCGGTCAACCGGTCGTACGGCCTGCAGCTGGCGGCCGCGTGGGAGCAGCCGGCGTCGCTCGCCGTCCGGATCCCGTCGGCCAAGGGCGACGTGTCCAGCCTGAAGGCGCTCGCGCTCGGGGCGGCGGTGAACTACTTCGACCCCCGCAACCCGTCACGCACGGCTGACGCGATCACCAACCCGGCGGCGACGACGCAGGACTTCGCGATCGCGCTGACCGACGCCGACGGCGTCACCGGCACGGTGTCCGCGGCGGCGCAGCGCTACGGCAACGCGCTGCACCAGACGATCGGCGACACGACGACGCGCGTCCACGTGCTGCTCAACCAGATCCGCGTCCCGCTCGCGGACTTCGCGGCGCAGGGCGTCGACCTCACGCGCGTGCGGAAGGTCGCGCTGCGCTTCGGCGAGCCGGGCATGCCGGCCACCGGCTCGGTGCAGCTCGCCGACCTGCGCTTCCAGGAGGCGGTCGGCGCGCCGCGGGTGCTGACCGACCCGCACGATGGCGCCGCGGCGGCGGCTGCTTCGCCCGCGGTGGCTCCGGCGCCGCGTGCGGCGGCGTCCCCGGCGCGGCCGGACGCGATCGGCATCGCGGGCGCGACCGTGACGACGCGGGCGGCGTGCACCGACACGGCGGCGCCGCGGACGTCGATCGGCACGCTCTCGGTGCGCGGCGGGCGGCTGGCGGTGTCGGGCCGGGCGTCGGACGTGGGCTGCGCGGCGGCCAAGGCGCCGTCCGCGCTGGCGGGCGGCGTGAAGTCGGTACAGGTGTCGCTCGCGCGCACCGCGCGCGGGGGGAAGGCGTGCCGGTACGTCACGCCCCGCGGGAAGCTGACGGGCGCGACCTCGTGCCGCGAGCCGCTCGCGCTGATCGCCAAGGGGACCACGCGCTGGTCGCTGAACCTCGCACCGAAGCTCCCGGCCGGGCGCTACCGGCTGGCGGTCGTGGCGCTCGACGCGGCGGGCAACACGAAGACGGTGACCCGGTCGGTGCGGGTCCGCTAGCCCCTCACTCGAACCCGAACTCCCCCTGCGCCTGCGATGGCGCGGGGGGAGGGGTCGGGGCCGGGGCCGCGCGCTCCACCGCCGCGTCGCCGCCGGCTGCCTCGCCGACGCGGCCCGCCGCCTCCTCGCCGCTGCGGCCGACTTCCTCCTCGCCGCCGCCGCGCCGCTCCTCGTCGCCGCGCCGCGCCTTCGCGCCGCGCGCCTTCTCCCCGCGGCCCTTCCCACCACCGCGCGCCTTCTTCCGCTTCGGCGCCGGCGCCTCGCGCGGCTGGTCCTCCGGCACGCGCGGCAGCTCGTCGTCCTCCTCCGGCTGCGTCGTCGCCGGCTGCGGCGGCGCGTCGACGAGCACCGGCTGCGGCGGGATCGCGGGACCCTCCGGCCGCAGGTGCGGCCACGCGAGGACGATCCCGATCGCCGCCACGACAGCGGCGGCGCGGGCGACGTTGGACCAGCGGATCCGGCCGAGCACCTCCATGCCGACGGCAGTCCGTCCGGGACGTTTGCTCGCCCCCCGCTACAGTGTTCGACCGCAGATGGCAGCAGCTCCTCCGACATACGACCTGACCGTGCTCCTCGACGTCGCCGTGGAGGAGGACCAGCGCGAGCGCATCCTCGCCGACATCGAGAACCTGATCGCCAGCGAGGGCGAGCTCGTCTCCGCTCACGACTGGGGCCGTCGCAAGATGGCCTACGAGATCAAGCACAAGCCGGACGCGGAGTACCACCTGCTCCAGTTCCGCGGCCCGAAGGCGCTGCTCGACCGGCTCGACCGCACGCTGCGCATCACCGACTCGGTGGTCCGCTACCGGATCATCAAGCTCCGCGCCGGCACCCCCGACGTGCCGGACCTCCGCGCGACGACCGTCTCGGACGGCTCCGAGGCCCCCGTCGAGGCCTAGCGCCTCCGCGCACCAAGACTTCTCGAACGGCGCCTCCGGGCGCCGTTCGTCGTTCCGGCCCCGCGTTCTGCGCCGGGACACGCACGCCTTCGCAACGTTTGTGCGGAGAGAGCGGGCGCAAGGGGCCGGAACCTCCGATGCGGAGCCTAGACTCGGCACCAAGCTTCGTTCGTTGCCGAAAGGAGGCCGCACGGCATGGCGGCTAGCAACATCAACCGGGTGATCATCACCGGGAACCTCACTCGTGATCCCGAGCTCCGTTCAACCGGCGGAGGCCTCTCCATCTGCTCGCTCCGCATCGCGTCCAACACGCGGCGCAAGGACGGCCAGACGGGCGAGTGGGTCGACAAGCCGAACTACTTCGATGTGACGATCTTCGGCCGGCAGGGCGAGAACGCTGCGCAGTACCTGTCCAAGGGCCGCCCGGTCGCCATCGACGGCCGCCTCGAGTGGCGTGAGTGGCAGGACCAGCAGGGCCAGAAGCGCCAAGCCGTGGAGATCGTCGCCGACAACATCCAGTTCCTCGGCGGCCCCGGCGAGGGCGGCGGTGGCATGGGCGGCGGCGGTGGCGGCTTCACCCCGCGCTCCGACGTCCCGGCCAACACGTCCGACTTCGGGCCGCCCGCCCCGCAGCAGCCCGCGCCCGTCGGCGGCGGCAACGGCGGCAGCTACACGCCGCCCCCGGCCGACGACGACATCCCCTTCTAGGCCCCGCACGCCAACGAACGGCCCAGGCCCCGTCGCCGCCGCACCTCGCGGCCGGCGCGGGGCCTTTCGTCGTTCTGGCACGGACGTCCCCTTATCGCCCGCGAAGGTGGCCGTAAGCGGGCCGTAACTGGCGTCCGGGAGGGTCCTGCCCATGACGACGACCCGCCGCGTCAGGACCCCATTCGGTGACGCTCGCAGCTCGGCGACGGCAACCCTCCGCCGCCCCGCGTACGCCCCGTGGGAGTCCCCGGACGAGCCCTCCTCGCTCGCCTTCTCCTCTCCCGAACCCGCGCGGCGGCACTGATACCTGCTCGCTCCCCGGCGCCCCATAGACCCTGGCGCCGGGGCGCCGAGCAGCGCCCTTCCTCTCCAGGCACGTCCGCGCTCTCCGACCCTGCCGACCTCATCTGCGCCGCCCGGTGTGACGCTCCTGGGCGAAGCGTTGCAGGCCGCCGAGGACCGCCTGAGACGGTGCGTCCGACGCGCCCGGCATGATGTTCGACCCTCGTCGTCGGGGGGTTCGGGCCTGCCTGTGTCACAATGGGTCGAGGCCGCGCGGCCCGCTTCCGCGCGCCTTCTTCGTTTCAAGAGACTTCCAGAGGTCCCTCAGTGGCAAAGCAGCGCAACCGGCGCCCCGTGCGTCGTCGCAATGACCGCAAGGGTGCCGGCAGCGGCCGGCGCAAGCCCTGCCCGTATTGCAAGGACAAGATCGAGCAGGTCGACTACAAGGACGTCGAGGGCCTGCGCCGCTTCATCAGCGAGAAGGGCAAGCTCCGCTCGCGGCGGATCACCGGTGCCTGCCGCCGGCACCAGAGCCAGATCGCCCGCGCGGTGAAGCGCGCCCGCGAGCTCGCCCTCCTGCCGTACGTCGCCGAGTCCAGCGGCCGTGAGGACGGCCCGCGTGGCCGCGGCGGCCGCGACCGCGATCGCGATCGCGACTAGCCATGCCGCAGGTCATCCTCCTCCAGGACGTCGAGAACGTCGGCTCGAAGGGGACCGTCGTCGACGTCTCCAAGGGCTACCTCCGCAACTACCTCGTCCCGCGCAAGCTCGCGCAGCCGGCGACGAAGGGCCTGATCGAGCAGGCGCGCAAGGCCGGCGAGGCCCAGGAGCGCGCCGCCGCGCAGGCCGTCCAGGCCGCCGAGGAGCAGGCTGCGGTCCTCAACCGCACGGTCGTCACGATCGCCCAGCAGGCCGGCGACGACGGCCGCCTCTTCGGCTCCGTCACGCCGCAGGACATCGCCGACGCGATCAAGGACGCGCGCGGCCTGGAGGTCGACAAGCGCCACGTCGCCCTCGAGGAGCCCATCCGCAACGTGGGCACGTACCAGGTGGTCGTCGAGGTCGCCTCCGGCGTCACCGCGACGGTGAAGACCATCGTCGTCGACTCGAAGTAGCCGGGCCGACACCCACCGAGAAGTGACCTGCGGGCCCGCGATGCGGGCCCGTCGTCGTTCTGTCCGACGCGCAGGCGAACATCAGTTCGGTGCGGAAATTCGTTGCAACTAGCGGGCTGGCCGGTACGGAGTGGCGCGTCACGCGTGACGATCGCTCGTAGATTCGGGAGCCCGGATGTACGAGCCCGACGGATTCAACGGTGGTGGCGGCGCGGCCACGTCGCCCCTCGCCCCGCCGCACTCGATCGAGGCCGAGCAGTCGGTCCTCGGCGCGATCCTCCTGTCCGAGCGCGCGCTCTACGCCCTCGTCATCGAGGAGGGCCTGAAGGCGGACGACTTCTACCGCCGCAAGCACCAGGTCGTCTACGAGGCGATGCTCAAGCTGTACGGCGAGAGCGAGCCGATCGACGTCATCACGGTCACCGAGGAGCTCAAGTCCCGCGGGACGCTCGACGAGGCGGGCGGCCAGGCCGGCGTCGACGCGCTCGCCGCCGCCGTGCCCGCCGCCGGCAACGCGCGCCACTACGCCCGCATCGTCCGCGAGCACGCGCTGATGCGGCGCCTCATCACCACGACGTACGAGATCCAGGCGTCGGTGGCCGAGCACGACGGCGACGCGCGCTCCCTCGTCGAGCAGGCCGAGCGCGCGATGCTCGAGGTCGCCCACGACGACCGCCAGAAGGACTTCCGCTCGATCGAGGAGGTGCTGCACGACGAGCTGGACAAGATGCACCGGCTGTCGATCGAGCACACCGCGCTCACCGGCACCCCCTCGGGCTTCAAGGACCTCGACGAGGTCACCGGCGGCTTCCAGCCGGGCAACCTGATCATCCTCGCCGCACGCCCCTCGATGGGCAAGTCGGCGCTCGTCTGCAACATCGCCGAGAACGCCTCGATCGACGGCAAGGCACCGGTCGCGATCTTCTCCCTCGAGATGTCCGAAACGGAGCTCGCGCAGCGCTTCGTGGCGTCCCAGGCGCGCATCAAGGGCGACGAGCTGCGCCGCGGCCGCGTGGCGGAGCACAAGTGGCCGAAGATCATGGAGGCCAGCCAGCGCCTGGCGCGCGCGCCGATGTTCATCGACGACTCGTCCGACATCGGCCTGCTGGAGATCCGCGCCAAGTGCCGCCGCCTGCACCAGCAGCACGGCCTCGGCCTGATCATCATCGACTACATCCAGCTGATGCGCGCGGACGGCTCGAGCGACAACCGCGTCGAGCAGATCGGCGCGATGTCGCGTGGCCTGAAGATCCTGGCCCGCGAGCTGCAGTGCCCGGTGATCGCGCTGTCGCAGCTCAACCGCGGCGTCGAGCAGCGCACCGACAAGCGCCCGGTCCTCTCCGACCTGCGTGAGTCGGGCTCGATCGAGCAGGACGCCGACCTCGTGATGTTCATCTACCGCGACGAGTACTACGACCGCGAGTCCGAGCGCGAGGGCGAGGCCGACATCATCATCGCCAAGCACCGCAACGGCTCCATCGGCGACGTCACGCTGACGTTCCAGAAGGAGTACCCGAAGTTCCTCAACTACGCCGGGGAGCGCTTCCAGTGAGCGACGAGTGCCCGCACGGCAAGTGCGACGGCTCGGGGTTCCTCGTCGACGAGGAGACGAACACCGCGACGGACTGCTCGTGCCGCCCGATCCGCATCAGCCGCGCCCGCGCGCGCCGGCTGGAGGCACGGCTGCCGAAGAAGTACGCGGGCGTCGGGTTCGACCGCAACCCGGTCGCGCAGATGCCGGAGCCGATCGTCCGCCAGGTCCGCCGCTTCACGCACGACGTCGACGCCAACCTCGACGCGGGCCGCGGCATCTGGTTCATGGGGAGCGTGGGGACCGGCAAGACGACGCTCGCGATGCTCGTCTCCAAGGCGGCGCTGGCGTCCGACCGCACCGTCGCGATCTACTCCGTCCCGCGCCTGCTCAACGTCATCCGCGACACGATCGGCAACGACGAGTCGACGCTGCGGCTGCTCGACCAGCTCGCGAGCGTCGACCTGCTCCACCTCGACGACCTCGGCGCCGAGAACACGAGCGAGTGGGTGCTCGAGCAGCTCTACTCGATCGTCAACGCCCGGTACGAGGAGGAGCGCTCGCTCGTCGTCACGACGAACCTCTACCCGGACGCGCTGGCGCAGCAGATCGGCGAGCGCACCGTCTCCCGGATCGTCGAGATGTGCGGCGACCCGATCCTGCTCGACGGCAGCGACAAGCGCCGCGAGTACCGGCCGGAAGCCGCCTTCTAGACTCCGGAGGCGTATGCCCGGCATCGTCGTGGTCGGCGCCCAGTGGGGCGACGAAGGCAAAGGCAAGATCGTCGACCTGCTCGCGGAGCAGGCCGACGCCGTCATCCGCTTCCAGGGCGGCAACAACGCCGGGCACACCATCGTCCGCGATGGTGAGAAGTTCGCGCTCCACCTGGTGCCCAGCGGCATCCTGCACGCCGGGAAGAAGTGCATTATCGGCAACGGCGTCGTCGTCGACCCGAAGGTGCTCACCGGCGAGCTGGACGGCCTGAAGGCGCGCGGCGTCGACGTCAGCGGGCTGCGCGTCAGCGCCAACGCCCACCTGATCATGCCGTACCACCGGCTGCTCGACTCCGAGGGCGAGAACAAGCTCGGCAAGCTGCAGATCGGCACGACCCGCCGCGGCATCGGCCCGTGCTACGCCGACAAGGCGTCGCGCACCGGCATCCGCGTCCAGGACCTCCTCGACGAGAAGATCCTGAAGAAGAAGATCGTCGCCGCGATGGACCCCAAGCGCGCGCTGCTGCGCCAGTACCTGCGCGCTCCGGAGCTGGACCTGCAGACGATGACCGAGGAGTACCTCAACTACGGTCACCGCCTCGAGCGCCACATCGCCGACACGGCGAAGCTCACGTGGGACGTGCTGGACAACGGCGGCACGGTCCTCTTCGAGGGCGCGCAGGCGACGCTGCTGGACATCGACCACGGGACGTATCCGTTCGTGACGTCGTCGAACCCGGTCGCCGGTAGCGCCACGATCGGCGCCGGCGTCGGCCCGCGTGACATCGACCAGGTGTGGGGCATCGCCAAGGCCTACGCGACGCGCGTCGGCGCGGGGCCGTTCCCCACCGAGCTGGACGACGAGACCGGCGAGTTCCTGCGCCAGCAGGGCGGCGAGTTCGGCACCACCACCGGCCGCCCGCGCCGCACTGGCTGGCTCGACCTCGTCGCGCTCAAGTACGCCGCCCGGCTCAACACGATGACCGGGCTGGTCATCACCAAGCTCGACGTCTTCACCGGCCTGGACAAGATCGCCGTCGCGACGAAGTACCGCGGCCGCGACGAGGCGGTCTTCGAGGACTTCCCGTACCACCAGTCGGTGCTCCACCACTCCGAGGGCGACTACGTGTGGCTCGACGGGTGGAAGGAGGACATCGGCGAGTGCCGCAGCAAGAGCGACCTCCCGCAGGCCGCCCAGGACTACCTCGAGTTCGTCGCGGACTTCGTCGGCGTGCCGGTCTTCCTCGTCGGCGTCGGCCCGGCGCGGGACCAGATCGTGTGGATGCAGGACCGCGAGACGCTCGTCCCGTCCGCGGCCCAGGCCTCCGCCTAGCCCCGCGCCGGCGGGCTACGCCTTCACGACGCGCGAGTCCACGACGAAGTCGTGCAGCGCGCGGTTCTGCCCGTCGGGGATCGGCCAGAGGTAGTCGACGAGGTAGGCGATGCCCGCGGTGACCGAGCCCGCGAAGCCGAGCACGAGACCCTTGATGACGACCTCGCGCAGCGCCGACCACCAGAAGTCGGTGGGCTCGCCGGAGGTGCGGACGACGCGGATGCCCATCGCCTTCTTGCCGAGCGTCTGGCCGTTCATCCGCGACATCAGGAGCGGCGCGTAGAGCAGCGCGATGATCGCGTAGAAGACCACCGCGATGATGGCACCGACGATCAGCGCGCCGATCGCCGCGTCGCTGTCGCTGCTCGCGAACCCGACGCCGAAGATCGCCATCAGCACGAAGGCCAGGGCGCCGACGATGATGCTGTCGATGATCGTCGCCGCCGCGCGCGAGCCCCACGACGCGAGCGTGCCCGGGTTGATCACCGGGCGCTGGCGCGGCGGGGCCGGTGCGGCGAAGGCACCCGGAGGCGCCGCGCCGGGCGCGTAGCCCGCGGCCGGCCGCTCGGGCCCGGCCGTCGCCGCCGGCCGGGTCGGGGGCGGCGGCGCGGGGTCGCCGCCGAGCGGGTCGCCGGAGGTCAGGGGGTCGCGTCGGTCGTCGGCCATGGGGTGGTGTGGGGGGTCGGGGGGTGGTCGGACTCGGACGACAGCACCTCGCGCTCGCCGCGGCGCAGGAGCCGCAGCACGAGGACGACCGAGGAGAACAGCGCGAGCGAGGCGAGCGTGATCTGCACGCTCACGATGCCCCGCTCGGTCCAGTAGACGTCGTCGAGCTCGAGCAGCAGCGCCGACTCGTCCAGCGTCAGCGCCACGCCGACGCCGAACGGCAGCGCCAGCATCGGGTCGAGCTCCTCGTCGCGCGAGATGACCGACGCGCCGCCGGCGAGGAACGCGAGCACGATCCCGGGCAGGAAGTGGTGCACGTGGCGGCTGCCGACGCGGTAGTTGCGGAACGGCCCGAGCCGGCCGTGGCGGCGGATGATGAACGTCGACAGGCGCGCGATGCCGAACGTGAGCGTGAACGACACGAGCAGGTTGAGGAGCGCGTTCTCGCGCGTGGAGCCGCCCCGGTAGCCGCTCACCGCCACCTCGACGGTCTCGCGCGCGGCGACCTCGGCCGCCTCCAGCACGTCGACGCTGTCGCGGTCGAGCACCGGCGCCGACCCGCGTGACCACACGCGCGCGACCTCGGTGCCGAGCACCGCGGCGGTCGTCCCCAGCGCGGCCGCGCCGAGCGCCCACGTCTTGCGGTCGATCCGCATCCCGCGGCGCCGGCGGCGGGCCAGCCGCAGCGCCCTCAGCGCCATCGCTCCAGCAGCTCGTCGCCTGACACGTCGCGGAACCGGCGCGCCGGCACGCCCATGACGGCCGTGCGCGGCGGCACGTCCTTCGTCACGACCGCCCCGGCGGCGACGAACGCCTCCTCGCCGATCTCGACGCCCGGCGTGAGCACCGCGCCGCCGCCGATCCGCGCGCCCCGCCGCAGCGTCGCGCCGCGGAGGACGTAGGACGTGTCGTGGCGGTTCATCGTGTCGTCGTTGGTCGTCATCGCGCAGGGGCCCATGAAGACGTCGTCCTCCAGGGTGCTGAACGCGGTGACGTAGACGTTGGTCTGCAGCGAGCAGCGGGCGCCGACCGTCACGTCGTTGTCCACGCAGACGCCCCGGCCGACCACGCTGCGCGCGCCGATCCGCGCCCGCTCGCGCACGTAGGCCTGGTCCCCGATGACGGCGTTCTCCCCGACCTGCGCCGCGGCGAACACGATCGCCCCCGCGCAGACCCGCACGCCGGCGCCGAGCACGAGCGGGCCGGACGCGTGGCCGCGCGCCGGCGGCTTGCCGAGCACGGCGTGGTCCTGGATCTGGCAGCCGTCGCCGATCACCACCCCATCGTGCACCACGACGTGTGCGCCGAAGGTCACGCCCTCGCCGACACGGGCGGTCGGGCTGAGCACGAGGCCAGGGGCGTCCGGGAGCACGCGGGGTACCCTAACGGCCGCATGGACGGCCCGAAGCCCCTGCGCGGCGCGGTGCTCGGCCTGGGCATGATCGGCCGCCACCACGCTCGCATCCTCCAGACCGACCCGCGCGTCACCTTCGCCGGCGCCGTCGACCCGACGGGCGACCGCTTCAACGCGATCCGCGACGCCGCGCAGCGCCACGACGACCTCGACGCGCTGCTCGCCGCCAACGCGCGCACGCCGATCGACTTCGCCGTCGTCGCGGTGCCGACCGAGGAGCACGTCGGCTGCGTCGCGCGGCTCGCCGCCGAGGGCGTCAGCGTGCTCGTCGAGAAGCCGCTGGCGGCGACGGGCGACGAGGCGCGCGAGATCATCGACGCGGTCGCCGCCGCGGGCGTCCGCGGCGCCGTCGGCCACGTCGAGCGCTACAACCCCGCGCTGCTCGCCGCCCGCGAGCGGCTCGACACGCTCGGCCCGCTGATGCTGATCGGGACCGAGCGCAACGGCCCGTTCCCCGACCGCATCCGCGACGTCGGCGTGGTGAAGGACCTGGCGACGCACGACCTCGACCTCGTCCGCTGGCTCGGCGGCGCGCCGGTCGAGATGGTCGCCGCGCAGACGTCCCACCGGATGGGCCGCGAGCACGAGGACCTCGTGCTGGTCACCGGGCGGCTGGCGAGCGACGTGCCCTTCACCTGCAACGTCGACTGGCTGACGCCCACGAAGGCGCGCCGCACGCGCATCCTGGGCGAGCGCGGGATGCTCGTCGCCGACACGCTGACGGGCGACCTGACGCTGCACGAGAACGCCGACGTGGCGATCGGCTGGGACGCCGCGCAGCAGCTGCGGGGGGTCTCCGAGGGCAACAGCATCCGCTTCGCGCTCCAGCGCCGGGAGCCGCTGCTGGTCGAGCACGAGGCGTTCTGGGCCTACGTCGGCGGCGACGACGACGCGCCGGTCGTCCCGCTCGACGCGGGGCTGGAGACGGTGCTCACCGCCGAGGCCGTGCTCGCGAGCGCGCGGCGCCACGAGACGATCCGCCTGGCGGCCGCCTCGTGAAGGCCGTCGTCGTCGCACTCGGGAAGATCGGGCTGCCGCTGGCGGTCCAGATCGCGCGCGCAGGTCACGAGGTCGTCGGCTGCGACATCGACCGGCGCGTCATCGACCTGGTCAACGCCGCGCAGGAGCCGTTCCCCGGCGAGGCCGGGCTGGCCGAGGGGCTGGCAGAGACCGTCGGCGCGGGGCTGCTGCGCGCGACGAGCGAGACCACCGCGGCGGTCGCCGAGGGGCCGGAGCTGGTCGTCGCGGTCCCGCCGCTGTACGTGGACGCCAGCGCCGAGCCGGACTGGCGCACGCTCGACGCGGTCACCGACGACATCGGCCGGGGCCTCAAGGCGGGCACGACCGTCGTGGTCGAGACGACCCTCCCGCTCGGCTCGACGCGCAAGCGCATCGCACCCCGGCTGGAGGCGGCGAGCGGGCTGCGCGAGGGCACGGACTTCCACCTCGCGTTCTCCCCCGAGCGCGTGTTCAGCGGGCGCGTGTTCCGCGATCTCGCGACGTACCCCAAGCTCGTCGGCGGCCTGACGCCCGCGGGCGAGCGCCGCGCGGCCGAGCTGTACCGCCAGTTCATCCCCGACACCGCCGAGGTGTGGGAGCTGGGCGGCGCGGAGGCGGCCGAGCTGGCCAAGCTCGCCGAGACGACCTACCGCGACCTCAACATCGCCTACGCCAACGAGCTGGCGCGGACGGCGGACGCGTGGGGGCTGGACGTCGACAAGGTCATCGACGCCTCCAACTCGCAGCCGTTCAGCCACATCCACCGGCCCGGCGTCGCCGTCGGCGGCCACTGCATCCCGGTCTACCCGCGCTTCTACCTCGCCGGCGCGCCCGAGGCGCGGCTCCCCGCGTTGGCCCGCGAGGTCAACGAGGCGATGCCCGCTTACGCGGTCGACCTGCTCGGCGACGTGGCCGGCAAGCGCGTGCTGGTGCTCGGCGTCGCGTACCGCGGCGGCGTGAAGGAGTCGGCGTTCAGCGGCGCGCTGGCGCTGCGCTCGGAGCTGGGCCGGCGCGGCGCGGAGGCGGTCTTCGCGGACCCGCTGTACGACGCGGACGAGCTGCGCGCGGAGGGCTACGAGCCGTGGGACGGCGCGTCCGCGGTCGACCTCGCCATCGTCCAGGCCGACCACCCCGAGTACCGCGAGCTGCGCGCCGCGGACCTGCCGGGCGTCACGCGCGTGGTGGACGGCCGCGACGTCCTCGACGCGGCGCTGTTCGAGGGCGTCGAGCTCAGGCGGATCGGGCGGCCGTAGGCGCTGCCGTCAGCGCGGCGACGACCCGCTCGCCCGCGCGCCCGTCGCCGTAGAGCATCGGGCGCTCGGCCGGGGGCGTCCGCTCCAGCGCCGCGAGCGCGGCGGGCGTGTCGAGGTCGACCAGGACGTTCCAGCCGGCGTCGACCGTCTCGTTCCACTCGGTCGTGTCGCGCATCGTCACGCACGGGACGCCGGCGAGGTACGCCTCCTTCTGCACGCCGCCGCTGTCGGTGAGCATCGCCCGCGCGCGCACGAGCAGCGCGGTGAAGTCGAGGTAGCCGAGCGGTGGGGTGACGACCAGCTCCCGCTCGACGGTCTCCAGCAGCCCAGCGGAGGTCAGGCGGGCGCGCGTGCGCGGGTGGAGCGGCAGCACCACCGGGCCGGGCACGGCGAGGAGGAGGTCGACCAGCTGCCGCAGGCGCGCCGGGTCGTCCACGTTGCCCGCGCGGTGGGCGGTGGCCAGGACGAACGCGCCCGGCTCCACGTCGACCACCGGCGTCCGCTCCCGCGCGCGCGGCTGCATCGCCAGCGCCACGTCGACCATCACGTCGCCGACGATGACCACCTCGCCCGCCACGCGCTCCGCCGCGAGGTTGCGCGCCGCCGCCTCGGCGGGGACGAGCAGCAGATCGCTCAGGTGGTCGACGAGGACGCGGTTGAGCTCCTCGGGCATCAGGCGATCGAACGAGCGCATGCCCGCCTCGACGTGCGCCACGGGCACGCCCGCCTGCGCCGCCGCCAGCCCGCCGGCCAGCGTCGAGTTCGTGTCGCCGTAGACGAGCACCGCGTCCGGCGCGTGCTCAGCCAGGATCGGCTCCAGCGCGCTGAGCATCCGCGCGGTCTGCGACGTGTTCGACCCGCCGTGGATCTGCAGCTCGAGCTCCGGCCGCGGGACACCCAGCTCGCTGAAGAAGATCGTCGACAGCTCGTCGTCGTGGTGCTGGCCGGTGTGGACGAGCACCTCGTCGTGCTCGGCGCGCAGCAGCCGCGAGACGGCCGCGGCCTTGACGAACTGCGGCCGGTTCCCGATCACGGTGAGGAACTTCATGTTCGGCGCGGCGCGATCGGGCAGGCTTCTGGCATGGGCGCCGAGTCTATGGAGGCCCTGATCGAGGAGCTGCGCGACGTGATCGGCGACGAGCGCGTGCTCGCGGCGATGGCGAAGGTCCCGCGCGACGCGTTCGTGCCCGAGTCGTTGCGCGCCCGCGCGTGGTGGGACGCAGCGCTGCCCATCGGGCACGACCAGACGATCTCCCAGCCGCGCGTCGTCGCGCACATGGCCGCGCTGCTCGACGTGCGGCCCGGCCGCCGCGTCCTGGACGTCGGGACCGGCTCCGGCTACCACGCGGCGGTGCTCGCCGCGCTCGGGGGGAAGGTGTGGTCGATCGAGCGCGACCCGGAGCTCTCGGCCGGCGCCGCCGCGGCGCTGGCGCGGGCGGGCATCGAGGGGATCGAGCTGCTCGTCGGCGACGGTACCGCGGGCTGGCCGGCGGAGGCGCCCTACGACGCGATCAACGTGGCCGCCGCCGCGCCGGCGCGGGTGCCGCCGGCGCTGGTGGAGCAGCTCGCCCCGGGAGGCCGGCTGGTCCTCCCGGTCGGCGAGCGGCTGGTCCTCGTCACGCGGGGCGCCGACGGACGCGTACGCCGTCCCAGCGTCCATGGCGCCGTGCGCTTCGTGCCGTTGGTCGGCGGTTAGCGACCGCTTCCGGCGCTCTGCGGCGCCGGCGCGGGCGGCGCCGGGACCGCGGTGGGCCCGATGCGGCCCTCGCGCAGGAGCATGAGGATCACGCGCCGGCGGTCTTCTGCGGTGGTGGGGCTCATCTCACCTCCTTCAACTCCGTCCGGCGACGGAAGTGCCGGACCTTCTGGCGCGCAGGTGCGCCTCGACCACGTCCGCGGCCGGCCCGGGCCCGCCCTCGGCGCGCAGCTCGGCGCTGATGGTGGCCAGGCCGAACCGGGCGTCCTCGTCGGTGAGCAGCCCGTCCACGGCGCTCCGCAGAGCGGCGGACGTGGCGTCCTCGGTGTCGATCCTCCGGCCGACGCCGAGCTGCACGAGCAGGTCCGCGTTGCCGAACTGGTCGACCGCCTGCGGCACGCCCACGACCGGGACGCCGAACCACAGCGCCTCTCCCGCCGAGCCCATCCCGCAGTGGCTGATGAACGCGTCGGCGTGCTCGAGCACGCGCAGCTGCGGCACCCACGGGAGCAGCTCGACGTTCGCGGGCGCCGGCCCGAGCTCCTCCGGCCGGACGGTCTTCCCGACGTTGACCACGACGTGCCACGCCGGATCGTCGCCGAACGCCGCCAGCACCTCTCGGTAGAACGCCGGCTGGTCGGTGTACGCGCTGCCGAGCGACACGAGCAGCACGCGCCGCCCGTCGGCCGGCGGCGTCCACGTCGCGCCGTTCTCCCGCTCGGTGTCGATGATCGGCCCGACGAAGCGGAAGGTCGCGCCCACGCGGTGCGCGAACGGCTGCATCGGCCGCGGGATCACGATCAGCCCCAGCTCCGGCTTGGCGACGAAGTCGTCCGCGTCCACGTCGCCGAGCCCGTTCTCCGCCAGCCACGCCGCGAAGTCGTCCCGGTACGCGGCGTAGCCCGGCAGCGCCCGCATCGCGGCGAGCATCTCGGCGTTGTCCTCCTCGTACGTGTCCCACGGCGCGAGATGCGCCCACAGCTGGATCACGGGCACGCCCCACTCGTGCGCGAGCACCGCTCCGGCGAAGCCGGTCGTGTCGTGCAGGACCAGGTCGGGCGTGTCGCCGGCGTACGCGTCGCGCAGCTGCGTCAGCGCCGCGCGTCCCTCGGTGAGGAACAGGCGCTGGCCGGCGACCGGGTCCTCCGGCCACGCGTCCTGCGCGGCGCCGTGGATCGGCAGCGTCGTCGTGTACGGCACGAGCGTCGCGCCGGTGGGCTCGACGACCGGCGCGAACGACGGGTCGTTGGCGTACGTGACGCGGTGCCCGCGGCGGACGAGCTCGCGGACGAGGCCGAGGTGCGGGTGGACGTGGCCGTGCGCGGGCACGGAGAAGACGGCGATGTGGGCGGGGCGAGCGGCCATGGCTCGGACCTCCTTGGGGGTGCTGCGAGATGAACGTGAAGCGGCGCGCGCGAGATGCGCGCGCCAGAAGCGGCCGGCGTGTCACCGCGGCGCGGGGGCGGCGCGGAAGTGCGGCGACTAGCGGTAGTAGACCGCGTACAGCTTCACGAACATGGCGCCAGCCTAGCCCGTCACGCCTCGGCCCCGTGCGCGACCGGCTCGGGGGAGGTTCGAACCCGACGCGGCCCCGGCAGCAGCCACGCGACCGCGGCCGTCACCACCAGCACGCCCGCGGAGGCCGCGAAGGCCCGGTCGAACCCGTCCGTCGGCGTCGAGGCGCCCGCGGCGATCGTCGTCAGGGCGGCGAGCCCGAGCGCGCCGCCGAACATCCGCGACGCGTTGAGCAGACCGGACGCGAGCCCCGCCAGCGTCGGCGGCACGCCCGCCGTCGCGGCGCCCGCGATCGGCGCGAAGCCCAGGCCGGCGCCGAAGCAGAGCACGATGCCGGGCCCGAAGACGTCCGCCCAGTACGTCCCGTCGGCGGACGCCTGCGCCTGCCACAGGAAGCCGATCGCGCTCAGCAGCAGGCCGCCGGAGATCACCGCGCGCGGGTCGTGACGGCCCAGGTACCGGGTCGAGACCTGCGACGAGACGATCAGCGCGAGCGTGTGCGGCAGGAAGCCGACGCCCGCCTCGATCGAGCTCATCCCGAGCACGTCCTGCTGGTAGATCGAGACGAAGAACCAGATCGCGAAGAACGCCGAGCCGGACAGGAGCATCACGACGTTGGCGGTCGCCAGGCCGGGGTAGCGCAGGATGCCGAGCGGCATCAGCGGCGCGCTGGCGACGCGGTGCTCCCACCCGACGAAGACGGCCAGCAGCGCGACGCCGGCCAGCAGCGGCACGAGCGTCGCGGCCGAGCCCCAGCCGTGCTCGACGCTCTGCACGATGCCGAGGACGACCGCCGCCAGGCCGGCCGTGGCGGTGACGGCGCCGCCGACGTCGAGGCGCTGCCGCGGCTCCCCGTCCACGCGGGCCGCGTCCGCGGGCACCACGCGCAGGGTCGCGACGAGCACCGCGATCGCGATGGGCGCGTTGACGAGCAGCACCCAGCGCCACGACAGGGTCTCCGTCAGCACGCCGCCGGCCAGGGCGCCCACCGCGCCGCCCGCGGCGCCGACGGCCATCCACCAGCCGAGCGCCTTGGCGCGCTCCGGCCCCTCGCGGAACGTCGTGGTGAGGATCGTGAGCGTCGCGGGCGAGAGCACCGCGCCGCCGAGGCCTTGCAGCGCCCTGCCGGCGATCAGCACGCCCTGCGACTCGGCGACCCCGCCGAGCAGCGAGCCGGCCGCGAACAACGCCAGGCCGGCCACGAGCGCGCGGCGGTGGCCGAAGAGGTCGGCGAGGCGGCCGCCGAGGAGCAGGAAGCCGGCGAAGGCGATGGTGTACGCGTTGACCGCCCACTGCAGGCCGGCGTCGGTGAACCCGAGCGCCGTCTGCATCGACGGGAGCGCGACGTTGACGATGGAGACGTCGAGGACGACGAGGAACTGGCCGGCGAGCACCAGCGCGAGGATCGCGCCGCGGTGCGTGCCGTTCGAAGAGGACATGCACCACATCTTGGGCGTTCAACCACGGTTGAGGTCAAGGGCCGGTTCGAATCCGGTCGAACCGGCCCCAAAGTGCGCGGCGGCTTACCAGCGCTGGTGCACGTACGGCGCGATGCGCTCCGCGTAGACCTTCGCGATCGCCGCGTGGGTCGCCTCGTCGAGCGCTGGGAGCCTCGCCGCCGCGGCGTTCGCCTCCGCCTGCTCGGGGTTGCGCGCGCCCGGGATCACGGTCGAGACCGCCTCGTGGTCGAGGATCCACCGCAGCGCGAGCTGGGCGAGCGTCGCGCGCTCGGGCACGAGCGGCCGCAGCTCCTCCACCGCGTCGAGGCCGACCTCGAACGGGACGCCGCTGAACGTCTCGCCGACGTCGAACGCCGCGCCGGCGCGGTTGTAGTTGCGATGGTCGTCGGCGCCGAAGGTCGTGTCGCGGGTGTACTTGCCGGAGAGCAGGCCGGAGGCGAGCGGGACGCGGACGATGATCCCCACGTCCCGCCGGGCCGCCTCGGCGAAGAACAGCGACGCGGGCCGCTGGCGGAACGGGTTGAAGATGATCTGCACCGCCGCGACGTTCGGGTACTCGATCGCCTTCAGCGCCTCCTCCACGCGCTCGACCGAGACGCCGTACTTCGCGATGCGCCCCTCCTCCACCATCCGCTCGAGATCCTCGAAGACCGCCGGCGCGTAGTAGAGGTCGGTCGGCGGGCAGTGGAGCTGGACGAGGTCGAGCGTGTCGACGCCGAGGTTCTCGCGGCTGCGGTCGTTCCACGTGCGGAAGTTCTCGGGCGAGTAGTTCTCCACGCGCTGCTCGGCGCGGCGGCCCATCTTGGTCGCGACGGTGAGCGCGGAGTCCGCCCCGCCGCGCTCGCGCAGCAGGCGGCCGACGAGCCGCTCCGAGCGCCCGTCGCCGTAGACGTCGGCCGTGTCGAAGAACGTGACGCCGCTGTCGGCGGCGGCGTGGAGCGTGCGGATCGCGTCGTCCTCGTCGACGGCGCCCCAGTCGGCGCCGATCTGCCAGGCGCCGAAGCCGATCTCCGAGACCGTGCGGCCGGTCGAGCCAAGGGTGCGGGTGCGCATGGAGGCGAGGCTACGACGCGCGGCGCCCGAGGACCGCGGGCCCGCCAAGTGGCATCACGATGTCCGAGTTGGCGCGCAGACGTCAGGCGGGTGACCGACTACCCCGTCCGAACGTCCAATCGACCTTGGTAAGGCGCCGATGCCCCTCTTCCGCAACCTGTCCATCGCCAAGAAGCTCTACGCCAGCTTCGCGGCCGTCCTGCTCGTCGTGCTCGTGCTCGGTCTGCTCGCGCTCTCGAAGATGGGCGCGATCAGCGACGGCGCGGAGGAGATCAACAACTCGGTCGTCCCGAGCATCTCGCTCGTCGACGACATCGCGATGCTTGCTCAGGACTACCGCAAGGACCAGTTCCGCCAGCCCACCGCCGACGCGAAGAAGAAGGCCGAGCTGCTGGACGAGATGCCGCAGACGCTCGCCAAGGTCGACAAGCTCTTCGCGGACTACGACGCGCTGATCGCCGACGGCCGGGACCGCGAGCTGCGCGACGCCGCGAAGGAGCAGTGGACCGCCTACCTCGCGTCGACCGAGGAGTCCACCAAGCTGACGACCGCCGGCGACATCCGCGGGGCGATCCGCGTCATGAACGCCAGCTCGCTGAGCGACACCGAGGACGCGCTCGAGGCGTGGGCGGCGTACAACGACAAGCTCGGCGACGACACGTTCGCGCACGCCGAGGCGACCTACGCCGACGCGCGCAACCTGATCATCGGCTTCATCGCCTTCGCCGTGCTGCTCGCCGGCGCCGTCGCGTTCCTCGTCGCCCGCACCATCACCGGCGGCATCGGCCAGGTCCTGCGCGCCGCGCGCGGCATCGCCGAGGGCGACCTCGAGCAGGACATCGCCGTGCGCTCGCGCGACGAGGTCGGCCAGCTCGCCGACGAGTTCCGCACGATGACCGGCTACCTCGGCGACATGGCGGGCGCCGCGAACCGCGTCGCCCAGGGAGACCTGACCGTCGAGGTCGAGCCGAAGTCCGAGCGCGACGCGCTCGGCACCGCGCTCAGCACGATGGTCACCGAGCTGCGCGAGCTGGTCGGCGCCGTCCAGAGCAGCGCGTCGACGCTCTCGTCCGCGTCGCAGGAGATGGCGTCCACCTCGGAGGAGGCCGGCCGCGCCGTCGGCGAGATCGCCCAGGCCGTGTCCGACGTCGCCCAGGGCGCCGAGCGCCAGGTCCGCTCGGTCGAGGAGGCCAAGCACGCGACCGAGGAGGTCTCGGCCGCGACCGAGGCGTCCGCCCGGTCCGCGCAGGAGACCGCGCAGGCCGCCCAGGAGGCCCGCCAGGTCGCCCACGAGGGCGAGGAGGCCGTGGCCCGCGCGACCGAGGCGATGCGCCAGGTGCGCGAGTCGTCGGGCGCCGTGACGTCGGCCATGCAGCACCTGTCGGCCAAGTCGGAGCAGATCGGCGGCATCGTCGCGACCATCACCGGCATCTCCGAGCAGACGAACCTCCTCGCGCTGAACGCGGCCATCGAGGCCGCACGCGCGGGCGAGCAGGGCCGCGGCTTCGCCGTGGTCGCCGAGGAGGTCCGCAAGCTGGCCGAGGAGTCGCAGTCCGCGGCCGCCTCGATCGCGACGCTCGTCGAGGAGATCCAGGGCGAGACGACCCAGGCCGTCGCGGTGGTCGAGGAGACCAACGCGCGGACCGAGGAGGGCTCCGCGACGGTCGAGCAGGCGCGCGACGCCTTCTCCCGGATCGGCGAGTCGGTCGACGGGATGACCGGCCGCGTCGACGCGATCGCCGCCGCGGTCCAGCAGATCGCGGCGTCGGCCGAGAAGGTCCAGGCCGACATGACCGAGGTCGCCGCCGTCGCCGAGCAGTCCTCCGCGTCCTCCGAGGAGGTCTCGGCCTCGACGGAGGAGACGAGCGCGTCCGCCCAGGAGATCGCCTCCTCGGCGCAGCAGCTCGCCTCCACCGCGTCGGAGCTCGAGGGCCTCGTCGGCCGCTTCCAGCTGGCCTAGCCGCCGTCGCGACGGGGAGGCGCCTGCGCGGCGCCTCCCCCTCGCCGTCCTACCGCGCCTTCAGCGTCAGCGGGGCCGTGGTGCGGCCCGCCGGCGTCGTCACGCGCACCGTGTAGCTACCGGCGCGCAGCGGGCGTGTGACCCGCAGCGCCGCGACGCGCGAGCCGCGGCGCACCTTCGCCGTCGCGTACGTCCGGCCGCCCCTCACGAGCGCGACGCGTGCGCCCTTGGCGGTCTTCAGCCGCACCGAGCACGTGACCCGCACGGTGTTGCGGACGCGCTTGGGCGTGCAGGTGACCGTGGCCGCCGCCCCGCGCGGGCCGGTGGCGCCACGGAGGCCGGGCTCGCCCTTCTCGCCCCTGTCGCCCTTCGGTCCGGCGGGACCCTGCGCGCCGGCGGCCCCCGGAGCGCCGTGCGCCCCGGTGTCGCCCTTCGCACCCGGCGCACCCGTGTCGCCCTTCGCGCCGGTGTCGCCGGTCGCGCCGGTGTCACCCTTCGGCCCGCCGACCGGCGCCGTGCCGGTACCGGTGAGCGCGATCTGGAGGGGGCTCGTCACGTCGCTCGAGACCGACAGGGACGCCGTGCTCGGGCCCTGCGCCTCGGGGGCGAACCGCACCGCGATCACGCACGTCTCGTTCGGCTCGAGGACCTCGCCGGCGCACTCGTCACGGCTGACGAGGAACGCGTCCGGGTCGTGTCCCGTCATCCGGACGCGCTGGATCTCCGCGTCAGCCGACCCGGTGTTCTTCTCCGCGATCGTGCGTGCCGTGCCGACACGGCCCTGCTCGACCCCGGCGAACGCGGCGCTCGCCGGCGCGGTGAGCGGCGGAGCGAAGCCGCGCGCCAGCTCGTACCCCGCGGGCACGACCTTCGCCGCCGGCGCCTGCACGACGCCGGGGATCGAGCCGGGCGCGTCCAGCACCGGCACGCGCAGCTCGAGGTTCGCCACCGTGATCGGCTCCTGCGGCATCGCGGCCGCGGGCAGGCGCGCGTACGGCGAGTCCTGAGGCAGCAGCTCGAGCTTCAGCACGTGGCCGGCCGCGACGGCGTAGGCCTGCGGATGGAGCTGGAACACCTGCCGCGTCGGCCCTGCGCCGACACCCGTCGGGCGCAGGATCGTGCGGGCGATCATCCGCTGGGTCGACGCGCCCGGGTCGACGTCGTAGAGCCGGCCGATGAGCGCGTCGTTCGCGCCGGTCACGGTGGTGTCGGCGATGATCGTCGCCGCGCCCGCGATCGTGAACGTGCTCGGCGCGGGGTCGAGCGTGTACGTCGCCGCCGACCCGTTGACCTCGCTGGCTGTCGTCGCGCACACGTTGCCGCTGACGAACTGGCCGTTGGGCGCGGTGCCGGGGGCACCGACCGTCTTCGCCGGCGCGCTCGTCAGGCGGATCTCACCCGGCGCGAGCGCCGCCCAGCTCGGCGCGCTCGCCGCGGCGCCCGCGGACGTCGCCGGGCACGTGCTGGTCATGATGTCCACGCCGCCGCGGGCGTTCGCCGGCGCCGGGCCGACGCCGCTGACGTAGTGCTCGATCCACGCGGTCTGCATGGTCGCGAGCGACGCCGCTTGCGTCCCCTCGGTCCCGCCGCGGGCGTGCCCGTGGTCGCTGTGGAACATCTTGATCGGCGTGCTCGGGTGGAGCGTGCGGACCTTGTTGTAGTACCGGACGGTCTCGCTGACCGGGAACAGGTCGTCGTTCCAGCCGCTGGACAGCAGCATCGGCGCGGGGGCGCGCGAGGCGTCGATGCCGTAGCCCGAGTGGTTCGCGGACAGCTCGTCCAGCGCGGCCTTCGTCGCGGCGTCGCCGTCGTACGGGCCGCCGGTGCTGATCAGGTCGTTCCAGCCGACCATGTCGCCCTGCGGGTCCGACCCCTTGGGCGCGTAGAAGCCGAACACCGTGCCGGCGCCGTACAGCGACGCGTTGACCGCCTGCTTCTGCACGCCGATCCGCCGGTCGCCGCTGACGCCGAAGTACGGGGCGTCCGCGACGTAGTCGAGCGTCGAGCCGTTCGGCACGAGCGAGTACGGCAGGTCGCTCCACGGGATGTCCGGGGTCGCCGCGGCGGTGCGCATCGGCTTGCCGCCCGGGCTCTGCCACGGCACGAGCGTCCCGTTGGCGAGCTGCGTGCGGTCGTTGAGGGCGCCGAGCGCCAGCGACATGCCGCCGCCGTACGAGCCGCCGGTCGCCGCGGTGCGCTGGCCGTCGACGATGCCCTCGTCGGCGAGCAGGCCGAGCAGGTGCTGCACGTCGCGGACCTCGTACGCGTTGTGCATCAGGTGGATGTGGCCGTTGGCGCACGCGGCGGGCTTGGGCGCCGGGACGCTCGCGCCGCACGACGCGCGCCACCCGCGCGGGGTGACGGTGAACACGGCGTAGCCGCGGCTCACCCACCGCTGGGTGTTGGCGTCGGTGCCGGAGAGCGTGACCTTCCCGCCGCTCCAGCCGGGGTAGACGCCGACGACGGGGAAGTCGCCATCGGGGCCGGACACCGGCTCGGGGGGGAGCGCCACAGCGACGTCGATCGGGGTGCCGTCGAAGCTCGGGACGGTCGACGGGGTCGCCGTGCAGATGCGGGCGCCCGTGATCGGACCGGATGCGACGGGGGTGCAGCTCACCGGGCTCGACGTGCCGCTGAAGACGGACGTGACCGCGGCATCGGCCGCGGTCGGCAGGGCGAGGCAGGCCGCTACGGCAGCGGCCAGCGCAGGCAGGCGCATGGGGACAGGACCTCTCCTCGGGGTGAAGGACCGAGCGCTTGGGAGGCGCTCGAACCCGTGACCCTAAGTGGCCCTGCCCCGTTCCGGTACCTCGTCCATTCGTCCAGCTTCCGGTGCGCCTACGCCGTCAAGGGCCGCAGCACCTCCGGAAGCCCTTCGCGCCAGGTGCGGTGCGCCGGCGCCCACCCGAGCTCGCGCTTGGCCTTCGCGTTCGCGGCCCCGCGGGAGGTGGTCATCATCATCACCGCCGCGGGGCTCGCGCCGAGCCGGACCAGCCAGGCCGGCACCCGCCGCGGGGGCTTGGCGCCGAGCGTCTTCGCCAGGAACGGCAGCCACTCGCGCACCGGCGCCGGCTCGTCGTCGACCACCTGGTAGATCTCGCCGGGCCGGCCGCGGTCGATCGCCGCGACGGTCGCCGCGGCCGCGTCCTCGATGTGGACGAACGACCACACGCCGCCGCCGTCGCCGATCAGCGGGAACTTGCGCGCCCGGATCATCTCGGCCTGCTCGCCGCCGGCCGTCATCCCCGTGCCCGGCCCGTAGAACCCGCCGTAGCGCAGGACGATGCCGCCCGCCGCGGTCGCGCGCTCCTCCATCCGGCGGATCGCCGCGTGCGTCTCGCGGATGCCCTTCGGCGGGTCGGGGTCGAGCGGGTCGTCCTCGCTCTTGACCGGGCCGCCGGTGCGCGCGAACGGCCAGCCCGCGTACGACTGGACGATGACGCGGGGCATCGTCTCGAGCTCCGCCGCCGCGGCGAGCAGGTGGTCGAGGCCCTCGGTGCGCAGCCGGTTCGTCAGCGCGAACGACGCGTCGATCTTCGTGAAGTCGACATCGGTCAGCGCGGTCATCTGGTGCAGGATCACGTCGGGCTCGGTGGTGAGCACCGCGCGCCGCACGCTGGCGGGGTCGAGCCCGTCCATGACGACGGGGGTCGCGCCGAGCGCGCGGAGCTCCTCGCCCTTGGGCTCGCTGCGGGTCGTGCCGGCGACGGTGTGGCCGCGGGCGGTCAGCATCGGGACCAGGGCCTTGCCGATGGCGCCGCTGGCGCCTGCGATCAGGATGTTCATGGCCCGTGGACGAGACGGCGTGCCAGTCTGTGACACCTCATGGACGACGCCCTGCGGCCGCTGCTCTTCTCCATCGCCTACCGGATGCTCGGCAGCGTCGCCGAGGCCGAGGACGTCGTGCAGGAGGCGTACCTGCGCCGCGCGTCGCACGACGGCGCGGTGGAGAACGAGCGCGCGTGGATGACGACCGTCGTCACGCGCCTGGCGATCGACGTCCTGAAGTCCGCGCGCGTGCGGCGCGAGGCGTACACGGGGCCGTGGCTCCCGGAGCCGCTCGTGGACGCGGACGCGCCGGCGCTGGTGGAGGACGAGGAGTCGATCTCGCTCGCGTTCCTCGTGCTGCTCGAGCAGCTGTCGCCGGTGGAGCGCGCGGTGGTCGTGCTGCGCGAGGCGTTCTCGCTCGGCTTCGACGAGATCGCGGCGGTGATCGAGCGCTCGGAGGACAACACGCGCCAGATCCTCTCGCGCGCCCGCAAGCGCCTCGACGCCGAGCAGCCGCGGTTCGAGCCCGACCTCGCCCGTCGCGACGAGCTCGCCGCCCGCTTCCTCGACGCCGCTCGCGACGGCGACCTCGACGGCCTCGTCGCGCTGCTGGCCGACGACGCCGTCCTGGTCGGCGACGGCGGCGGCAAGGCCCGCGCGCTCGGCACCCCGCTCGTCGGCGCCGACCGCATCGCCTACGCCTTCCGCGCCTTCGCCCGCCAGGCCGACGGGATGGCCGTCACGGTCGCCGCCGCCCGCGTCAACGGCCAGCCCGGCTTCATCGCCCACGACCCCGAGGGCCGCGTCGTCACCGTGCTCGCCTTCGACGTCACCGACGGCCGCATCGCGGCGATCCGCTCCATGCTCAACCCGGACAAGCTCGGCCACCTCGGCCCGACCTCGCCCGCGGTGCTCATCCGCGGCAGGCCGTAGCCGCAAGAACGAGAAAGGCCCGGCGTCTGCCGGGCCTTCGTAGTGCCCCCGCTAGGAATCGAACCTAGAACCTTCGGATTAAGAGTCCGCTGCTCTGCCAGTTGAGCTACAAGGGCGTGTGGCGAGTCATTTTAGCGCCCCCTCGCCGGGGCACCACGTCTGTGACGTGGTTCGCGCTGCGGCTCAGCCGCCGGGCAGGGTGGTCGTCGGCTGCGTGGTCGTCTGGGACTGCTGCAGAGCGACCTGGGCCTTCAGCTGGTCGAGCTGCTCGCGGAAGTCCTTGCGCTCGTCCTTGGGGGTGAGCTCGACGGCGCGGTCGGCCGCGAGGTCGCCCTTGCGGTCCTGGCCCGCGAGCCACGCGAGCCGGGCGAGGTTGCCGTAGTCGCCGGGGCCGGCGTCGTCGCCGAGGCCGTCGAGGACCGCCTCCTGCGCGCGGACGGCGCCGGCGTCGTCGCCGAGGACCTCGAGCGCCTGGCGCATCGACGCGGCGCGGTCGCCGTCGACGTTGTCACCCGCGAGGCGGACGTGGCGGTTCCAGGCGGCCTGCGCGGCGACCATGTGCTCGCGCGCGTCGCCCGTGGCCTCGCCGGTCTGCTCGTTGAAGCCGTCCGAGGCGGTGGCGAGCTGCAGCTCCGCAGCGGCGAGCTCGGCCCAGAACGCCGGGTTCTGCGGGTTCTGCTCGGTCCGCTTCTTCGCGTTGTCGCGGTTCTCCTCGTACTGCTCGTTCACGTTGCCGTCGTTCTCGCGGAACGCGTCGAAGAGGCCACCCTGGACGTCGCCGCCGATGCCGAACAGCACCAGGCCGCCACCCAGGAGGATGGCCAGCGACAGGTAGACCACCTGCACAACTCTGCGGCGACCCCGGCCGCGTAGATCGAACAGCATTAGGGAGGCTCAGTCCTCGTCGTCGAACGCGATGGCGTAGCTGTCCTCGTCCTCATCGCCGTCCTCGCCCCACCAGGAACCAGGCGGGCTGACGCGATTGAGCCACGCGCTCAGCAGAATACTGATCTCGAAGAGCAGGAAGAGGGGGCCCATCGCGAGGAGCATCGTGATCGGGTCCGGGGTCGGCGTCGCGATCGCCGCGACGACCGCCAGCGCGAGGAGCACGTAGCCCCAGTTCTGCTGGAGCTGGCGCGGGGTCATGATGCCCAGCCGCGTGATCGCGATGACGACGATCGGCACCTGGAACAGCACGCCGATGCCGGCGAGGAACATCACGGCGAACTTGTAGTAGTCCCGCGCCTGGAGCAGGATGTCGAAGTCGTCGTCGTTGAAGTTCTGCAGGAACCCGATGGCTCTCGGCAGCACGACGAAGTAGCCGAACGCCACGCCGGCGGCGAACAGGAACGGCACCATCGACATGAGCGGCACCGCTATTCGCCGTTCACCCGGGGCGAACGCCGGCAGGATGAACGCGTACGCCTGGTAGAGCAGGATCGGCAGCGCGAGCAGCAGCGCGGCGTAGAAGGCGATCGACACCGTGGTGGTGAACGGCTCGGCCACGCCGAGCGTCACGGGCAGGCGCTCCTGGTCGGTCGGCGTCGCCTCCGCCGCGGCCTGGGCGCTCTTCGCCGCCGCGGCCTCGCTCGCCGCGGATGCCAGGTAGCGCGCCTTCTCGTCCTGGTCGCGCGTGGACGCCGCCGCCGCGCGCCACGCGCGCGCCGCGTCCGTGTGCGCCTGCGCGGCCGCGCTCTGCGCCTTGCCCATCTCGATCTGGAAGCGCGCCGACTGCTCCAGCGGGTCCTTCGAGTCCTTCGCCGGGTCGTCGAGGTTCTGCGTCTCCTTCAGCGGCTCGTTGACGATCTTGAGGATCGCCTCGTTCTGCCAGAAGGTGAACGCGAAGCAGGCCACCAGCGCGAGCACGCAGACGATGAGCCGGCTGCGCAGCTCCTCCAGGTGCTCGGTGAGGCTCAGCCGGTCCTCGTGGGAGACCGGCTTGCGCAGCGCTGTGGCCATACGGGGTGGGTCGGGGAGGAGCTAGCCGCGCGGCTCGGCGACCTGCTCGTCGCGGCGCTCGGCGTCCGCGGCGCTGGTCGTCGAGGCCGTCGGCGCGGCGTCGAGCGCGGGGCGGTCGGACGTGTCGTCGTCGTCGTCCTTGCGCTCCCCGCTGATCGAGTCCTTGAACTCCCGCATGCCGCCGCCCAGCGACCGGCCCAGCTGCGGCAGGCGCTTCGGACCGAAGATGACAAGCAGGATGACGAGGACGATGACGAGTTCTGGGATGCCGATCGGGCCCATGGAAGCTCCTCGGAAGGGTGTGCGCCAAGCGTAGCGGCGGGGGGGTCAAGTCGCATGCGCTCGCGACCGATGAATGGATCAACGATCGAGAGCACCATGAGCCAGCACGCCGAGAGCCACAACCACCACGTCCGCCGCGTCGTCCTCCCTTCGGGCAAGACCATCGAGGTCGTCTACTTCGACGACCAGCTCCTCGCCCCGGCGACGAACGACCCCGTGGCCGACGCCGTGCGCGAGCTCGCGCCCTCGATCGAGGAGCACGACGACCTCCACGTCTGCGGCACCTGCGCGTCCGAGCTCGTGTACCCGGTCGAGTGGGACGAGGCCGGCCCCATGCACTGGGAGGTCGTCCTGCGCTGCCCGAACTGCGAGTGGTCCGGCACCGGCGTCTTCACGCAGGACTCGGTCGAGCGCTTCGACGAGGAGCTCGACCGCGGAACCGAGGCCCTCGTCCGGGACCTCAAGCGGCTCATGACCGCCAACATGGAGGACGAGATCGAGCGCTTCGTCACCGCGCTCGACGGCGACCACGTCCTCCCCGAGGACTTCTAGGCCGCGCGGCGCCCTGGCGCCGCTACGAGTACCGCTCGACCACGCCGTCGGCGACCAGCTCCAGGGCCGGTCGCTGCGGGAGGTCTGGCAACCCGCGCTTGGCCTCGGCGACGATGCCGAGCGCCCGCTCGCGCGCCGCCTCGAGCGCGCCCGTCGCGGCGATCGCGTCGCACACCTGCTCGGCCCGCTCCGGCGTGTCGATCGACCGCCCGTCCAGCTCCGCGAGCGCCACGTCGCGTTCGCGCGCGAGGATGAACGGGAGCGTCACCGTGCCATCCAGCAGGTCCGTCCCGCGGTGCTTGCCGGTCTTCTCCGGCGGGCCGCTGACGTCCAGCACGTCGTCGAGCAGCTGGAAGGCGAGGCCGACGTGGTGCCCGAACGCCCCGAGCGCGTCGGCGTCCGCCGCCGCGCCGCCGCCGACCAGCGCCCCCAACCGGCACGCCGCCTCGAACAGCCGCGCCGTCTTCAGCTCGCACCGGAACAGGTAGCGCTCGACCGACACGTCGGTCCGCCACGCGTCCTCGCGCTGGACGAGCTCGCCCTGCGCGAGCGCCGACGACGCCCACGAGAGCACGCGCACCTGGTCGGCCGACCCGTTCGCCGCGAGCTCGGCGAACGCGCGCGAGAAGAGCAGGTCGCCCGTCGCCGTCGCCATCTCGCGCCCCGCGACCGCCCAGACCGTCGGCCGGCCGCGGCGCAGGTGGGCGGTGTCGAGCACGTCGTCGTGGACGAGCGTGGCGCTGTGGACGAGCTCGACCGCCGCCGCGGCGCGCACCGCGTCGTCGGCGGGCGCCTCCGGCCCGGCCGCCAGCAGCACGAGGAGCGGCCGCAGGCGCTTGCCGCCGGCCGCGATCGTCGCGCCGGCGTGCTCGGCCAGCACCGCGCCGCGGCTCGCCGCCACGGCGCTCAGGCGCTCCTCCACCGCGGAGAGCAGCGCCGGGATCTGAGGCCCGCCGGCCTCGACGATCCGCGCGACCGCCGGGTCGACGGCCGCGGCGTTCATCGAACGGTCCCGTGGTGGATCGCGATGATCCCGCCGGCGGTTAGCACCCAGCCGACGTCGGCCAAGCCGAGGCCGTGCATGATGCCGCCGAGCGCCTGCGCGTCCGGGAAGCGCTTCACCGACGCGGGCAGGTACGTGTACGCGTCCGAGTCTCCCGCGACCTTGCCGATGCCGGGCACGATGCGATCGAACCACAACGAGAAGAACGTCGACAGCGGCGGCTTCGTCGGCGTGGTGATCTCGAGCACGACGACGCGCCCGCCCGGCTTGACCACGCGGACCATCTCCGACAGTCCCTGCTCGAGGTCGCCGAAGTTGCGCGCGCCGAACCCGACGGTCGCGGCGTCGAACTCGTCGTCGGCGTAGGCGAGCGCCTGCGCGTCGCCCTGCTCGAAGCGCAGCGACGGCGCCTTCTTGCGAGCGAGCTCGAGCATGCCCTCGGAGAAGTCCATCCCGACGACCTCGCCACCGGGCGCCACGCGCCCGGCCAGCTCGACCGCCAGGTCGCCGGTGCCGGTCGCGACGTCCAGCACGCGCGAACCGGGCCCGACCCGCGCGAGGTCGGCGGCACGACCGCGCCACCGGTGGTGGAGGCCGGCCGTCATGACCCCGTTCATGAGGTCGTAGACGCCGGCGATGCGGTCGAACATCTGGCGGACCTGGGGGTCCGCCAGACGGCCCGAGTCAGGCCCGCCCGGGGGCGGGCCTGCAGCGTCAGACGTCACTCGTCGACGGACTCGCCCTTGAGCATCGCCAGGAACGCGACCATGTCGTCGAGCTGCTCCTGGGGAAGCTCACGGAACGAGGGCATCGGAGCGGTCGGGTTGAGCAGCGTCCGCTCGATCGCCTGCGCGGGCAGGCGCTCACCGATCTCGGTCAGCGGCGGCCCAGGGCCGTCGTTGCCGTTGTGTTCGATCTTGTGGCAGCCGAGGCAGCCGGACTGCGCCGTCACCTGCTTGCCGGCCTCGAAGGTGGCCACCGCCTCCTCGCCCTGCTCGACGACCGCCTTCGGGGCGTCCATCTCGATCGAGGTCGGGGAGCCCGCCTCGGCGCCGAGGAACGTCAGGTAGCCGACGGCGAGGATGGTCAGGATGCCCGCCGTCGTCGCGATCGGACGACGCTCGGGGCGCCGCTCCGGACCACGGTCGTAGAACGGCAGCAGCAGCAACAGGATGAGGCAGACCGTCGGGATGCCGATGGTCGCCAGCGGCACCAGCTCCGGCGGCTTGACCACGCGCAGCAGCTCGAAGAGGAAGAAGAAGTACCACTCCGGGCGCGGGACGTAGGTCGTCGTCGTCGGGTCCGCCTTCGGGCCGAGCTCGGCGCCGAGGACGAGGGCCATCAGGACGATGATCCCGATGACGATGGCCGCCATGATCGAGTCCTTGGCGACCGCGTAGGGGAAGAACGGCTTCCCCTGGGCCTTCAGGATCGAGTACTCGCGGAGGTACCGCTCCTTCTCCTGGCGATTCATCTAGGCCTCCCGCTCGTGCAGCTCGCGGGGCTCCTCGGCCTTCAGCCACGGCGGCGCCGTGGTGCCGAGCTTGGCCACCAGGTACAGGTGCGCTCCGATCAGGGCCCCGATCAGGCCCGGTACGAGCATCATGTGGATCGCGTAGAACCTCGACAACGTGGTCGCGTTGAAGTCCGGTCCGCCCATCAGGAAGTCGGACAGGTACGGGCCGACGAGCGGACCCGTGCCGTTGATGTTCATGGCCACGATCGTCGCCCAGTAGGACCGCTGGTCGAACGGCAGCAGGTAGCCGGTCAGCGACATCACGATCGTGAGGACGAGCAGGATCACGCCGATGACCCAGTTCAGCTCGCGCGGGTACTTGTACGCGCCGAAGAAGAACGTGCGGGCCATGTGCAGGAACACGAGGATGACCATCACGGTCGAGCCCCACTTGTGCATGCCGCGGACGAACTCGCCGAGGAAGACGTCGTTCGTGATGTGGCGCGCGGACTCGTAGGCCTCGTTGGCCGACGGGCGGTAGTACATCGCCAGGAAGACGCCGGTGATCGCCTGGTTGAGGAAGGCGAACATCGCGGCGGAGCCGAGCGTGTAGAACCAGTTGGTCCCCTTCGGGACCTTCCGGTACATCATCCACCGGCCGCCGCCGGAGAGGGACGTGCGCTCGTCGATCCAGTCGACGGCGCTGATCCCCGCCTCCTTCGCCGTCTCGACCGGGCCCAGCTTCTCGGCGGTGCCGGGAGGCGCGGGCTTGCTGCGGAAGGACGGCGGCAGCGGAGGCTTCGGAAGCTTGATCTTCGGTGCCATGGCTTAGGTGTCCGGGAGCTTGCGCTGGCCGGGGCGCGAGGGGTACAGGAACTGGCCGATGCCGTCGAGCGGCTCACCCGGGAGGCGCGGCGAGAAACGGCGCAGCTCGGAGTTCACCGAGAAGCGCGGGCCGACCTCGACCTGGCCGTTGCGGATGCGGGTGTAGAAGCGGTCGAGCGGCCGGACCGGCGGGCCACCGGCGACCGCGCCGACGAAGTCGTAGACGCCGCCGTGGCAGGGGCAGATGAAGCGCTCGGAGGCCGCGATGAAGCGTACCGGGCAGCCGAGGTGCATGCACCGGGTCGAGATCGCGACGACCTGGTTGTACTCGTCGGCTTCCTCGGTGTCGATCTGCTCGTTGCGACGCCGCATGTACACGGTCGTCTCGCCGATCACGCCGATGCCCTCGGTCTCCACGATGACCTTGGGGATGTACTCGTCGTCGGGGAAGGAGTCCGGCGAACCGACGGGCTGCCAGTTCTCCTCCTTCTCCTCGAAGATCGGACCGAGCGCGAAGCCCAGGGCGGGCAGCGCGATCGCGGACACGGCGACCGCGCCCGCGACGTGGACGGTGCCGACCATGAACCGCCGACGGGTGACCGTCTCGCCTTCGAAGGCGCCGGGGATCTGCCGGTCGACGGTGTACTTGGACTTGGTCTGTGAGTGTCGGTCAGGCAAGGGGAGGGGCTCCGTTAGGGCCCGGGAAATGTACTCATCGGGAGCCTACGCCCGCGCTGCGCCCGGTGTCGGGCGGTCGGGGGTCTCGGCGGAAGTGCCGGTGCGATGCACGATTTCGAGGCCTTTCGCCCACGCTGCACGTGCGCGTGCGATGTCGTCCTCCGCGTGTGCTTGTGCCGTCGCGGAGATGACGTCGGCCAGCGCGGCGACCGCCTCGAGGTCGCCCAGCTCGGCCAGCCGCTGCAGGCCCAGCGCGTACAGCCGGTCGCCGGCCAGCAGCGCCAGGTCGGGCTCGGGGTCCGCGAGGACCCGCGAGCGGTCGTAGTGGAGCAGCTCGCCCTCGCGGATCGCCTCCAGCAGGAAGCGGACCTCGGCGCGCGGGCCGGGCGGGAGCGGCTCCCCCTCGGGCGCGTCGCGCAGCGCGTTGGCGAGCAACCCGCCCTCCTCGCGCAGCACCTGCGCGAGCTCGTCGAGCGGCGCGGTGCTCATCCGCGCGCCTCCGCGAAGGCGGCCGCCGCCGCGTCGATCGTGCGCTCGAGGTGCTCGGGGGCGTGGACGAGTGACGGGAACCACGCCTCGTAGCCCGACGGCGGGGCGTAGACGCCGCGCGCG
The DNA here is from genome assembly GCF_056863265.1 of Parviterribacter multiflagellatus. Classification (NCBI taxonomy): domain Bacteria; kingdom Bacillati; phylum Actinomycetota; class Thermoleophilia; order Solirubrobacterales; family Parviterribacteraceae; genus Parviterribacter; species Parviterribacter multiflagellatus. Next base: position 186,436 of record NZ_JBXPIZ010000010.1, read on the forward strand.
AGCAGCCCGCGGCACCACGCCGCGTACGCCGCGTGGTCGGCCTGCTGGGCGTCCGCGTAGCTGCGGACCGGCTCCTCCGCGAAGAACACGGTGAGGAGGCCCGGCTTGGTCGGGATCTGGACCGCGACGCCCGCGCGCTCGGCGGCGTCGCGGAGGCCGTCGGCGAGCGCCTCGGTGGTCGCGGCGAGCCGCAGGTACGCGTGCTCGTCGAGCATCGACAGCGACGCCAGGCCCGCGGCGACGGCCAGCGGGTTCCCCGACAGCGTGCCCGCCTGGTAGACGTCGCCCGCCGGCGCGATGCGCTCCATCAACGCCCGCTTGCCGCCGTACGCGGCCGCCGGCAGCCCGCCGCCGATGACCTTGCCCATCACGGTGAGGTCGGGGGAGACGCCGGTGCGCTCCTGCGCGCCCCCGACGTTGACGCGGAAGCCGCTGATGACCTCGTCGAACACGAGCAGCGCGCCGTTGTCGGTCGCGGCCTGGCGGAGGAGCTCGAGGAAGCCCTCGGCGGGCGGGACGAGGCCCATGTTCGCCGGGTACGGCTCGGCCAGGATCGCCGCGAGCTCGTGCTCGGCGACGGCCTTCCCGATCGCCTCCGGGTCGTTCCACGGGACGATGATCGTGTTCGCCGTGGCGGCCTCCGGGACGCCGGGCGAGGCCGGGATGCCCTGCGTCGCCAGGCCCGAGCCGGCGTCCGCGAGCAGGCCGTCGAGGTGGCCGTGGTAGGCGCCGGAGAACTTCAGGATCTTCTCGCGCCCGGTCGCCGCGCGCGCGAGGCGGATGGCGCTCATCGACGCCTCGGTGCCCGACGACGTCATGCGGAGCATCTCGACGCTCGGCATGCGGCGCGAGACCTCCTCGGCCAGGTCGACCTCGGCGGCCGTCGGCGCGCCGAACGTCGTGCCGTGCGCGGCGGCCTCGGAGATCGCCGCGAGGATGTCCGGGTGCGCGTGCCCGTGGACGAGCGGCCCCCACGACATGACCCAGTCGACGTACCGGTTGCCGTCGACGTCCTGGATCTCCGCGCCGTCGGCGCGGTCGATGAAGATCGGGTCGCGGCCGATCGACCGCATGGCCCGGACGGGCGAGTTGACCCCGCCGGGGAGGTAGCGCACGGCCCGCTCGTAGAGGGCGGCGGACTTCGTGTCGCGGATGGAGACGGCCACGAGCTGCCTCAGACCCCCGCGTGCTCGCGTTCCCAGTTCTTGAAGTCCTCCGTGAAGTACAGGAGGCGGATCTTCTTGAACTCGGTCGAGGAGTAGAGCGTGGCGCGCTCGGTGACGCCGAACTCGTCGGCGATCGCGTCGAGGATGGCGTCGCACTCCTCCTTGGAGCGCCCGTGGGCCATCGTGAACACCGAGTACGGCCAGTCCTCGTAGGTGGGCCGCTGGTAGCAGTGGCTGATGCCGCGGTAGGCGGCCATCTGCGGGCCGATCGCGTCGATCTGGTCCTCGGGGACCTTCCAGACGCCCATGCCGTTCGCGGAGAAGCCCGCGCGGCGGTGGAAGAGGATCGCGGCGACGCGCCGCAGGAGGCCCCGCTCGACCATCCCCTGCAGATGCTCGAGCAGCTCCTCCTGGGTCATCCCCAGCTCGGCCGCGGCGGGCGCGTACGGCTCGGCGACCACCGGCATGTCGCCCTGCGTGGCGCGGACGACCGCCTTGTCGCGCTCGTCGAAGTCGACCTTCTCGACCGGCGCGGGCGTGACCGCCTCGACCTTCGACGCGAGCGACTGGGTGTCGCCCTCCATCTCCAGGTCCATGCGGATCTTGAAGAGCTGGAGCGTCGGCAGCTGACGCACCGACGTCGCGCCGGCCTCCTTGGCGAGCACCTCCAGCGTCCCGTCGAGGCCGAGCTTGGACTCCTCCTCGACCGCGATCGTGAACCACATGTTGAAGTCGTGGTTGCGCAGGTAGTTGTGGCTCACGCCCGGGTGCGCGTTGATCGCCTTCGCCGCGCGCCAGGGGTGCTCGGGATCGACCTTCGCCGCGACGAGCATCGAGCCGTAGCCGAACGCGCGGGTGTCGAAGATCGGCGTGACCTGGCGGATGATCCGGTCGTCGAGGAGCCGCTGGACGCGCGCCAGGCACTCCTCCTCGGTGATGCCCGCGGCCTCGGCGACGGCGGCGTAGGGGCGCCGGGCGAGGGGGAACTTCCCCTGCATCAGGTTGAGGAGCTTGCGCTCCAGGTCCTCCAGCGGCCGCGCGGCCCCGTGGGTGCGGCTCCGGACCTTCGCTACTGGTGAAGCCATCGGGCAGCGTCCTTCGCGTGGTAGGTGATGATGATGTCGGCCCCCGCGCGCCGGATCCCGGTGAGGATCTCCAGCACGCTGCGCCGCTCGTCCAGGTGACCCGTCGCGGCGGCGGCCTTGACCATCAGGTACTCCCCGCCGACGGAGTAGACGCAGAGCGGCATGCGCGTCGCCTCCTTGACCCGGCGGACGACGTCCAGGTACGGCAGGCCCGGCTTGACCATGACCACGTCCGCGCCCTCCTCGACGTCGAGCAGGACCTCGCGCAGCGCCTCGTCGGCGTTGCCCGGGTCCATCTGGTAGCCGCGCCGGTCGCCGAAGCTCGGGGTGGAGTCGGCGGCGTCGCGGAACGGCTCGTAGAACGCGGACGCGTACTTGGCGGAGTAGGCGACGATCGGCACGTCGGTGAACCCTTCCCCGTCGAGCGCCGCGCGGATCGCGCCCACGCGGCCGTCCATCATGTCGCTGGGCGCGACGACGTCGGCGCCGGCGCGCGCGTGCGAGACCGCGGTGCGGGCGAGCAGCTCGACCGAGCTGTCGTTGTCCACCTCGCCGTCGGCGGTGAGCAGGCCGCAGTGGCCGTGGCTCGTGTACTCGCACAGGCACACGTCGGTCATCACGACGAGGTCGGGGTGCTGCGCCTTGATCGCGCGCGTCGCGACCTGGACGACGCCGTCGTCGTCCCACGCGCCCGAGCCCTCCTCGTCCTTCGCGGCCGGGATGCCGAAGAGGATGATCGCGCCGAGCCCGAGCTGGGCCGCCTCGGCGGCCTCGTCGACGGCGGAGGCGATCGAGTGGCGCGAGACGCCGGGCATCGCGGCGATCGGCGTCGGGGCGTCCAACCCCTCCTCGACGAAGAGCGGGAGGACCAGGTCGCCGGGCTCGACGCGCGTCTCCCGGACCAGGTCGCGCAGGGGACTCGTCCGGCGCAGCCGGCGCAGTCGGGTCTGCGGAAAGGCCATCGGCCACCAAGCCTAGTGCCGGTCAGCCGAAGCGGCGGAGGGCGAGGCGCCCGATGGCGCCCCAGGCGGCGACCAGCGCGACCAGGTGGAGGAGCGGGCCCCAGGCCGACTCGCCGCTGTCGTTGAGCGTGCGGTCGAGCGCGTCCAGCGTCGGGTCGAACGGGAAGAGCGCGCTGATCGCCGTGATGACGTCGTAGAGCGTCGGCGCCACCGCGCCCGACGGGACGAGAGCGAGGAACGCGATCGGCAGCGAGAGGAGGAACGCGAGCAGCGAGGCCGCGCGGACCTCGCGGGCGGCCGCGCCGATCGCGACGCCCAGCGCGCCGAACGCCGCCGCGCCGAGCAGCAGCGCCAGCAGCCACAGCGGCGCCTGCGACCAGCTGATCTCCACGAACACGCTCAGCCCCGCGACGAGCAGCGTCCCGAGCGCGAACGAGCACAGCGCGGCCAGCGCGACCTTCTCCGCCAGCAGCGCGGTGCGGCCGACGAGGCCGCGGACGAGGCGGCCGAACGCGTGCTCCTCCCGCTCCAGCGCGAGCATCCCGGCCGCGAGCAGCACGCAGACGAACATCAGCGAGACCGTCACGGCGACCGCCACCGCGAACGCGTCGAGCGGCGTCCGGGAGCCCGCGAGGACCGTCTGCTTGACCGTCACCGGCTCGCTGATCGAGGCGAGGATCGCGTCGGAGAGGTCGAGGTTGTCGACCGCGAGCTGCGCGAACCGCTCGACCTGCTCGAGCTCCTCCCGCGCCTCCGAGTCCTCCGGCAGCCGGGCCTCGACGTCGCGCAGGATCTGCGCCGACCGCTCCAGCCCCAGCACGTCGAACTCGCGCAGGAACAGGTCGATCGTCCCGCCCTTGAGCAGGATGTCGAGGTAGTCGGCGCCGACCTTCGTGATCTCCTTGGACAGCGCGAGGTTCGCCTCCGCCAGCGTCGACTCGATCGTCGACTCGACGAACCGCCGCTTCAGCGGGTCCTCGCCGTTGTAGATCACCTCGACCTGCGGCCGCTCGCCGTCCCCGGTCAGCGAGAGCGAGCTGCGCAGCCGGTCGGCGGCGTCGGCGGGGATGATGAGCGCGCCGAGCGCCTCACCGGACTCGACGAGGTCGACCGCCTCCTCGCGCGTCTCGACGCGGATCGGGTCGACGCGCTCGAACAGCCGGTCGGCGTACGTCGCCGCGTCGCGCGTCTCGCCGCCGACCGAGAACGTGCCCTCGCCCGGCGGCACCTCGTTGACGAACGCGACGCGCGGCTTCTCCGGCCCGCCCGAGAGCGAGAACCCGATCAGCAGCGCGACGAGCACCGGGTAGGCCACGAGCAGCGCCACGAGCAGCGGCGAGCGCCGCAGGATCTGCAGGTCCTTGACGAGGAGCCAGCGCACTTAGTGCCCGCGCTCCGCGAGGAACGCGACGAACGCCGCCTCGAAGTCCTTCGCCGGCCCGCCCACCGCCGTCTCCAGCTCGCCCGGCGTGCCCTCGAACAGCCGCTCGCCGTCGGCCAGGACGAGCACGCGGTCGGCGTGGCGCGCGGCCTCGGCGAGGTCGTGCGTCGTGAAGACGATCGTCGTGCCGCCCGCCGCCTTGCGATCCAGGAACGACCACACGCGCTGGCGGTGGCGCGGGTCGAGCGCGGAGGACGGCTCGTCGAGCAGCAGCACCGGCGGGTCGGCGAGCAGGCCGATCGCGATGTTCACGCGCTGCTGGTTGCCGCCGCTCAGGGTCCCCAGCTCGTCGTCCGCGCGGTCGGCGAGGCCGGTGTCCTCCAGCGCCCGCGCGACCGCCGCGCCGGGATCCGCGACCCGCTCCAGCCGCGCGAACAGCCGCAGGTTCTCCGCGACGCTGAGCTTGCGGTAGACCGCCGTCTGCTGCGGCACCCAGCCGACGCCGCCGTTCTCGCTGCGCACCGTCCCCGAGGTCGGCTCCAGCAGGCCGCCGAGGATCGACAGGAGCGTCGTCTTGCCGGCGCCGTTGGGTCCGATGATCGCGAGGCGCTCGCCGGGGGTGGCGGTGAAGCTGACGCCGCGCAGGGCCTCGTGCGCGCCGTAGCGCTTCGTGACGCTCTCGGCCGCGATCATCCGGGCGGCAGGCTACTGCCGCCGGTGTCCCACGGCTCCAGCACCAGGTGGCGGCGCAGGTAGACCACGGTCTCACGGACCACCGCGGCGATCGGCAGCGCGATCAGCGCGCCGACGAGCCCGTAGATCTCGGCGCCCAGGAGCAGCGCGAAGATCACGAGCAGCGGGTTGATGCGCAGCGTGTACGCGAACACCTGCGGCGCGACGACGTGGCCCTCGAGCTGCTGCAGCGCGAGGAAGAGCAGGCCGACCCACACGCCGGTGAGCGGCTCGTCGAGGAACGCGACGATGAGCGGCGGCAGCGCGCCGAGCACGGGCCCGACGAACGGCACGAGCTCCATCAGCCCGAACCACGCGCCGAACGCCAGCGCGTACGTCTTGCCCGCCTCGAAGATGCCGAGCTCGCCGAAGATCCACAGCGCCACGCCCGCGCTCGTGCCCATGATCGTGCTGAACGCGATCTGCCCGCGGACGTAGCCCGACACCGCCTTCTGCACGCGCGTCGGGTAGTCGTCCTCGGGCGTCCCGTCGCCGGGCGGCATGACCGACCGCACCAGCGCCCCGATCCGCGGGCCGTAGAGCAGCATGTAGATGCTCAGCACGAGCACGAGGACGAGCTGGATCGACACCTCGACGATCTCGCGCAGCAGCTCGCCGGTGAACGTCACGATCTCGCCCGAGCCCTCCAGGATCTGGCTCTGCAGCGTGCCGAGCGCCGTCTCGCCCTGGGCCTGGATCTCGACGTCGATGCCCTGGTCGTCGAACCACGTCTGCAGGTCGGCGAGCGACGCGTTGGCGTCGTCGATCAGCTCCGGCACGTCGTCCTGGAAGGCAGCCACCTGGTCGGCGATCGGGTTCGACAGGACGAGCCCCGCGACGACGAGGAACGCGAAGAACGCGAGGTAGACGCAGGCCACCGCGAGACCGCGCGGGAGGCGGGCGCGCTGCAGGGCCGCCACCATGGGGTTCAGGATGAGCGCGATGACGGCCGCCACGACGAAGACGAGCAGCACCACGCCCGCCGCCCGGGCGAGGGCCCACAGCCCCAGCACGGCGAGCGGCAGCGTGACGAGCTGGACCCACCGCGGCACGACCAGGGGCGCCGGACCCTCCGGGCGCTCCTGCGGCTCCTGCGACCCCTCGCTCATCGCGGCCCAAGCATCTCAGCCGTGACCGACGGCTCGACGTCCATCCTCTTCCTCGGCGACGTCGTCGGGGGCCTCGGGCGCCGGACGCTGCTCGGCACGCTGCCGGCGCTGCGCGAGGAGCTGCGGCCCACGTTCGTCGTCGTCAACGGCGAGAACGCGGCCGGCGGCCTGGGCATCACGCCGAAGATCGCCGACGAGCTGTTCGCGGCCGGCGTGGACGTGATCACGCTCGGCAACCACGCGTACCACAAGCGCGAGATCTTCCCGTACCTGCGCGAGCACGACCGGATCATCCGGCCGGCGAACTTCCTCAAGCGCCACCCGGGCAAGGGCGTGACGATCGTCGAGCGCGACGGCGTGCGGCTGGCGGTGGTGAACCTCATCGGCACCGTCTTCCTGAAGGCGGCCGGCTCGCCGTTCGACGAGATCGAGCGCGTCCTGAACGAGCTCGACGGCAAGGCCGACCACATCCTCGTCGACCTCCACGCGGAGGCGACGAGCGAGAAGGTCGCGATGGGCTGGTACCTCGACGGCCGCGTGACCGCGGTGCTCGGCACGCACACGCACGTCCCGACCGCGGACGAGCGCGTGCTGCCGAAGGGGACGGCCTACATGAGCGACGTGGGGATGACCGGCCCGCGCGGCGGCGTCATCGGCGTCAAGAAGGAGCAGGCGATCCAGTCCCTCGTCGACCAGCTCGGCGTGCGGTTCGAGACGTCCGAGGACGACCCGTGGGTGATGGGCGCGTTCATCCGGTGCTCGGGGCCGCTGCGGGCCGAGGCGATCGAGCCGGTGCGGCGACCGTGGCGACGGTGACCGCGAGCAGCGCGAGCAGCAGCGCGTTGCGGACGCCGACGAGCGCGACGGCGAACGTCTGCTGCTCGACCACGTCGAAGTAGCGCGAGGGGAACTCGAGCTGGGTCACGAGCGCGGCCGCCGCGCACAGCAGCGCGATCGCGCGGTCGCCCCACGCCCAGCACAGCGCCGCGAACGGCAGCAGCCACGTCAGGTACTGCGGGCTCAGCACCTTGCCCAGCGCCATGAAGGCCACGGTCGTCGCGAGGCCGAGCAGGGCCAGCCGGCGGATGTCGCCGCCGCGCGCGCTCAGCAGCAGCAGGCCGAGGTAGGTCAGCCCGAGCGCGGCGGTGAACAGCCCCTGGACGCCGTCCGCGTAGCCGCCCGCCAGGCCGTTCGACTTGAACCGGTCGGGCGTCGCCTCGGTGCCGGTCACGTACGAGTCGCCGAGGATCGACAGCACCGTCGCCGCCGTCGACTCGATCTGCACCGGCCGCTCCAGGTGGAAGCGGAACTGCTCGAGGAACCCGTCGCCCCAGAACGGCAGGCACACCGCGACGACCACCGCGGTGAACGCCGCGACGCCGGGCAGGATCCGTTCCCGCTGCCCCCGGCCCCACAGCCAGAGCACCGCGATCGGGACGAGCATGATCGGCGTCAGCTTCACCACCGTCCCCACGCCGAGCGCCGCGAACGCCCACGTCGTCCGCCCGCGCGCGAAGAGCAGCAGCGCGCCCGCCACGATCGCCGCCGGGAGCAGGTCGTAGTGGGTGCGGATCTGCGCGCCGAGCAGCAGCGGCGCCGGCACGCACGCCCACATCGCCGCCCGCCCGCCGAGCGCCCCCACCCACCGCTGGAGGACGAGCAGACAGGCGAGCATCAGGAGGCCGAAGACGATCGGGTACGTCACCTCGTCGTTGCCGAACGCGCCGCCCAGCGCGATCGGCACGATCGCGAGCGGCGGGTACTCGAACTGCCAGTCCAGGTAGGGCCGCATGCCGTCCTGGACGAACGCCGTCATCGACCGGTAGACGTAGAGGTCGTTGACGGAGACGTCGGACGTGGGCCCGACGGTGACCGCTAGGCCGTAGACCGCTGCGAGAGCGGCCGCGGGGCCAAGACGGCGAGCATGACGAGCGGGAAGAACCACACGATGTAGAGGTAGAACCAGTACGTGACGCTGAGCTGAAGCGCGATGAGGATCGCCGCGCACAGCGCCGCGAGGCCCGCGACGTCGTGCCGGCGCGGCGCCACGGCGAGCGCGAGGGCCAGGATGACAGCGCCGGCCTGCACGAGCTTCTGGAGCAGGTCGAGGTCGTACAGGCCCCAGATGGAGAACGGCGCGTCGCGATCGGCCTGGAACGCCACCGAGACGTCCCAGAACGTCCCGAGGTCGTCGACCACGAGCGCCAGCAGGCCGACCACCGTCGCCACGAACGGCAGCCCGAACAGCACGAGCTTGCGGAGCTTCACCGGCCACGGGTCGCCCTCCATCCCGTGCGTCGCCAGCAGCGGCACGAGCGCCGCCGGCGCGAACTTCGCCATCGCCGCGAGGCCCGCGAAGAGGCCGCGCGCCGGCGCGCTCGACACCACCAGCAGCGTCCCGACGAGCAGCGCGGAGACCAGCGCGTCGTTCGCGTTGCAGTTCAGGACGAAGAGCGTGAACGGGAACGCGGCCCACGCGTACGCCAGCGCGACGCCCAGCGCGTGCCCGGCCACCCGGCGGCCGAGGACGTAGAGGCCGATCAGCGTCGCGAGGTCGAACACGATGGCCGCGCCGTGCGCGGCGGGCAGGTCGTTCCACACGCCCGTCCACGGGAAGAGCAGCTCGAACGGCAGGTAGAGCAGGTAGTTGAGCGGCCCGTACGTGTCGCCGTGCTGGTTGTCGTCCGGGAAGTTGCCGTAGACCGGCTCGCCGTGCGCGATGCGGTCCGCCCCGATCACGCCCGCGTAGCCGACGTCGATGACGTTCGAGCTCGTCAGGTTGAGCCCGATCCGGAAGCCGACGAGGAAGATCAGCGCGATGAGCAGGTACGACGGCGGGATCCACAGCCGCGGCATCTCCATCGGCCGGCCGCGCCTGAGCCCGACGACGAGCATCCGCCCCAGCAGGTAGGCGAGCAGCGGGAAGACGAGCGGCACCGACTTGTCGATCTGCGCGTCGTTGAAGAACGCCAGCGACGCGCTGAAGCCGCCGAGCACGAGCAGGTCGAGGTGGAGCCAGCGGAAGGGCCGGCGCCAATCGACGAACGGCACGATGAACGCGATCAGCAGCGGGATCCAGACGTAGGGCGCGTTGACCTTGCGCCCGAACGCGCCCTCGTAGCCCCGCGCCATCGTCCACGCGACCTTGTAGTCGGTCCACGCCTCGACGATCACGCCCGTGCTGTCGTCGATCAGCACCTGCGCGATCTCCTTGCGGGGACTGCCGGGCGGCGTGCGCGTGAACCAACTCACCTGCCAGCGGCCGACGCCCTTGGTGTAGACCTCGCGCACCGGCCGGTCGTACTCGGCGACCTCCTCGCGCACCTCGCGGCGCGTCAGCGCGATGCGCGCCACCTCGCGCCCGGTGCGCTGGAAGAGCGCGGGCCGCGAGTCGAGGTCGGGGACCGACTTGAGCTCCTGCGCCTGCGCGGTGGCGGGCGCGAGGGAGGCCGAGCCGAGCGTCAGGGCCCCGGCCAGGAGGAGCACGGCCGCGAGCGCCGCCGCCGCGGCGCGTCTCACCGGCCGAACGTCCAGAGCTTGTTGCCGAGGAACGAGAGCGGCGTCGCGCACACGATCGACACCGCCTGGGCCGGCACCTCGGGCACGCCCGCAGCCGTCACCAGCAGCTCGAGGATCGCGAAGCTGAAGAGGAACGCGCCGACGCTGACGGCCAGGAAGCGCGCGGCCTGGAAGCCCGCGTGGCCGTCGTGGGCGCGGAAGGTCCAGCGCCGGTTCCAGAGGAAGTTGTTGGCCACCGCGACCAGGAACGCCACGAACGCGGCCAGCTTGTGGTCTGCGTCGGCACCCTCGACCATCGCCGTGAACACGAGCAGGTTGACGACGTAGCCGCTGCCGCCGACGGCGGCGAAGCGCACGAGCTCCAGCCAGTTCGCCGGGTGCCGCATCCCCGCGCCCACGCGGGTGCGCAGGGCGATCGAGACGTCGTCGGTGCTCACCCGTCCGAGGCTACCTGGAAGTGCCGCAGCGTCTGCGGAGCGATGTCCGCGATGCTCCACTGCTCGCGCTGCTCCAGGCCCTCGACGCCGGTGAGGATGAGCGCGCCGAGCGAGTCGCTGCGGTGCAGCGAGCCGTGCGAGCCGCCGCCCACGTGGTCCGCGCCGCCCCAGTCGACGAACTCCTGGCCGGGCGCGGCGGAGAGCAGCAGGTCGCCCGACGTCTCGCACTGCAGCGCCGCCCACACCCGCGCGAGCGCGTCCGGGTACGTGTCGGAGCGGAACACGCCGTCCTCGACGCGCGCGTCGAGCACGTCGAGGTTGCCGCGGACGACCCACCGCAGGCCGCGCGGGTCGGCGACCTCCTCGCCGGGCGCGAACGTCAGCGCGCCGCGGCGGGAGACGATCACGCCGACGCCCTCCTCGCGGTGCATGACGAGGTCGACGCCCTCCTCCTCCAGCGCGGTCGCGATGAGGCGCGGCACGAGCTCGGCGCGGCCCTCGGGCTCCAGCACGTAGACCATCGCGCTGCGCTGCGCCGGGCAGACCGCGATCTCCGCGTCCTCGGGCTTGGCGCCCTGCGGCCCGGTGATGTCGAACGCGTCGAACAGCGCGAAGAGGTCGACCGACCGCTCGACCGCCGCGTGGGAGTGGTCGGCCATGACGATCACGGCGTGCTCCTCCAGGAAGCGCTCGGGCCCGCCGCCGGCGTGCATCACGCGCTCGATCTGGTGGTCGGCCTCGTGGATCGACTGCACCTGGGCGTGCGGCCCGTACTTGTGCGAGTGCGTGTCGTTGTCGGGCAGCGACAGGAGGAGGAAGTCGAACAGGTCCTGCTCGACCAGGTGCGCCGAGACGCAGCCCGAGTGCTGGTCGCGGATGCCCGGCATGCCGAGCTGGCTGCGGCAGCTCGTCTTCTGCGACGCGTACAGGTCGGCGTAGAACAGCTCGCGCGGGCCCTTGATCGGGCGGCGGAAGAGCGTGCTGGACGCGATCCGCGTCAGCGCGCTGTCGCGCGTGACCTGGTGCTCGTGCCGGCCGCGGTACATGAGGTACGTCGTCCCGGCGGTGCGCAGCCCGGCGTCGTCGAGCGCCTCGAACACGGTGAGCGTCTCGGGGCTCAGGTGCTCCATGTTCATCCGGTAGACGGTGTCGGTGAGCTGGCGGCTGATGCCGAGCTTGCGCGACGCGCCGAAGCTCGAGCCGTACTCGACGTAGCGCCGCTCGTCGCGCCACCACCAGTTCATCGACGGGATGCGGTGGCGGTCCTGCAGCGTGCCGGTGGCGATCGCCGCCGCGCACACGGGCGTGACCGACGGGAACGCGGCGACGCAGTCGTCGACGTACGTCCCGCGCTCCATCAGCAGGCCGAGCGTGGGCGCGCGGCCGGTCGACACCGCCTTCTCCAGCGCCGACGGCTTGAGGCCGTCGATCACCGCGAGGACGAGCTTCTTGGGCACCGGGCGACGGCCCTTCCGCTAGCGGAGGATCCGCAGGCCCGCGTACTTCTGGCCTTCCTTCTTGCGGCCGCTCAGCAGCAGCCACACGAGGAAGCCGAGCGCGACGAGCGCGAGGGGCGGCGCGAGGATCGACAGCACCGCGACGAGCAGCGCGCCGCCGTCGACGTACACCGCGAGCGCCGAGCGTGCCTCGCTGTCCAGCCGCCCGCGCACGCGCGCGAACAGGCCGCGGGTCGCGTACCAGGCGAAGGCCGCGACGAGCAGGCCGGCGGGGATGCCCGGCCACCAGGTGTCCGAGTGGTCGGCGAGCGTGCCCGCGAAGAGGCCGGCGCCGACCGCCATGCCCGCGACGAGGATGGCGATCGAAAGCGGGCCGCGGTCCTCCTCGCCGTCGCCGCTGCGTTCGGCGAGCGTGACGAGGATCAGCGCGACGACCAGCGCCAGCAGCCAGCCGGTCCCCTCCAGGAACGCGAAGTCGGTCCCGTCGAAGTCGATCGTGAGGTTCGCCGCGGCGAACGCGCCGGCCGCGAGGCCGGGCAGGAAGGGCCGGATGCCGGCCGCCGTGGCCAGGCCGAGGCCGGTGAGGATGTCGAAGACGGTGTCCATTGCTCCGTTAGGGTGTACCGGGAGTTCGCCCCGCGAACCCTGCCAGATGAGCCACCCGCCCAAACGCCCCCGTCCGGCGGCGCGCGACCTCGAGCGGTACGCGGGCCTGTTCGCCTCACGCACGCGCGTGATGACGTCGAGCGCCATGCGCGACCTGATGGCGCTGGCCGAGCGGCCCGAGGTCATCACGCTCGCGGGCGGCTTCCCGGACACCTCGACCTTCCCGCCGGAGCTCTACGCGAAGATCCAGTCGATCGTCGCGGCGGAGAACACGGCGAAGGCGCTGCAGTACGGCCCGACCGAGGGCCACGGGCTCGTGAAGGACGCGATCGTCGAGGTGATGGGCGCCGAGGGGATGGTCGTCGACCACGAGGACCTGCTCGTCACCACCGGCGGCCAGCAGGTCATCGACCTCGTCTGCAAGACGCTCATCGACCCGGGCGACGTGATCGTCGCCGAGGCCCCGACCTACCCGGGCGCGATCCCGGCGTTCCGCGCCTACCAGGCCGACGTCGTGCAGGTCGCGATGGACGAGGACGGGATGCGGGTCGACGAGCTGGAGGAGACGCTCGACCGCCTGGAGCGCGAGGGCCGGCGGCCGAAGTTCATCTACACGATCCCGACCTTCCAGAACCCTGCCGGCGTGACGATGTCGGTGCCGCGCCGCAAGCGGCTGGTCGAGGTCGCCAACGAGCGCGAGCTGCTCGTGCTGGAGGACAACCCGTACGGGCTGCTGCGCTACGAGGGCGACCCGCTGCCGACGCTGTTCTCGCTCGACGACGGCGGGTTCGTCATCTACCTCGGCACGTTCTCGAAGATCCTGTCCGCCGGGCTGCGCATCGGCTGGGCCGCCGCGCCGCCGCCGGTGCTGGACAAGATGAACCTCGGCAAGCAGGGCGTCGACCTGTGCACGTCGTCGATGACCCAGTGCTTCGTCGCGGCCTACTTCCGCGAGTCGGACTGGCGCGTCTACCTCAACTCGGTGATCGAGATCTACCGGCGCCGGCGCGACGTGATGCTCGAGTCGCTGGCCGAGCACTTCCCGGCCGAGTCGACCTGGACGCGCCCGCGCGGCGGCCTGTTCCTGTGGGCGACGCTGCCGGACTACATCGACACGAGCGACCTGATCGCCCGCGCGCTGCAGGCCAACGTCGCGTTCGTGCCCGGCCGCGGCGCGTACATGGACGGCCGCGGCGGCTCGTCGATGCGGCTCAACTTCTCCGGCGTGTCCGACGAGGACATCCGCGAGGGCATCCGGCGCATCGGCGCGGTCGTGCGCGAGCAGGTCGACCTCTACGGCACGCTGACCGGCGGGAAGCCCGCATCCGCGCCGCCCACGCAGGCTCCTGCCGCGGAGGAGCCCACCAACGTGCTGCACCTCCCGCGCCGCGAGGGCGGCGAGGGCTCGTCGGCGGCGCGCAAGTCGTGAGCCGCGTCGCGGTCCTGAAGGGCGGGCGCTCGCTGGAACGCAACGTGTCGCTGCGGTCGGGCGCACGCGTCGAGGACGCGCTGGAGCGGCTCGGCCACGAGGTCATCGGCATCGACGTCGGCCCCGGCCTGGTCTCGCAGCTGCGCGCCGCCGCGCCGGACGTCGCGTTCATCGCCGTGCACGGCCGCGACGGCGAGGACGGGACCGTGCAGGAGGTGCTCGAGGTGCTCGGCATCCCGTACACCGGCTCGGGCGTCTCGGCGTGCATCAAGTGCGCGGACAAGATCCTCGCCAAGTACGCGTTCGCCGACGCCGGGCTGCCGACGCCCGACTTCTTCGCGTTCTCGCAGGCGGCGTTCAAGGAGCTGGGCGCCGCCGAGGCGCTCGGCGCGATCGAGGACCGGCTGGCCTTCCCGCTCGTCGTCAAGCCGGCGCGGATGGGCAGCGCGCTCGGGATCAAGTTCGCGCAGTCGGGCGCGGACGTGCCGACGGCGCTGATCGCCGCGTTCTCCTACGACCACAAGGTGCTGCTGGAGCGCTACGTCGGCGGCCGCGACCTCGCGGTGTCGGTGCTCGACGGCGAGGCGCTGCCGGTGGTCGAGGCCGTCCCGCAGGACCGCGACTTCTACGACTTCGAGGCGCGCTACGACATCGGCCGCACGCAGTTCGTCTGCCCCGCGGAGATGCCGGACGACGCGACCGCTCGCGCCCAGGAGCTGGCGGTCGCCGCCTACGAGCTGCTCGGCTGCCGGGGCTTCGCACGCGTGGACCTGATGTGCGACCGCGAGAGCGGCGAGCTGACGCTGCTCGAGGTCAACCCGGTCCCGGGCCTCACGGACACCTCGCTGCTCCCGCTCGCCGCCGACGCGGCCGGCATCTCCTTCGACGCGTTCGTCGAGCGCGTCGTCGCCCTCGCGCTCACGCCGCGCGCCGCCTAGACGGTCAGCGCGCGCTCGCTCTCCGCGTCGAACAGGTGGATCGCGTCGGGCTCGACGGCCAGCCGCAGCCGGTCGCCGGGGCGCACGCGCGCGGTGCCTTCCAGGCGCGCGATGAGCCGCGTGCGGCCCTCCGCGACGCCCGCCGCGGCCGCCGTGCCCAGCTCGGCCGCGACCTCCTCCAGCTCGCCGGTGAGCACCTGCTCGGCGTCGAGCTCGGTGTGCGCCAGGACGTCCGCGCCGAGCGCCTCGACCAGCACGACGGGGAGGTCGAGCACGCGGTCGCCGGGCGTCGCGGCGTCCGCGAGGCGCAGCGCCTCCGGGCGGATGCCGGCCACCACCTCCGCGCCGATCAGCGCGCGCCCGCGGGCGCCGAGGTCGAGCCGGAAGGGCCCGAGCACGAGCCGGCCGCCGTCGTCGATCCGGCCGCGCGCGAGGTTCATCGCCGGCGAGCCGATGAAGCCGGCCACGAAGACGTTCGCCGGCGCGTCGTACAGGCGCTGCGGCGCGTCGACCTGCTCGAGCTTGCCGCCGCGCAGCACCGCCACGCGGTCGCCCATCGTCATCGCCTCGGTCTGGTCGTGCGTGACGTACACCGTCGTGATGCCCAGCTCGCCGTGCAGGCCCTGCAGGTAGCCCCGCATCTCCACGCGCAGCTTCGCGTCGAGGTTCGACAGCGGCTCGTCCATCAGGAAGGCCTGCGGCTCGCGCACCACCGAGCGCCCCAGCGCGACGCGCTGGCGCTGGCCGCCGGAGAGCGAGCGGGGCCGCTTCTCCAGCAGGTCGGTGATGCCGAGCATGTCCGCGGCACCCGCGACGCGGCGGCGGATCTCGTCCTTGGGCACGCCGTGCATCTTCAGCGCGAACCCCATGTTGTCCGCCACCGTCATGTGGGGGTACAGCGCGTAGGACTGGAAGACCATCGCGATGTCGCGGTCCTTCGGGGCGAGGTCGTTCACCACGCGGCCGCCGATCGTCACGGCGCCCTCGCTCACGTCCTCCAACCCGGCGATCATCCGCAGCGCCGTCGACTTGCCGCACCCGGACGGACCGACCAGCACGGTGAACCCGCCGTCGGGCACGTCGAGCTGCAGGTCCTCGACCGCGAGCGTCCCGTCGTCGTAGCGCTTGGAGACGCCGTCGAAGCAGATGCCGGCCATCACGTCCTCCCGTTGCCGTTGGCGGCCGCGGCCGCTCCGTTGCGCGCGGCCGCGATGTAGTCGCGGTACCAGAGCGCGCTGTCCTTGGGCACGCGGCGCTGCGTCTGGTAGTCGACGTGGACGATCCCGAACCGCTTCGCGTACCCCTCCTCCCACTCGAAGTTGTCGAGGAACGACCACACGCAGTAGCGCTGGACGTCGACACCCTCGGCGATCGCGCGCCGCACGGCCGCGATGTGGTGCTCGAGGTACCGCTTGCGCTCCGGGTCGGCGACCACGGAGTCGACCGGCTCCACGCGCGGGTCGTCGTACGCCGCGCCGTTCTCGGTGACGTAGATCGGCAGGTCGCGGTAAGCGGTCACCACCCGCTTCATCACCGCGTGCAGTCCGTCGGGGTCGACCTCCCAGCCCATCGCGGTCGTCGGGAGCTCGGGGTCGGCGAACCGCGCGCGCATCGGCGTCGGCGCGTCGGGCGCGTCCGCGATCCGCATCGGGTTGTAGTAGTTGACGCCGAGGAAGTCGACCGGCGCGGAGATCAGCTCCATGTCGCCGTCGCGGACCAGGTCGCCCAGGCCGCCGAACAGGTCGACCATGTCCTCCGGGTACTCGCCGCGGAACACCGGGTCGAGGAACCAGCGGTTCAGGTAGCCGTCCTGCCGCGCCGCGGCGGCGACGTCGGCCTCGGACTCCGGGTCGGCCGGCAGCACCGGGGCGAGGTTGAGCGCGATGCCGATCCGGGCGTCCCCGCGGACCGCCCGCATCGCCTCCATCGCCAGCCCGTGCGAGAGCAGCAGGTGGTGCGTCGCGGCGACCGCGGTCGGCCAGTGCCGCATCCCGGGCGCCTTGCGGCCCTCGCCGTAGCCGAGGAAGCCCGCGCACCACGGCTCGTTGTGGGTGATCCACTGCGTCACCACGTCGCCCAGGTCGGCGACGACGACCTGCGCGTACTCGGCGAACCGCTCGGCCGTGTCGCGCGCCGCCCAGCCGCCGCGGTCCTGCAGCGCCTGCGGCAGGTCCCAGTGGTAGAGCGTCGCGATCGGCTCGATGTCGCGCTCGAGCATCCCCTCGACGAGGCGGCGGTAGAACGCCAGGCCGCGCTCGTTGATCACGACCTCGCCGGTGGGGACGACGCGCGGCCACGCGATGCTGAACCGGTAGGACTCGACGCCCATGGCCTGCATGAGGTCGAGGTCCTCCTCCCAGCGGTGGAAGTGGTCGCAGGCGACGTCGCCCGTGTCGCCGCCGACGACCGCGCCGGGGACCCGGCAGAACGTGTCCCAGATGGACTCGCCGCGGCCCTCGGCCGCCGTCGCGCCCTCGATCTGGAACGCCGCGGTCGCGACGCCGAACTTGAACTGCTCCGGGAACTGCGGCATCAGCCCTTCACCGCCCCGGCGGTCAGGCCCTTCACGAGCCAGCGCTGGGTGGCGAAGAACGCCAGCAGGACCGGGAGCGTGGACACCACGCCTGCGGCCATGAGCTGTCCGTACTCCTCGCTGTAGTTGCCGACGAAGTTGCGGATGCCGATCGGGATCGTCTCGGCCCGCGTCTGGGTGAGCGCCGCGACGAACAGCAGCTCGTCCCACGCGAAGAGGAACGCGTAGACGAACGTCGCGAGCAGCCCGGGGGCGGCATTCGGCAGCACGATGCGGCGGAACGCGCCGAACGGCGTGCAGCCGTCGACCATCGCGGCGTCCTCCAGCTCGCGCGGGACCGCGAGGAAGAACGACCGCATGAAGAAGATCGCCACCGGCGTGAAGAACGCGGTGTAGACCAGGATCATCCCGACGTGCGTGTCCAGCAGCGCGATCGGGGTGTTCTGCTTCAGCCAGATGAAGCCGAGGAACACCGGCAGCAGGAACATCGAGCCGGGGATCAGCTGGGTGCCGATCAGGGCCGTCGAGAAGAGGCCCTGGCCCTTGAAGCGGTACCGCGCCAGCGCGTAGCCGGCGGACGCCGCGAACGCCGTCGCCAACAGCGCCGCGACGCTGCAGATGATCAGCGAGTTCAGGAAGTACTTGCCGAACGTCACGGTCGTCCACATGTCGCTGAACGCCTCGAACGTCGGGTCGAGCAGGTCGTAGGCGCCGGTGGTGAGCCGGCCCGTGCCCTGCGTGGCCGAGATGAGCAGCCACAGGACCGGGGCGAGCATCAGCGCGAGCACGGCCCAGGTGAGGACGTCGAGCGCGAGGTTGCCCAGCCTGCGGCGCTGCGCGTAGGTCATCGGGACTCCTGGAGGTCGCGGCGGAAGGCGGCGTACCAGACGGCCACCCAGACGAGCATGGCCAGCATCAGCAGCACGGAGGCCGCGGCGCCGAAGCCGAAGAGGTTGTTGGAGAACGACTGCCGGACGACCAGCGTCATCATCAGGTCGGCGTCCGGGCCCGGGTTCGACCCGAGCATCACGAACGGGATCGTGAACTGGTAGGCGCTGTAGATCACGAGGAACAGCAGCTGCACCGCGATCAGCGGCCGCAGCAGCGGCAGCGTGATGTGGCGGAAGCGGCGCCACGGCCCCGCGCCGTCGATCGACGCCGCCTCGTGCAGCTCCTGCGGCATCGACTGCAGCGCCGCGAGGAAGAGCAGCATCGCGAACGGGATGCCGCGCCAGATGGACGGGATCGTGATCGCCCACAGCGAGTTCTCCCCGATCAGCCACGTCGGTCGCTCGCTCAGCAGGTGCGTGTAGTCGACGAGGATCTTGTTGACGATCCCGACGTCGCTCTGCCACATGAACTGCCAGATGACGGCGACGACGAAGCTGGGGACGATCCACGGCGTCAGCATCAGCGTCCGCGCGATCTTCTGGCCGCGCATCTTGCGGTTGAGCAGGAGCGCGATGCCGAGCCCGCCGCCGAGCGTCCCGGCGACGGTGAGGACCGTGTACTGGACGGTGTTCGCCGCGGCCTGGCCGACGCCCGAGCGCAGCGGGTTCGTCGAGTCGAACAGGATCGAGTCGTAGTTGCCGAACCCCGCCCAGGGGGCGTCCCACAGCTGCGAGAACGTGAAGGTGTTGAGGTTCTTGAACGACAGCAGGACGCCGCCGGCCGTCGGCAGCAGGTGCACGACGAGCATGAACAGCAGCGCCGGCAGGATCAGCAGGTACGGCAGCCGGCGGCGGGAGACGCCCCCGGACAGCCGCCGCTTGCGGCCGTTGCGCGCGGTGGTGGGCTCGGGCCGCTCCTCGGCGACCTCGACGATGACGGGTGTGGTGCTCATGGGCGCGTGGCCTCGGCTCCGGGAGGAGGTGGCGCGGGACGGCGGTCCCGCGCCACCTTGGAGGGTCCCCCGGTCCGGCTAGCCGGCGGTCTGGGACAGGAGCGCGTCGGCCTCGTCCTGGGCCTTCTTCAGCTCCGCCTGGATGCCCGCGTCGTCGAGGCTGCCCTTCGCCGCCTCGTCGAGGATCGACCCGAAGCGGCCCTTGTACGCGTTCTCGATCTGGCCCCACTGGGGGATCGGCGCGTACGTGCGGCCCTGCTGGATCGCCTTCAGGAACGACGCGGCGTTCTCGTCGCCCGTGCCGGCCTGCTCCTGCGCGTCCGCCTTCGACGGGAACATGCCCATCAGCGCGGCGTAGTCGGTCTGCACCTGCGGCTCGGACAGGTACTTCATGAGCGCCCAGGCCTCGTTCTTGTTCTTCGAGGACTTGAACATCATGAGGTTCGAGCCGCCGACGAAGGTGAACCCGTCGCCGTTCGGGCCCGTCGGCATCGGGGCGATGGCCACGTTCTTGCGCGCCGCCTCGCTCCACTGCTCGTCGTCGGTGCGCTCCGCGGACTGCAGGACCCACGGGCCGCCGATCCACACGGCGAGCTTGCCGGCCTTGAACTGGTTCTCGACCTGCGTGCCGTCGCGCTCGAGCTGCGCCTTGTCGGCGAGGCCGTCCTGGACGAGGCTGGAGAAGTACTTCACGCCCTCCGTGGCCTCGGGGCTCGCGATGGTGGACTTCGTCGCGTCCTCGTTCAGCTCAGCGCCGCCGGCGTCCCAGACGAACGGCATGACGTGGTGGACGAGGTCGAACGCCTTCTTGCCCGGCGTGCCGAACGGCGCGATGGGCTTGCCGTTGATCTCCGGCGCGTCGGACTTGATCGTCTCCAGCGTCTGGCGGAACGAGTCCCAGTCGGCGAACGCGGTGGCGGGATCGATGCCCGCCTTCTCCAGGACGTCCTTGCGGTAGTAGATCGCGCGGGCCTCGGTGAACCACGGCGTGGCCCACGTGCCCTCCTGCCCCTTGACCTGGGTCGTCTGCCAGACGCCCTCGGGGTAGGCCTCGGCGCCGCCGAGGTCCTTCGTGCGGTCGGTCAGGTCCTCGAACCCGCCGAGCGCGGCGAAGAACGGCACCTGCGTCGTGCCCGCCTGCGTGATGTCCGGGCCCTCGCCCGACACGGCCGCGTTGCGGATGCGGTCGAACTGGACGTCCCAGCCGACGAGCTCGACCTTCACGTCGACGCCCGTCTTCTGCTCGAACGGCTTGACCAGGCGCTCGGTGTCCTCCACGGGCTTCGGCCCGTTGTTCATGATCCAGAGCCGGACCTGCGTGCCCTTCTTGAGCTCGGCCTCGGCCGCCGGGGCCGCTGCGGCGCCGCTGTCGCCGCCGTCGTCGTCGTCTCCGCCGCACGCGGCGACGAACGCTGTTGCGAAGACCATGGCGGCGACCACCGCCATGAGCCTGATGATCCTGCGTTGCACGGCTGTGCTCCTCCTCCTCGAGGGACCCAAAACGTTTTCGGTGAGCTCGCGTGTCGGGTGTGGGGACATGGGACGCGGGGTGGTGCGTGGGATCAGGTGGTGGCCGGCGCGGCCGTCGTGCCGCGCACGACGAGCTCGACGTCGAGCGTGGTGACGTGGGGGCCGTCCGCGGCCTGGTGCTCCAGCGCGTGGAGGACCGCACGCCCGGCGGCGCTGCCGAGCCCGGCCTTGTCCTGGCGGACGGTGGTGAGGCCGGGGTGCAGGTGGGCGGCGAGCATGATGTCGTCGAAGCCGACGACGCTGAGGTCGTGCGGGACCTGCAGGCCGCGCTCGGCGGCGGCCCGCAGGACGCCGACGGCCATGAGGTCCGAGGCCGCGACGATCGCCGTGGGGCGGTCGGCGGGCGGGAGGTCGAGCAGCTCGCAGGCGCCGGCGTAGCCGGACTCGACGTAGAAGTCGCCGTTCTTGACGAGCTCGTCGCGGTACGCGAGGCCGGCCTGCTGGAGGCCCTCGCGGTAGCCCTTGAGGCGGTCGAGGCCGGGGCGCGTGTCGAGCAGGCCGCCGATCGTCGCGATGCGCCGGTGGCCGAGGGCGGTCAGGTGGGCGACGGCCGCGCGGCCGCCGCCCACGTTGTCGGAGATGACGTACGAGGCGCGGTCGCCGACCAGCTCGAGGTCGACGCCGACGGTCGGCACGCTGCTGCGGCTGAGGCGACGGACCTCGGGGTCGTGCGGGTCGGGGCCCATCAGGACCGCCGCGTCGACGTTGTGCTGCGTCGAGCGGTTGAGGTACGAGTGGTCGCCGATGCCGTTGCGCGGCGCCTCGCTGGCGAAGAGGAGGAGGTCGTAGCCGGCCTGCCCGAGCGTGGACTTCAGGCCGACGAGCACCTCGTGGAAGAACGGGTGCTGGAGGTCCGGATGGCCCTCACCGGTGTCGAGGAAGACGCCGACGACGTGGCTCGTGCTCGTGACGAGCGTGCGGGCGGCGGCCGCCGGCGTGTAGTCGAGCTCGCGGGCGAGCTGCTGGATGCGCTCGCGCGTCGCCGCGCTGACGTCCTCGTACCCGTTGAGGGCGCGGCTGACGGTGCCGACGGACACGCCGCTACGGCGTGCGAGCTCCTTGATGGTGGTGCGACCGGTAGTTGCCATGAGACCCAGTGCGCCGCCGGGCGGTCTCTCCTCCGCCCGCATCGCCGAAAACGTTTTCGGCGCGGCGCGGCAGCATCTGACCACACGCCGCGACGTGTGTCAAGGGCAACCTGCCGCGAACGTCGCTCGCGGCGGCTGCGGGCGTCAGCCGTTCGGCTCGCCGCCGAGGAAGTCCTCGGGCGTGACGCGGTCGAGGAAGTCCTTGAACTTCTCGACGACCTCGTCCTGGTCCTCGACCTCGTGCTCGAACTCGATCGCCGACTCCGCGATGACCTCCTCGGCCGCGAAGATCGGCGCACCGGAGCGCACGGCGAGGGCGAGGGCGTCGGACGGCCGCGAGTCGATCTCGAGCTCCCGGCCGTTGAGGGCGAGGGTGATCGTGGCGAAGAACGTGTTCTCGCGCAGCTCGGTGACGGCGACCTGCGTGCACCGGACTTCGAGCTCGCCCAGCATGTCGCACATGAGGTCGTGCGTCATGGGGCGCGGCGTGCTCGCTCCCTGGAGCTTCATGAGGATCGCCGCCGCCTCCGGGTGGCCGATCCAGATGGGGAGGAACTTGTTCGAGTCGACGGTCTTGAGAAGCACGATCGGCTGCTTGCCGACCATGTCGAAAGAGACGCCGTAGATGACCATCTCCTGCACCTCCGGCAGCATATCGCTGTGCCGGGCCTCCCCACCCCGGCGTCGACGGCGGCGGCACGGGTGGTCCGCCCAGGCCGGCCCCAGGGCCCGCAGCGTTCCGGTGCATCGGCGTCTCCTTCGGAGCGGTCCCGCCGGCACGTGGAACAGCCGCGGGACGCCCTGGGACGACGCCATCGCCTGGCCGCTTCCGTCGCGGCCCGGGGCCCCGGAACGACGAAGGCCCGCACATGGCGGGCCTTGCGAGTGGGCGATGGTGGATTCGAACCACCGACCTCATCCTTATCAGAGATGCGCTCTAACCAACTGAGCTAATCGCCCCTGGGCGGAGGATCGACGTCCTCAGCGAGGAGGCAGTGTAGCGCCTGCGCCGCGAGCGATCCGGCCTGCAAGCGCCGCTGCCTCCTCAGCATCGGCGACCACCAGCTCGACCTTGAACCCGGTGCCCGCCGGACGGACCTTCACGTCCGCCCCGAACGCCGCCCCGAGGGTCTCCGCGATCTCAGCCAGCGCGGCCTCCTGGTCGGGGTGGAGGCCGCCCTGGGCGGCCTTCCGCGGCCCGCTCGGCGCACCGGAGGCCGGCGTCCCGTTGGCCTCGCGGGCGCGCGCCTCCAGCGTGCGCACCGACCAGCCCTCGACCACGGCGCTGCGTGCGAGCCGGCGGCGCGTGGCGTGGTCCTCGGCCAGCAGGAGCGCGCGGCCGTGACCCTCGGTCAGATCGCCGGCCTCCAGCAGCTCCAGGGCCTCGTCCGGGAGGTCGAGCAGGCGCAGGAGGTTCGACACGGCGACGCGGCTGCGGCCGACACGGCGGCCGACGTCCTCGCGGGTGAGACCCAGCTCCTCGACGAGCGCGGCGCAGGCGCGCGCCTCCTCGACGGGGTTGAGGTCCTCGCGAGCCATGTTCTCGACGAGCGCCAGCTCCAGCGAGGCGGCGTCGTCGCGCGGGCGAACGAGCGCGGGGACCTCGTCCAGGCCCGCGAGCTTCGCGGCACGCCAGCGGCGCTCGCCGGCGATCAGCTCGTACGTCCCGCCCGGGACCGGCCGGACGAGGACCGGCTGCAGGACGCCGTTCTCGGCGATCGAGTCGCTGAGGGCCTGCAGCGCGCTCTCGTCGAAGACGTTGCGCGGCTGGTTCGGGTTGGGGCCGATCAGGCCGACGGCGAGCTGGCGCAGCTCGTCGCCCGCCTGCTGGTCCTCGGACACGGCGAGGATCGCGGCCAGACCCCGGCCCATCCCCCGCGACGGTGCGGACTTCGCCTTCGTCACCTGGGACCTGAGGTCGTCGCGGGCGAGCATCCCTCTCGTTCTCCTGTCGTCGTCGTGCACATCCCCTGCACGAGCGTCACTGCCCCGGGGCTCCGCCCCCCGGTCGTCCTACCCACGCGCCGCGACCTCCTTCGCGAGCTCGAAGTAGGCGTCGGATCCGGCGCAGTGCGGGTCGTGGTGGATCACGGGGCGGCCGAAACTCGGCGCCTCGCTGACCCGGATGTTGCGGGGGATGACGGTGTCGAAGACGAGCGACGGGTAGTGCTGGCGGACGTCCTCCTCGACGTCGCGGGCCAGACGGGTGCGCCCGTCGTGCATGGTCAGCAGCATCCCGGCGACCGTCAGCCGCGGGTTGAGCGACCGCTGGATGAGCTGGAGGGTGTCGAGCAGGCCGGCGAGGCCCTCGAGCGCGAAGTACTCGGTCTGGACCGGGATGACGACGCGATCGGCGGCGACGAGGGCGTTGACGGTCAGCGGGCCGAGGGACGGTGGGCAGTCGAGGATCGTGTACGCGAACTGGTCGCGCACGCTCGCGAGCGCCTCGCGCAGGCGGGTCTCGGAGCCCGCTTCGCGCGGTAGCTCGACGTTCGCGCCCGCGAGGTCGGGGTGCGAGGGGAGGAGCTTGAGGCGCTCCACCTCGGTGTCGAGCAGCGCATCTGGCGCCTCGGTCTCCCCGACCAGGACGTCGTAGACGTTCGGGGTGGTGAGCTTCGACGCGCCGAGCGCGACGGTCGCGTTGGCCTGCGGATCGGTGTCCACCAGGAGCGTCGGGTACCCCGCTTCCGCGATGCACGCCGCGACGTTCACCGCCGTGGTGGTCTTGCCGACCCCGCCCTTCTGGTTCGCGATGGCGTAGACGGTGCCCATGCGCGGATCAAGGTAGCCGCGTCCACGGTCGGACGGCAGGGTCGCTTTCGGTAACTGCGAGGAGTTTCAGCCTCAGCTCGTGGCTGAGAGCGGCCGTTTGCGGGCCATTCCCGCGCGGCGCGGGAAACGGGCAGGCGTGTCCTTGACCTTCGAGTAGAGGTACAGGTGCCGGTGCGCCACCCCGGTGAAGGGTTTCACCGGCCGGATCTCGCGGAGCTCCATCCCGACGATCGCCGCAGCGGCGTCCCCGTCGGCCTCCTCGGCGGCGTCGCGCGCGCCCTTCCAGGCGACGAGCGTTCCACCGGGCACGAGCAGCGGGGCCGCGTACTCGACGAGCGCCGTGAGCGGCGCCAGCGCGCGAGCTGTCACGACCTCGCACACCACCCGTCCCTCTACCCATTCCTCGGCGCGGGCAGCCACCGCCTTGACGTTCTTGACGCCCGCGCGCTCGGCCGCCGCCGTCATGAACGCGCACTTCTTGCCGACGCTCTCGACCAGGTCGACGTGCGCATCGGGCAAGGCGGCGGCGAGGACGAGCCCCGGGAACCCGGCGCCGGCACCCAGATCCGCGATGCGGCGAGCGGCGACGAGCTCCTCGACCTCGAGCCCAACGAGCGAGTCGGCGATGTGGACATCGACGCCCTCGACCGGGTCGGTGACGGTCGTCGGCGCGGTCGGGTCCTCGGCCACGGTCACCAGCAGAGAGGCGAGCTGCGCCATGACGGCGTCGCTCAGGGCATATCGCTCCGTGAGCGCGGCGAGACCACGGGCGGCGGCAGGAGGAAGCTCAGGCGGAGGGGTCGTCACGGGCGGCGACGACCATAGCGGTGCCCCGGACGCTGCTTGTTCCACCGGGGGACATCACGTGAAACGCCTGCCGCTATTCCTCAGCGGCCAGCGCCGCTCGGCGCTCGGCGCGCGCGATGGCCGTCGCGTACTTCTCGCGCATCTCCACCAGACGGGTGTACGCGGGGCCGTCGAGTTCGGGGGTGATCACGGCGTCGAGCACCGGCAGGACGTCTTCGACGAGCGCCTGCCCCCGGGCCATCCACTGGTAGTACGACCGGTCGCCGTGGTGGTACGGCCCGTACAGCTTCGTCCGCGGGAACCGCTCCATCAGCCACGCGAACAGCGCCTCGTGCCGCGTGTGCATGCGTAGCGTGATCTGCGGCTGCTTGCCGTCGCCGCCGAACGACCCCTGGCTCAGCAGGAGGCCGGCGACGAGTCCCTGGTCACGTTCGGAGAGGGGCACCATCCGCCGGACAGTGTTTCACGGGGGAGAAAGACGTGAAACGTCGAGCTCCAACGCGGCGACACGCGCAGGGTCGATCAGCGCGTCGATCCGGACGATCCGCCCGCCGTTGACCGTGAACGCCATGACGGACATCGGGCGTCCACCCGGGGCCACGACCGCTCCAGCGGCGCCGTTGACCACCGCCGGGTGCACGAAGGGGTGCAGGTGCGCGTAGGTCCGGGTGTTGCCGGCGACAGCGTCGGCGCCGCGCAGGAGCCGCGAGTCCTCGGCGCGGAGCGTTCCACCGTCGATGCGCAGCTCGACGTCCGGGTGGAGCACCCGCAGGAGCGCCGCGAAGTCACCATCGCGAGACGCGGCGAAGAAGGCGTCGACCACGCGCCGCTGGCCCGCCAGGTCGGCGTCGCGCGACGGGGAGCTGCGAACCCGCCGCCGCGCCCGGCTCGCGAGCTGCTGTGCAGCGGCCTCGGACCGGCCCAGCGCGGTCGCGATGTCGATGAACGAGACGCCGAACACGTCATGGAGCACGAACGCGAGGCGCTCCGCCGGCGTCAGGGCGTCGAGCACCAGCATGAGCGCCACGCCCACCTCGTCCGCGACGAGCGCCTCCTCCTCCGGACCGTCGGCGACCGGCGCGAGGCGCACCACCGGATCGGGGACGTGCACCGAGGATCGCTCCCGCCGGGCGCGGCGCGACCGCAGGACGTTCAGGCAGACGCGCGCGACCACGGTCGTCAGCCACGCCTGCGCGTCGTCGACGTCCCGGAGGTCGTGGTCGCGGACCCGCAGCCAGGCCTCCTGCAGCGCGTCGTCCGCGTCACCGGCCGACCCCAGCATGCGGTGGGCGACCGCCTGGAGCCGCGGCCGATGTCGCTCGAACGCCTCGATCGCCGCAGACTGCCCGTCCATCGCCGCGCTCATCTCACCACGGCTCGTGGTGGGCGAGGCCGGTCGCCAGCGCGGCGACGGCGAGCAGCAGGAAGAAGACCACGGCCCGGAAGTGCCGGTCGCCCACCCGCACGTGTGCCAGCACGGCGCAGGTGAAGTACACGACCAGGCCGGCCGCGGCGGCGAGGCCGAGCTCCGGCACCACGAAGCCCCCGAGCAGGCCGAGCGCGCCGGTCGCCAGGATCGTTCCCAACGGGAGCATCCAGCTGTAGGAGACCTGCACGCGGTCCGCGGCGACCTTCACCAGGTCGGCGCGAGCGAAGTTGAGCGCGGCGGCGTACCCGACCGAGAGCGCCGCGACGACGGTGACGACGACGTAGAGGGATTCCATGCCCCGGAGACACGCGCCGGGGCGAGAACCTGACATCGCCGGGCGCGAGCGCCCGGCACGACGTCAGACGGCGGGCTTGGGCGTGACCACCAGGTGGCGGTCGGGCTCCTGGCCCTCGGAGTGCGTCTCCACATCCCCGCGGTCGCGGAGGTACTCGTGGACGACGCGGCGCTCGCTGGAGGTCATCGCGTCGAGCGCGACGGGCCGGCCGGTGGAGAGCGCCGACTCGGCGGCCTCCTCGGCCTGGCGCTGGAGCACCTGCTCGCGGCGGCTGCGGTAGCCGGCGGCGTCGACGATGACGCGCCGGCGCGGCTCGCCCTCGTGCTCGCCGACGACGCGCTGCGCCAAGTGCTGGACGGCCTCGATGGTCTGGCCGTGACGGCCGATGAAGAGCCCGAGCTCCTCCCCTTCGAGCGTGCCGACGAGACGCTCGGCGTCCTCCTCGATGCGCACCTCGGCCTCGATGTCCAGGGCGAGGGCGACGCGGGCGAGGAGCACGCGGAGCGCCTGCGCGCCCTGGGTCGGTCCCTCCACGTCCGTCATCTAGCGCCTCCGTCCCGTCTTCTTCTTCTTGCGCTTCGAGGGCGGAGGCGGAGGCGCCGCGGACCGCTTGGGGGCGGAGGAGCTGGCGCTGCCGCCGGACGAGCCGTTGCCCGCGCCGCCACCACCACCGCCACCCGCGCCGGCGCCCGCTGCCGCGGCGCGCGCGAGGAGGCCCTTCGGCTTCTTGTCGTCGCCGTCGTCCTTGCCGCCCTTGCCCGTGGTGGGAAGGCCCTCGCCGGGCTTCGGCACCGGGCCGACGGTCCGCCGGACGATGAACTGCTGCACGATCGTCCAGAGGTTCGTCGTGATCCAGTAGACGAGGAGGCCGGCCGGGAAGCTGAGGATGAACGGGACGAAGATGAACGGCAGCGCGAGGAAGATCATGCGCTGGTTCTTGTCCGCGGAGACCGACATCAGCAGCGACGACGCCAGCTGCGTGACGACGTAGAGCACGACGAGCGTGATCAGCACGCCGCCGGTCGCGGCGTCGGTGATGTCGGGGATGAAGAGGAACTCCGACGCCTCGGTCGAGCCACACGGCTTCGTGTTCTCGGTCGTCGGGTTGATCTCCGGGCAGATGTCGTGCCGGAGGTCGAGCCGCAGCATGTAGAAGAGCGAGATGAAGACCGGGAGCTGCGCCAGGAGCGGCAGGCACGAGGCGAACGGGTTCACCTTGTGCTCCTGGTAGAGCTTCATCATCTCCTGGTTGAGGCGCTGCCGGTCGTTCTTGTACTTCTCCTGCAGCTTCTTCATCTCCGGCGCGATGACCTGGAGGCCGCGCATGGACTTGACCTGCTTCAGCGTCAGCGGCAGCAGCAGCGCGCGGATCGTGATGGTGAGCGCGACGATCGAGAAGCCCCATCCGAACCCGACCGAGTCGTGGAAGAAGATGAGCACCTCCTCGAACACGTCGATGAGGGGCTGGATGAGGAAGACGTCGGCGAGAGTCATGATGAGGAGAAGAGGCGCTGGGCCTCGACCGGGTCGTACCCCCCGTGGGACCACGGGTTGCAGCGCAGGACGCGCCAGACGGCCAGGATCAGCCCGCGCAGTATGCCGTACCGCTCGATCGCCTGTACGGCGTAGGCGGAGCAGGTCGGCTCGTACTTGCAGCGCCGTGGCAGGGCGGGCGACACCACGCGCTGGTAGGCGACGATCGGGGCGAGGACGACCCGGCGCGCGATGGTCACTTGGCGGCCTTCTCGGCGGCCTTGTCCACGAGCTCGGTCAGCGCGGTGCGCACGCCGTCGAGGCCGGCGGTGTCCGCCAGCTCGCGGGCCGGCGGGCGCGCGACGACGACGACGTCGTGGTCGGCCGGGATCCGGTCCGCGAGGTCGGCGAAGGCCTCCCGCAGGAGCCGCTTCACCTTGTTGCGCTCAACCGCGCCCCCGACCTTCCGCGAGACCGACAGCCCCAGTCGGGGTCCGTCGGCCGCGTCGGGTCGCGGGAACGTGTAGAGCACCAGATGCCGATTGCCATGCGATCGGCCCTGGCGGTAGACGCGCTCGAACTCGGCGCTGCGCGAGAGACGTCCGCGCTTCGGAGGCACTCGAGGCGCCTCAGACGGTCAGGCGCTTGCGGCCCTTGTCCCGGCGACGCTTCAGCGTCAGACGACCACCACGGGTCGCCATACGGGCGCGGAAGCCGTGCGTGCGAGCGCGCTTGCGCTTCTTGGGCTGGTAGGTCCGCTTCATCGGTCGCACCAGGATACAACCCCGCGATGCACATCGGTCGGACGTCTGTGCAGAACCGCTGTGCACAGCCGCACGAAACCCCCGCTCCTTGCGGGAACGACGCGGTTCACGACCCCCTGTGCGGTGCTAGCGTCGAGACCACGCCGGGGCCGCCTCGGTCCCCACCGCAGCACCCAGCCGCAACCGCCCCTCGGAGGGCCGCTTCCCCCTGCCGTGACCCAGCTCCCCGACGACGACACGTGGACCCGCTTCCAGGCCGAGCTGCGGCGCGCCGTCGACGAGGCGACGTACGACGTCTGGCTGAAGCCGCTCCGCCTCGTCGCGGTGCAGGGCACGGCCCTGGTCGTCACCGCCCCGGACGACCGTCGCACCTGGGTGGCCGAGCGGTTCGGGCGCGTGCTGCGCGCGAGCGCCGGCGCGGTCCTCGGGGCCGGCGCGACCGTCGACATCCAGGCGCCGGGAGCGGCGCCGGGCACCGCCGGCACGGCGCGCGGCGGCGGACGCGGGGCGCACCGGTCCCCGGAGACGGCCGAGACCGCGCTCGACCCGCACGGGCGGCCGAACCTCAACCCCAAGCTCCAGTTCGACCAGTTCGTCATCGGCGACAGCAACCGGCTCGCCCACGCGGCGGCGCTGGCGGTCGCGGAGCTGCCGGGCACGGCGTACAACCCGCTCTTCATCTACGGGCCTCCGGGCGTCGGCAAGACGCACCTCCTCCACTCGATCGCGAACTACCTCGTCACGTACAGCCCGGACCTGCGCGTCCGCTACACGACGGCCGAGCGGTTCACCAACGAGTTCCTCACCGCCATCCAGCGCAAGGACGTGGACAGCTTCAAGGGCGCGTGGCGCTCGAACGACGTGCTGCTCATCGACGACGTGCAGTTCCTCGAGAGCAAGGCGAAGACCGAGGAGGAGTTCTTCCACACCTTCAACGCGCTCTACGACGCCGGCGCCCAGGTCGTCGTCACGTCGGACCGGCTCCCGCGCGACCTCACCGCGCTCGAGGACCGGCTCCGCGAGCGCTTCGAGGCGGGCCTGGTCACCGACATCGCGCACCCCGACCACGTGGTGCGCACGGCGATCCTCCGCAAGCGCGCGCACCAGGACGGGCTCGACCTCGGCGACGAGACCGTGCTCGGCGCGATCGCCGAACGCGTCCGCGGCAGCGTGCGCGAGCTGGAGGGTGCGTTGATCCGCGTCGTGGCCTACGCCTCGCTCACCGGCCGCCCGCTCGACGCCGACCTGGCCGACGACGTCCTCGGCTCCCTCTACCCCGCCTCCCAGGCGCGCGCGGGAAGCCGTCACCAGCCGCCGACCATCCACCGGATCAAGCAGGCGGTGTGCGAGCAGTTCGACCTGACGCCCGAGGAGCTCGACGGCGCAAGCCGCGCCGCCCGCGTGGCCAAGCCGCGCCAGCTCGCCATGTACCTCGCGCGCATGCACACGCAGGCCTCGCTCCCCGCGATCGGCGCCGCGTTCGGCGGCCGGAACCACACCACGGTCATGCACGCCGTCAAGAAGGTCGAGGCCCAGCTCGGCACCGACCCGGATGTGGATGACGCGGTCCGCGCGCTCACGTCCCGACTTGCCGACAGGCACGACTGACAGACTCCGGCGGCTCCATGTGCGTGACCACCCCGCATCCTCCGGCCTTTCCGGCCGTCATGCACAACTCCACAGCCCTTATGACTTCTTCCTTCTCTGAGAGGTGTCCATCGTGAAGCTCCAGGCTTCGGCTTCCGAGCTGCTCGCTCAGCTGCAGACCGTCTCCCGCGTCGCCTCGACCCGCTCGGCCGTGCAGGCCCTGTCCGGCGTCCAGGTCGTCGCCGAGAGCGGCGCCGTCGAGCTGCGCGCGACGGACATGGAGGTCGGGCTCCGCGTCCCGCTCCAGGCCGAGGTCCTGCGCCCCGGCACCTGCGTCGTCCCCGCGCGCCTGACGCTCGACGTCATCCGCGCGCTGCCGGCCGACCAGGTGACCGTCGAGCTGCGCTCCGCCGAGCAGGACGTCGAGATCGTCTCCGGCTCCGCGACCTTCCACATCCGCACGCTGCGCGGCGAGGACTTCCCGCCGTTCCCCGAGGCCGGCGACGAGGCCGTCGTGACCGTGCCGGCGCAGGCGTTCGTCGCCACGATCGGCAAGGTCGCCCGTTCCGCCTCACGCGACGAGACGCGCCCGATCCTCACCGGCATCCTCGTGTCCGCCTCCGGCCAGGAGCTGCGGATGGTCGGCACCGACTCCTACCGCCTGTCGGTGAAGGAGACCGCGCTCGACGAGCAGCTCGACGGCGCCTTCGAGGCCAACGTGCCGGCGCGCGCGCTGCAGGAGCTCGCGCGGATCGCGCAGGCCGCGGACGCCGAGACGCTCCGCGCCGCCCGCCGCGCGAACCAGATCGTCTTCGAGGTCGGCGGCGTCGTGCTCTCGTCGCGCCTGATCGAGGGCCAGTTCCCGAACTACCGCCAGCTCCTGCCCGACACGTACGAGCACGAGCTGCGGCTGGAGACCAAGGAGCTGACCGACGTCGTCCGCCGCATCTCGCTGCTGGCGCAGAAGAACGCGCCGCTGCGGCTGAAGTTCGGCGAGGGCGAGCTGACCGTGTCGGCGCAGACCCCGGACGTCGGCGAGGCGCAGGAGACGATCCCGGTGCCGTTCTCCGGCGAGCCGTTCGAGATCGGCTTCAACCCGGAGTTCCTCCGCGACGGCGTCGAGTCGGTCGACGCGGACGACCTCATCCTCAAGCTCATCTCGCCGCTGCGGCCGGGCCTGATCGAGGCGGGGGACGGCTCTGGCTTCCTCTACCTGATCATGCCCATCCGCCTGAACGTCTGAGATTCGAGGGGACGGGCCCACCGCCCCACCCCATACTCGGATCGTGGCCGTCTCCGTCGAACACCTGCGCGTGCGGGACTTCCGCGCGTACCGGGCGGCGGAGATCCGGCTCGGCGAGGGGCTGACGGTCATCCACGGCCCGAACGGCGCGGGCAAGACGAACCTCCTCGAGGCGCTGTACTTCGGGTGCACCGGCCGCTCGTGCCGCACGAACGACGAGCGGCAGGTCGTCCGGTTCGGGGCGCAGGCGGCGCGGGTGGAGGTGCGGACGCACGACCGCGACGGCGTGCACGAGCTGGCCGTCGGGTTCCAGCCGGGCGAGCCGAAGCGGATGAAGGTCGACGGCGCGCCTGTCGACAGGCTTGTGGACAACCCCGCGCGGCCGCTCGTCAGCGTGTTCCTGCCCGAGCGGCTGGAGCTGGTGAAGGGCGGGCCCTCCGGGCGCCGCTCGCACCTCGATCAGGTCGTCGCCGCGCTGTGGCCGTCGCGGGCTCCGACCCGCAAGGCGTACGCGAACGCGCTCGCGCAGCGCAACGCGCTCATCGCCCGGATCCGCAAGGGCACGGGCTCGCGCTCGTCGCTGCCGGCGTGGGATCGCGAGCTGGCGCGCCAGGGCGTCGCGCTGCGGGCGGACCGGGCGCGGGCGGTGGAGGCGCTGCAGGAGCCGTTCGCCGCGGCGGCCGCCGACCTCGGGCTGGCCGGCACCGTCGGGCTGGAGGAGCGCCCGCGGGACCGCGCGCTCGAGGAGGAGGCGTTCGCGCAGCAGCTGGCCGAGAAGCTGGAGGCCGACCTGGAGCGCGGCTTCACGCTCCACGGCCCGCACCGCGACGACCTCGCCCTGCTCCGCGCCCCGGCGGCGCGGGAGGACGACGAGCGCGCGCCGGCGCTGCGCGAGCTGCGCTCTTTCGGGTCGCAGGGCGAGCAGCGGATGGGCCTGCTGGCACTCCTGCTGGCCGAGCGCGAGGTGCTCGCCGAGGCCCGCGGCGGCCCGCCGCTCCTGCTCCTCGACGACGTGATGAGCGAGCTGGACGTCACGCGCCGGCAGCGGCTCGTCGAGCGCGTGCACGGGACGGGCGGCCAGGCCGTCGTGACGACGACCGACCTCGCGCACGTCCCCGGCGCCGACGCCGCGGACGTCGCCCGCGTGGAGGTCCGCGAGGGCGCCGTCGTCGTGCAGGAGGAGGCGCCGGCGTGAGCGGTCACCGACGGCTGACCCGCACCGGCCGGCCCCGCCAGCCCAAGCCGATCGCCGGCCTGATCGAGTCCTACGCGCGCGACCTCGCGCCCCAGACGGCCCTCGCCCGCATCCAGGCCGCGTGGCCAGACGCCGTCGGGGAGCTGATCGCCGCCGAGTCCTCCCCGGTGGCCGAGCGCGGCGGTGTCGTGACCGTCCGCTGCGCCTCCGCGGTGTGGGCCCAGGAGCTCTCGCTGATGGCTCCGGACCTCGTCGCGCGCCTCAACCATGCCCTCGGCACCGGCACGGTGACCGAGCTGCGCTGTCGCGCGGCGTAGACGTTTTCCGCGCTTTTGCAGCACTTTTGTCGCTGCGCGCGTGGGGCTTCGCGGGGGTCCGGCTGCTATGCTGAAAGCAACTTTTCGTCGCCCTGGGCGGTCTCCAGAGCCCGGGGCGATCGTGTGTTCCAGGAGGCTTCGTGGCGGACGACAACGGCAAGACGGAGGGACGCGGGTACGACGCCCAGGACATCACCGTGCTCGAGGGTCTCGAGGCGGTGCGCAAGCGTCCGGGCATGTACATCGGCTCGACCGGCGTGCGGGGTCTGCACCACCTGGTGTGGGAGGTCGTGGACAACTCGGTCGACGAGGCCCTCGCGGGCCACGCGACCCAGGTCGACGTCACGATCCACCCCGACAACTCCGTCACCTGCGACGACAACGGCCGCGGCATCCCGGTCGCGACGATGGAGAAGGAGGGCAAGTCCGCCCTCGAGGTCGTCCTCACCGTCCTCCACGCCGGCGGCAAGTTCGGCGACGGCGGCGGCTACAAGGTCTCCGGTGGCCTGCACGGCGTCGGCGTGTCCGTCGTCAACGCGCTGTCCGAGCGCGTCGACGTCGAGGTCCGCCGCGACGGCTACCGCCACACGCAGTCCTACGTGCGCGGCGCGCCTGAGGGCCCGATCCAGCGTGGGGAGCCGACGAATGAGACCGGGACGCGGATCACGTTCCTCCCGGACGCCGAGATCTTCGAGGTCACCGACTACGACTGGCAGACGCTCGAGACGCGCCTGCGCGAGACGGCGTTCCTCACCCGCGGGCTGCGGATCACGCTCACCGACGAGCGCGGCGAGGGCAAGCGGGCCGAGTTCTACGCCGAGGGCGGCATCGAGGACTTCGTCACGCACCTCAACGCCAACAAGGACGCCATCGGCACGAAGGTCATCTACTTCGAGGGCGAGTCCGAGGAGGGCCAGGTCGAGGTCGCGATGCAGTGGAACACGACCTACCAGGAGTCGATCCACTCCTTCGCCAACAACATCAACACGCACGAGGGCGGCTCGCACCTCTCGGGCTTCCGCGCGGCGCTGACCAACGTCATCAACCGCTACGCCAAGTCGCGGGGCATCCTCAAGGAGAAGGACGGCAACCTCTCCGGCGAGGACGTGCGCGAGGGCCTGACGGCGGTCATCAGCGCCAAGCTCTCCGAGCCGCAGTTCGAGGGCCAGACGAAGACCAAGCTCGGCAACCCGGGCATGGAGGGCTTCGTCCGCTCGATCGTCTACGAGAAGCTCAACGAGTTCTTCGAGGAGAACCCGAAGGAGATCGACGCGATCGTCAAGAAGGCGGTCTCAGCCGCCCAGGCCCGCGCCGCCGCCCGCAAGGCCCGCGATCTGACCCGCCGCAAGTCCGCGCTGGAGAACACGACGCTGCCGGGCAAGCTCCGCGACTGCCAGGTCAAGGACCCGGCGCTGGCCGAGCTGTTCATCGTCGAGGGCGACTCCGCCGGCGGCTCGGCGACCCAGGGGCGCGACCGCGCGACCCAGGCCGTCCTGCCGCTCCGCGGCAAGATCCTCAACGTCGAGAAGAGCCGCATCGACAAGGTCCTCCAGAACAACGAGGTCCAGGCGCTGATCACGGCCCTCGGCACCGGCGTGCGCGACGAGTTCGACATCGAGAAGGCGCGCTACCACAAGCTGATCATCATGACCGACGCGGACGTGGACGGCGCCCACATCCGCACGCTCGTGCTGACGCTGCTGTTCCGCGAGATGCCGCAGCTGATCGAGGCCGGCTACGTCTACATCGCCAAGCCGCCGCTGTACAAGGTCAAGCACGGCCGCACCGAGCGCTACATCGAGAAGGACTCCGAGCTGGAGGAGGTCCTGCTCGGCGACAAGCTCGAGAAGATCACCGTCGTCGACCGCGCCGGCAAGTCGCTCGGCCTCACCGAGACGCGCTGGCAGCGCTACGGCCGGCTCCTCAAGCAGTACGAGGGCTGGTCGGCGACGCTGCGCGCCGAGGTCGGCCACGAGCTCATCGAGTTCCTCGAGGAGAGCGCCGTGCTCGACGAGGGGATCGACAGCCTCGACGGCGCGCTGGCCCTGTTCAACCGCGAGGACGACGAGGGCCAGCCGCACACGACCGAGCTCGTGGGCGAGGACGACCACGTCATCAAGGTCAAGGCCATCGAGCGCAAGACCGGCATGGCGCGCACCCACCGCATCCCGCGCGGGATGTTCGACGCGCACGCGTACAAGCAGTTCATCCGCGTCCACGGCCAGCTCGTGGACCTGGCGGGCAACCCGCCGTTCACCGTCACCCTCGGCGACCACGACGCGGAGGCCATGTCCTTCGAGCAGCTCCGCGAGAGCGTGCTCGACCTGGCCCGCCGCGGCACCACGGTCCAGCGCTTCAAGGGCCTCGGCGAGATGAACGCGGAGCAGCTCGCGGACACCACCATGAACCCCTCGACGCGCACGCTGGCCAAGGTCAGCGTGGACGACGCGTCGGCCGCCTCCGAGCTCTTCTCGATGCTCATGGGCGACCAGGTCGAGCCGCGCCGCGCCTTCATCGAGGAGAACGCGCGCCTCGTGACCAACCTCGACGTTTGATCCCTACCACCCGCCCCCTACACCGAGGAGCGCAGTAGATGGCAACCGACGTCATCGGCGGCGGCAACATCGAGCCGCGCGCGCTCGAGGACGAGATGCGCACCGCGTACCTCGACTACGCGATGAGCGTCATCGTCGGGCGCGCGCTGCCCGACGTCCGCGACGGCCTCAAGCCCGTCCATCGCCGCGTCCTGTACGCGATGAACGAGGGCGGCCTCGGGCCGACCCGCCCGTTCGTCAAGTCCGCCCGCATCGTCGGCGACGTGATGGGCAACTACCACCCGCACGGCGACTCGCCGATCTACGACACGCTCGTGCGGATGGCGCAGGACTTCTCCCTGCGCTACCTGCTCGTCGACGGCCAGGGCAACTTCGGCTCGATCGACGAGGACCCGCCGGCCGCCATGCGGTACACGGAGGCCCGCATGACCCGGATCGCGCAGGAGATGCTGCGCGACCTGGACATGGACACGGTCGACTTCGGGCCGAACTACGACGGCTCCAAGCGCGAGCCGCTCGTCCTCCCGTCGCGGTTCCCCAACCTGCTCGTCAACGGCTCGACCGGCATCGCGGTCGGCATGGCGACGAACATCCCGCCGCACAACCTCCGCGAGGTCATCAACGCGACGATCGCGTTCATCGACAACCCGGAGATCACGACCGAGGAGCTGATCCAGCACGTCTCGGGCCCGGACTTCCCGACCGGCGGCATCATCCTCGGCCGCCAGGGCATCCGGGACGCGTACGAGACCGGGCGCGGCCGGGTGCGCGTGCGCGCGAAGGCGGCGATCCAGGACATCGGTCGCGGCAAGGAGGCGATCGTCGTCTCCGAGCTGCCCTTCATGGTCAAGAAGGGCGGCGACGGCGGCGTCATCAAGAAGATCTCCGACCTCGTCCGCGACAAGAAGCTGAGCGGCATCTCGGACATCCAGGACCACACGGACCGGCGCGGCATGCGGCTCGTCATCGAGCTCAAGCGCGACGCGGACCCGAACGTCGTCCTGAACCAGCTCTACAAGCAGACCGCGATGCAGTCGACGTTCGGCGTGAACATGGTCGCGCTGGTCGACGGCGTGCCGAAGACGCTGACGCTCCGCGAGGTCCTGCGGCACTACATCCTCCACCAGCGCGAGGTGGTCGTCCGCCGCGCGAAGTTCGAGCTCGCCCGGCTCGAGCGCGAGGTGCACATCCTCGAGGGCCAGCTCATCGCGCTGGACAACCTCGACGAGGTGATCGAGGTCATCCGGTCGTCGGCCAACCGCGACACCGCCCGCACGCAGCTGGTCGACCGCTTCGAGCTGACCGCCATCCAGGCGACCGCGATCCTCGACCTGCGCCTCTCGCAGCTCACCGCGCTGGAGGCGGACAAGATCCGCCAGGAGCACGCGGACAAGATGGAGCGCATCGCCGAGCTGCGCGACCTGCTGGGCGACGAGGACAAGGTCCTCGCGCTCATCAAGGAGGAGCTGTCGGAGATCGCGGAGCGCTTCGGCGACGACCGCCGGACGCAGATCGCCGACTCCGAGGACGAGATCGACATCGAGGACCTCATCCGCGAGCAGCAGATGGTGGTCACGATCACGCACTCGGGCTACATCAAGTCGCTCCCGCTCGACACGTACCGCCAGCAGCACCGCGGCGGCCGCGGCGTCACCGGGATGGACACGAAGGAAGGCGACTGGATCGAGCACCTCTTCGTGTGCTCGTCCCACGACTTCCTCCTGTTCTTCTCGAACCGCGGCAAGGTCTACCGGTCGAAGGTCTACGAGCTGCCGGAGATGGGCCGCACCGCCCGCGGGCGCGCGCTCGTCAACTTCCTGCCGCTGCGCGAGGGCGAGCGGATCGAGTCCGTGCTGTCGACACGCGACTTCACCGAGGGCGAGTTCCTCGTGTTCGCGACGAAGAACGGCACGGTCAAGAAGACCGAGTTCCTCGCCTACAACACGCCGATCAAGGCCGACGGCATCATCGCGATCAACATCCGCGACGACGACGAGCTCGTCCAGGTCCGCCGCACGAGCGGCAACGACGACATCCTCATGGTGTCGCGCAAGGGCCAGGCGGTGCGCTTCCACGAGGACGCGCTGCGCCCGATGGGCCGGGCCACGAGCGGCGTGCGCGGCATGGACGTGTCCGGCAAGGACGACGCCGTCCTCGCGATGGACGTCGCGTCGGAGGACCAGGAGCTGCTGGTGGTCACCGAGAACGGCTACGGCAAGCGCACGCCGATCGGCGAGTACCGCAAGACGAACCGCGGCACGAAGGGCGTGGGCACGATCAAGCTCACCGAGGCGAAGGGCGCGCTCGCCGGCGCGCTGGTCGTCCGCGAGCACCACGACCTCGTGTTCATCTCGACGTCGGG
The DNA here is from genome assembly GCF_056863265.1 of Parviterribacter multiflagellatus. Taxonomy (NCBI): domain Bacteria; kingdom Bacillati; phylum Actinomycetota; class Thermoleophilia; order Solirubrobacterales; family Parviterribacteraceae; genus Parviterribacter; species Parviterribacter multiflagellatus. The sequence goes on from NZ_JBXPIZ010000010.1 coordinate 225,050, forward strand.
CATGGTGCAGCGCACGGGCGTGCGCGGCATCTCCCGCTACGGCCGTCTCTCCCAGGGCGTCCGCGTGATGAACATGAAGCCCGAGGACACCGTCTCGGCGGTCGCGCTCGTCATGGAGTCCGAGTCCGGCGACCCGGTCGACGCCGTCAGCGGCGACGTGGTCACCGACGGCGACGGCGCGCTCCTCGCGGACGCGCCGGAGCAGGGCGAGCTGCTGTCGGACGAGGCGGCCGCGGCCTCCGAGTCCGCGCTGACGGATGGCGCCGGCGAGACCGAGCCCGACGAGGTCGACCTCGACTCGACGGACGGCCCGCCGACGCCGGAGGTCTAGCCGGAAGTTCGAACCGGACCACCTCCGGATTTCGGTTCCGTCCGGAGGTTCGCTACTCTGGCCGTACCAGAGGAAGGAGGTGGTCCTAATCGACAGTTCGAGTTTTTCTGGGACCCTGGAGGTGACCGGCCGCTAGGTCGGACGCTGGGCTCGCCCTAGCGAATCCAAACCGGGACACCCTCGGAAACGGATGCCGGAAGTCGTCCCTCCGGCCCATGAAGGTCCGTTCCGGGATCAAGTCCAGTGCAGTTGTGGCGAAGGGCGTCTCTCACGAGGCGCCCTTCGTCGTGTCGCACCACCTGGCGGGCCCTCGCCGCGCCTGGACGGAGTCGACGGAACGCACCGGCCTACCGGCCAATCGCGTTCGTCGCCCCCGCCCAGCCACGACGATGGCGTTCGCCAGGAGGCGCGCCATGTCGTGCCAGGCGCTGAACGATCAGGCCGCTTCGGCCACGTCGGCCGGCGGGGCCACGTCGTGCGTGGTCTCCGGCAGCCAGGGCTTCCACGACGCGGGGATCGTGGGGCTGGCGACGTGGATGAAGACCTGCGGGTGCGGGGCCGTGGGCCGCGTGCGCGGGATCATGTTCGCCTTCTCGGGCATCAGGTCGCCCTTGCGGCGGTTGCACGGCGCACAGGACGCGACGATGTTGTCCCACTCGGACGAGCCGCCCTTGGAGCGCGGGATCACGTGGTCCACCGTGAGGTTGGAGCGGGCGCCGCAGTACTGGCACGTCCACCCGTCGCGGGCGAAGACGGCCCGCCGCGTGATCTTGCGGCGGTGCGCGTCGCGCGGCACCTTCACGTACGAGACGAGGCGGATGACCATCGGCCGCGGCATCTGCGTGTGCTCGCTGCGCAGCGCCCACGTCGCATGCTCGATGACCTCGGCCTTCTGCTTGAGGAGGAGCACCGTCGCGCGCCGCACCGTGCAGACGTTGATCGGCTCGAACGTCGCATTGAGAACCAGCACCCGACCAGCAGCACGTTCGCGCCGCTGGTGCTGAGGCGGCGCGAACCCAACTGGAGCTGGTGGGACAGCAGATCCCATGGCGCAGCGCGAAGTGTAACCGTGCCGGCGGCGTCAGCGTCCGATCGCGTGGAGGGGTGGCGCGGACGGGTACGAACCCAGCACGCGCACCACGTCGCACTGCACGCGCAGCGCGTCGACCGCGCCCACGACGCGCGGATCGTCGATCCCGCCCTCGAGATCGAGGAAGAAGAGGTAGTCCCCGAGCCGGTCCTTGCGCGGGCGAGACTCGATGCGCGTGAGGTTCACCCCGCGCGAGGCGAACTCCGTCAGGCAGCCCGCCAGCCATCCTGGCGCGCCCGCGCCGGCCCCGGCGAAGACGATCGACGTCTTGGTCAGGGGCCCGCGCGGCGGCGTGCCGACCGGCGCGAGCCAGGCGAACCGCGTGGCGTTCCCCGAGATGTCCTCGATGCCGTCGCGGAGCACGACGCAGCCGTAGAGCGAGGCGGCGAGCGTGGTTCCGATGCCGGCCCAGCCCTCGTCGCCGCGCTCGCCCGCGACGCGGACGGCCTCGGCGGTCGACGTCCACGCGACCTGGCGCGCGGCCGGCAGCTCCTCGCGCAGGAACGCCGCGCACTGCGCGAGCGCCTGCGGGTGCGAGACGACGACCTGCACGTCGGTCAGCTCCACGCCCGGCGCGGCCGACAGCGCGTGGCGGACCGGGAGCACGGCCTCCCCCACGATCGTCACGTCGGGGGCCCGCGCGGCGAGCGTGTCGATGGTGACGTCGACCGACCCCTCGCTGGCGCTCTCGATCGGCGCCAGGCCGCGCTCGGTCGTCCCGTCCTGCACCGCGAGCACGATCTCCGGGATCGTCGCGAGCGGGACGCCCTCGACCGCGTCGCCGACGACGCCGGTGGAGGCGAGCAAGGCGGCCTCGGTGAACGTCCCGGGCGGCCCGAGGTAGGCGGCGCGCAGCGGCCCGCCGCCGGAGACGCTCACTCCGCCGAGGCGGGCGCGGACATCGCGGTCCGCACCGCCTCCTCCTCCTCGGGCGCGAGCTCCAGCTCACCGCGCCCCTCGCGCACCTGCTTGGCGTAGACGCGCGCCTGGTCGCGGTGGTGGATCGAGGAGATGACGATCCCCGACCCCTGCGCGTCGAGCAGCGCGATCGACGTCGACTGGCGCCCGGACATCTCGTTGTAGGCGTCGAACCGCACCAACGAGCGGTAGGCGATCGCGTTGTCGAGCCGGGCTTCGGCGTCGGCCAGCCGCTCGTCGATCGCCCCATGGACGACGTCGACGTGGTCGCGCAGCGCCGCGAACGCCTCGTCGATCTCCGCCGCGTGCTGGACGAGGTCGCGCTGGCCGTACGCGCCGAGCACGGCGGACTGCGCGGCGCGCAGCCGGCGCAGCTGCACGGTCAGCACGATGATCCAGACCAGGCCGAGGAACGCCAGGCCCGCCGCGGCCAGCGCGACGATGCCCGTGGTGCTGCTCAGCTCGTCCATCCCGCCGGAACGCTAGCGCTAGCTCTGGAACAGCACGGTGTAGGTCTGACGGTTGTTGTCCGTCTTCTCCTCGCCGGGCACCTTCGCGACGGACACGGTCACCTGGACGGCCGAGCCGATCGTGGGCGTGCTCTCGATCGGGATCGCGATCTCGGCGTTCGTGCCCGGCTGCGTCGAGTCGATCGTGCGGCTGGCGGTGATCGGCTTGCCGGAGCCGGAGATGCGGACGGAGACCTTCACGTCCTCCTCCGGGTTCTCGCCCTGGTTGGCGACCGTCACGTTGAGCGCCAGCCCGGAGCCCGCGGCCACGCGGTTGACGACCTCGCCCGGCTGGAGCGTGGTGTCGCCGATCGCGACGCTCACGAGCCCGTGGCCGTGGAGGCCCGGCGCCACGTCGCCCTCGTCGGCCGAGCCGGAGTCGGCGCCGCCCCCGCCGCCCCCGCCGAGCGCGTCGGCCACGGTGCTCGGCTCGAGCCACGTCAGGTCGGGCAGGAACTGCGAGTCCTGCTGGTCGTCGCCGAGGTTCCGGTCCTTCAGCGCGTCCGTGATGTACGGCAGCACGCGCTGCTTGTAGACCACGTCCGACGCGAGGAACTGCTGCATCTGCGCGGCGATCTGGGTCTGGGCGACCTCGGCCTCCTCGCTGTCGGCGAGCGCCGTGCGCACCTGGCGGGCGATCTGGCGCACGCCCGTCTCGCGGAGGTCGAGCGTGAGGAGCAGGTTGTGCTGCGCGTCCGTCAGCTCGTCGGGCGTGTCGAAGCCCTTGGCCTCGTCGAGCTGGCGCGCGGCGACGCTGGCGAGCTGGTTGATCTGCGTCTCCAGCTCGACCGGCGACTGGCCGGACTGGCCGAGCAGGTCGAACAGCGGCCGGCTGACGTCGCGGTCGGACTGCGCCACGACCGTGCCGACGTCGCGGTTGTAGTCGCGCAGCTGGCTCTCCGCCGCCGAGTTGACACACGCCCGCACGCCGATCGCGAAGACGATGATGAGCAGGACCCCGAAGGCGAGCGCGATGAGCCGCCGCTGCCGGATCGCCGGATCGACCCCTGCGCCGCGCGGGCGTGGGCCACCACCGCCGCTCCCGCCGCCGCGCCCAGCCGAAGGGGCCCGTCGTGTGCGGGGCTGCGCGCGGGTGGGGGGCTCGTCGCCCTCGTCGAAGAAGGACAAAAAGGTCGCTCCTAGCGGAGATTCGTACTGCCGAGCATGACACGCGGTCCGGGCGGACCTCACGCTGCAAGTTCCATGCCAGCGTCTGGAACCCTGCACGGCACGGAAGGTCCAGGGTGACAGGCAGCGAAGGGCGAACGCGGTGCACCAGCGCGACACGCTCCAGATGACGGCCGACGAGCCTCCGCTCGTGCTCGACCGCTACCGGCTGCTCCGGCGGCTGGGCAGCGGCGGCTTCGGCACGGTCTGGCACGCGCACGACGAGCGGCTCGACCGGCCGGTCGCGGTCAAGCGCATCCCGCTGGACGACGACGAGGAGAACCCGCGCGCCCAGCGCGAGGCGCTCGCGGCCGCGCGGCTGAGCCATCCGGCGATCGTCGCGCTGTACGAGGCGGGCCGCGACGACGACGCGTACTACCTGGTCTCGGAGCTCGTGCACGGCGCCACGCTGGCCGAGCTGGAGCGCGAGGGCGCGCTGTCGGACCTCGACGTCGTGCAGATCGGCGTCGCGCTGTGCGAGGCGCTGTCCCACGCGCACGCGCGCGGGGTCGTGCACCGCGACGTCAAGCCGGGCAACGTCATGGTCGCCGACGACGGCAGCGCCAAGCTCACGGACTTCGGCATCGCGCGGCTGCTCGACTCGTCGGCGCTCACCCGCACCGGCGACGTGGTCGGGACGATCGCCTACATGGCGCCCGAGCAGGCGGAGGGCCGGCGCGTCACCGCCGCCGTCGACCTCTACGCGCTCGCGCTCGTGCTCTACGAGGCGTTGAGCGGCACGAACCCGGTCCGGGCCGAGGGCGCGGGCGCCACCGCGCGCCGCGTCGGCATGCGCCTGCCGCCGCTCCAGCGCCTGCGCCGTGACCTGCCGCCCGACCTGTGCGAGGCGATCGACGCCGCGCTCGACCCGGCGCCCGAGGAGCGCGGGACGCTCGCGCAGCTGCGCGAGGCGCTGCAGGACGCCGAGAACGAGGTCGACGACGAGCCCGGGACCGTCGATGCTCCGGCGGTCGAAGGGCTCGTGGAGCGCACGCGCGTGTGGCGCGACCGCCTCGAGGACCGGCGCGAGCGCCGCGCCGCCCGGCTGGAGCCGCTGCCGCCGGAGGGCGAGGGGTGGGCCGAGGAGGCGGCGCCGCAGGTGCGCGCGCGCCGGTGGCGGCGCCAGGACGACCTCGCCCGCCCGGCAGCCCCGCTGGGCCCCGACGCCCCGCAGTGGCAGGGCGCGGGCGCACTGGCCGAGGCCCCGCGCCGGCGCCCGCGGACGACGCCGCTGGGCCGCGTCTTCGCGGGCGTGTCCGCCGCGGGCCTGACCGCGTGGGCGTGCGCCGAGCTCCCCGTCGACCTCACGCTCGGCGGCACCGTCGTCGCGCCCGAGACGGCGCTGATCGCCGCCGCCGTCGGGGCCGCCGTCGCGCTGCTGCCCCGGCTCGGCTGGCTGGCGGCCTTCTTCGCGCTCGCGATCCTCATCGGGCCCGAGCGGGCCACGCTCCTCGCGGCAGCGGCGGCGCTGCCGGTCGTCGTGCTCGTCCCGCGCCACGGCGCGCTGTGGTCGCTCCCCGCGCTGGCGCCCGCGCTCGACGCGCTGACGATCGCCGGCGCGTACCCCGCACTGGCCGGCCAGGCGCGCACCGTCATCGCCCGCGCGGCGCTCGGCGCCGCCGGCGCGTGGTGGATCGCGATCGGCACCGTCATCACCGACGACAAGCCCGATCTCGGCGTGCTCGGCGAGCCCAGGACGCTCGCGCTCGCCGCGCTTTGGGCGGCGGCCGCGGCGGTCCTGCCCTACCTCGTGCGGGGCCGCGACGCGCTCACCGACGCCCTCGCCGCGACGGCCTGGGCGGCCGCGCTGGCCGCCGCCACACCGGCGGTCGGCGACGCGCTCGGCACGACGCTTCCCGCCAACCCGGCGCCCTCGGCGGCCCTGGGTGCGGGCCTCGCGGTCGCCGCGGCGGCGTGGCGCCGCACGACGACCCCGTAGCATGGACCCGCGCCCTGAAGAAGGGCGGATCGTCGCATGTCCGTGCTCAGGAACCTCGAGAGCAAGATCGCCGGCCTCGTCGAGGGGACGTTCGGCCGCGTCTTCAGGAGCGAGGTGCGCCCGGTCGAGCTGGCCCGCGGCCTCGTCAAGGAGATGGATCAGCACAAGACCGTCTCGGTCTCGCGCGTGTACGTCCCGAACGAGTACGTCGTCTGGCTCTCGCCCGAGGACCGCGCCCGCTTCGACGGCGTCGAGCACGAGATCGGCGACGAGCTGGGCGCCTACCTGCTGGAGCACGCGCGGCGCGAGAAGCTCGCGCTCGTCAGCCGCCCCGAGGTGACGTTCCAGACCGACGAGGCGCTCAACCTCGGCGAGTTCGGCATCCAGGCGCGGCTCGTGCGCGCGCGCGAGAACGTGAGCGAGCCCAAAGCCGAGCAGGGCGACCACGGCCACACGATGGTCTACAGCACCTCGCAGCGCATCCAGGAGGAGCTCGACAACTCGTCCCGCCCACCCCGGGAGGCGGCTGGCCGGCCGATGGTGCTGGCTGAGGGCAAGCGCATGCTCGTCGGCCGCAGCGGCGCGGTGCTCGGCCGCAGCCGCGAGTCCGACATCACGCTCAACGACCCGAACGTCTCGCGCCGCCACGCCGAGATCCGCGCCGACGGCCGCGGCGGGTGGATCGTGGAGGACCTCGGATCGACCAACGGCGTGAAGGTGAACGGCCGCCGCATCAGCGGCCCGACGCCGATCGAGTCCGGCGATCGTCTCGCCCTGGGCACCGCCGAAGTCCGGTTCGTGGTGGAGTAGGGGTACGACCGCCGCGTGCTCGATCCCGTCTCCGTCGCGCTCAAGTTCGGCTTCCTGGCCGTCCTGTACCTCTTCCTGCTCTGGCTCGCCCGCAGCGCGCTCAAGGACCTGCGGCGCGGCGCCGGTCCCCAGCCGGCCTACGCGGGCGGGGTCCAGCGCGCCGAGCCGGTGCCGGCGGACGCGACCGGTATCCACCGCCTCTCCGACCAGCCGTTCCTCGTCGTCGAGACCGCCGTCGGCCACCAGCCGGGCTCGCGGTACGACGTGAGCGCCGGCGCGACCATCGGCCGCGGCGACGTGGAGATCGTCCTCGAGGACCCGTTCGCGTCCTCCAAGCACGCCCGTCTGCAGCGCCAGGGCGGCATCATGGTGATCGAGGACCTCGGCTCCACCAACGGCACCTACCTCAACGAGGAGCTGCTGACCGGCCCGCAGCCCCTGCACTCGGGCGACCGGGTGCGCATCGGCGACTCCGTCTTCTCGTTCCAGTCGTGATGCTGCGCGTCGCAGAGGAGTTCCACGGGACCCACACGGGTCAGCAGCGCCGGGCGAACGAGGACTCGCTCTACGCGCGCAACCCGCTGTTCGCGGTCGCCGACGGCATGGGCGGCGCGCAGGCCGGCGAGATCGCGTCGTCGATGGCCGTCGAGGTGCTGGCCGGCGGGCTGCCGGACCTGCCGGACGGCTCGGACGCGACGCTGGAGGAGCGGCTCGCGGACCGGATCCACGAGGCGAACGAGCGCATCCACGAGCGCGCCCGCACCGACGAGCGGTGCGCGGGGATGGGCACGACGATGACCGTCCTGCTCGTCGGCGAGGACGAGATCACGATCGCCCACGTCGGCGACTCGCGCGCCTACCTGCTGCGCGACGAGGAGCTGAGCCGCCTCACGCGCGACCACTCGCTCGTCGAGGAGCTCGTCGAGCAGGGCCGGCTGTCGCCCGAGGAGGCCAGCCGCCACCCGCAGCGCAGCGTCATCACGCGCTCGGTCGGGCCCGAGGCGCGCGTCCAGGTCGACACGCTCACCACCGGCGCGCGCGACGGCGACGTCTTCCTCATCTGCTCCGACGGCCTGACGACGATGATCGACGAGCCCGAGGTGCGGCAGATCCTGCTCGACGCTGGCTCGCTCGAGGAGGCCGGGCACGCGTTGATCGACGCCGCGAACGCCGCGGGCGGGCGCGACAACATCACGGTGGTGCTCGTCCGGCTGGAGGACGTCGCGAAGGCGGGGGCCGCGGCGGGCGAGGCTGACACGCAGGTCACGAGCCACGGCGACGACACGCTGCGCACGAGCGACGTGCAGGCGGCCATCGCCGCCCACGAGCGCGACACCGCGCGCAGCGCCACGGCGACGGCGGAGCGCCCGGCGCGGGAGCCGCGCGCGCGCCGCCTGGAGCCGATCGCGCCCGACGCGGGCGGCGGCGACCAGCCCAAGAAGCCGCGCAAGTGGCTGCGCCGGCTGGCGATCGTCTCCGCGTTCGTCGGCTTCTTCGCGTTCCCGGTCACGTTCGGCGCGTACGTCGCGCTGCGCGCCGTCTACTTCGTCGGCGCCGACGACCAGGGCTTCGTGACGGTCTACCGCGGGCTCCCGTACGAGCTGCCGCTGGGGATCGACCTCTACGGCGAGAACTACACCTCGCCCATCCCGGTCTCGCAGGTGCCGACCGGGCGACGAGCGGCGGTGGTCGACCAGTCGTTGCGCTCCCAGAAGGACGCGTACGACCTCGTCCGCCAGCTCGAGCTGGGCCAGGTGCAGGGGACCCGGTGAGCGCCCGGAACCGCGAGCTGCTGGCCCTCGTGCCCGCGGCGCTGCTCGTCGCGTGCGGGTTCGCTGCCGTCTTCCTGCAGCAGGACGAGCTGCACGCCGAGGTCTCGAACCTCTCGCTCACGATCGCCGCGTGGTTCCTCGGCCTCTGCCTGGCCGCGCACGTGATCATCCGCTTCACGCTCCCGCACGCCGATCCGTACCTGTTCCCGCTGGTGGCGATCCTGGCCAGCGTCGGGCTGGTCGAGATCTACCGCATCGACGAGACGCTCGCGCGCGACCAGGCGACGTGGTTCGTCGCCGGCCTTGTCGTCTTCGCCGCGACGATCGTGCTGCTGCGCGACTACCGGCCGCTGGAGCGCTACCGGTACACGATCGCGCTGGCCGGCATCGTGCTGCTGCTGCTGCCGCGCGTGCCCGGCCTGCAGGCGCAGGTCAACGGCGCGTACCTCGGCGTCAAGGCCGGGCCGATCACGTTCCAGCCCGCGGAGCTGGCGAAGATCTGCATGATCATCTTCCTGGCGAGCTACCTGCGCGACACGCGCCAGGTGATGCAGCAGAAGCTCCGGATGAAGGACCTGGCGCCGCTGCTCGTCATCTGGGGCGCGTCGATGGTGCTGCTCGTCTTCATCCGCGACCTCGGCTCGTCGCTGATGTTCTTCGGCGGCTTCCTCGCGCTGGTCTACGTGGCGACGAACCGCATCTCGCTCGTCGCGATCGGGCTCGGGATGTTCGCGGCGGGCGCGGCGTTCTTCGCGAGCACCGTCAGCCACGTGCAGGACCGCATCGACGCGTGGCAGCACCCGTTCGACCGCGCGCTGTACGAGGCGCAGACCGGCGGCAGCTACCAGATCGCCAACTCGCTCTTCGCGCAGGCCGACGGCGGGCTGTTCGGCGCGGGCCTCGGCCAGGCGCTGCTGGAGCCGCGCTCGATCCTGCCTGCGGCCGAGACCGACCTGATCTACGCGCTCATCACGAACGAGCTCGGGCTCTTCGGCGCCGCGGGGCTGATCGGCATCTACCTGTTCATCGTCCAGCGCGGCTTCAAGACCGCGATGCTGGCCGACGACTCGTTCTCCAAGCTGCTGGCGACCGGGCTCACCGCGGTCTTCGCGCTCCAGGTGTTCGTGATCGTCGGCGGCGTGACGAAGCTGATCCCCCTGACCGGCGTGACGCTGCCGTTCGTCTCCTACGGCGGCTCGTCGATCGTCGCGAACTTCATCCTGCTCGCGCTGCTGCTCACGGTCTCCAACCGGGCGAGGGCGCCGCGATGAACACGCCGATCGTCCGCCTGTTCGCGGTCATCATGGTGCTGTTCGGCCTCCTCGTCGCGTGGACGTCGCGGTGGACCGTGTTCGAGCAGGAGGAGCTGCAGGACAACGCCCGCAACCAGCGCAACCTGCTGGAGGAGCTGCGCATCCCGCGCGGGCCGATCCGCGCGCGCGACGGCCAGGTGCTCGCGCGCTCCACCGAGCGCGAGGACGGCACCTACGTCCGCCGCTACCCGACGAACGAGCTGTTCGGGCATCCGGTCGGGTACTCGTTCGCGACGCTCGGCCGCTCGGGCCTGGAGCGCGAGTACAACGACGAGCTGCTCGGCGAGGAGGACGCCGTCTCGACGGTGCTCGACCAGATCGCCGGCAAGGACCAGGTGGGCAACGAGCTGCGCACGACGCTCGACCCCGGCGCCCAGCGCGTGGCGACGCAGGCGCTCGGCGGGCGCCGCGGCGCGGTGGTGGCGCTGGAGCCGCAGACGGGCAAGGTCCGCGTGATGGCCAGCGAGCCCGGGTTCGACCCGAACGCGCTGCGCGAGGAGAACTCGCTCGGGGCGATCCCGGACGGCGCGGCGGTCAACCGCGCGACCCAGGGGCAGTATCCGCCCGGGTCGACCTTCAAGGTGGTGACTGCCGTGGCCGCGCTCGACACCGGGAAGTTCACGAAGGACTCGACGTTGAACGGGGACTCCCCGAAGACGATCTCGGGCACGCCACTGGCCAACTCGGGCGGGCGGAGCTTCGGCACGATCCCCCTCACGACCGCGCTGACGAACTCCGTCAACACCGTCTGGGCGCAGGTCGGGGAGGACCTCGGCGGCGAGACGATGCAGGAGTACATGGAGCGGTTCGGCTTCTACTCCCGCGTGGAGGTCGACCTGCCCGCCGACGAGCGCGCGTCGAGCGGTGTGCGCGTCCCCGGCCGCGAGCGCTTCGTGAAGGTCGACAACCCCGCGGTCGACGTCGGGCGCGTCGGGATCGGCCAGGGCGGCCTGCTCGCCACGCCGCTCCAGATGGCGCAGGTCGCGGCGGCGGTGGCCAACGACGGGGAGCTGATGAAGCCGCAGATCGCCGACCGCGTCGTGGACCGCGAGGGCCGCACGGTGGAGGACATCGAGCCCGAGGAGCAGGGCCGCGTGATGAAGGCCTCGACGGCGCGCGAGGTGGGCGACATGATGGCCAACGTCGTGCGCGAAGGCACCGGCACCGCGGCCGCCCTCCAGGGCGTGTCGGTGGCGGGCAAGACGGGCACGGCCGAGCGGAACGTGCAGACGGATCTCAACCAGCCCTGGTTCATCGCCTTCGCGCCGCGGGAGAACCCGCGGATCGCCATCGCGGTGACGATCGAGGAGTCCCAGGGCGGGCAGGGCGGCACGGTGGCCGCCCCGGTGGCGAAGCAGGTGCTCCAGGAGCTCTTGGATTGAGTGGGATGACGCAGGACACGGTGGTCGACGGCCGGTACAGGATCGTCAGCCGGATCGGCTCGGGCGGGATGGCGGACGTCTGGTGCGCGGAGGACCTCCAGCTCGGCCGGCAGGTCGCGCTGAAGCTGCTCCACCGCCGCTTCGCCGAGGACCCGGACTTCGTCGAGCGCTTCCGCCGCGAGGCGTCGAGCGCCGCCGGCCTGCAGCACCCGCACGTGGTCTCCGTCTACGACCGCGGCGAGTGGGACGGCACCTACTACATCGCGATGGAGTACCTGCAGGGCGAGACGCTCAAGCAGCTCATCCAGCGCGAGGCGCCGCTCGAGCCCGAGCGCGCGATCGGCCTGGCCATCCAGATCCTGCGCGCCGCGCGGTTCGCGCACAAGCGCGGCATCGTCCACCGCGACCTCAAGCCGCACAACGTCATCGTCGACGCCGAGGGGCGCGCGAAGGTCACCGACTTCGGCATCGCCAAGGCCGGCGCGTCGGACATGACCGAGACGGGCTCGATCATGGGCACCGCGCAGTACCTGTCGCCCGAGCAGGCGCAGGGCCACGCGGTCGACGGCAAGTCGGACCTCTACGCCGTCGGGATCATCCTCTACGAGATGCTCACCGGCTCGGTGCCGTTCGACGGCGACAGCGCGGTGACGATCGCGCTGAAGCAGGTCTCCGAGCCGCCGGTCCCGCCCAGCCACCTCAACCCGAACGTCGCGCCGCAGCTCGAGGCCGTGATCGGCCGCGCGCTGGAGAAGGACCCGGCCGCGCGCTTCGCCGACGCGGACGAGATGATCGCCGCGCTGGAGGCGGCCCGTGACGGCGTCGGGCCGATCGACGGCGGCTTCCCCACCTCCGCGTTCGCGCCGGTGGCGGTCGAGGGCGAGCTGGCGCCCGTGCTGCCCGAGCCGTCCTCCAACCGCAAGTGGTGGATCTGGGGCACGCTCGCCGCGGTGCTGCTCGCCGGGGCGATCGTCGCCGCGATCCTGCTCACGCAGGAGGAGAAGCGCGCCGTCCCGGACGTGACCAGCGCCGACGTCGCCTCGGCGGCGCGGCGGCTGCGCAACGACGGCTTCAAGCCGGTGGTCGAGCGCGTGCGCAACGAGCGCCCGCGCGACCAGGTCATCGGCCAGGATCCTCAGCCCGGGGTGGAGCTCGCGGTGGGCGAGGAGGTCACGCTGACGGTCTCCGACGGGCCGGGCACGCGCGCCGTGCCGGACGTGGAGGGCCGGACGCGCGAGCAGGCGCGCAAGGCGCTGCGCGACGCCGGCTTCCGCGTGCAGGAGCGGCGCGAGCCGAGCGACGACGTCGAGGAAGGCCGCGTGATCCGCACCGTGCCGACCGCCGGCGCGGAGGTCGGCGTCGGCTCGACGGTGACGCTCGAGATCTCCGACGGGCCCAGGCAGGTGACCGTGCCCGACGTCGTCGGGCAGGACGTCGCCGACGCGCGCGAGGCGCTCGACGCCGTCGGGCTGACCGCGGACGTCACGCGCGAGGAGAGCGAGGACGCCGAGCCCGGGGAGGTCCTGCGCCAGGATCCTGGGGCCGACGAGACGGTCGAGGCGGGCAGCGCGGTCGCGCTCGTCGTGGCCGAGGAGCCCGAGGCGGTGGAGGTGCCGGACGTCACCGGTCGCGACGCGACCGAGGCCGCGTCCGCGCTGTCCGCCGCCGGGCTGGAAGCGAACGTGGAGGAAGTGGACGTGACCCGCCCGAGCCAGGACGGCGTCGTGCAGCGGCAGAACCCGCGGGCCGGGACGCGCATCGAGCGCGGCCGCCGCGTGACCATCACCGTCGGGAAGTTCGAGCCCGACCTGAACCCGGATCCGGACGCCGAGACGACCCCGGACACCGAGACGACCCCGGACACGGAGACGACGCCCGGCACCACCACCGGCGCGTCGGACCCCTCCCAGGGCGGCGGGGCGAGCGACACGGCGGGGGCGCGCCGATGAGGGTCGCGGTCCTCTCCGGCGGGCGCTCGTCCGAGCACGAGGTCTCGCGCCGGTCCGGCGCGTCGGTGCGCCACGGCCTGGCGCACGTCGGCCACGACGTCCTCGACGTCGAGCTGCGCCGCGACGGGACGTGGTGGCACGACGGCGAGGAGGTCGAGCTGCGCGCCGGGCGCGGGCTGCTCGACGCCGACGTCGCGTTCCCGATCCTGCACGGGCCGTTCGGCGAGGACGGCACGGTGCAGGGGCTGCTCGAGCTGCTCGACGTCCCGTACGTCGGCTCCGGCGTCGCCGCGAGCGCGCTGTGCATGGACAAGCTCCTGCTCAAGGACCTGATGGCGCAGACGGGCATCCCGCAGGTCGACTACGCGCGGCCCGAGGACGGGCTGGAGCGGATCGCCGCGCTGGGGTTCCCGTGCTGGGTCAAGCCCGCGCGCCTGGGCTCGTCGGTCGGCATCGTCAAGGTCGAGCGGATCGAGGACGTCGAGGAGGCCGTGCGCGTCGCGCGCGAGCACGACCCGCGCGTCATCGTCGAGGCGCACTCGGGCGGGCTGGAGGTCGAGATCTCCGTGCTCGGCGACGAGGCGGCCGAGCCGGGCGAGATCGTCCTGACCGGCGACGGCTGGTACGACTACGAGGCCAAGTACACGCCGGGCGGCATGGAGCTGCAGGTGCCCGCGCGCATCTCCGAGAGCGCGCGCGACCAGGTGCGGGAGCTGGCCGTCCGCGCGTTCCAGCTCGCCGGCTGCGAGGGCCTGGCCCGGGTCGACTTCTTCGTGGACGGGGACACCGTGCTGCTCAACGAGCTCAACGTCATGCCCGGCATGACCGAGACGAGCGTGTGGGGCAAGCTGTGGGAGGCCGCCGGCCTGCCGTACCCGGAGGCGCTCGACCGGCTCTGCCAGCTGGCCGTCGCGCGGTTCGAGCGGGAGCGGGCCTACCGCTTCTGAAGCCGGTAGAGGCGGAGCTCGCTGACCTCGGCGGCAGGCTTCCCCTCTGGCAGCTCGGTGATCCAGAGCAGGTAGTAGCGGTACCGGTTGCCGGCGGTCTCGAGCTCGACTCGCTCGCCGTCGGCGATGGTCCGCGCGTTCGCCAGCCGCACCCACGCGTCGTCGTCGAGCTGCGCGGGCGGGGTGCCGCTCGTCGTCCCGTAGACCTCGGCGGTGAAGCCCGGCGTGGGGGTCGCGACGGTCATCATCGCGGCCGCGACGCCCGGGTCGGCGTCGACCATGATCCCGACGCCCTCCTTCGTGAGGCCGTCGGGGTACGTCTCGGTCGACCACGTCGAGCTGTCGTCGCGGTCGACGACCGCGGTGGCCTCGTCGGCGTGCTCCCCGTCGCCGCCGAGCGGGTCGTAGTCGTCGGCGTTCGACTGGCCGAGCGACACGGCCGCCAGCTCGGTCGACGGCGCCGGCTCGGCGTTGCGGCCGATGTTGCTGCCCGTGCCCTTCTCCGTCTCCTTCGCGCCGAAGACGACCACGACGACCACGACGGCGACGATCGCCACCACGAGCGCGACGACCGCGAGCATCGACGTGCGCAGCCGCAGCGGGACGCGGCGCCGGGCGCTGGGCGGGAGCGTGCGCAGGACGGTCGTCGCCTCGCCGGTCGCGTGGCCCGAGCGCGCCGTCTCGATCGCCAGCACCTCCTCGAGGTCGGCGATCAGCTCGCGGTCGTCCTGGTAGCGCTTGCCCAGGTCCTTCGCGGTCGCCTTGTCGAGCACCGCGGCGAGCGCCGAGGAGACCTCGGGCCGGTGGAACTGGATGTCCGGCAGCTCCTCGCGGACGTGCTTCATCGCGACGGCGATCTGGTTCTCGCCGTGGAAGGGCACGTCGCCGACGAGCATCTCGTAGAGGACGACGCCGAGCGAGTAGAGGTCCGACTGGCCGGTGACGGGGTGGCCGAGCGCCTGCTCGGGCGAGACGTAGTCGGTCGTGCCGAGCACGCGGCCGTCGGCCGTCAGCCCGTCCTGCTCGAGCGTGCGGGCGATGCCGAAGTCGGTGACCTTGGCCGAGCCCTCCTCGTCGATCATGACGTTCTGCGGCTTGACGTCGCGGTGGACGATGCCGCGGTCGTGCGCGGCGCCCAGGGCGCGCGCGATCTCGATCGCGTAGGCGAGCGCCTCCGGCACCTGGAGGCCGCCGTAGCGGCGGATGCGCTCCTTCAGCGTCTCGCCCTGGATGTACTCCAGGACGATGTACGGCATGCCGTCGTCCTCGCCCGCGTCGATGACGCCGACGACGTGCGGGTGGTTGAGCTGCGCGACGGCCCGCGCCTCGCGCCGGAAGCGCTCGAGCTGGTCGGGGTTGTGGGCGATGTCGCGGTGCATGAGCTTCACCGCGACCTGGCGCTCGAGCACGGTGTCGAACGCCCGGTAGACCGTGGACATGCCGCCGGTCCCGATCTGGGCGTCGAGGCGGTACCGCCCGCTCAGGCTCGTCCCGACGTACGTGCTCACGACCCCTATTGTGCCTGTCCTCCGGGCCGGAGCTGGGAGGTGGCGTGCGTCAGCGCCTGGAGGCCCGCGCGAGGCGCCGTTGCTCGGCGCGCCGGAGGTCCAGCCCGGCGCGCGACTGCACGACGACCTGGTGCGCGCCGGGGGCCGCGCCGTACCGCGCGGCGCGGCGTGCGAGCCGGATCGCGCGGACGTACGCGCCCGCGCGCTGGGCGGCGCGAGCGTCGTTCACCAGCCTGCGGCTGATCTGCGCGCGGAGGGCCGGGACCTTGGCGGGGTCGGAAGCCTTCGCGAGCCGCACGGCGGTGCGGTACTCGCCGGCGCGGACGGCGACCTGCGCCTGCTCGAGCGGCGTGGCGACCGGCACGGTCGTGACGTTGCGTGTGGGCTCGGCGCCGATCGACGGGATGACGAAGAAGCCCGCGAGGAGGACCGGGAGGACAAACGCCACGGCGGCCGCGAGGGACGGCGGGACCTGCCGTGGCGGCATCAGGTCGCGCACCTCGGCGTTCGCGGGGCGCGGCTGCGCGATCGTGAGCGTGATCCAGTCGCCGGGCGCGGCCGTCCACAGGTCGGGTGAGACGTCGAGGCCGGCGCGCTCGAGCACCTGCTGGATGCCCTTGCGCGCGCGCACGGTGAGCTTCCCGCGCCCGAAGGCGTCGCCCAGCGCGTTGAGCGAGATGCGCATCGTGCCGCCCGCGTCCTCGACGGAGCGGCGCAGGCCCTTCGCTGCGGTCAGCCCGTTCACCTCCGCTAACGATACGCCGCGGCCCGGCGCGACTCCTGCCGGGCCGGGCGCGCGGTCAGCGGCGGCTTACGCGGCCGGGAGGGCCAGCACGATCCAGAACGGCGACGCGGCGTCGCGGCCCGGGACGATGAACGGCATCCCGCTCGGCTGGTTGAAGTGGTGCAGCTCCACCGGCCCGCGGACGGCGGTGGCGGCCGCCTGCAGCTCGTGCTCGAACTGCTCCAGCGTCCAGTCGTTGACGTGGTGGTGGTTGAGGTGCGAGCCGTGGAACTGCGGGTTCGGGAACGAGGCCAGCAGCGCCGGGGCGGCGGTGAAGACGTTGCGCAGCGCCGCCGGGCAGTCGTCGAGGTGCTCGGCGATCTCGAACATGATCGCCGCTTCGGCCTTCGGCAGCGGGTTGCGGCAGACGTCGAAGCCGTAGGTCAGCTCGGCGCCGCCCGGCCACGACGGATGCTCGCCCGGGCCCGGCTGCCACAGGTCGAACCCGCGAACGCGGCGGGCCGTCCAGGTCAGCATCTCCGAGCCGTACGCCGTGCCGCACCCGACGTCGAGGACGTCGCGGTTCGCGAACAGGCCGATCGCCATCGAGTAGCGCATGGCGTGCTCGGACATCGTGCTCGTGCTCGGCATGCCGGGGAAGGCGCGCTCCGGCATCAGCGGGTCGTCGCCGCCGAGGGTGCGCGACTCGCGCCACGCGCCGTCGGTCGCCGCGGTCGTCTCGACGGCGGGCGCCAGCGCGGCGAGGTTCTCGCGGGCGTCGGCGTTCGCCGGGTCGAGCGTGAGCGTCGCCTGCAGCAGCGTGCGGGCGTCGTCGTGGTCGCCGAGCTGGGCGAGGACGACGGCGAGGTCGTTGATCGCCTCGGAGCCGACCGCGCCGGCGGCGGCGCGGCGCAGCAGGTCACGCGCCGTGGCGGCGTCGCCGGCCTCGAAGGCGGCGATGCCGTCGGCGTGCAGCTGCTCGGCGGACGGATCGGTGATGCGAAGGGACACGGTTGGGCTCCTCGGGGGACTCGGAGACGAAGGGGGCTAGCGGACGCGCTGGAGGAAGCCGCCCGGGTGGCAGCTGACGCCGTAGATCTCGAGGTCGCGGCGGACCTCGAAGTCGCTGCCCTGCGGCGTGGAGAGCCACATGTGCAGCGCGGGCAGGACGCCGCGCACCCAGTGCGGGCTGATGCGGAGGTCCTCGACGTCGACGACGCCGTCCTCGATGACGAAGAAGCCGCCGACCGGCACGAGGTCCGCGTACAGCTCGAGCGCCGCGTGCGTGGTCGAGTAGATGTGCGCGGAGTCCTCGATCACCCACACGTTGGTACCCGGCGCGATGAGCGAGCCCACCTGCGCCCGGATGGCCGGATCGCAGACGTCGCCCTCGATGACGGTGATCGAGGAGGCGTGGTCGGGATCGACGCGCTGGAGGTTCGCGCGGGTGTGCGAGGTGTCGATGTCGACGCAGATGACCTGGGGGTCGGGCCCGATCAGGCCGTACTGCGAGAGCGTGCGCAGGCGGTCGCGGAACCACAGCGTGGAGGCGCCGTACTGCGAGCCGAGCTCGACGATGACGTCCGGCTTCTGCAGCCCGAGCAGGTGCTCGTAGACGCGCAGGTCCTCCGGGAACTTGGAGAGCGGGACGCCCAGGTAGTTGTCGGACGTGTGCTGGACCAGGCGGTCGCGCCAGTAGTCGCGGACCGAGCCGTCCTTGTGCGCGGCGACCGCGGGCGGGAGCTGCTGGCGCCACGAGTCGTCGCGCGCGGGCGCGGGGAGGCCCGCCGGGCCGACGGCGGCCGAGATGTGCTCGAGGTTGCGCGCGAGCGCGTCGTTGGCGCCGCCGATCACCAGCGCGGCGCGCAGGAGCGCCTCGGCCGCGGCGGAGTCGCCCGTGCTGTGGCACAGGACGGCGAAGTCGTTGAGGTCCTCGAGGTCGAGGTGCTCCGCGAGCATGACGCGAAGCAGCTCGCGGGCGTCGTCGACGCGCCCCTCTGCGAGCGCCTCGGCGGCCTGCTGGGTCTGCTCGGTCATACGTCGTCCTTCCGCGCGCGGTCGATCATCTGGCCAGGTCATCGGCCCGTTGCTCGCGTGCTTGAGCACCTACGATGCGCCGATGCCCGCAACCCCCCGCGCGTCGATCGTCATGGTGGCCTGGGGCAAGCGCCCCGTGACGGAGGCGACCCTCGCGACGCTCGAGACCGCGCTGGGGCCCAAGCTCCACACCGAGTTCGAGCTCGTCCTGGTCGACAACAACTCGCCGGACGACACGCTCGACCTCTTCGCGGTGTGGGAGCGCAAGGGCGCGACGGTCGTGCGCCTGCCGGAGAACCGCAACTTCGCGGGCGGCTGCAACGCGGGCGCGGAGGTGTCGCGCGGGGAGGTCGTCCTCTTCCTCAACAACGACATGGTCTTCTTCCCCGGCGTCCTGGAGGCGCTGGTGGAGAACGCGCTGGAGCCGGACGTCGGGATGGTCGGCGCGCGGCTCGTGTTCCCCGACGGGGGGATGCAGCACGGCGGCGTGGTGTGGCGCAAGTTCGGCGACGTGCCGACGGGCGTCCACCTCTTCCACTTCGAGGCCGGCGACCTGCCGCACGGTGCGGCGACGTACGACCTGGACGCGGTCACCGGCGCGTGCATGGTCATGCGCAAGCAGGTGTTCGCGGACGCCGGCGGGTTCGACGGCTGGTTCGTCAACGGCCTCGAGGACGTCGACCTGTGCGTCAAGGTGCGGCTGAAGGGCCTGCGCATCGTGTACCGCGGAGACCTCTGCCTCGTCCACCTGGAGAGCGCGACCCGCAGGGGCCAGACCGATGTCGCGCGCGAGAACATCCGCCGCTTCAACGAGCGCTACGCGGGCGCGTTCGACGACGACAGCGAGCTGATCCGCGACCTGTTCGACGGCGAGCTCTCGGTCGGCGACTACGTCGACACGATGCTCCTCCACGCGGAGGGCGCCGCGGTCACCGTGGACGGCGCGCTGAGCAGCCTGGCCGGCGAGTCCGCGGAGGGCCGTGCGCTGCTCGCCGCCCTCCAGCAGGGGGGCTTCGCGCCGGCGGCGATCGACCGCCAGCCGATCTGGGTGACGCCGCGCCTGAGCGCCGACGAGCGGCGCCTGCTCGAGCACACCCGCAAGCGCGTGATGTCCCCGCTGGGCCTCAGGGTCCACGTGCCCGCCGGGCGGTTCGCCATGCTGGAGGCGGGCGAGGGCGTGATCACCCGGCTCGCGCGGATGCCCGGCCGCAAGGCCGCGCTCGGCCGCCAGGGCGCGTGGGCGGCGACGCCGTGGCTGGCCGACGAGCTCATCGCGGCGGGCCTGCGGCGCGAGCGCGTCGCCTGGCTGCCGCCCGGCATCCCGATCGTCCCCGCCGGGCGCGGCGGCGCCGGCGTGCTCGTGCTGCTCGGCGGCCACGACCTGCCCGCGGCCGCGCGCACGCTCGGGGCGCTCGCAGGTCTGCGCGCGTCGGTGCGCGTGCTGCCGCTCGTCCGCACGCCGCAGCTCGAGCGGCTCGCGGGCGAGCACGGCGCGGAGGTGGTGGGGCCACTGACGCCCGAGCACGAGATCGCCGCGCTCGGCGGGCAGGCCGACGTCGTCGTCGCGGCCGACGACACCGACCCGTTCGACCGGCGCGTGCTGCTGTGCGCGGCCGCCGGCGCGACGCCACTGACCGTGACGCGCGGCGCGGCCGCCGCGGTGATCGGCGAGCACGTCGTGGTGCCCGCGGTCGCGGCGGCGCACGTGGAGGCGGCGCTGGAGCGGTCGCAGGACCGCACCGCCAGCGCGCACCCGGTGCGCGAGACGTGCGCGCCCGGCGTCGTCGCCGCGCGGGTCGGGAAGCTCGTGGAGGCGGCGTCGCGGTGGCTGGACGGCGAGGAGCTCGCCGACCTCATCGCGACGACGTAGGCGCGGCTCAGCCGAGCCGGACGTAGCCCAGCGCGCCGCCGCCGTCCGGGCCGTACGTGCGCTGCGAGACCTTGTCGGAGGAGTTGCCCTCGATCGTGTTGATCTTGCCGTCGGGCGTGACGGACTCGACCACGCCGATGTGCTCGTCCCAGACGATGAGGTCGCCCGGCTGCGGCTTGGCGTTCGCGGCCGGGATCGCCTTGCCGGCGCTCTGCGCCCAGGCGTAGAGGGCGTCGACGGAGCCGAAGCCCTCGCCGTTGTTGCCGACGGGCACGCCCGCCTGCTTGGCCGCCCACGAGGTGAAGTACGCGCACCACGGGCCCGGGCCGGGCGCGCCGGCGGTCGCGGAGCGGAACTCGGCGATGCGCGGCGAGTCGTTCGAGCCGGGCGGCTGCTCGGCCACGCCGACCTCGGGCTTCACCGCGGCGACGATCTTCTCCCCGACCGTGCCGGCGCCGGTCAACCCGAACGGGGCGACGGCGGCGGTGGCCACCGGGGCCTGGGCCGAGGTGAGCGCGGACGCGAACTTCTTGGCGTCGGCCGCGGACACCTGAGCGGTGGGGGTTGTCGTCTGCGCCACGACGGGCGCGCGGAGGACGGGGCTCATGGCGGACTGCAGCTCGGAGACTCGCGCCATCACGGCTTCGATCGACATCGCCTTGGTGATCGGTCAGGTGGGAGGGCGGTTGAGTGGCGTGGCGCACAAGAACGCAGAAGGGCGGGCCCGAAGGCCCGCCCGTCTGCAGCTCATCCCCCGATGAGGCTTGGTGCTACAGGCTGCTCAGACCTAGCGCAGGAGCGACAGGACGCCCTGCGAGGACTGGTTGGCCTGGGCCAGCATCGAGGTGCCGGCCTGCGAGAGGATCTGGAGCTTGGAGAAGTTGACCATCTCCTGCGCCATGTCCACGTCGCGGATGCGGCTCTCGGACGCGGTCAGGTTCTCCTGGTACGTCGCGAGGTTGTTCAGACGGTGCTCGAGGCGGTTCTGAACGGCACCCAGGTCGGCACGCGCGGTGGAGACGTCCTGGATGTACTGGTCGATCGTGCCCGTGGTGGCGGTGCCGAGCGAGATCGTCGCCGGAACCTTGGAGCCGAGGGAGAAGGCAGCGGCCGTGATCTTCTCGCCATCGGCGCCCACGACGAAGTCGAAGGAGGAGCCGGCGAGGAGCTTGTTGCCGTTGAACTTCGTCTCGGTGCCGATCGCGCTGATCTCCGAGGACAGGGCGGTGACCTCGGACGCGATGGCGGTCTTGTCCTGAGTCGACAGGGTGCCGTTGTCGTACTGCACCTTGAGCTCACGGACGCGGTTCAGCATCGAGTGGACCTCGGTGAGGGCACCCTCCGCGGTCTGGACGAGCGAGATGCCGTCGTTCGCGTTGCGCTGAGCCTGGTTGAGACCCGAGATCTGCGCGCGCATCTTCTCCGAGATGGCGAGCCCGGCAGCGTCATCCGCCGCGCGGTTGATCCGGTACCCCGACGAGAGCTTCTCCATCGCCTTCGCGGACTTCGACGAAGTGCCGGTCAGGTTGCGATGGGCGTTGAACGCCTCGACGTTGTTCTGGATACGGAGGGCCATGGCTTACGTCTCCTTGACGTGGTGGGGTGGTTCCCGGACGACTCCGTGTCGTCCTTCCGGTGGAGTCATCGGCGCCTTCGACCAGGAGTTGAGGGCGACCGCCGCGCATCTGGACGCGACCTGGACGACGGCCGCCCGAGAACGACGAAGGGCGGCCCCGAAGGGCCGCCCTCATCGGTACGGCAGGTCGGTCGACCGGGCCTAGCGGAGCAGCGAGAGCACGCCCTGCGAGGACTGGTTGGCCTGGGCCAGCATCGAGGTGCCGGCCTGCGAGAGGATCTGGAGCTTGGAGAAGTTGACCATCTCCTGCGCCATGTCCACGTCGCGGATGCGGGACTCGGACGCGGTCAGGTTCTCCTGGTACGTCGCGAGGTTGTTCAGACGGTGCTCGAGGCGGTTCTGGACCGCACCCAGGTCGGCACGCGCGGTGCTGACGTCCTGGATGTACTGATCGATCGTGCCGGTGGTCGCGGTGCCGAGGGAGATCGACGCCGGGACCTTCGAGCCCAGCGAGAACGCGGCAGCGGAGATCTTCTCACCGTCGGCGCCCACGACGAAGTCGAAGGAGGAGCCGGCGAGGAGCTTGTTGCCGTTGAACTTCGTCTCGGTGCCGATCGCGGAGATCTCGCTCGACAGAGCGGTGACCTCGGAGGCGATGGCGGCCTTGTCCTGCGCGTTGAGCGTGCCGTTGTCGTACTGGACCTTGAGCTCGCGGACGCGGTTCAGCATCGAGTGCACCTCGGTGAGGGCACCCTCCGCCGTCTGGACGAGCGAGACGCCGTCGTTGGCGTTGCGCTGCGCCTGCGCCAGGCCGCCGATCTGCGCGCGCATCTTCTCCGAGATGGCGAGCCCGGCCGCGTCGTCGGCGGCACGGTTGATGCGGTAGCCCGAGGACAGCTTCTCCATCGCCTTGGCCGACTTGGTGCTCGTGCCGGTCAGGTTGCGATGGGCGTTGAACGCCTCGACGTTGTTCTGGATGCGAAGGGCCATGCGTACGTCTCCTTGACGTGTGATGGACGGTCTCGGCGACTCCTTGTCGCCCTTACGACCGCATCACTCGGCGCCGGGCCCGCGGACATGAAGCACGCGCGGGCGGAACTGGACACCAATGGACGTCTGCGCGCCATAAAACGCGGAAGGGCCGCCCCGAAGGGCGGCCCTTGCCGCAACTCATCCCCCGATGAGGCTTACAACAGGTCGGTCAGACCTAGCGCAGGAGCGAGAGGACGCCCTGCGAGGACTGGTTGGCCTGCGCGAGCATGGAGGTGCCGGCCTGCGAGAGGATCTGGAGCTTGGAGAAGTTGACCATCTCCTGCGCCATGTCCACGTCGCGGATGCGGCTCTCGGACGCGGTCAGGTTCTCCTGGTACGTCGCGAGGTTGTTCAGCCGGTGCTCGAGGCGGTTCTGCACGGCGCCGAGGTCGGCACGCGCGGTCGAGACGTCCTGGATGTACGTGTCGATCGTGCCCGTGGTGGCCGAGCCCAGCGAGATCGTCGCCGGGACCTTCGAGCCCAGGGAGAACGCGGCGGCGGTGATCTTCTCACCGTCGGCGCCGACCACGAAGTCGAAGGACGAGCCCGCGAGGAGCTTGTTGCCGTTGAACTTCGTCTCGGTGCCGATCGCGGAGATCTCGGAGCTGAGCGCCGTGACCTCGGAAGCGATCGCCGTCTTGTCCTGGTCGCTCAGGGTGCCGTTGTCGTACTGCACCTTGAGCTCGCGGACGCGGTTCAGCATGGAGTGCACCTCGGTGAGGGCACCCTCCGCCGTCTGGACGAGCGAGATGCCGTCGTTGGCGTTGCGCTGAGCCTGGTTGAGACCCGAGATCTGCGCGCGCATCTTCTCCGAGATGGCGAGCCCGGCGGCGTCGTCGGCCGCGCGGTTGATCCGGTACCCGGACGAGAGCTTCTCCATCGCCTTGGCCGACTTGCTGCTGGTGCCGGTCAGGTTGCGGTGGGCGTTGAAAGCCTCGACGTTGTTCTGGATACGGAGGGCCATGCGTACGTCTCCTTGACGTGTGGGGTTGTCCCGAGCGACTCCATGTCGCTCCTACTTGCCTCCCGGTATTCGGCCCTTATGTCGCGGCCTTTATGACGTCTTCGCGCCACCTCCGCCGAACGTCCAGGCGGGTGGCGCGAAGACGCTCGCCCGCTACTGGATGACGGCGAACTTCATGCGCGCGAACGCCTCGGGCTGCTTGGCCACGAAGTGCTCCTGGTCGCGCGCGACCTGCTCGACCAGCCAGCGCTGCAGCTCCGGGGACTTCGTCCCCAGCGTCTGCGAGAGGCCGTGGCGGATCGTCGACTCCATCACCTGCACCGGCGGCTCGCCGGCGTCCTGGAGGCGCACCATCAGGTCGGTGTCCTGGAAGTGCACCACGAGGCGCGGGTCGAAGAACTCGCCGGGCGCGCAGCTGTGGCGGGCGATCGTCGCCTGCGTCATGCCGAAGCACCACGCGGCGAAGTCGGGCCGGTTGAAGCCCTCCAGCGTGTAGGGGAACGCGACGGAGGCGCCGCGGTCCAGCGCGGCGCGCAGCGGCTCCCACCAGCCGGGCAGCGGCTCGACGTCGTCGTTCATCACGACGACGTACGGCGCGCGCGCGGCGCGGATCCCGGCGTTGACCGGCGCGGCGAAGCCTTGGGGCGTGGGCCCGTTGTGCATCACGATGACCTCGTGCGCGACCGTCGTGTTCGCCGCGATCGCGTCGAGGCAGCCGCGGACGCGCTCGGAGGTCGCCTCCAGCGTCGGGATGACGATCGAGAGCTCGAGCGGGCGGTGCGGGTCGCCGTAGACGACCTGCGGGACGTCGATCGTGACGACCGAGGCGGGGACCGGCTTGACGGCGCCGCGGGCGGCGAGCGCCAGCGCGAGGCCGGTGAGGTCGGCGGCGGCCAGCGTGGCCGGCCCGGACGCTGCGAGCTCGGTGCGGCGGACGGCGAGCGCGTGGACGCCGTCGGCGCCGGACACGGCGCTCGTGACGGCGACGGTGCTCGGGGCCGCCAGCGCGGCGACGAGGGGCGCCAGCCAGTCGCCCTGCGGGCGCGCGTCGGCGCTGATGACCGCGAGGACGTCGTGGTCGGTGTTCGCGGCGCCGAGCGCGAAGGCGGCGACGACGGTGGCGGCGTCGCTCGAGCGCAGGACCTGGACGTCGCCCTCCACGCGCGCGAGCAGCGCGTCGAGCGCGCCCGCGGAGGTGTCGACGAGCACGACGTCGTGCGCCGGGGCCTCCGGCAGCTGGGCGAGGGCGGTCAGCGCGGCGAGCGCCTGGCTCTCGGTCTCGGGCAGGGGAACGATGACGGCGACGCGGTCCATGCCCGTTGGAATCGACGCCAGGCGGCGTCTCTTGAGCTACGCCAGGACGTCGACGTGGCCGTCGGCGTCGACGACCGTGTCGACCTCGGGCTTGCGCTCGCGCGGCTCGGGGTGCTCGTGGGGCTCGCGCTCGTCGCGCGGCTCCTCGTGCTCGTGCTCGTCCGCGACCTTGCGGCGGCGATGCACCGGCTCGACCTCGCGCAGCCCGTCGCGCGCGGTCGAGGGGAAGTGGATCGGCTGGATCGTCATGCGGCCGCGTCCTCCTCGTTCTCCTTGGCCACCTTCTCCTCCGCGGCCCGGATCGCGGCGAGCGCCTCCTCGTGGGCCTCGCGGATGCGGTCGGCCTCGGCCTGCGCCTCGGCGACGACGAGCCGCTGCCACAGCGCGACCGCGCCGAACCACGCGACGAGGTAGCAGACGATGCCCGCGATCAGCGCGCGCAGCCCGACCTCGAACGGCTCGACGCCGGCCTGGTAGGAGAAGAAGCCGACGAGGACGAACCCGACCAGGCCGGCGTAGGCCTTCGCGCGCAGGATCGAGCGCTGCGCGCGCGGGTGGGCCGACACGGAGATCATCGGCGCCGCTTCGGTCTCGGCGCCCTTCTTGCCCTGCTTCTTGTCGGCCTTCTTGGCCACTAGACCTCGCGTCTCCGCTCGGCGGCGCGCGCCAGGCGCTGGCGCTCGAAGATCCACCGCACCAGCGCCTCGCGCTGGCCGGTCGACATGCCCTCGAACTTCAGGCCCACGTGCCCCTCGGGCGTGCGGCGCGCGATGACCGCCTCGGTCTCGAGGATGCGGTCGGGGAGCCGGACCTGGAGCGAGACCGGCGTGCCGATCGGCTCGGTGCCCGCGCCCGCGACGAGGATGCCGCCGCCGCTGACGTCGAGCGTGAAGGTGTGCAGCGTCGACTGGCCCTCCTCGCCCTGGGCGACGATGAGGCCGGGCAGGCGCGTCTCGATCCGGACGTGCTCGCGGCGCTGGTCGACGACGGGCGACTCCGCGAAGCCGATCTCGATCCGCTCCCCCTCGTCGCACGAGGTGATCACGCCCGCGGCGCGCCAGACGCCGCGCGGCGTGGCGACGAACGCGTCGGCGGCGAGGCCGACGATGCGGTGGCGCTCGATGGGCAGCTTGGCGAGCGGGATCAGCAGCAGCCGGTCCTCCAGCACGGCATCGACCTGGGCGTTGAACGTGCCGGCCTTCTCCAGCTCGAGGGTGACGGGCTGGCCGGGTGCGACGTGGGAGTGCTGGGTCATGGAACGAGGCGCTGTGCGAGCGCGGCAGGGTCGGCGAGGACGATCTCACCCGTGAGGTCGGGTCCGCTGACGAGGTACGAGAGGGGTGCGCCCTGCTCGATGGCCACATCGACGATGGGGCCGAGGTGGTCCGTCTCGTCGGTGTGCGTGACCAGCACGGCGGCGGGTGAGAGCGGGGCGAAGGCGGCGAGCGCGGCGGCGGCGACGGGCCGCGAGACGGTCGCGGGCAGCACGAGGTGGACCTCGGTGACGCCGGCGGCGGCCAGCTCGCTGGCGATCGCGGCGATCGCGTCCTTGTCGCGGGCGGAGACGGCCGGCGTGTCGACGATCGCGACGGCCTCGCCCGCGCGGGCGCCGAGGTGCGTCTTGGCCTGCCCGCCGTCGTCGACGGGCCGGACGGTCACGTTGTGCGGGTCGAGCAGCTCGGTCAGCTCGGCGCCGACGTCGCGCGGCCGCAGGCTCATCGCGACGACCGCGAGGTCCGAGCCCGCCGCGTACGCGGCGGCCAGCCCGGCGGCGGCGCGGGTCTTGCCCGAGCCCGCGGGCCCGACGAGCGCGATCGTGCGGCCGGCGGTGCCGAAGCCCGCCTGGACCGGGATGTGGCGCGCGAGCGTCTGGCGCACGAGCTTCTTCAGGCCGCCGCGCGTGGTGGTCGCGAACGGCGCGGCGTGGTGGTGGGCCTCGGCGACGATCGCGTTGGCGACCGCAGGCGAGAGGCCGGCGTCGACGAGCTTGGCCTCGAGCTGCGGGCCGGCCGTGGGCAGCTCGCGCGGGGCGGCGGCGGGCTTGGGCGGCGCGGTGGCTGCGGGCTCGGGCGTGGGCTCAGGCTCCGGCGTCGGCTCGGGCGCCGTGCGCGGCGCGCGCGTGATGCGCGGCGGCTCGGCGGCCTCGGGCACGTCCAGCGGCGCGGGCTCCTCCACGGGCTCGGTCGGCTCGGTGCCGGCGGTGCGGTACGCGTTCGTGGCGAACGACCCGCCGGGCGACGGCTTGCGCGGCGGAGCGAGCTCGTCGCCCCACGCGTCCCAGTCCTGCTCCTCCTCCGCCTCGGCCTCCACCGGCTCCGGCCGGGCAGGCTGGGGCTCTCCGGCGGTCGGCGCGGGATCGCGCACCGGCGGGAGGTCGGCCTCGGCGTCGCGCAGGAGGTCGGCGAACGGCTCGCTCTGGCGCGCGATGCGCTGCATCGCGGGGGCGGAGAGGCCCTCCTCGCGCTGCTCCTCGCGGTCGGCGGGCGTGAAGGACGGACCGGCCGAGGGGGTGGGGGGGTCGACGCCGCGGGTGGCGGCGCGGAGGTCGTCCTCCTCGTCGGCGCCGGCGAGGATGTTGAGCGAGCCGCCGTTGGGTTGCCCGGGCATCTCGGCGGACTCGCCCGGCCTGGCCGGGCGCGCGTCGACCTCGACCATCTCGCGCTGGAAGAAGCCCCCGACGCCCCCGACGAGCCCCGTGCGCTGGCGCTCGATGACGGCGTCCGGCCCCAGCTCCTCGCGGATCTTGGGCAGCACCTCCTCCAGCGAGCGTCCACGGTAGGTCACGGTCTCGGGCACGTCGGATCCTCCTTCGGTCACGCCGCCAGCGCCTCCACCGGGTCACCGCCGACGATGCCGACGGTCTCGACGCGCAGCCCCGGAGGCGCCTCCTGGTACGCGAAGACGGGCAGCTGCGGGATGGCCTGCTCGACGAGCCGGCGCAGGTGGCGGCGCACGCGGCTCGAGCACAGCAGCACGGGGCGGAGCCCGGCCGCGTGGTCGAACTGGACCTGCAGCGTGGAGACGAGGGCGTGGGCCCGGGTCGGGTCGAGCGCGAGCACCTCGCCGTCCGGCGTCTGGGCGATCGCGTCCGCGATCTCCCGCTCGACGGTCGGATCCAGCGCGATGGCGCGGAGCGTGCCCTCGACGTCCACGTACGGGGCGACGATGCGGCGCGACAGCGCCTGGCGGGCGTACTCGGCCAGCACGGAGGGGTCGCGGGTCAGGCGTGCCTTGTCGCCCACCGCTTCCACGATGGGGCCCAGATCGCGGATCGAGACACCCTCGCGCAGCAGGTTCTGCAGCACGCGCTGGATCTCGCCGACGGAGAGCACGTCCGGAACGACCTCGTCCACCACGGCTGCATTGTGCTCCTTCAGCTGGTCGAGCAGCTGCCGGGTCTCCTGGCGGGTCAGCAGATCGGCGGTGTGCTGGCGGATCGTCTCGGTCAGATGGGTCACGATGACGGACTCGGTGTCCACCACGGTGTACCCGAGGGCCTCCGCGTCGGCACGACCCTGCTCGGGGACCCACACGGCCGGGAGGCCGAAGGCGGGCTCGACGGTCGGCAGGCCCTGCAGCTCGCCGAAGGCGTCGCCCGGGTCCATCGCCAGCTGGTGGCCCGGCATGATGCGCGAGCGGGCGACCTCGGTGCCGCGGACACGCACGACGTACTCGTGCGACTCGAGCGAGAACTCGTCGTGGATGCGCACCGGCGGGACGACGACGCCCAGGTCGGAGGCGATCTGGCGGCGCACCGCGGAGACGCGGGTGAGGAGCGAGCCGCCGGCGGACGCGTCGACCAGCGGCACGAGGCCGAAGCCGATCGCCAGCTCGAGCGGGTCGACCGTGAGCGCCTCGATGGCGGCGTCGCGCGGCGCGGGGAGCT
The DNA here is from genome assembly GCF_056863265.1 of Parviterribacter multiflagellatus. Lineage (NCBI taxonomy): Bacteria > Bacillati > Actinomycetota > Thermoleophilia > Solirubrobacterales > Parviterribacteraceae > Parviterribacter > Parviterribacter multiflagellatus. The sequence goes on from NZ_JBXPIZ010000010.1 coordinate 254,088, forward strand.
GGCCCTGCGGCGCGTCGGCGGCGGCGAGCGCCTGCTCGGCCTCCTTGGCCTCCTCCGCCTTGGCCTTCTTGCTCAGGTTCCAGCCGATCGCGATGAAGATCGCGCCGACCACGAGGAACGGCAGCTTCGGCAGGCCCGGGACGAGCGCGAAGAGGCAGACGACCACGCCGGCCACCATCGGGGCCTTGCGGTTCTTGCCGATCTGGTCGGCGATGTCGTTGCCGAGGTCCTTCTCGGACGCCGAGCGGGTGACGATGATGCCGGTCGCGACGGAGACGAGCAGCGCGGGGATCTGCGCCGCGAGGCCGTCGCCGACGGTCAGCAGCGAGAAGGTGTGCGCCGCGTCGCCCATCGACATGCCCTGCTGGACGACGCCGACGATGATGCCGCCGAGGAGGTTGATGATCGTGATGATCACGGCCGCCATCGCGTCGCCCTTGACGAACTTCGAGGCACCGTCCATCGCGCCGTAGAACTCGGCCTCGCGGGCGACCTCGTCGCGGCGCTTGCGCGCCTCCTCGTCGGAGATCTGGCCGGCGTTCAGGTCGGCGTCGATCGCCATCTGCTTGCCGGGCATCGCGTCGAGGGTGAAGCGCGCGGCGACCTCGGCCACGCGGCCGGCGCCGTTCGTCACCACGACGAACTGGATGACCACGAGGATCGTGAAGATGATGAGGCCGACCACGACGTTGCCGCCGACGACGAAGTCGCCGAACGCGTGGACCATGTGGCCCGCGTCGCCGTGGAGGAGGATCAGGCGGGTGACCGAGACGTTGATCGCCAGCCGGAACATGGTGGTGATCAGCAGGAGGCTCGGGAAGACCGAGAAGTCCAGCGCGCGCGGCAGGTAGAGGGTCGCCGTGAGGATGGCGAGGCCCATCGCGATGTTCAGCGCGATGAAGACGTCCAGCAGCGCCGGGGGCAGCGGGACGATGAGCATCATCACGATCAGCACGACGCCGGCGGCGGCGAGCAGATCGGTGTGCTTCGTGATCTTGGAGAGGGCGTTCATCTCGGGGGGACGAGTGGGGCTGGGCTAGGCGGCGGCCGGGGCGCGCCGGGCGGTGCGGTAGACGTAGGCCAGCAGCGAGGCGACGGCCTGGAAGAAGTCCTCGGGGATCATCTGACCCACCTCGACCGAGGCGTGGAGGGAGCGGGCGAGCGGCGGGTCCGGGACGATCGGGACGCCGTTGGCGGCGGCGATCTCGCGGATCTTGAAGGCGATGATGTCCTTGCCCTTCGCCACGACGACGGGGGCGGACTTGTCGGGGGAGTACTTGAGGGCCACGGAGTAGTGCGTCGGGTTGGTCACGATCACATCCGCCTCGGGGACGTCGGCCATCATCCGTGCTCTGGCCGCCCCCATCTGCTTGCGCTTGATCGCACCCTTGAGTTCGGCCGACTGCTCCATGTTCTTGAATTCCTGCTTGACCTCTTCCTTGGTCATCTTCAGGTTCTTCTCGGTCTCGTACTTCTGGTAGCCGTAGTCGGCGGCCGCGATGACGAGGTAAGCGGCGGCTGCCCAGAGCGCGAGCGTGAGGATCTTCTTCACGAGGACGCTCATCAGCTCGACGGGCGGCATGCCCACGAGCGCGGCGACCTCGGTGATGCTGGGGAGCAGGATCATCGCGACGACCGCGCCCACGACGGCGACCTTGAGGATGTTCTTCGGGAGCTCGAACAGCGCCCGCTTACCGAACAGGTTCTTGGCGCCCGAGACCGGGTTCAGCTTCTTCGGATCGGGCTTGATGATCTGCCCGGACGGCTTCCACTTGACCTGCGCGACGGACGCGATCACGCCGGCGAACAGGCCCGCGGCCGCGATCGGCGCGACGGAGAGGCCGACGGCCTTGCCCAGCTCGCCGAAGAGGGTCCCGATGCCGTGGTCGGAGACCATGCTCGGGTCGGCGATGTGGACGAACATCTCCTTCATCGCGGTCGCCAGGCGGTTGTAGGTGGCCGAGCCCGTCGCGATGAGCGCCCCGATGCCGGCCAGCAGCACGACGGAGCCGTTGATGTCCATCGACTTGGCGACGGTGCCCTTCTTGCGCGCGTCCTCGCGCTTCTTGGGTGTCGCCTTCTCGGTCTTCTCCCCGGCCTCGGCGGACATCAGCTCACCCCCAGCGAGCTGAGCGCGACGCGCACGGAGCGCTCGAGCTCGTCGCCGACGTACCCCGCGACGAACGGGAGCGAGGCGATGATGAGGAAGAACGCGACGAGGACCTTCGCCGGCATGCCGACGGAGAAGACGTTGAGCTGCGGCACGACGCGGGTGATGAGGCCGAAGCCGAGGTCGGTGAGGACCAGCGCCAGGAGGACCGGCGCGATGATCTGGATCGCCGCGGTGAAGATGCCGACGAACGAGCCCCACACGCCGGTGAGCAGGCGGTCGAGGTCGGGGAACTCCAGCAGCGGGACGAGCTGGTACGTCTCGCCGAGGCCGCGGATGACCATGTCGGCGCCGCCGATCGTGACGAAGATCGCCACGCCGATCAGGCCGTAGAACTGGCCGAGCACCGTGCCCTGGTTGCCGGAGATCGGGTCGATCGAGGCGCCGAAGGCGAAGCCGACGATCGTGTCGAGGAAGCCGCCGGCGGCCTGCAGCGCGTAGAAGAGGACGCCGATCACGAACGCGAACGCCATGCCGACGATGAGCTCCTTGATGACGAGCTCGAAGATGCCGAGCGCGTCGAGCGGCGGCTGCCCGCTGCCGAGCGCCATCGGCGAGAGCCCGATCGCGATCGCGACGGCGACGATGCCGCGGATGCGGAAGGGCAGCATCTTCGACGAGAAGAGCGGGGCGAAGATGAACAGCGGGGCCACCCGCGCGATCACGAGCATGAACGCGACGAGCTGGCTGGCCCCGACGCCCTGGATGAGCGCGTTCAGGTCCACGGCGGGCTAGTTGCTCGGGCCGGCGATCTCGGGGATCTGGCCGTAGAGGTCGTGCGCGTACACGACCATCTGGTCGAGCATCCACGGGCCGGCGATGATGATCACGGCGATCGTCGCGAGGATCTTCGGGATGAACGTGAGCGTCTGCTCCTGGATCTGCGTGACGGCCTGGAAGACCGAGATCAGGAGGCCGACGATCAGGCCCACGGCGAGGATCGGCAGGCCGACCTTCAGCGCGAGGGTCATGGCGTCGGTGCCGAGGCTGACAACGGTGTCGCTGCTCATCAGAAGGACTCCACGAGGGACTTGGTGACGAGGCTCCAGCCGTCGACGAGGACGAACAGGAGGATCTTGAAGGGCAGCGAGATGAAGACCGGTGGGAGCATCATCATGCCCATGGACATCAGGACGGAGCTGATCACCAGATCGATGATCAGGAAGGGCAGGAAGATCAGGAACCCGATCTGGAACGCGGTCTTGAGCTCGCTGATGATGAAGGCGGGGATCAGGACGTGGGTGGGGACGTCGGCGCGCGTCTCGGGCGTCTTGTCCTCCATGTCGCTCATCCCGATGAAGAGCTTCAGGTCGTCGTTGCGCGTCTGCTTGAACATGAAGTCGCGCAGCGGGGCCTCGGCCTCCTTGAGCGCCTGAGCCTGCGTGATCTCGCCCTTCTGGAGGGGCTCGTACGCGTTCTCCTTGATCGTGTTGAACGTCGGCGCCATGACGAAGAGCGTCAGGAAGAGGGCGATGCCGACGAGGACCTGGTTCGGCGGCGCGGTCGGGGTGCCGAGCGCCGTCCGGATGAAGCCCAGGACGATCAGGATGCGGGTGAAGCTGGTGACGCAGAACAGCAGCGCCGGGATGAGGGTGACCCCGCCGACCAGCAGCAGGATCTGCAGGGCGTTCCCGCCGTCGATCTCGGCCGCGCTCATCGCCGCACCGTCCGCTGGCGGATGGCCTCGACGAGGTTGCCCGTCATGAGCTGAGGAATCGATCCCCGCCCACCCATCTTCGGCTCGGAGGTGTGGCCCTCGATGATCTCGCCGTCGTCGCCGGCGGCGATGAGGCCCGTCGCTGCGGCCTCCTCGAGGCCGTAGCGGCGCAGCGGCGTGACGCCCTTCTCGGCCGAGCCGACGAGCAGCAGCTCGTCGCCGACGCGCAGGAGGTGGACGGAGCGGCCGGGGCCGAGCGGCAGGCTCGAGACCTGCGTCATGCCGTGGCCGGTCGCCTCCTCCTCCTTGGAGGACTTGATCTGCTTGAGGACCCAGGAGAGCCCGTAGATCACGCCGAGGACGACCGCGAGCCCGACGACCATGCGGGCGATGCCGCCGCCACCGCCGGTCTCGGCGGCCTTCTCGGCGGGGGAGCCCGACGGGGTGTCGTCGAGGTTCAGCGGCGTGTTCTCGCCCGTGCCGGAAGCCGCCAGGGCGGCCGGCGCGGCGAGCAGCCACGTGGTGAGGCACGCCGCGGAGGCGCGCAGGATGACGGAGGGGGACGTCTGCATCGGGGGACTGGCTCCGTCCGGGGTTCTTCCGGAGCCTCCCCCTTGGTCGGACGTCCCCGCCGCAGCTTTAGGCCGCGTGCTCCTCGCCGCCGCCGAGGCGCGCCATGCCCGCGCCCACGTCGGTGATCCGGAGCCCGAACTCCTCGTCGATCACCACGACCTCGCCGCGGGCGATCGGCGTCCCGTTGACCAGGAGGTCGACGGGCTCGCCGGCCAGCTTGTTCAGCGAGACGATGGCGCCCGGGCCGAGGCCCAGGGTCTCACCGATCGTCATCCGGGTGCGCCCGATCTCGACGGTCAGCTCCACCGGCACGTCGTGCAGGCGGGCGAGGTCGTTCGCGTCGCCCTCGGCCGGCGCCGGGATCATGGCGTCGGACGGGGCGAGCTCCGTGCCAGGGGCGGCCTCGAGGGCCTCGAGCTGGACGTCTTCGTGCATGGGGGATGACTCGCTGGAGTGGTGTGGGTCGTGGTGTGGCGTCAGTGGCCGCTTACTGGACGGCCACGTCCGTGAAGAGCACGTGCTCGGCCTTCACGTCGGAGTGCTTCTTGATCTTCTTGAGCAGCTTCTTGGCGAGCTTCTCGCGCGACTCGGCCTCGATCAGCTTGTCGCCGTCGATGCCGGTGAGCGTGTCCGTCACGAGCGTGCGGATCACCGACTCCTGCGGCATGGTGCCCCAGCCCTCGGGGGCGGTGGAGCCGCCGCCGTGGCCACCGGCCTCCGCGACGAGCACCTCGTCGTGGGAGACCTCCAGAGCGACCGTCAGCTTCGCGTACCGCTGGTCCGCGAGGTTGATCAGGAACTCCTTCGGGATCACGTACAGCTGTCCGTGGATCTTGGGCTCGACCTTCTCGGCCGGCTTGGCCAGGACGGTCTTGTAGCCGACGCCGAGCACGACGAGCGCGACGAGCGGCAGGATGAACTTCATCTTTCCCTGCATTACTTGGTCCCTCCCTGGGTCCCGTTCTGGCCTCCTTGGCCGGTGTACTTGCGCAGCACGACGATCTCCACGCGGCGGTTGCGCTTGCGCCCCGCCTCTGTCTTGTTCGAGGCGATGGGGTGCTCGGACGCGTAGCCCGTGGCCCCGAGCCGCCCGGCCCAGACGCCACGCCGGATCAGGTTCCGGGTGACCTCCGTGGCCCGCGCGGTGGACAGCTCCCAGTTGCTGGGGTAGCGGCCGCTGACGGGGACGTTGTCGGTGTTGCCTTCAACTTGGATCGGATTCGTGACCTGGGTCTTGAGCAGTCTCGAAACCTGGTCCAGGAGCTGGTCGGCCCCCGGCTTGATCGTGGCGCTGCCGGAGGCGAAGAGGACGTCGTCGGTCAGCACGCGGATGATGAGCCCGCGGCGCGCGATCTGGGTCTCGACCTGCTTGCTCAGACCGTGGGTCTGGGTCCACTGGTCGATCTCCTTCTTGAGCTTCTCGAGCTCCTCCGACTCCTCGGACGCCTTGGTGGCCTCGCTCTTGGTCGTCGTCGTCGGCGTGATCGCCTTCATCGACTGGATCGGGTCCTCGGCCGTCGGCTTCTCGTTGGAGTCCGACGACGAGCCGGTGTTCATCACCGCGGAGCCGCCCGGGAGGATCTTCCCGGAGAAGGCCTCCTTGAGCGACTGCGAGAGCGCCTCGAACTTCGAGGTGTTGATGCTCGCCATGGACCAGAGGACGAGGAACATGGCCATGAGCAGCGTGATCATGTCCGCGTAGGACACGAGCCAGCGCTCGTCGTGGCCGCCGTGCTCCTCGTGGCCGCCGCGGCGGCCCTTCTTGCCGTGACCCGCCATCGGACTAGGCCGCCTGCGCCAGCTCGGGCTCGCCCGCGCCGCCGGACTTCTTGTCGGCCTCGCGCTCGTTCGGAGGCACGAAGGTCATGAGGCGGTCCGCGATGATGCGCGGGTTCTCGCCCGCCTGCACCGCGAGGACGCCCTCGACGATCATGGTCTTCAGCGCCTGCTCCTGCGTGGAGAGGGCCTTCAGCTTCGCGCCGATCGGCAGGTAGACGGCGTTCGCCGAGCCGACGCCGTACAGCGTCGCGATGAACGCGGCCGCGATCATCGGGCCGAGCGTCTCGGGGTTGTCGAGGCTCTTCAGGATGAGCACGAGGTGCATCGTCGTGCCGAGGATGCCGATGGTCGGCGCGTAGCCGCCGGCCTGCACGAAGGGCTCGGCGCCCTCCTTGTGCCGGGCGGACATGCCGTCGATCTCGGCCTCGAGGATCTCGCGGACGATCTCGGGGTCGGTGCCGTCGACGACGAGCTGCATGCCCTTGCGGACGAAGTCGTCCTCGATCTGGCCGACCTCGGCGTCGAGCGCGAGCAGGCCCTCGCGGCGGGCCTTCTCGGCGAAGGCCACGATGCGATCGACCTCGGCGCGGTAGTCGGGCGGAGCGGTCCCGAGGGCCTTCTTGTAGAGGTTCGGGATGTTCTTGAACTGCTCCATCGACGTCGCCGCGAGCGTGATGCCCGCGGTGCCGCCGATCACGACGAGGAACGCGGAGAGGTTGAAGAGGTGGAGCGGACTGCCGCCGCCCATGATGTCGCCGACCGCCAGGCACGCGAACGCGATGCCCAGGCCGACTGCCGCTGAGGCCTTCATGAGGAGTTCCGGGAGGTGGGGGAGAGTGCGATCGGGAAGGTGCTGCGCCGCCAGGAACGGACCTCGGCGACGACCTCCTCAGGCGTCTCCATGACGACCAGGTTGGCCCCCGTCGCGAGATGCACGACGGTGTCCGGGTTGGCCTCGACGGTGACGATGAGGTCGGCGTTCAGGTGGAACGGCGTGCGGTCACGCCCCAGGCGGTGCAGCAGGATCATCGGTCGTTACCGCTAGCGCTTGAGGTTCACCAGCTCCTCGAGCACGGAGTCGCTCGTGGAGATGACGCGGGAGTTGGCCTGGAAGCCGCGCTGGGCGGAGATGAGCTCGGTGAACTCGTTGGCGAGGTCGACGTTCGACATCTCGGTGACGCCGGACTGGACGGTGCCGACGCCGTTGACGCCGGGGACGCCGACGATCTCGCCGCCGGAGGCCGCGGAGACCTGCCAGAGGTTGGTCGACGCGCGCTCGAGGCCGGCCTCGTTGGAGAACCGGGCCAGCGTCACGTAGCCGGCGGTCTTGATCGTGTTGTCGGTCGAGTCGAGGTAGCGGACCGCGCCGTCGGAGCCGACGGTCACGTTCGTGCCGGTCGCCGGGATCTTCAGGTAGACGTCGGCGGAGGTCGGGTCCGCCGTCTCCTTGCCCAGCAGGTAGGCGCCGCCCTTGGTGACGAGGAAGCCCTGCGAGTTCTGGTTGAAGTTGCCGGCGCGGGTGAACGCCTCGGCCTGAGCGGGCGCGCCGGTCGCGAGGGTCGGGTCGTCCGGGCCGTCGGTGGTCACGCGGAACCAGCCGTCGTCCTTGACCGCGAGGTCGAGGTTGTTGCCGGTCGACTGGAAGGCGCCGTTGCCCATGACCGAGTCGATCGAGCCGAACTGGACGCCGAGGCCGATCTGGGCCGGGTTCTGACCGCCGGTGGCGGCGCCCGGCTCGGTGCCGGCGCCCTGCAGCTGGGCCATCTGGTCGGTGAACGTCGTGCGGCTGCTCTTGTAGCCGATGGTGTTGACGTTCGCGATGTCGTTCGCCGTGACGTCCAGCATCGCCTGGTGCATCTTCAGGCCGCTGATGGCGGAGTACATGCCTCGAAGCATTGGGGGCTCCTTCTTTCCGGGGGAGGGTGGGGTAAGGGGGTTCCGAAGGCGCTGCGATCGCTAGGCGATGACGGCGCTGTCGATGTTCGTGAAGACGTGGTCGCGCATGTGCGCGTGGTCGACCGCCGTGATGACGGTCTTGTTGCGGACGGACACCACGAAGGCGGTGCCGTCCACCAGCACGACGGACTCGCGGGCCCCCTTGCTGGTGGCGCGGTCGACGCCCTCCTGCAGCCGCTGGAGCGTCTGCGGGGAGAGGTCGATGCCACGGCGCTCGACGCGCTGCAGCGCGTGGCCCGAGAACTGCAGGCCAGTCGTGCGGCGCGCGAGCACCTCGCCGAACCCCGGCCCGCTCGCGGGAGCGGTCCGGGTCCGGTCGGCCGGCGCCGCAGGGGCGGTCGGCTGAGCGGCGCTCGGCGTCAGAAGGGGGTCGACGAAGGTCACGGCTGGGGCGTCTCGGAGGTCGCGGGCGGGTCGGTCGCGGGCGGCGTCTCACCGGTAGTCGGCGTCTCGCCCGTGCCGTTGAGGACCGATCCGACCTTGTCCGGCGCCACGTCGTCCTCGCCGACCTTCAGCGTCACCTTGGAGCCGTTGAGGACGACCTTGTCGACCGTCCCGACCTTCACCTCACCGCTCCCGTCGGTGTACGAGATGGTCTTGCCGAGCATCCCGAACGCCTGCGTCTGGGACATGGCGACGGACATGTTCGTCATCTGCTCCAGCGACGTCATCTGCGCCATCTGGGCCATGAACTGCGTGTCGTCCGTCGGGTTCATCGGGTCCTGGTTCTGGAGCTTCCCGATCATCAACATCAGGAAGTCGTCCTTGCCGAGGGTGCCCTTGGGCTCCCGCTTCGGCCCGGTGATGGTGGTCAGGTCCTTGAGGTCCTGGATGGGGGAGATGGCCATTACGCGATCACGTCGAGGAGGGCGCCGGTCCCCGGGAGGGGCAGGCGCTGGCGGACAGGGACGACGACCTGCTCGGCGTCGTCGGCGCCGGCGGAGCCACCACCGCGCCGGCCGGAGCCGAAGCGCTGGGAGGCGTCGCCGAACGCCCCGCCGGCCAGGCCGGCGAAGGTGTGCTGCGGCTGCTGGTCGCCGCGCGCGCCGATGTCGAGGCCGAGGAGGCCGACGCCGGCGTTGTCGAGCACCTGCTTGAGCGCCTCGGCGTTCTCCTGCAGGTGGGCCGCGGCCTCGGGCGAGTCCGCGATCACGCGAGCGGTCAGGCCGCTCGCGGTGTGACGCAGGTGCAGCTCGATGGCGCCCAGCTCGGCCGGGTGCACGTGGAGCTTGGCCCGCGTGATGCCGTTCTTGGCGGCGATCTGCAGGGCGTTCTGCACGGCCTCGGCCGCGCTGGCCAGCGGCACCGCGCCGCTGCGCATCGCCCCGGCCGCGGAGGCCGGCCCGGCGGCCGTGACCGGCGCGCCGAACGCGATGTTCTGCGACGTGGGCTGCGTGGCAGCCGGGGTCGGCTGGGACACCGGGGCGGGCTCGGCCGTCTCGGCCACCTGCTCCGCGGCCTGTGCGGACGGCTGCGCCGCCTGCACCGGGGCCTGGGCCGGCGCCTCGACCGGCGCGGACGCCGCCTGCGGCTGGGCCTGCGGCGCCTCGGCGCCGGCGGGCCGGCCGGACGGCTGACCCTGGCCCTGCTGCTGGCCGGTGTTCGTGCCGGTGCCGGCGCCCTGCTGCGCGGTCTGCGCGGTGCCGGCCTGCGGCTGCTCGGCCGTCGCGTCGGGCTGCTGCTGCGTGGCGGTCGTGTCCGCCGGAGCGGCCTGCGCCTGCTGCTGCGCCTGGTCGGTGGGCAGCCCCTGCGGCTGCGTGGCCGGCGCCTGCGCGGCTTGCGGCTGCGCGGGGACGGCGGCCTGCGCGGCCGGATCGGCCGGCAGCTGCGTGGGCTGCTGCGCCTGCGCGGTCCCGACGGCGGGCGTGGCGGGCGCCTGCGCGGCGGCCGGAGCGGCCGTCGGCATCTGCGCCTGCTGCGCGCCGAGGAGCGTGGCCGCGGCCGGCTGGGCCGGCGTGGCCGTGGCCTCGGTCGCCGGACCGGCCGGCGACTGGAGCGCGGGATCGACCGCGGGCGCGCTCGGCGCCTGCGGCTGCTCGCCCTGGGGCTGCGACGGTGTGGGCTGGCCCTGCTGCTGCGGGGCCGGCTCGACCGGCTGCTGCGCGACCGGCTGGTCGAGCGGCGGCACGGGGACGTCGGCCGGCGCCTGATCGGCGCGCGACGTGACGTCCTGGTCGCGATCCGCCGCGCTCGTCGGGCGCGGCGTGTCGGTCTTGGGGCCTTCCGCGGTGGCGGTCCGGGCCTGGGTGCTCTCGAGCAACATCGCGAACGCGTCGTTGCCCGGGGGCGCCGCGCCCCTGGCGCTGCCGCGGGAGCTGGGCTCCGGCGGCGCGGGGGGCGCTGTGGTGGCAGAGGTACGCATCGACATGGGTACGGCCGGGTCATCGGGCGCACCGCCCGGTCCTTGACTCGGAGGTCCTCTTCCTCTGGACGTTCGTCCGAGCGATGTCCGACTTCCGCCTCGACCTGGCGTCCGGGCACGCGCGAACGGCGCAGGTTTCGCGGCGGTCTGCCGATCACGAGTGCGATGTCCCCCACGGTCGTCCGTCCCTTCGTGCTGCTCGTCGCCCTGCTGGCGATGCTCGCGGCGCCCACCGCCGTCCAGGCCGCCACCCCGGCGCCGACGGCCCTGCCGCAGCTCTCCGGCACCACCCGCGCCGGCCAGACGCTCACCACCACCGACGGCACCTGGAGCGGCGGCGGCACGATGAACTACACGCGGCGCTGGCTGCGCTGCGACGCCGACGGCAACACCTGCGTCACGATCCCCGGCGCGACGGCGAAGACGTACGTGCTGCAGAACGCCGACGTCGCCGGCACCGTCCGCGCGCAGATCACCGCGACGAACATCGACGGCACCGGTCCGCCGACCACCTCCGCGCCGAGCGACGTCATCGCGCCGCGCGCGATCCCGCTCAACGACCCGGCCGACCCGATGGCCGTCACCGGCACGCCGCGCGACCTGCAGACGCTGACGATCGACCCCGGCACGTGGACCGGGACGCCGACCATCGCCTACACGTACCGCTGGTACCGCTGCGTCAGCGGCACCTGCACGGTCATCTCCGGCCGCACGGCCGCGACCTACGCCGTGCAGAGCGCCGACGTCGGCGCGACGATCCGCGGCGAGCTTACCGCGACGAACCCGGACGGCGTCACGGTCGTCACCTCCGACACCGCGACGATCACCGCCGCGGCGCCCGTGAACACCGTCGCGCCGCCGCTCTCGGGCACCGCGCGCGAGGGGCAGACGCTCACCAGCAACGCCAACGGCACGTGGGCGGGCACGCCGACCATCTCTTACACGCGCGCGTGGGAGCGCTGCGACAACACCGGCTCGTCGTGCGTGACGATCGCCGGCGAGACCGGCACGACGTACCGCATCTCCCCGGTCGACGTGGGCACGACCATCCGCGCGCGGGTGACCGCCACCAACAGCGCGGGCTCGACCGTCGCGACGTCGGTCACGTCCGCCGTCGTCACCCCGCTCGCCCCGCCGTCGAACACCGCGCCGCCGCAGATCACCGGCCAGGCGATCGACGGCCAGACGCTCACGCTCACCAACGGCACGTGGAGCGGCGTGGCGACGATCTCCTACGCCCAGCAGTGGCGGCGCTGCGACCCGTCGCTCGTCTGCACGCCGATCAGCGGCGCGAACAAGAGCACCTACACGCTGACGTCCGCGGACGTCGGCTTCACGATCGAGGCCACCGTCACCGCGACGAACGCCGACGGCACGGACACCGCGACCGCGGCGCGCACGCTCGTGGTCGCACCGGTCGCGCCGTCGCTCACCACCGCGCCCATCGTGTCCGGCAACGCGAAGGAGGGCCAGCTGCTCTCCTCCACCACGGGTGTGTGGAAGGGCACGCCGGACCTCACGTACACGTACCAGTGGCAGAGCTGCGTCAGCGGCACCTGCACCGACATCGGCGGTGCCAACGCCTCGACGTACCGCCTGACGGTGGCCGAGGTCGGCACGAACGTCCGCGTCGTCATCACCGCGACCAACGCGGCCGGGTCGACGCCCGCGAGCTCGGCCACCACCGCCTCCGTGACCGCCGCGCCCCCGACGAACGTCGACCTGCCGTCGGTGTCGGGCCCGCTCATGCGCGACGGCCAGCTCGTCAGCGGCAACCGCGGCACGTGGGCCGGCACCGCGACCATCGTCTACAACCAGCAGTGGCTGAGCTGCACCTCGGCGGGCGCGTCCTGCACGCCGATCAGCGGCGAGGTCGGGACGACCTACCAGCTGCGCTCGAGCGACGTCGGCCGGACCGTGCGCCTGCGCGTCTACGCCGCGAACGGTCAGGGGACGGTGACGGCTGACTCCAACCCGACGCCGATCATCGCGTCCGCCCCGCCGTCCGCCGGTTCCGGGACGCCGACCGTCACCGGCCAGGCGATCGACGGCTCGACCCTCACCGCGGGCGGCACGTGGAACGGCACGCCGCCGATCGCTCTGACCTACCAGTGGGAGCGCTGCGACGCGCTCTCGAGCCTCTGCACGCCGATCGCCGGCGCGATCTCGTCGCTCTACCAGCTCACCTCCGACGACATCGGCTCCCTCGTGCGCGTCACCGTCGGCGCGTCCAACGCGGGCGGCGGCGACCAGGCGACGAGCTCGCCCGTCGGGCCGATCGTCCACCAGGCGCCCGCCGCGACCGGCGTCCCGGCGCTGACGGGCACCGCCAAGGAGGCCGCGGAGCTCACCGTCGCCACGAACACGTTCTCAGGCTCGCCGACGATGACGTACGACGCGACGTGGGACCGCTGCGACTCCGCGGGTCTGAACTGCGCGCCGATCGCCGGCGCGACCGGGCTGAAGTACACGCTCGCCGCCGCCGACCGCGGCTCCACCGTCCGCGCGACCGTCACCGCGACGAACGCGTCCGGCAGCGCGTCGGCGACCTCGCACGTCAGCGACGTCGTCGCCGCGTCCGCGCCGACCAACACCGTCCGCCCGGCGATCACGCCCGGCACCGGCCTGCGCGACGGCATCCAGGTCACCGTCAGCAACGGCGGCTGGATCGGCTCCGGCCCGATGACCTACGCGTACCGGTGGGAGCGGTGCGACACGTCCGGTTCGTCGTGCGCGACCATCCCGGGCGCGGTCGGCAAGGACTACCGCCTGTCCGGCTCCGAGGTCGGCTTCGCGGTCCGCGCGACCGTCACGGCGACGAACATGGCGGGCGCGACCGCGCAGACCTCGCTCGTCACGGGCGTCGTCGGGACGAACCCGCCGGTCAACACCGTGCCCCCGTCGATCACCGGCACCGCGAAGGACGGCCACGAGCTGCGCGCGAACGCGGGCGACTGGGACGGTGTGGTTCCCTTCACCACGACCTACCAGTGGCAGCGCTGCGACGCCGCGGGCGACGACTGCGGCCCGATCGCGGGCGCGACCGCGGTGACGTACACCGCCCGGCCCGCCGACGTCGGCCTGACCCTGCGCGTCCAGGTCCTGCAGTCGAGCGCGGGCGGCGCGACCGCTGCGGTGTCCGGCGCGACGGCGGTCGTCCTGGCGGCGGCGCCGGTCAACCTCGTCAAGCCGGCCGTCCAGGGCAAGCCGGGCGTCGGCCGCACGGTCACCGCGCACGTCGGCTCGTGGGTCGGCACGCCGGACCTCGTGTACGCGTACCAGTGGGTGCGCTGCGACGTCGACGGCTCGAACTGCGCCGACATCGGCGGGGCGACGACGGCCTCCTACCTGCTGACCAACGCGGAGAACGACCGCGCGGTGAAGGTCCGCGTGACCGCGACGAACGCCGAGGCGACCGTCACGGCCGAGTCCGACACCACCGCGCAGATCTCCGACGACCCGCCGGTGCTCGTCACCGCGCCCGAGATCACCGCCGCCGGCCTCGTCGCCGACGGGCAGACGCTCGACGTCACCGACGGCGCGTGGAACGGCGCGCAGCCGATGGCCTACGCGTACCAGTGGAAGCGCTGCGACTCGGCAGGCACCGCGTGCGTGCCGATCACCGGCGCGACCGCGAGCTCGTACCAGCTGACCGCCGCCGACGTGGGCCGCCGCATCGTGGCGCAGGTCCGCGCGGAGAACGCCGTCGACGCCGGCGTCGCCGACACCGACCCGTCGCCGGTCGTGCTCCCCGAGCCGCCGAGCAACCAGACCAAGCCGCTCGTGAGCACCACGACGGGCGTCAAGGACGGCTCCAAGCTGACCGGGACGAACGGCACCTGGGACGGCGCGATCCCGATGACCTACGCCTACGCGTGGCTGCGCTGCGACGCGGACGGCAACGACTGCCAGGAGATCCCGGGCGAGACCGCCTCGAGCTACACGCTCGGCTCCTCCGACGTCGACCGGCGCATCCGCCTGCGCGTGACCGCGAAGAACGGCGCGGCCGAGGTCCCGGCCGAGTCCGACGCCACCGTGGTCGTCGCGCCCGCGCTGCCGGTCGCGACCGTCCGGCCCGAGGTCGTCGTCATGGACACCAAGCCGGGCGTCGGCGTGCGGCTGAAGGCGCTCAACGGCACCTGGAGCGGCACCGCGCCCATGAACCAGACGGTCCGGTGGCAGCGCTGCCCGGCCTCGTCGCTCGCCGCGTGCGAGGACATCGCCGGCGAGACCGGCCCCGAGTATGTCCTCACCGACGCCGACGTGGGCAAGCGCGTGCGCATCCTCGTCACCGCCACGAACGCCGCGGGCGCCGTGACGTCCGACTCGCTGCCGACCGCCGCGGTCCCGGCCGTCGCGCCGGAGAACACGGCGACGCCCACCGTGGCGCTGTCGTCCGGCACGGAGATCAAGCAGGGCTCGCAGCTCACCGCCGCGGTGGGCACGTGGGCGGGCTCCGCGCCGATCGTCCACAGCCTGCAGTGGGAGCGCTGCGACGATCAGGGCGCGTCGAAGTGCGCGGCCATCACCGGCGCGACCGGCACGACCTACACGCTCGCCACGGTCGACGTCGGCAAGCACGTGCGGGTGGTCGTCACCGCGACCAACGACGGCGGCAAGGTGAGCAAGCCGAGCGCCGCGACGGCGCAGGTCGCCGCGCAGGCGCCGGTCAACACCGCCGCGCCGACGGCGACGATGAAGGCGACCGTCAAGAAGGGCACGAACGTCGTCGCGACCACGGGCAAGTGGACGGGCACCGAGAAGATCACGTACACGCAGCGCTGGCAGCGCTGCGACGCCGCCGGCGGCGCGTGCGTGGACATCCCGGGCGCCGACAAGACGTCGTACGTGCTCACCGAGGACGACCTCGCCACCGAGGTGACGCTGAAGGGCGCGCTCCGCGTCGTCGTGACCGCGGAGAACGCGGCCGGCACCGCCGAGGCGGCATCGGCGATCGCGGTCTGGACGCCCGGCACCGCGACGACCACGAAGCCCGGCACGTCGACCTCGACCGGGACGAAGACCTCGACCGGCACGAAGACGTCGACCAGCGGGACGAAGACCTCGACGAGCGGCACGTCCACGAAGAAGACGACCACGTCGACGAAGAAGACCACGACCTCCGCGGCCGCGAAGAAGAAGGCGGCCGAGGCGGCCGCCAAGAAGAAGGCGGCGGCGAAGCGGGCGGCGGCCAAGAGGAAGAAGGCCAAGTCGATCGCGACGCTGAAGTCGGTGCGGCTGACCGCGGACGGCAAGCTCGTCCTGAAGCTCGCGTGCGCGAAGACGTCGAAGGACGCCTGCGGCGTGCGCGGCTCCTACGCGGGCGGCAAGGTCCGCGGCGGCCTCTCGATCGCGAAGATCGCCAAGGGCAAGACGGTCACGAAGTCGATCAAGCTCAAGGCGGCGCAGCTCAAGGCCCTGAAGGGCAAGAAGCGCCTGACGATCAAGCTCCGCCTCGCCGCCCCCGCGACCCCCACGCGCGCGAAGAAGGTCACGAAGAAGGTCAAGGTCCCGGCGGCCGTCCGCAAGGGCGAGGTCACCAAGACCACCGACCCGACCACGAACACGCCGGCGACGACCACCACGCCCGCGGCCAAGACCGCCGGCTGACCCGCGCGGCGGCGCGACGGCTTCGTCACGCGCGCCGGCCGCGCCGGCGCGCGTGGCACGTTCGTCCCGCTATCCGACGCCTACGTCACCCGCACCGCCAGCAGCGGCGCGCGTGGCACGTTGATCCCGGCCGCGCCTGCCGCGCGGAGGCGGATCACTGCCAGCGGTGCACGCAGCCGCTGGCGGTGCGGGGCATCGTGTGGTGCTTGCGGAGGGCGCGGGCGTCCCAGCAGGAGCTGTCGTCCCGGATGCGGACGCGGTAGGGGACGGCCGCGCTGCCGTCCGTCGGGTCGCAGCGCCAGACGCGCGGGCGTGCAGCACCCAGCGGGCGAGGACGGCGTACGTCGGTACCCCGACGGCGACGGCGAGCACGAGGACCATGAGCACCGGTACGGCCCGCATGCGCACGCAGCCTCGCACGCGCGGCGGGCCCTGCGCGTCAGTGGGCTGACAGCAGTCGTGAAGATCGGTTGTGCATTCCGGGTGTCCGGGCACGAGAGAGCGCGAACGTGCCAACCGACTCCCGGAGGTCATCCATGCACGTCCGCACGCGCGCGCTCGCCGCGCTGTCCGTGTCCGCCGCCGCGCTCGTCTCGGCCCTCGCGCTTCCGACCGGCGCGTCGGCCGCGACCGGGTCGTACACGATCGAGAACTGGCGCCAGTTCAACGCCACGCACGGGCGCCTCTGGCAGGACGCTCCGTACGTCTCCCCGCCTGCGGGCATCCCCGCCGACGCGAAGGTCACGACCGTCACCGCGCACCAGGGCTACCAGACCCCGCCGCCCTCGGGCATGGACTACGAGGGCAGGCTGTGCGACTACAACCAGTGGACGTGCGTGCCGTTCGGCAGCGCACGCACCGCCACGTGGACCGCGACGTCGAGCGCGTACGCGGGGAAGCCTGCGGCAACCTGGCGCTTCTTCATCGGCAACCGCGTCAACGACTGGCGCACCGGCTCGATCCTCACCCAGCTGCCGGCCCCGGAGTACCCGGCGACGAACCGCTGGGTCACCGTCAACTACGAGTACACCCCGGCGGAGCCGGAGCCCGACCCGCAGGGCTAGACGATGCCGTACTGCGACGGCGACGAGGAGACCGGTGCGGTCGCCGTCGCCGTCGCGACCGGCGAGGTGAGCGCCGGGTTGGCCGCGAGGGCCGAGGTGGCGAGAGCGGCCGCGGAGGCCGTCGGGGAGCCGGCGGTGGTGAGGCCAGTGGCCGCGGCAGTGGTGACGCCTGCGGTGGTCGCGGGGCCGGTGACGCCGGTCATCGCGCCGACGCCCTGGGCGCGGTACGCCTCGGCGTAGGCCATGACCTTCTTGACGTAGTTCTGGGTCTCCGCGTAGGGCGGGACGCCGCCGTGCTTCTGCACGGCGCCCGGGCCGGCGTTGTACGCGGCCAGCGCCTTCTCGACGTCGCCGCCGAAGGTCTTGAGCTGCTGCGCGAGGTACTTCGCGCCGCCGTCGATCGCCTGCGCGGGGTCGCGCGGGTTCGTGACGCCCAGGCCGGCGGCGGTGCCCGGCATCAGCTGGGTCAGGCCGGTGGCGCCCGCGGGCGACTGGGCGTTCGGGTTGAAGCCCGACTCCTGCTTGATGAGCGCGCTCAGGAGCGCCGGGTCGACACCGTGCTTCGCGGCCGCGGCGGCGATCTCGGACGCGTAGGGCGTCGCGCCGCTCCCGACGTCCACCGACGGCAGCGCCCCGGCGGCGGAGGTCTGGCCCGCGGCCGCCGCGGTGGCGACCGGCGAGGCGCCGCTCTTCATCGCGAGCGCCTTCGTGAACTCCGTCGAGCCGGTGGACGCGGTCTGCACCGGCGCGGCCTGCGCCGCGGGCCCGAGCAGGGCCTCCATCTTCGACTGGATCTCGGCGATGCGGGCGCCGATCGCATCCACGCTCACGACGCGGCCCTCCGGCGGTGCGCGTTCAGGGCGAGCTCGTCGAGCAGCGAGGCCTCGGCACGCTCCAGCTCGGCGCGGTGCTTGCGCTCGGCCTTCTCGCGCAGCTTGTCCATCACCTGGCGCTCCTGCGCGGCCTGCTGCAGCGCCAGCCGGCGCGCGGCGACCTCCGCCTCCTGACGGGACAGGTCCAGCTCGACGGCCTTCTCGGTGCGCTCGGTGCGCTCGAGGAACGACTGGTGGGCCATCATCTCGGCGATCGAGACGCCGCCGCCCTCGGCGGCCGACCGCTGCGCGCGGCGCGCGGACACCAGCGAGCGCGACGCCTCGTCGCGGCGCTCGACCCAGCGCTCGCGCTCGGCCATCGCCGTCGCGAGCTGCTCCTTGGCCTCGTCCTCGGCGGCCATCCGCATCTCGCGGACGCGCTCCAGCCGGAACTCGAATCGCTTGGACGCCATCGCTCAGCCCTAGCTGTTCAGGTCCAGGCCGAGGGCAGGGATCGCGCTCTGGCGTGCGGGCGAGTCGCCCTCGAGCACCGGCACGGCGGCCTCGCCCGGGATCGTCCCGCCGGCGAACGCGGCGTCGGGCTCCACGGGGACGGCGGCGGGCTCGGGCTCGGGCATGCCGGCGAGCTGGCGCAGGAACGCGTCGGCCTCGTCGGTCGACGAACCGTTCTCGGCGCGCTGCTTGAGGAAGCTCTGGATGCCCTCGCGCGCGGCGATCGCGCGGTCGACCATCGGGTCGGTGCCCGGCTGGTAGGCGCCGATCGCGATGAGGTCCTCCTTGTCGCGGTACGCGCTCATCAGCTCGCGCACCGTCTGGCCCGCCTGCTGGAGGTCGGGCGTGAGGATCTCGCCGGTCAGACGCGACACGCTCTGGAGGACGTCGATCGCCGGGTAGTGCGCCTTGTGCGCGAGCTCGCGCGTCAGCACGATGTGGCCGTCGAGGATGCCTCGCACGGCGTCGGCGACCGGCTCGTCCATGTCGCCACCGTCGACGAGGACGGTGTAGAGCGCGGTGATCGAGCCCTTCGGCGACGTGCCGGAGCGCTCGAGCAGCTCGGGGAGCTTGGCGAAGACGGAGGGCGTGTAGCCGCGCGTGGCCGGCGGCTCGCCGACGGCCAGGCCGACCTCGCGCTGCGCCATGGCGAAGCGGGTGACCGAGTCCATCATCAGCATCACGTCGGCGCCGGCGTCGCGGAAGTGCTCCGCCACGGCCGTCGCCGTCTGGGCCGCCTTGAGGCGCACCAGCGCGGGCTGGTCGGACGTCGCGCAGATGACGACGGAGTGGGCGAGGGCGTCGCCGAGGTCGCGCTCGAGGAACTCGACGACCTCTCGGCCACGCTCGCCGACCAGGGCGATGACGTTGACCTGGGCGCTCGTGTTGCGCGCGATCATGCCGAGCAGCGACGACTTGCCGACGCCGGAGCCGGCGAAGATGCCGAGGCGCTGGCCGCGGCCGCACGGGATCAGGGCGTCCAGGGCGCGCACGCCGAGGCGGATGCGGTCCTCGATGCGGGGACGGGTGAGCGGATCGGGCGGCGAGGCGGTGACGGGGCGCGCGACGGTCTCCTCGACCGGGCCCTTGCCGTCCATCGGCCGGCCCAGGCCGTCGAGCACGCGGCCCAGCAGCTGGTCGCCGACGTCGACGCGCAGCTCGGTGCCGCTCGCGGTGACGGCGCAGCCGGGGGCGATCCCCTCCAGCGCGCCGAGCGGCATGAGCAGCGTCGCGCCGTCGCGGAAGCCCACGACCTCCGACGGGACCGGCTTCTTGCGGCCGCGCGGGTCGATCTCGATGTGGCAGAGCTCGCCGACCTGCGCCTGCAGGCCGGTCGCCTCGACGACGAGGCCGATGAGGTTCCGGACGCGCCCGTGGCGCTCCTGGAGGTCCGCCTGCTCGAGGGCAGAGGAGAGACGGTCCAGCGTCAGCATCTAGCCCGCTAGTCGGCCGGATCGCAGGAAGGCTTGAGGGCCTCCAGCATGGCCTCGCGCGCCCGCTCGAGCTGCGTCTCCAGACGGCCGTCGACCTCGCCGGCGGCGGTCCGCACGATCGCTCCCCCGCGACCGACGCGGCGCTCCGCCTGGACCTCCAGCTCGCCGATGCCGCCGAGCTCGGCCTTCAGGCCGGCCGCGGCCTCGCGCAGGATGTCGAGGTCGTCGGGATGCACCATCACGAGGACGCGGTCGCGCTCGAGCAGCCGGCGCAGCCCGCCGCGGACGACGTCCACGACGTGCTCGGGCTTGGCCTCGATCGACGCGCCGAGCGCCTTCTCCGCGATGCGGAAGGCCAGCTCGATCGCCTCGCGCTCGACGGCCTCCGCCGTGCGCGAGCGCTCGTCGGCGAGCGCCTCCTGCGCGGCGGCCAGCGCGGCGACGTGCGGCGCGAGGTACTCCTGCGCCGACGCGATGCCCTGCGCGTGCCCCGCCTGGAAGCCCTCCTGGCGGGCGGCCTCGCGGATGGCGTCGGCCTCGGCGCGCGCGGTCTCGATGATCGCGGACGCCTCGGCGAGGCGGACGCCCTCCTCCTCGGCGGAGAGGACCTGGATCTCCTCGAGCTGGTCGAACTCGAAGACGGCCGAGCTAGACAACCTCGTCCTCCCCGGCGGCGCGGCCCAGGACCAGGTCGCCCTGCTCCTCGAGGCGGCGGATGATGGACACGATCCGGCCCTGCGCCTCCTCGACGACGACGCGGCGCTGCGGCGGCTGGAACTCCATCTCCTCGCGGAGCATCTCGGCGCCGCGCTGGGACATGTTCTTGAGGACCTTCTCCTTGACCTCGTTCGGCACGCCGCGGAGGGCGAGCGAGAGGTCCTTCTGGTCGACCTCGCGCAGCACGAGCTGCACGTGGCGGTCCTCGAGCTTGACGACGTCCTCGAACGTGAAGAGGAGGAGGCGGATCTGCTCGGCCAGGTCGGCGTTCGACTCGGCGAGGCGGTCCAGGATGTTCCGCTCCGTGGGGCGGTCGGTGTGGTTGATGATCTCGGCGAGCGCCTTGACGCCGCCCGAGGAGGAGTACTCCTGCGTGATCACCGACGAGAGCTTCTGCTTGATGATCCGCTCGACGACGTGCAGGACGTCCGGCGAGATCTCGGCCATGTTCGCGACGCGCGCGGCGACGTCGGCCTGGACCTCCGGCTCGAGCTCGGACAGCACCTGGGCGGCGAGCGTCGTGTGGAGGTTGGCGATGACGAGCGCGATCGTCTGCGGCGACTCGGACGCGAGGAACGCGATGATCTGCTCCGACGGCGTCTTGCGCAGGAACTCGAACGGCCGGCGCTCCATCGTCGCCGACAGGCGGGCGATGATCTCGGCGGCGCCCTCGGGCCCGAGCGAGCGCTCGAGCACCTCGCGGGCGAACGCCACGCCGCCCTCGGCGTAGAGCTCCATCGCGTCGGCGGTGGCGACGAACTCGGTGAGGACGGCCGTGCTCAGCGCCGGATCGACGTGCTTGAGCTTTGCCATCTCCAGCGAGATGATCTCGATCTCCTCCGGCGGCAGGTGCTGGAGGATCTCCGCGGCCTGCTCCGGGCCGAGCGACACGAGCAGCGTCGCGGCCTTCTCGCGGCCGCTGAGGCCGTGCGGCTTCGTTGCCTCGAGGTCGGTGCCGGGCATCGCGATCATCTCGGCGCCGGTGGCGTCCGGGGCGACGGGCAGGGCAGCCATCACGCGTCCTCCGCCATCCAGGCGCGCAGCTGCTGCGCGACCTTCTCAGGCTCCTTCGCGGCGATCTCCTCCGCGCGGCGGCGGATGTCGTTGCGCGGACGCTCGAGCTGCGCGGTCGGCGCGGTCATCCCGCCCTCGAGCGCGGCCAGCGGCTGCGGCGCGGTGATCTCGCGGAGCCAGACCGGCTCGCCGAGCGCCTGGCCCTCGCGCTTCTTCAGCGAGCGACGCACGAAGAAGAGGAAGAGCAGGGTCGCGAGGCCGAGGCCGCCCCACTTGATGTAGCCCATGTAGTCGGCGATCGGGTCGGCCTTCTCGGTGGTCTCCTCCTTGACGAAGGGGACGGCCGAGGTGGTGATCGTGTCGCCGCGGGCGGCGTCCACGCCGGCCGCGCTGGCGATCGCCTGCTGCAGGTTGGTGCGGACCGCGGCCGGGACCGACGCGTCGACGACGACGCCGATCGACTGGCGCTCCACCTGGCCCTGGGCGAGCTGCGTGGTGCGCTCGGTCAGGTCGACGGCGTTGTCGCGGTTCTCGGTGTTGCGCTCGTAGTTGGACTCGCCCGCGCCGGCGCCGTTCGCACCGGCGTAGCCCGGGACGTTGGTGGCGGTCCCCGCGGCGCCCGCAGCGCCAGCGGCGCCGGTGCCCTCGAGGGTCTCCTCCTCGGTCTGCTCCTTCAGCGGGGTCGTCCGGTCGCCCCACTTGCGGGTCCGCTCCTCGGCCTTGTCCATGTTGAGCGTGGACGAGACCTGGATCTGGCCCTTCTCGGCGCCCACGGTGCGGGCGAGGATGGCGTTGAGCTTCGCCTCCATCTGCTGGTTGTAGCGCTGCTCGGCGGCGAGCTTGGCGGTGGCGCCGTCGCCCCCGGCCCCGGCCTCCTTCGGCCACAGCATCGCGCCGGCGCCGTCGGTGATCGTGACCTTGTCGAGCGCGAGGCCCTCGACGGACGAGGAGACGAGCTGCGCGATGCCGCGCACGGACGCCGGGTCCATGCCCGCGGACGAGCCGCTCAGCAGCACGGCCGCGGTGGCCGGCTTCTTGTCCTCGGAGAAGAGCGCGTCCTCCGGCATCACGAGCTGGACCTTGGCGCCGTTGACGCCGTCGACCTGCTGGATGGTGTTGGCGATCTCGCCCTCGAGCGCGCGCTGGTAGTTCACCTGCTGCTGGAAGTCGCTCGTGCCCATCTTCTGCTTGTCGAAGAGCTCGAAGCCCGGCTGGCCCTTGGCGCCGGTGAGGCCCTGCTCGGCGAGCGCGATGCGCGCCGTGGCGGTGTCGGCCGGCAGGACCGCGATGGCGGTGCCGCCGTTCTCGATCTTGTAGGCGATGCCCTTCTCGTCGAGGGCGGCGGTGATCTTGCCGGTCTCGGAGGGATCGGCGCCCGAGACGAGCGTCGAGTAGGACGGCGCGGTGGCCATCTTGAAGAGCAGGAAGAAGACGACGATCGTGACGATCGCGCCGCCTGCGAGGCCGATCTTGGCCTTCGTGGAGGAGTTCTGGATGAGGGGGACGAGCTGGCTCACGGGGGGACGTGCCTGTTCGGTGGGGCTGTACGCCTAGGAGTCGGACGCTGGCCGCTAGACCTGAGTCCGGAACACTTCCTGGAACGCCTCGACCGACTTGTCGCGGAGCGTCGCGGCAAGCTGCATCGAGAGCTGGGCCTTCTCCACGGCCATGACGACCTGCGAGGCGTCCTGCGCCTGGCCGGTGGCGAGCGCCTGGCTCTGGGCCGCGGCGTCGGTCTGCAGGGCCTGGAGGGAGCCGAGCTGGTCGGAGAGCATCGAGCCGAAGCCGCCGCCGGAGGCGCCGTCCGCGCCCGCGACGCCGTCGACCGGCGTCGTGCCGTCGGTCTGCAGCGAGGGGCCGACGACGTCGGTGCCGGGCTGCGCGATGGACCAGTCGGGGCCGCCGATGCCGGCGGCGGAGATCGCTTCGATCGGCATCAGCGGAGGATGTCGAGGGTCTTGGAGAACATGGACTTCGCCGTCTGGATGGCGGTGACGTTCGCCTCGTAGCCGCGCGAGGCGGAGATGAGGTCGACCATCTCGGTCACCGAGTTGACGTTCGGCATCTCGACGTAGCCCTCGGCGTTGGCGTCCGGGTGGCTGGGGTCGTAGACGAGCTTGTTGGGCGCGTCGTCCTGGACGACGCCGGCGACGGAGACGCCCTTGGCCTGCGAGGTGCGGCCGCCCATCGCGGAGGTGAGCATGTTGCCGAAGGTCTGGCCGTTCTCCTGGAGGACGACCTCCTTGCGGCGGTACGGGTTGCCGTCGGCGCCGCGCGTGGTCTGGGCGTTCGCCAGGTTCTCGGCGGTGACGTCCATGCGCAGGCGCTCGGCCGTGAGGCCCGAGCCGGAAGCGTTGATCGCGTCGAACAGTCCCATGGCTAACGGCCGCCGATCGCGGTGCGGAGGATGGACGAGCGGCTCTTGGTGACCGTCGCGAGCGCCTCGTACGTGAGCGAGTTCTCGGCGAGGCTCGTGGCCTCCCGGTCGACGTCGACCGTGCCGCCGTCGGCGCGGACGCTGCCCTCGCCGGTGGTCTGGATCGAGAAGGTCGTGCGCTCGAGGGCGGGCTTGCCGCCGGCCATGGCGCGCTGGAGCGCGCCCTGGAAGTCGACGTCCTTGCGCTGGTAGCCGGGGACGTTCGCGTTGGCGAGGTTGTCGCTCAGCGCGCGCTGGCGCATCGCCGCGCCCGAGAGGGCGCGTTCGAGGGCGACGGACGTGATGTCGAACAGGGGCAAGGGAAGGATGTGTGGTTGAGGGGCGGACGTCCGTGTCCGGTCCTTCGCCACCCTTCCGTGGGCGACGATCCGGTCATCGGTCGGACCGGTCGCGACTTGAGGAAGTCGCGCTACGCGACGCGGGCGTAGGCCCGCATCGCGTCGCCACGCTGCGGCGTGGCGTTCATCTTGCGGCGCGTGACGACCATCGCCGCCTGCAGGGCGGCCGTGGTCGCCATCTGGAGGCTCGCCGCGCGCTCGAGGTGCGGACGGGCCGACGCCGGCGGGGTCGCCGGCAGGGAGGCGACGAGCTCGCGACGCTCGGCGGCGAGGGCCGCCAGCTCGTCGTAGCGCTCGTCCGCGACCATCGCCTGCTCGCGCTCGGCGAACGTCACCAGCGCGGCGTAGGGATCGCCGCCGGGCGTCATGCCGCCTCGCGGCCCGCGATCTGGGCCCAGGAGTCGCGCA
This sequence comes from Parviterribacter multiflagellatus, assembly GCF_056863265.1. Taxonomy (NCBI): domain Bacteria; kingdom Bacillati; phylum Actinomycetota; class Thermoleophilia; order Solirubrobacterales; family Parviterribacteraceae; genus Parviterribacter; species Parviterribacter multiflagellatus. The sequence goes on from NZ_JBXPIZ010000010.1 coordinate 278,931, forward strand.
GCTCGCTCATCATCTCGACGACGGTGTCGATCTTGTCCGCGTCCTTCTCGATGCGGGCCTCGCGCAGATGCGTCTGGAAGAAGAGGTAGAGGTCGCGCAGGGAGGTCGCGATCTCGCCGCCCTTGTCGTAGTCGAGCGTCGCCAGGAGCTGCGCGATGATCGCCTCGCCGCGCTGCATGGCGGTGTTGGTGCGGGAGATGTCGCCCGCGCGCATCGCGGCGCTGGCCTGACGGAAGAACCGGCCGGCGCCGTCGTACAGGAGGACGACGAGACGGCCCGGGGAGGCGGTCAGGATGTCGTTCGAGGCGTAGGACTGCTGGGGAGCGGCGTAGGCGGCCACGGTTACTCCGTCGTCGGGGGACTGGGGTGACGTTCAGGTGATCGGCCCAGACCGGCTCGGATTGAGCCGGTCTGGACACCTGATCGGCGCGGTTGCGCCGGGAGGAGGAGCCCTAGCTCCAGGAGGGCAGCGAGTTGACCTGGCCCGAGAGCCAGGACTGCTGCGACTGCGAGTTGCTCAGCGCCATCTCCATGGCGGTGAACTGCGCGCGGTAGCGCTCCTCGATCTTCTCGAGGCGGCGGTCGAAGTCCTCGATCCGCGTGGTGATGCGCTTGATCTCGCTGTCCGACCCGTCCTTCGAGCGGGCGATGTAGCCCGTCGCGGACTTGTTGACCGGGTCGACGACCTTGTCGATGGCCTGCGAGAGGCCGTCGATGCCGCTGCCGCCGAGCGCGTTGCGGACGGCGTTCGGGTCCGCGGTCAGCGCCGCGGTGAGCTTGGTCGCGTCGAGCGAGATCTTGCCGAGCTTGCCGTCCGCGGTCGTCGTGCCGGACTCGGTCGCCTTGGCGACGCCGATGCCCAGCTCGGTGAACGAGTCGAGCGTGCCCGGCGTGCTGTCGAGCTTGGTGACGGTCGAGCGGAGGTTCGACAGGAGCGACTGCAGCTGCGAGTCGCCGCGGAGGATGCCCTTCGCCATGTCCGTCTGCGACTTGGCGTCCTTGACCTTCTCCTCGGTCAGCTTGGTGTTGATCGTGTCGATCGCCGCGTTGTACGCGGTGACGAACGCCTCCACCTTGCCCTTGACCTTGTCGGCGTCCGCGCCCGGGGGCGTGATCGACAGGGTCGAGGAGCCGACCGCCTTGAGCGTCAGCTGCACGCCCGGGAGGCCGCCGGCCTCGACGACCGACTTGTTCGTGTCGGTCTGCCGGACGCCGTTGACCTCGTACTGGGTCATCTGGCCGGTGACGAGCTTGCTCGTGTCCTCGGTCAGGCCGGAGGCCGAGATCGTGTTGCCGAGCTCGCGGCTCGTCATGACGATCTGGCCGTTGACGAGGCCGGCGTAGACGCCCACGCCCTCGGTCTCGTTGATCTTCTTGACGGCCTCGGCCGCGTCGGCGGTGCCGGTCAGGTCGACCGCCTTGCCGTTGATCGTCACGTTGCTCGCGCTGTACGCGAACGTGCGCTGCTCGGCCCGGGCCAGCTGGAGGACGTTCACCGTCACGTTGCCGGCGGGGGCGCCGGTGCCGGTGACCGAGGCGGCGACCTTCGTCTCGTCGGACGAGCTGACCTTCTGCACGTTGCCCCACGTGAGGGTGGAGCGCAGGTCCGTGACCGCCGTCGACAGCGCGCGGAGCTGCCGCGCGACGTCCTCGAAGGCGCTCTTGCGCGCCTCCTCCTTCGTCTGCTGCTTCTGCAGCAGCGTCTTCGGCTGGGCCTCGAGCGCCATGAGCTGCGTGATCATGGTCTCGGTGTCCAGCCCGGAGGCCAGACCGCCCAGGCTTATGCCAGCCATGGTTGCTCCCTTCCAGCGGCGAGCGCCAGGGCTTCGGTCGGCGGGATCTGCCGGAGCAGCTTCCCATCGCCGTCGAAGACCTCGATGCGCATGCCGGTCTCGGTCATTTCGAAATGCAGGACACGGTCGGCGGCCCGCAGCTCCTCGTACGCCCGCGCGGCGGCCTGGACGGCCTCCAGCGCGGCCTCACCCGGCGTCTTGGGCTCCTCGATCTCGGTGATCGCGGGCGCCTGCGGGCCGGTGAGGCCCGGGTACGCGGTGACCTCGGCCGCGGGCACGGGGCCCGTGGTCTCGGGCACGGTCAAGGTGGTGGGTGCGGGAAGCCTGGGGATCGACATGTCCGGTGCCTCTGACATCGGCTGAGCCGCTCCGTTCTGAATCCGACGTTCGTCCGCCGCGTCCGCTAAGCGGCAGACGGCAGAAGCGCCAGGATGTGGGACGCCTGGGCCTGGTTCGGCTCCAGCTCCAGGGCCGCCTCGGCGAACTCGCGAGCGTCGGCGGCGTTGCCGCCGTGCGCGGCGACCTGGGCCAGGCCGGCCAGCGCGGCGGCGTCCGGACCGGCGATCCGGCACGCGGCGGCCCACTCCTCGGCGGCGGAGTCCAGGAAGCCCCGGCGCAGGTACATCTGCGCCAGGTGCTCGTGGCGGTCGCGCGCCGGGAGGCCGACGATCCGCTCGGCGAGCGGCGCGAGCGCGCCGAAGGCGTCGAACTGCTCGACGCGCAGCAGCGCCTCGAGCGAGGTGAGCAGGAGCGGGAACGCGCCGGCCGTGATGGCGGGCGCGGCCGCGTCGGTCAGGCCGGCGTTGCGCGCCCACGCGGTGAGCAGCGCCAGGTCGGGCGCGTCGACGCCCGCGGCGGAGGCGCGGTCGAGCGCGGCGGCGGCCTGCGCGGCGTCGCCCTCGACGATCGCGGCGAAGGCCTGCGACGTGACGGCGGCGGGCGCCCACGGCGAGCCGGTCGCGACGGCGGCGGCGGTCGCGGCGGCCTCGGCGAACTGCGACTGCGCCAGCAGCGCGTCGGCCAGGCCCACGCGGGCGGCGTCGTTGGCGGCGTCGACGGCGAGCAGGTCGCGCAGCTCGGCCTCGGCCGCGGCCGGGTGGCCGGCGGCCTGGAAGGCGGACGCGAGCGCGAAGCGGACGTCGGTGCTCGGCGCCGGCAGCACCGCGGTGACGGCGGCGGCGACGGCGTCCGGCGTCTGGCCGTTCGCCAGCATGACGGTCGCGAGCGGGTCGACGGTGGCGAGCACCTCGGGGTGGTCGGCCAGCGTCTGCTGCAGCAGCGACTCGGCGGTGGCCAGGTCGCCCTGCGCGGCGAGCACGCCGGCGAGGTCGATCGCGGCCAGGAACGTGCCCGAGCCGACCTGGCGGACGTAGCTCGTCGGCGCGTCGCCGAGCTCCAGGCACTGGATCAGCAGCGCCTTGGCACCGTCGAGGTCGCCCTCGGCGCGCGCGGCGGCGGCCTGCACGTAGACGAGGTCGGTGAAGCCGGGGAACATCTGCAGGCCGCGCTGGGCGATCGCGACCGCCTCGGCCGGCCGGCCGGCCTGGTTGAGCGCGTCGGCGTACCGGGCGGCGAGCGACGGCGCGAACGGCTGCTCCTCCGGGATCGGGTCGGCGAGCAGCAGCGCCCACGCGCGCTCGAACTGCTCGACCGCGTCCGCGGTGCGGCCGAGGCCGGCGTACTCCGAGCCGAGGTTGTAGTGGACGAAGTGCGTCGGCTCCTCGCGGACCTGCTGCTCGAGCAGCTCGAGGTTGCGCGCCTGCTTGGCCTTCTCGGCCTGCGTGGTGGCGAGGTAGCCGTCGTGCTCGATGCGCACGGCGCCGCCGGCCTCCAGGCGATCGCCCGGGACGGCGTGGAAGACGTTCTCGTGCACGCGCCCGCGGAAGCGGTGCTGCGGGCGGTTGCGGAACAGGCGGAGCGCCTCGTGGACGACGACGTGCGCCTGCTTCTCGCTGCCGACGCGGTTGTGGATCGGCAGGCGGTAGCCCTCGCGCCACGGCTTGCGCGTCAGCTCCGTGAGCTGCGCGGCGGCGTCCGGCTCGAACCACTCGTCGGCGTCGAGGAAGAGGATCCAGTCGGAGGTCGCCGCGTCGAGCCCGACGTTGCGCGCGGCGGCGAAGTCGTCGGTCCAGACGTGGTCGAGGACCGTGGCGCCGTGCGCGCGGGCGATCTCGACGGTGCGGTCGGTGGAGCCGGTGTCGACGACGATCAGCTCGTCGACGACGCCCGCGACGGAGCTGAGGCAGCGGTCGAGGACCTTCTCCTCGTCCTTGACGATCATGCAGAGCGCGATCGTCTGCGGCGCGGTCGGCCGCGCGCGCGGCGCGAGCTGCTCGGCGCGCTTGGAGAGCTCTGGCACGTCGCGCGCGAGCTGCGGCGCGAGCGCGATCTTCACGCCGGCCTTGCGGGCGCGCTTGAGCGCGCGGAGGTTCGTGTCGACGTGCGGCAGCGCCGGGTCGAGGTCGCGCGCGGCGCGGAACAGCGCCTCGGCGCCGCGGTAGCCGCCGAGCTCGTACAGGGCGACGGCGGTGAGGTTGAGGACCACGGGCTCGGCGGGCGTCTGCGCGAGCACCTCGAGGCCGAGCGTCGCGGCGGCGAGCATCGCGGTCGCGGCGGCCTGGCCGGTGCGCTCCATGCCGGCGTGCAGCGCCTCCTCGACCAGCGCCTTGCGCGCGCCGTGGCGGCGATGGGCGTCGGCGATCTCGGCGGTGCGCGCGACGAGGGCGCGGAGCGTCTCGGCGTCGCCCGCGGCGATCGCGGGGCCGGCCTGCGCGACGAGGTCCGGGCCGGTGACGGCGGTGAGGGCGGGAGCGGGGGCGGGGGCCGGCGCCGGGGCGGCGGCGGTGCCCGTGGGGGACGTGTCGAGCAGTCGGAGAGCCACGTCCCGGTGGTCGGACGAACCGCCCGCCGCTTGAGGACGGATGTTCTACGCGGCGAGGGCCGCCAGCACGCGCTGCGCGGCGGCGTCGGACGCGTCGAGCTCGACGGCGGCCTCGGCGAAGTCGCGGGCGTCGGCGGCGTTGCCGGCGGCGGCCGCGACGCGGGCCAGGCCGGTGAGGGCGCGGGCGTCGGGTCCGCTCTCCTGGCAGGCGGTCGACCACTCGTCGGCGGCCGACTCCAGCGCGCCGCGGCGCAGGTACATCTGGGCCAGCTGCTCGCGCAGCTCGCGCACGTCGATGCCCGACAGCGTGCCGGCGAGCGGCAGCAGCGCGGCGAACGCGTCGAACTGCTCGACGCGCAGCAGCGCCTCGAGGTACGTGAGGAGCGGCGGGAGCGAGGCGGCGGTCAGCGGCGGCTGCCCCGCGCCGGCCCACGCGACGAGGAGGTCGCGCTCGTGGCGCGCGACGGAGGTGGTGTCGAGGCGCGCGACGGCGGCCGCGATCGCGGGCTCGTCGCCGGCGACGATCGCGGCGAAGGCCTGCGTCGTCGCGGCGAACGGCGCGAGGAGGTCCCCGTCGGCGATCGCGGCGGCGGCCTCGGCGGCCTCGGCGAAGCGCGACTGCGCGAGCAGCGCCTCGGCCAGGCCCAGGCGCGCCGGGGTGGCGGCCGGGTCGGCGGCGACGATGGCACGGAGGTGCGCCTCGGCGGCGTCGGCGACGCCGCGCTCCTGGAACGCGGCGGCGAGCGCGAAGCGCACGTCGGTCGTCAGCTCGCCCACGCGCTCGGTCACGACGCGCACGACGTCGTCGGCGGACGCGCCGGTCGCGAGCAGCGCGGCGGTGAGCGGGCCCACGGCCTCCAGGTGGAACGGTGCGTCGGCGAGCGTGTCCTGCAGCAGCGTCGCGGCGGCCTCGGCGTCGCCGAGCGCGACGAGCACCTCGCCCAGCTCGGTGGCGGCCAGGAACGAGCCGGCGCCCACCACGCGCAGGTACTGCGCGGGCGCGTCGCCGAGCTCCAGGCAGCGGCCGAGCAGCGTCGCGGCGTCGGCGAGCCGGCCGTCGCCGCGGGCGACGAGCGCCTGCTGGCGGACGAGGTCGGTGAAGCCCGGGTACAGCTTCAGACCCTGCTCGGCGATCGCGGCCGCGTCGGCGTAGCGCTCGGCGTGGCGGAGCGTGTCCGCGTAGCGGACGGCGAGCGACGGGCCGAACGGCTGCTGCTGCGAGCGGCTGTCGCCCAGCAGCAGCTCCCACCCGCGGGCGAAGTGCCCGATCGCGGTGTCGAACCGGCCGGCGACGGCGTACTCGGAGCCGAGGTTGTAGAGCAGGAAGGCGGTCGGCGTCTCCTCGCGCAGCTGGCGCTCGAGCAGCTCCAGGTTGCGGCGCGACTTGTCCTTCTCGTCGCGCGTCTTGGCGAGGTAGCCGTCGTGGTCGATCCGCAGGTGCGACGCCTCCAGGCGCTCGGGCGCGTCGGCGGGCATCGAGCGGCCGACGTTCTCGTGCACGCGCCCGGCGAACCGGTGCGTGGGGCGGTTGCGGAAGAAGCGGAGCGCCTCGTTGACCACGACGCGCGTGTCGCCCGGCGTGCCGACGAGGTTGTGGATCTCGAGCGTGAAGCCCTCGCGCCAGCCGCGGCGCGTCAGCTCCTGCAGCCGCTCGCGGTCGTCCGCGGCGAGCTCCTCGTCGGCGTCGAGGAAGAGGATCCAGTCGGAGGTCGCGGCCTCCAGGCCGACGTTGCGGGCGGCGGCGAAGTCGTCGTTCCACACGTGCGTGAGGACCGTCGCGTCGTGCGCGCGGGCGATCTCCACGGTGCGGTCGGTCGAGCCGGTGTCGACCACGATCAGCTCGTCGACGACGCCGTCGACGGACGCCAGGCAGCGCTCCAGCACCGTCTCCTCGTCCTTGACGATCATGCACAGCGCGATCGTCTGGCGCTCGCCCGGCTTGGCGCGGCGCGCGAGGTCCAGCGCGCGGCGCTCGACGTCGCCCAGGCGGGCGGCGACGGCGGACGGGACGTCGACCTTCAGCTTGCGCTTGCGGCGGCGCTCCAGCTCGGCGAGGTTCGCGGCGACGTGGTCGAGCGTGGGATCGAGCGCGACGGCGGCCTCCAGCAGCGCCTCCGCGCCGCGGACGGCGCCGATCTGCGCCAGCGCGAAGCCGGCCATGCCGAGGAGCGTGGGCTCGGTCGGCGCGGCGGTGAGCACGTCGAGCGCGACCTGCACGGCGGCGAGCATCGCGGTGGCGGCGCCGGCCGGGGTCGTCTCGCGGCCTGAGGCCTCGACGCCCAGCTCGATCAGCGTGCGGCGCGCGACGTAGCGGCGGTGCGCGTCCTCGATCTCCGCGGCCTGCTGGACGCACGCGCGGTACGTGTCCACGTCGCGGTCGGCGAGCGCGCGGGCCGCGCGGGCGACGACCTCGCGATCGTCGAAGTTCGGGGTGGCGGCGGCGGGCGCCGGCGCGGGGGAGGCGGAGTCGAGCAGGCGGAGGGCCACGTCCGGATGGTCGGTCGAGCGCGCGGGCGCTTGAGTCGACGGATGTCGGACGGTGTCAGCTCCCTACCTCAAGACGCGGCGGGTTCGTGCCGATGCGCACCGCGTCGTATGGCGTCCGCGTCCCCGTACCCCACCCTCCCCGCCGCCTCGCCGGCCGTCCTGTGGCGCGAGTACCGCCGCACGGGCGACGTGCGCCTGCGCGACCGGCTGGTCTTCACGCTCGCGCCGCTCGTCCGCCACGCCGGCCCTCCTGCGCCCGCGCCGGACGCCGCGGAGCGGGGCCTGGTCGCGCTGCTGCAGGCGGTCGACGCGTACCGCCCCGAGGCGCACGGCACGCTCGAGCACTTCGCCTGGACCCGCGTCGAAGCCGCGCTGGCGCCCGCGGCCTAACGGCCGGGCAGCGAGCCGCGCGCGCGCCGGTCGAGCGCGTACGCCCACGCGAGCGTCTCGGCGACGGCGACCCACAACTCCTCCGGCACCTGGTGCCCGAGCTCCAGCCCGCCGAGCGCCTCGGCCAGCGCCGCGTCCTCGCGCACCGGCACGCCGGCCGACCGCGCCTCGGCGATGATCCGCTCGGCCACCAGCCCGCGCCCGGTCGCGGTGACCGTCGGCGCGCTCGCCTTCGTCGCGTCGAAGCGCAGCGCGGTCGCACGCTGCCCGGGGTTGCGCGGCCGCTCAGACACGGACGTCCACCCGATCCCGCCGCGTGGCGACGTGCACCTCGACGGGCACGCCCATCGCCCGCGAGAGCGCGGCGCGCAGCTCCTCCGCGTGGGTCTCGGCCAGCTCCACGGAGGTACCGGGCGGCGCCTGCACGCCGGCCACCAGGCCCTTGCCGGTGAGCACGAGCCGCAGGTCGAGCCGGCCCAGCACGGGCGAGTCGTACTGCAGCGTCACGGCCTTCGCGCCCGCCGGCTTGCCGTCCGGGCCGGTCGGTTCGTCCCCCTCCACGCGCACGCGCGCGTCGAGCTGCCCGGGCAGCGGCACCGGCACCAGCGGCGTCGTCAGCGGCGGGCCGACGGCCGGGTGCCCGGGCGGGCCCGGCTGCGGCTGCGGCCCGGACGGCGCGCCGGCCTGCGCCTGCGCCTGCGAAGACTGGATCTGCGTGTGCGCGTGGACGCCCGCGGCGTCGGTCGGCGGCTCGACGACGCGCATGACGACCGCCTGCGCGTTGACCTCCGACACGGCCAGCCGCAGCCGCTGGCCGGCCGCGACCTCGTTCGGGAGCTGCGCGACGAGGATCGCCCCGCCGAGGTTGAGCAGGCCGTGCGCGCCGTGGCGCTCGACGACGCGGCCCATCATCGTCGTCCCCGGCGTCAGCCGCAGGTCGGGGAGCATCCCGCGCAGGAGCGTGGCGCTGACCTGGATCGGCTGCATGGCCAGAAGGATGCCGATCCGGCGCCCGAAGCCTCAAGCACCCGGACGAGAAGCCGACCATCGGTGGGACATGGACCGTGGCCTCTACATCGCTGCCTCGGGGATGATCGCCGAGCAGGTCCGCCAGGATCTGCTCGCCCAGGATCTCGCCAACGCCTCCACGCCCGGCTACAAGGGCGACCGCGCAACGCAGAGGACGTTCGACGAGGTCCTGCTCAGCAACACGCGGACCGGCCAGCAGGTCGGCTCGCTGGGGCAGGGCGTCGCGATCGATCGCCAGGCGACCGACTTCACGCCGATGACGACCAAGCAGACCGACGAGCCGCTCGACTTCGCCATCCGCGGCGACGGCTTCTTCGCGGTGCAGGGTCAGGACGGCGTCCGCTACACCCGCAACGGACGCTTCACCGCCGACGCGAACGGCGTGCTGCGCACCCAGACCGGCGAGGCCGTGCTCGGCCGCAACGGCGGCCAGGTGAACGTGGCCGCCGACGGCCGCGTCAACCCCGCGCAGCTGCGCGTCGTCACCGTCGACGACCCGACGAAGGCGGGCGAGGGCCTGTACGCCGGCCAGGAGGGCGCTGCGGTCAACCCGCAGATCGTCGTCAGCGGCCAGCTCGAGCAGTCCGGCGCCGACCCGGCCAAGTCGATGGTCGACATGATGGCCTCGATGCGCGCCTTCGAGGCGAACCAGCGTGTGATCCGCACGATCGACGAGACGCTGGACAAGGCCGTCAACCAGGTCGGTACCACGCGCTAGCGACCCCATCCGTCCATCGGGCGTCCAGCCGGTATCAAGACCGGCGCCCGGCGTCCGATGGTCCTGGACGAGACGAGGAACCCGAACGGCTGGACCGCACTGCGGAAGCCGGGTTCCGACCCCAAAACCCGATCCCCCACTCCCGGAACGTGCTTCAAGGCCTCTACTCCGCTGCCGCCGGCATGGCGACGCAGCAGCAGCGCATCGACGCGGTGTCCAACGACGTCGCGAACGTCTCGACCGCCGGCTACAAGGGCACGAAGCTCGCGTTCCGCGACCTCGCGTACCGCGAGGCGGACACGGGCAACGGCGTCCGCGCCGGCGCCGGCTCGGCGGCCATCGACATGGGCCGCACCTCCGCGGCCGGAGCCATCGAGATCACCGAGCGCCCGCTCGACGTCGCCATCCAGGGCAACGGCTACCTGCCGGTGCAGCGCCCGGACGGCACGCAGGCGCTGACGCGCAACGGCGCGCTGCAGATCAACGCGCAGCGCCAGCTCGTCACCAACACCGGCGACCGCATCGTCCCGAACATCACCGTCCCGACCGACGTCGACGAGAGCAAGCTCTCGATCGGCAAGGACGGCACGGTCGTCGCCGGCGACCGGACGCTCGGCCGCATCCAGCTCCGCACGGTGCCCGCGCCGAGCAACCTGCAGTCGGTCGGCAACTCGCTCTACGTCGCGACGCCCGCCAGCGGCGCGGTGCAGAACGCGCCCGCCGACGCGACGCTCCAGCAGGGCGCGCTCGAGGGCTCGAACGTCGACATGGCCGGCGCCATGGTCGACCTGATGGAGGCCCAGCGCGCCTACTCGATGGCGTCCAAGGCCGTCCAGACCCAGGACCAGCTGATGGAGATCGCGAACGGGGTCCGCCGATGACCACGCCGATCTCCGCCGCCGGCGCCGTCCAGGCGCCGCTCACCGCGACCACCGACGCGGCTGCCACGCAGCAGGGCGAGGGCGCGGCGAAGAAGACCGAGACGTCGAAGCATGGCGAGGCGTTCGAGCGGATGCTCGTCGGCCAGCTCACCAAGACGCTCATCGACAGCGCGCTGCCGGAGGACTCGACGTCCGCCGCGACCGCTGCCTACAAGGACATGCTGCCCGACGCGCTCACCGAGGCGCTCATGTCGGGCGGCGGCATCGGCCTGGCCAAGACGCTCGAGGAGGGGATGAAGTGAACGCCGTGATGGGCCGCGCCGTGCTGGCGCACCTCGACGCGCAGATCCAGTCCGCACGTCACCTGCTCGACCTGATCCTGCAGCAGGGCCGCGCGATCAAGGCGCGCGACGTCGAGAGCGTGCTGACGCTCCTCGCCGGCATCCAGGCCGAGGTCGAGCGCCGCACGCACCTCGAGGCCGCCCGCACCGACCTGCTGACCAAGGCCGGCCAGGCGCTGGGCATCCCCGCCTCCAACGTGACGATGTCGCAGCTCGTGACGCTGATGCCGCCCGCCGAGGCGCAGGCCGCCCAGGCCCGCTCGACCGAGCTCACCGGCCTCCTCAACGAGGTCGCCCGCGAGCACGGCGTCAACCGCGCGCTGATGCGGCAGGAGCTGACGTTCCTCTCGCACCTGACCCGCCTCGTCGGCGCGGGCGAGCCCGAGACCGGCTACCGCCCGCCGGCCCAGCCGAGCGCGATCTCCACGACCGTCCCGCGCGCCGCCGGCGCGACCCGCCTCCTCGACCTCAAGGCCTAGGGCTCAATGAACGTCTCCACCTTCTTCGGGCTCCAGACGTCGCTGCGCGGCCTGCTCGCGCACCAGCGGTCGCTGGACGTCACCGGCCACAACGTCGCGAACTCGTCGACGGTCGGCTACTCCCGCCAGGAGGCGGTGCTCAGCACGACCGACGCGCTCCACCTGACCGCCGGCCAGCTGCCGGACGGCTCGGGCGCGTTCCTCGGCTCGGGCGTGCAGGTCGAGCAGTACCGCCGCATCCGCGACGGCTTCCTCGACGTCCAGTACCGCGCGCAGAGCACGGTGCTCGGCGACGCCGAGACGAAGGCGCGCGCCATGGAGGGCGTCGAGCTCGCCATCGCCGAGCCGGGCGACAACTCCGTCTCCAAGGCGCTCAGCGAGATGTGGTCCGCCTGGACCACGGTGAGCAACGACGCGCCGAACGACCCGGCGCGCCAGGTGCTGATCGACAAGGCCAAGGGCGTCGCGCTGGCGTTCCAGGAGGTCGACACCCAGCTCAAGTCGCTGCAGTCGCAGGCGCAGGCCGAGTTCGACGCGCTCACGAAGTTCAACCCGGCCACCGGCGAGTACGGCGAGGTCGGCCAGATCGCGAACGAGCTCGCCGCCATCGGCGAGACGATCCGCAAGGCGTACCAGATGGGCGAGACGCCCAACGACCTGCTGGATCAGCGCGACCTGCTGCTCGACAAGCTCTCGGCCCTCGGCCAGGTCCAGACCGCGGAGCTGCCCGACGGCGGCATGCGCGTCATGTTCGGCGGCGCGGGCACCCCGCTCGTCGACGACAGCCTGATCGACAACCCGGCCACGCCGGGCGACGACCGCGTCTCGTTCGACCCGACGGCGCTGCTGTCGCCGGGCGGCAAGCTCGGCGCGCTGAAGTCGCTGGCCGAGCCGGGCGGCGCGATCGACAGCTACCGCACGGAGCTGGCGGCCGCGGCCAAGTCGCTCGCCGACACGGTCAACGCGATCCACTCGCAGGGCCCGTCGGGCGAGGACTTCTTCGGCTTCGACCCGGCGCAGGGCGCCTCCGGCCTGACGGTCCTCCAGACGAAGGCCACCGTCCAGGTCAACCGCGACGGCACCGCGAGCGGCGCCGACATCGCCCGCGAGATCGCGGCGTTGCGCGGCGGCGCGTCCGACAAGGCGTACCAGGTGTTCGTGTCCCGCGTGGGCTCGGAGTCCAAGCAGGCCCAGCGCACGCAGGCGAACGCCGAGACCCTCCTCACCGCCGTCGACGACCGCCGCCTCTCCGTGAGCGGCGTGTCGCTCGACGAGGAGATGACCAACCTCATCCGCTTCCAGCGCGGCTACCAGGCCTCGGCCCGGACGATGTCGACGCTGGACGAGATGCTCGAGACCCTCATCAACCGCACGGGCCGCGTCGGCCTCTAGCTCCGAACCGCCATGGCTACTCGCGTCAACTCGCTCATCACCTCCCGCCGCGTCCTCAACGACGTGCAGCTGGCGTCCATGAAGCTGACCAAGACCCAGCAGCAGCTGTCGTCGGGCAAGCTCCTCACGCGCGTCTCGGACAACCCGTACGCGACCGGCCGCGCCATCCAGCTGCGCGACACGATGGAGCACACGCAGCAGCTGCAGCGCAACGTCGTGGACGGCCAGGGCTGGGCGGACACCACCGACGACGCGCTCGAGTCGATCAACGCGGCCGTGCAGCGCGCGCGCGAGCTCGTCATCCAGGGCGCGACGGACACCGCCGGCGGCAGCCCGCGCGAGCGCATCGCGACCGAGATCACCGGCCTGATCGACTCGATCAAGACCGCCGCGAACGTCAAGTACGCGGGCCGCTACATCTTCTCCGGCACCGACACCGACACCGAGCCGTTCACGGTCGGCGGCGCGGACACGTTCAACGCGGCCAACACCGATCCGATCCTGCGCGAGATCGGCCCCGGCGTCAACGTGCAGATCAACGTCAGCGGCGAGGACGTCCTCGGCGACGGCACCACCGGCCTGCTGGCCACGCTGCGCGGCATCGTCGCCGACCTGAACGCGGACAACGGCCCGGCGCTCCGCGCGCGCGTGGCCGAGCTCGACGACGGCCTGGACAACCTGAACGCCGTGCGTGCGCAGGTCGGCTCGACGACGAACCGCCTGGAGAGCGCCGAGACGCGCCTGCAGGAGTTCGAGGGCACGACGCTCGGGATCCTGACCGAGACCGAGGACGTCGACTACGGCAAGGCCATGATCGACTTCTCGATCCAGCAGTCCGCGCTCCAGGCGGGTCTGCAGGCCGGCTCGAAGATCGTGCAGAACTCCCTGCTCGACTTCCTCCGCTAGGCCGCTCCTCTATCGTGAGGGCGGCCCATGGCCGCCTTCACCTTCACCTCCAGCCGCTTCGGCACGGTCGAGGTCGAGCCGGACGCCGTCATCACGTTCCCGCGCGGCCTCATCGGCCTCGGCGGGTCGCGCTTCGCCGTCATCGGCGGCGAGGCCGACGCGATCGTGTGGCTGCACTCCGTCGACGATCCCGACCTCGCGGTCCCTGTCGCCAGCCCGTGGTCCTTCTTCCCCGACTACGCGGTCGACCTGTCCGACGACGAGGCCGAGCGCCTGGGGATCTCCTCCCCGGACGACGCGCGCGTGCTCGTCGTGGTGCGCGTCGGCGAGACGGCGCAGGAGTGCTTCGCGAACCTGAAGGCGCCGATCCTCGTCGCCGGCGGCCAGGGGCACCAGGTCCTCAACGAGGCGGACGCGCCGCTGCGCGCGCCGCTGATCCCGGAGGGGTAGCGCCCGTGCTCCAGCTGACCAGGAAGCCGGGCGAGACGATCGTCATCGGCGAGAACATCCGCGTCTCGGTCATCCAGATCGCCGGCGGCGCCGTGCGCATCGGCATCGACGCGCCGCGCGACGTCTCGATCTACCGCGAGGAGATCTGGGACGCGGTGAAGGACGAGAATGCCGCCGCCGCGTCGGCCGCGCCTGCCAAGCTCCCCGAGGGGCTCAGCGGCGCGCAGCCCGGGCCAGCCGCCGGTTGACCGGGCCGGTGGCGTGCGCGCCACCGGCGATGCCCGGCGCCGTGCCGTTGCGCTGCACCTGCGCGATCGCGCTGACCGCCGCCGGCGCGATCGGCGCCCACGGGGTCGCGGGACGGCCGAGCAGGAAGCCCTGGCCGAGCTTGACGCCCAGGGCCGCGAGCGTGCTCAGCTCTCCCGCCGTCTCGATGCCCTCGCAGCAGACGTCGGCGTTGATGCGGCGCGCGAAGACGACGAAGAACTCGATCAGCGCGGCCTTCGCGCTGTCGCTGTCCACCGACGACACGAGCGAGCGGTCGAGCTTGATGATGTCGGGCTGCACGCGCATGATCTGCTGGAGCCCGGCGTAGCCGGCGCCCGCGTCGTCGATCGCGATCCGCGCGCCGCGCGCGCGCAGCTCGGCCAGGCCGGCCTCGAGCGCGCCGTCCTCCGGCGCCAGCTCGTGCTCGGTGATCTCGACGACGACGTCGGAGAGGTCCTGCGGCAGCGAGGCGCGGACGACCGACGACGAGATCGCGGTCGGCGTGCAGTTGAGCGACAGGTACGTGTTCGGTGGGCGGTTGGGCGCGCGCAGGGCCGCGGCGATCGCGACGGCCTCGAGCTGCGGGCCCAGGCCGCAGCGGGCCGCCTGGTTGAAGAACGCGTCGGGCGTGCGCGGCGCGGATGCCGTGTCCTGCGGGAAGCGCGCGAGCGCCTCGTAGCCCATCAGCCGGCCGCTGCGGATCTCGACGATCGGCTGGAAGACCGGGACGACGGGCTCGGTGGACTGCAGCAGCGACTCGATCTCCATCCGCTCGGCGCGGGCGGTCGGCAGCGCGGAGGCCTGCTCGGGGTCGTACTTCTGCGTCCGCGCGCCGCCGCTCTTCTTCGCGACGCGGAGCGCGACCTTGGCCAGCTCGACGAGGTCGGACTCCGGGCCGGCCTGGGACGGGAAGCAGACGTAGCCGGCGCTGCAGGTGAGCTGCAGCTCGCGCGGGACGGCGCGGCCGATCGCGTCGCGGGCGCGGTCGCACAGGTGGCGGACGTGCGCGCCGTCCACGTCGCGCAGCAGCATCAGGAACTCGTCGCCGCCGGTGCGCGCGACCAGGTCGACGTCGCGGACGGCGCCCTTGAGCGCAGTGCCGACGGCCTTGAGGATCTCGTCGCCGCGCGAGCGCCCGCGCTCCTCGTTGATCTGCTTGAAGCCGTCGACGTCGAACGCGACGACCCCGAGGCTGCCGCCCTTGGTGGCCACGCGCTCCATGTCCGAGCGCAGCTGCTCGTGGAGCGAGCGGTCGTTGGCCAGGCCGGTCAGCGGGTCGGTCGCGGCGAGCTCCTTCAGGCGCTCGCGCTGGTGGCCGAGGAAGGCGACCGAGCGGTTGAACGAGTGGGCGAGGTCGCGGAACTCCCGCGCGCCCTCCGGTGTGACGCGCGTGTCGAAGTCGCCCTCCTCCAGGCCGCGCAGCGCGGTGCGGAGGCGGTCGATCGGCGACAGCGCGGTGTCGCGCAGGATCCAGGCGACCCAGAACCCCAGGCCGGCGGTGAGCAGGACCGCGATCGGGACGCCGAGGTACTGCAGCGGACCCGAGGCCCGGTCGACCGTCGCGAGGACGAGGCCGAGGGCGGCGACCAGGACGAGGAGGCCGAGGGCGACGGGGATCGCGACCTCGACGAGGAGGGGGCGACCGCGGTCGCCGGCTGATGTGGAGCTAGGACGGGGCATACGCGCTCGATGTCACGATCGGGCGCGCAGCCGCTGGCCTGAACTTGGGGATGGCGCGCCCGGACGTCTGTCTGACCGGCCCTTCCGGTGCCTGACGCGACGGGACGACGCCTACCGGCCTGGCGGCCTACCCGGCGATGTCCCGCCGCGCCAGGCATCCGGAATGGCTCGGTCAGTAGGTGGCTGGGGTGAGAACGACGACGGGCCGCCGCCCCCGCGAGGGGACGACGGCCCGGTGCCGGACGCTGCGGTGCGGCCGCGCGCCTACGCGATGGTGAAGCGGCCGACGAGCTCCTCGAGCTCGGCGGCGGTGGTGGCGAGCTGCTGCGCCGAGGAGGCGATCTCCTGGGCGCTGGCGCTCGTCTCCTGCGTGGAGGCCGAGACCTGCTCGGACGAGGCGCTGGACTCCTCGGCCACCGCGGCGACCTCGGTCATGTCGCTCTGGACCTTCGCCGCGGACGCGGCGATCTGCTGGACGGCGGCGGCGATCGCGTCGACGCGGCCGGTCATGTCGTCGACGGAGGCGCCGATGCGGCCGAAGGCCTCACGGGCCTGCTCGACGGTCGCGGCGCCCTCCTCGGTGCGGGCGTTGGTCTCCTCGACGACGGCGACGGCCTGCGTCGTCTCGCCCTGGATCTCCTCGACCAGCGTCGCGATCGTCGCGGCGGCCTCCTGCGACTCCTCGGCGAGCTTGCGGACCTCCTCGGCCACGACCGCGAAGCCGCGCCCCTGCTCGCCGGCGCGGGCGGCCTCGATGGCCGCGTTCAGCGCCAGGAGGTTGGTCTGGCCGGCGATGCCCGTGATCGTCTCGACGATGCCGCCGATCTGCTCGCTCTTCGCGGACAGCTGCTGCATCGCGGACGTCACGGCTCCCGACGACTCGCGCACCTGGCGCATCGCCTGGGTGGCCTGCGAGACGGCCTGCTCGCCCTCCTCGGCGACGCGGCGCGCCTCGGCGGCCGCGGCGGCGGTCTCCTGCGCGGAGGCGGCGGACGCCTCGGTCGCGTGCGAGACCTCCTCGGTGGCCAGCTTGGCCTCCTCGACGGAGCGGACCTGACGCTCGGCGCCCTGGGCGACGTCGCCCACGGCCTGCGCGATCTCGCTGACGGCGCGGCCGGCCTCGTCGGACGTGGCGGCCATCTGCTGCGAGGCCGACGAGAGGGTCGCGGCGGAGGCCGAGACGCCGGTGATGATGCCGCGGATGCCCTCCCGCGAGCCGTTGTAGGCCTGGACGGAGTGCACGACCTTGTCGCGGATCGCGTCGACGGCCTGCGAGACGCGGCCGAGCTCGTCGCTCGCGGTGTCGTCGATGCGCGCGGTCGTCGGCGTCACCTCGGCGGTGAGGTCGCCGGCGGCCATCGCGTCGAGGCCGTTCGCGAGGTCCGTGACGCAGTTGTCGCGCAGGTGGCCCAGCCGCTCGAGGACGACCTTGACCGGGCGCGTGACGGTGCGGGTGATGACGATCGCGAGCGCGATGCCGGCGACGATGGCCAGCAGCGTCACGATCAGCAGGAGCCGGTTGGCGCCCTTGGCGCTGTCGTGGGCCTCCTTGGCGGTCTGCGCCATGAAGGCGTCGACGCCCGCGTTGAGCTTGACGAGCGTGCCGTCGAGCTTCTCCTTGGCCGGCAGCACGGTGTCGCGGTAGAAGTCGCGCGAGCTGTCGCGCTCCTCGACGTTGTCGACCGTCTCCTGGCGCGAGCGCTCGATCGCGTCGGCGACCGCGGCGGTGTACTCCGCGCGCGCGGCCTTGGCCGCGTCGAGCTCCGGGCTGCCGCCCAGGCCGGCGTAGACCTTCTCGAGGCCGGCCATCGCGCTGTCGGACGCCTTGGCCGTGGTCGCGAAGTCGGCGACGAGGGCGTCCTGGGCCTTCAGGTCGCCGTCGAAGACGTAGAGGTGCTGGGTGACCATCGCGATGCGGTCGGCGGTGGCCGACTTGACGACGGCGACCTGCTTCTGCACCGCCGAGGCGCCGCTGAGGCTGTCGGTGTCGGCGTCGAGGCTGTTGAGCCCGGACCGGCCGGCGAGGGCGATCGCGATGCAGGCCACGCAGAGGAGGCCGAACGCGACGGCGAGCCGCGTTCCGATCGAGAGGTGTCTTATCCGTGACATGGGTGCTCCGGGTGGGTGGTAGGGGCGGGGCAGCGTCTGGCACGGGTGAGTCGGCGGGCTTGGACGATCGTTTATGTGCGAACGCGCCACGACGGCCGAAAAGGGCCATCGTGGCGCGAGTTCACACCGTTCTCCTACCGGGAACGCCCGTTCCGGGGCAGGGGTGCTCAGGTACTGAGCGTGAAGCGGCCGACGAGGCGTTCGAGCTCCTCGGCGGTCGCGGCGAGCTGCTCGGCGGACGAGGCGATCTCCTGGGCGCTCGCGCTCGTCTCCTGCGTGGACGCTGAGACCTGCTCCGTGGAGGCCGACGACTCCTCCGCGACGGCGGCCACGTCGGCCATGTCGGACTGGACCTTCTGCGCCGACGCGGCGATCTCCTGGACGGCGGCGGCGATCGCGTCGACGCGCCCCGTCATGTCGTCGACCGAGGCGCCGATCCGCGCGAACGCGTCGCGGGCCTGCTCGACGGTGGCGGCGCCCTCCTCGGAGCGGGCGGCGCCCTCTTCCACGACCGTCACCGCGCTGGCGGTCTCGGTCTGGATCTCCCCGACGAGCGTGGCGATCGACGCCGCGGCCGTCTGGGACTCCTCGGCCAGCTTGCGGACCTCCTCGGCGACGACGGCGAAGCCGCGGCCCTGCTCGCCCGCGCGCGCGGCCTCGATGGCGGCGTTGAGCGCGAGGAGGTTGGTCTGCTCGGAGATGGCGGTGATCGTGTCGACGATGCCCCCGATCTGCTCGCTCTTGGCGCCGAGCTGGTGCATGGCGCCGCTGACCTGGGCGGACGAGTCGCGCACGTGGCGCATGGCCTCGGTCGCGCGGGCGACGGCCTGCTCGCCCTCGACGGCGACGCGGCGGGCCTCGGCGGCGGCGGTCGCGGTCTCCTGCGCGGAGGCGGCGGACGCCTCGGTCGCGTGCGAGACCTCCTCGGTGGCCGACTTGGCCTCCTCGACGGCGCGCACCTGGCGCTCGGCGCCCTGGGCGACGTCGCCGACGGCGTGCGCGATCTCGGCGACGGCGCGGCCGGCCTCCTCGGAGGTCGACGCCATCTGCTGCGAGGCGCCCGAGAGCGTGCTCGCGTTCTGCTGCACGGCGCCGACGAGGTCGACGAGCCCGCCCCGCATGTCGCGGATCGCGGTGCCCAGCGTGTCCTTGTCCGAGCGCGGCGCGACCTCGGCGGCGAGGTCGCCGCCGGCGATCCGGTGCGCGTGGCCGGCCATCTCGCGGACGTACGCGGTCAGCTCGCCGAACGCGTCGGCCATCTCGCCGACCTCGTCCTTGCTGGTGACCTGGACGTCCTGCTCGAGGTCGCCGCGGGCGATGCCCTTGGCGGCCACGAGCACCTGGCGGATGCCGCCGGTGATGCGGCGGGCGAGGAGCGTGGCGATCGCGGCGCCGGCGACGGCGCCGAGGACGAGCAGCGCGATGAGGAACGAGCGGCTGCTCTCGTAGCCGCTGTGGGCCTCGGCGGCGGTGTCCTTGCCCAGCTTGCGCAGGGCGGTGAAGAGCTTCGTGTACGCGGCGCCCATGTCCTCGGCCAGCGCGATGCCCTGGGCGGCCATCAGCGCGTTCGCCTCGTCGACGCGGTCGCGGCGCGAGAGCGCGGCGACGGACTTGCGCATGTCCGTGTAGGTGGCGGTCTTCTCGCGCAGCTCGGCGAGCGTGGCCTTGTCGGCGTCGGTGATCAGCGCCGGCTCGACCTTGGCGAGCAGCGCGGCGACCTTCTCGTCGTTGGCGGCCATCCGCTCGTCGAGCTTGGTCTTGACGTCGGTGCCGTTGAGCAGGTGGCTGGCGAGCAGCGTGCGCGTCTCGTTGATCGTCGCGCGCGCGTCGCCCAGGTCCGCGAGCGGCGCGGCAGCCGTCACGTAGAGGTCGTTGGAGTCGTCCGCGACGTCGGCCAGCGACCGCACCCCGATCACGCCGACGGCGATCATCAGGAGCACGACGAGGCCGACCACGGCGAGGAGCTTGGTCTGGATGCGGAGCTTCATGGCCGCCCGGTGATCGGACGTCACCGACGGTCGTGGATCAACCGATCGGTTGGTCCGGTGGTGCCGTCAGCCGTCGGTGCCCGCTTACGCGAGCACGAAGCGGTCCACCATCGCCTCGAGCTCGGACGCGGTGGACGCCAGCTGCTGGGCGCTGGACGCGATCTGCTGCGCCGACGCGGAGGTCTGCTGGGTGGACGCGGAGACCTGCTCGGACGACGCGGAGGACTGCTCGGCGACCGCCGCGACCTCGCCCATGTCGTGCTGGACCTTCTCCGCCGTGGCGGCGATCTGCTGCACGGCGGCGGCGATCGCGTCCACGCGGCCGGTCATGTCCTCGACCGACAGGCCGATGCGGTCGAACGCCTCGCGCGCCTGCTCGACGGTCGCCGCGCCCTGGACGGTGCGCTCGGTCGTGTGGTCCACGACGGCGACCGCGTCGGCGGTCTCGGCCTGGATCTCCTGCACGAGCGTCGCGATGGTGCCCGCGGCGGCCTGCGACTCCTCGGCCAGCTTGCGGACCTCCTCGGCGACCACGGCGAAGCCGCGGCCCTGCTCGCCGGCGCGCGCGGCCTCGATGGCGGCGTTGAGCGCGAGCAGGTTCGTCTGCTCGGAGATGCCGGTGATCGTCGCGACGATGCCGCCGATCCGCTCGGACTTCTCGCTCAGCTGGCGCATCGCGGTGGTGACGCGCGCGGAGGACTCCTGCACCTCGCCCATCGCCGCGGTCGCCTGCGTGACCGCCGACGCGCCCTCGTCGGCGATGCGGCGCGCGTCGGCGGCGGCCTGCGCGGTGCGGACGGCGGACTCGGCAGACGCCCGCGTCGCCTCGCCCACCTCCTGCGTGGCCTGCTGCGCGGCCTCGACGGAGCGGACCTGCCGCTCGGCGCCGAGCGCGACCTCGGAGACCGCCTGCGCGATCTCGGCAACGGCACGGCCGGCCTCGTCGGAGGTCGCGGCCATCTGCTGCGACGCGGAGGTCAGGACGTGCGCGGTGTCGGACAGGCGCCCGACGAGCTCGCGCAGGCTGCCGGTCATCGCCGCGAAGCTCGTGCCGAGGACGTCGTCGGCCGACTTCGGCTCGACGGGCGAGGAGAGGTCGCCGCGCGCGACGCGGTCGGCGGCGGTCGCCATCTCCTCGACGTACGTGGTCAGGCCGCGCAGGGCGTCGGCCAGCTCGCCCACCTCGTCCTGCTGGTCGACGCTCACCCGCGTGCGGATGTCGCCCACGGCGAACGCGCGGGCGGTGCGGATCAGCGAGCCGATCGTCGCGGTGACGTTGCGCGACACCAGCCAGCCGACGAAGCCGCAGACGAGCACGGCGATCACGAGCAGCGCGATCGTCTCGCGCAGCGCCCCGGCGTAGGCGTCCTCGACGGCGTCGCCGTCGGCGCGCGCCTCGCGGACGTTCAGCGCGGAGAGGTCCTTCATCGCCGTGTCGGTGGCGAGGTAGAGGTCGTCGGCTCCGGCGAAGTACGCGCGCGTGGCGGCCCGGACGTCACCCGCGAGCGCCGCGTCGAGGACCTTGGCGTACTGCCGCCGGTAGACGGGCCAGTCGCGCTCGAACCGCGCGAGCGCCCGCTTCTCCGCCGCGCCGTCGACGTCGCGCCGCTCGGCGGCGAGCAGCTCGTCGATGCCCTGCGCGTCGTCCGCGACGATGCCCGCGTAGTCGGTGCGGCCGTTGTTCCACCTGTCGGTGATGGCCCGCTGGATCTGGCTGTCGATGTCGCCGAGCAGCCCGCGGACCTGGCCGATGCGGTCGAGCGGCACCACCGCGCCCGTGTACGTCTCGGCGCCCCGGTCGCGCACGTCGCCCAGCCGGCCGATGGCCAGCACGGACACGGCGATCATGAAGACCAGCACGAGGGCGCAGCTTCCCAGGAGCTTGGTCCGTAGACGGAGGTCGCGCAGACGGGGCATGCCCCCTCCGTCGACTGCGGACGTGCCAACTTGAGGCAACGGCCTCAAGCTTGCGGCCGCCGTGCCATGTCAGCGGCTCGTGACGGCTTACACTTGCGCGGCATGGGACAGGGGAACCCGCTGCTCTCCGCCGTGCTCGAGCCGCGCCGGCGCACGATCCTGCAGATGCTCGCCGAGGACGGCGACCAGGTCGCCGTGGGGGAGCTCGCGAAGCGCTTCTCGGTCACACGGCCGGCGATCTCCCAGCACCTGGCCGTCCTGAAGGACGCCGGGCTGGTCGAGCCCGACACGACGCCGGGCAAGCGGGGCTACCGCCTCCGGCCAGAGGGCGTGGCGGCCGCGCGGGCGGCGCTGGAGGAGCTGGGCGACGAGCTGCCCGTCAGCGGCGTCGCGGGGACGCGGGCGCCGGTGGCGCTGGAGCTCGACGCCGAGGCGCCGCGCCAGGAGCTGTTCGCGCTGCTGACGACGCGGGTGGGGATCGAGCGGTGGCTCGGCCCGCGCGCGGAGATCGACGCGACCCCGGGCGGGATCTTCCGGGTCGACCTCGGCGTCGGCGACGTCGTGGCAGGGGCGTACCTGCACGTCGACGAGCCGGCGCACGTGGTGTTCACGTGGGGGGTGGAAGGCGGCGAAGGGCCGCTCGCCCCCGGAGGGACGC
The DNA here is from genome assembly GCF_056863265.1 of Parviterribacter multiflagellatus. NCBI lineage: Bacteria > Bacillati > Actinomycetota > Thermoleophilia > Solirubrobacterales > Parviterribacteraceae > Parviterribacter > Parviterribacter multiflagellatus. The sequence continues at coordinate 301,297 of NZ_JBXPIZ010000010.1, forward strand.
GGGTGGACGTGACGCTGACCGAGGGGCCGGGCGGCACGTGCCGCGTGCGGCTGGAGCACCGCGGGCTGCCCGCGGAGTTCCAGGGACCTCACCTCGCGGCGTGGGCTCGCCACCTCGCACAGCTGGCGGAGGTGGCGAGCGGCCGTGCGTGAGGCCGGTGGCGAGCCTTAGCCGAGCGCCTTCGCGGCGGCGTCGAGGATCCGCTCCGGCTGGAACGGCTTGACCACGAAGTCCTTGGCGCCGGACTTGACGGCCTCGAGGACCTTGGACTCCTGCCCGAGGGCGGAGCACATGATGACCTTGGCGTTCGGGTCCAGGGCGACGATCTCGCGGAGCGCCTCCAAGCCGTCCTTCTCGGGCATCGTGATGTCGAGCGTGGTGAGGTCCGGGCTCAGCTCCTGGTAGCGCTGAACGGCCTCGGCGCCGTTGGCGCCCTCGCCGACCACCTCGTGGCCGCCCTTGGTGAGCGCATCGCTCACCATCTTGCGCATGAACGCAGCGTCGTCCACGACGAGCACTCGTGCCATGTGAATCAGCTCCTCTCGATCGAGGTTGACGTTGTCATCGGAAGATCGGTCGCGTCACCGAGGACCTCCTCGATGCGGACAGCCCACTCGTCCTCCACGAGGACGAGCCGGCCGGTGGCGAAGCGCCGCCCGTTGACCATCAGGTCGACGGGCTCGTCCGCTCCCCGATCGAGCTCGATGACCGCCCCGGCAGGGCGGCTCACCGCATCGCTCATCGGCATCGTGGCGCGGCCGATCTCCGCGCACACACGCAGCTGGACGCTGCGAAGGATCTCATCCGGGCTGCCCTCGCCGGTGAAGACGGGGGTCCCGTCGCCGCCGTGCCCGAGCTCGACGGCGTTCATGTCGTCGAGCGCCCGCGTCATCTTCAGGACGAAGGCCTTGGGGACGAGCTGGACCAGGCGGCACGGCTCGCCGGCGAGCGAGAACGTCACGCCGGTGGCGTGCGGCGCGCCCTCGCCGAGCAGCAGCGCGTCCTCGACGGTGACGACGTCGCGGACCTCCGGGGTGGAGATCTCCACCTCGTCGCCGAGCACCTTGCTCGTCGCGCCGGCCGCGGCGGCCATCATCTGGTTCATCGCCTCGGCGACGGCGGACAGCTCGAGCTCGTCGAGCGGGTGGCTGCCCGGGTCGGGCTCCATGCCCATCATCGCCGCGGCGAGCTTGCGCACGCCGGCGATCGTCGTGACGAAGAGGTTGCCGCCGCTGGCGCCGTCGGTGTAGGACACCTCGGCGGCCACCGCGGGCACCGCGACGCCGTCGAGCGGCGGCGTGCCCTGCGGGACGATCGAGGCCTCGCCGACCTCGACGCCGTCGGGGAGGAACATGCGCAGGACGCCCGCGACCGCCTCGGCCGTCGAGTTCGCCAGCTCCATCAGGGCGGTCTCGGTGCTGCTCACGAGAAGGCCTCCGGCTCGAGGCGCTCGACGACCTGGACGGCACGGCGGTTGCCGTGGCGGCCGGGCTTGGCGCGGTAGACAGGGGTCTCGTCGGCGAACACGGTCACGCCCTGGTCGGCGTTCTGGCCGAAGCGGAGCACGTCGCCGGGCTTGAGGCCGAGCACGTCCTGGGCGGAGATCGGCATGTGGGCGACCTCGGCGCGCAGCTGGACGTCGACGTTGCCCATGACCTGGTTCATCCGGTCGGCGACGTCGGGGTCGTCCTGGTTGTCCTCGTACGCGTCGACGCCGAGGCGGTCGGCGACCGGCTCGATCGCGCGGTACGGGAGCAGGACGGTCATCGTCGACGAGTCGCGGTCCATCCGCGCCTCCATCGACAGGCAGAGGGTCGGCTCGGAGAGCGGCGCGAGCTGCACCGACTCCGGCTGCATCTCCAGGTCGACGAGCTTCAGGCGCGACTCGGCGAGGTCGCCCCAGGTCACCGACAGCTGGTCGAGCAGCTGCTCGAAGACGTGGCCGGCGAGCGCGCGGTCGATGTCCGACAGCTTGCGCGACGGGATGCGGCGGCCGACGGGGCCGCCGAGCACGCGCTCGATGAAGGCGAGGACGAGCGGCATCTCCAGCGTCATGAGGAACCGCGTGCGGTGCGGCTCCAGCTCGACGATCGCGGAGATCGACGGGTCCGGCACCTCGGCCAGCGCGTTGGACCAGGTGAGCTGGCCGACGTCGATGACCTCGAGGCGCATCGGCACGCGCAGCTCCGCGGAGAGGCGCGACGACGCGGTCTGGCAGAACGTCTCGTGCGCGAGCTCGAGCCGTCGCTGCTGGTCCTTGGTGAACTTCGTCGGACGGGTGAAGTCGACGGTTCGGACACGGCGAGAACGCCGCTGCCGCTGCTCGGAGCGCTCGGGGAGCGTTCCCTCTTGGGCCGCGGCGACGAGCGCGGCGACCTGATCGTTGGAAAGGACTTCGCCGGACATGGGGATGAGCGGGGGACCTAGCCCCCGTACAGGGTTGTCGGCTTCCCGCCCGCAGCCTTGACCGTCACGATGCCCTCCGTCGGATGAACGCGGATCGTGCGGCCCGTCGAACCGCTCGTCTCCGCGGCCACGATGGGGATCCGGGCGGTCTTGAGCGCCTCCCGGGCGGCGGCCTCGTTGCGGGCCCCGATGTCCATCGAGGAGCCGATCGAGAACATCCGCGCGCCCCCGACCAGCACGGCCTCCAGGCCGGTCCGGCGGGAGCCCTTGCGGGCCATCATGTCCAGCAGCGCGGGGACGGCGTGGTCCCCGAACTTGCCCGGCGTGCCGCCCGGCCCCTCCGCGGGAGCGGTGGGCAGCATCACGTGCGCGAGTCCGAAGACGCCGCGCGACCGGTCGAGCAGCGCCAGCCCGATGCATGAACCGAGTCCGATCGAGACGAGCGCCGCACCTCCCTTCGCGGAGATCGCGTGCTCGCCCATGCGGACCATGATCTCCGCGGACTGCACTAGGAGATCCCGAGCCGTCCGAGGAGGTCGTTGACGCTCTTCGTGCTCGGCACGAGGATGAACGAGACCTGCGCGTCGGTGCCCTCGATGATGAGGTTCGAGTCGAGGAGGAGGGCGATGTCGGCCGTCTCCGCGGAGGCGGCGAGGATCGACGAGACGAGCGCGCCGAGCATGTCGGACGCCGCCTGCGGCGGGCCCGGCTCGATGTTGACGCCGGTCGTGGAGCCGAGCGCGCCGAGGTACGACGCGCCGACGATGTTGCCGATCTCGCTCAGGGCCGAGAAGCCCATCTCGGTGCCGGCCTCGACGCCGAGGATCGAGCACAGCGTGTCGGCGCTCGTGTCGGCGAAGAGCATCAGGACGATGCCCTCGAGGTCGCCGATCACCGGCAGGGCGACGGCCGTCACCGGCGTCTCGGCCGGGCCGGCGGCGTCGACCGCGTCGGCGAGCGGGAGCGCCATCGCGTTCGGCACGCTGACGTCGACGGGCTGGCCGATCATGCCCGACAGCGCCGTTGCGGCGGTGCCGGAGCCGATGTTGGCCAGCTCGCCGAGGGCGTCCAGCTGCATCGCGGTGTACTTGCTGCTCACGGTTCTGACTCCTCAGGGATCAGGCGGCAGCGCGCGCGGGGCCTCGCGCGGGGCCGAAGATGGCATCGCAGTCGACGATGAGGGCGATGTTGCCGTCCGACAGCACGGCGCCGCCCGACACCGCCGCGCGCTCGCCGACGTCCGGCGGGAGCGGGCGGGTGACGAGCTCGCGCTGGCCGACGAGCTTCTCGACGGCCAGGGCGACGCGGCCCTGCGTGCCGTGGACGATCACGGCGTAGTCGTGGTGCTCGACCGGCTCGTAGCCGAGCGCGCTCGCGGCGTCCAGCAGCGGGATCGCGCTGTCGCGGAGCACCAGCATGCGGCGGCCGGCGACGGAGCGGATCGAGCTGTCCTGGAGCTGCAGCGTGCGCTCGACGCGGTCGAGCGGGATCGCGAACGGGAGCCCGCGCGTCTCCACCTGCAGCGCGGCCATGATGGCCAGCGTCAGCGGGAGGCGGATCTGCGTGTTCGAGCCCTGGCCGGGCTCGGAGGTCATCTCGACCTCGCCGCCCAGCTCGCGGATGATGGTGCGGACCGCGTCCATGCCGACGCCACGGCCGGAGATGTCCGACATGACCTCGGCCGTGGAGAAGCCCGGGGTGAAGAGCAGCTCGACGGCGGCGGCCGCGTCGACCGTGTGCTCCATGCCCGCGGGCAGGAGCCCGCGCTCGACGGCCTTCTTGGCGATGGCGCCCGGGTTGATCCCGCGGCCGTCGTCCTTGACCGTGATGACCACGTTGCCGCCGGCGTGGCGGGCCGAGATCTCGAGCGTGCCGGTGGCCGGCTTGCCGGCGGCGACGCGCTGCTCGGGGCTCTCGAGGCCGTGGTCGAGCGAGTTGCGGACGAGGTGGACGATCGGGTCGCCGAGCGCCTCGATGACCGTGCGGTCGAGCTCGGTCTCCTTGCCGTTCAGCACCAGCTCGACCTGCTTGCCGAGCTTCGCCGAGAGGTCGCGGACCAGGCGCGGGAAGCGCATGAAGACGCTCTCGACCGGGATCATCCGGACCTGCATGACCATCGCCTGCAGCGCCTGCGACGTGCGGGTGAGGTCCTGCATCGCCTGCGCGAGACCCGGCACGTCGGCCTGGACCGCGAGCGACTCGAGGTGCGTGCGGTGCACGACGAGCTCGCCCATGAAGTGCATGAGCTGGTCGAGCCGGTCGGCGTCGATGCGGACCGTCTGGCCCGTCTTCTTCGCAGCCTTCGGCGGATCCTGGGTGCCACCCGTGGACGCGTTGCCGGCGACGGCGGCGGCCGGGACGGGAGCGGGCTCGGTGACCTTCTCCTCGGCGGTCGCGTCGGCGACGTCGGTGACGTTCTTGGCGGCGGCGATCAGCGTCTCGAGCTCGGCGTCGGTGGCGACGAACGCCTCGATCACGCGGCCCTCGAACTGGTCGCAGCCGTCGAGCGTCGGGGTGGAGCCGACCAGCTCGCCGTGGCCCTCGAGGGCCTTGAGCACCATGAAGGCGCGCACGCCGGCCATGCCGCACTCGTCGTCGAGGCGGGCGGTGACCTGCACGGTCCGGCGGCCGGCGGCGTTCGCCAGCGCGACCTCCTCCTCGACCGCGCCGCCCTGGCGCTCGACGTGCTGCTCGACCGTGCGCTCGCCTACGAGGCCCTTCAGCTGCTCGACGAGCGGCTCGTGGTCGAGCTTCTCCTCGCCGTCGGTCTCGATCGCGTCGACGTTCGCCTCGATCGCGTCCAGGCACTGGAGCAGGACCGTGGTGACGTCCTGGCCCAGCCCGCCCTTGCGCTGCCGCAGCAGCTCGAAGACGTCCTCCATCTGGTGCGTGAGGGCCGCCATCGCGGCGAAGCCCATGGTCGCGCTCATGCCCTTCATGGAGTGGGCGATGCGGAAGATCTCGTCGACGGTCTCCTGGTCGTCAGGCGTCTCCTCGATCTTCACGACGGCGATGTTCAGCTCCTGGAGGTGCTCGCGCGCCTCGGCCAGGAACATCGGGAGGTACTCGGAGACGTCCATCAGCTCTTCCGGTAGACGAAGGGGTGGGTCGGGGTGAGGCCGAGCTCGCGGGGCTTGGAGACCCGCTCCGTGGAGCCGATCATCAGCACCCCACCCGGCCGGAGGGACTGCACGAGGCGCTCGTGGAGCGCGTCGCGGACTTCCTCGTTGAAGTAGATGACGGTGTTGCGGCAGAGCACGAGGTCGTACGCCTCCTGCGGGATGCGACTCACCAGAAGATCCCCGGTCTCGAAGGAGACCAGTCGCTTGAGCTCCGGCTTGGCGTGGTACCCGCCCGTGTCCTGCGTGAAGAACTTGGCGACGTCGGCCTTCGGCGCCGAGCGCGCGTCCTCGGTGGTGAAGACGCCGCGACGGGCCCGCTCGACCATGCGCTTGTCGATGTCCGTGCCCTTGATCGTCACGCGGGCCTTGGGGATGCTCGCGAGCGAGACGGCGGCCAGCGTGTAGGCCTCGGCGCCGTAGGAGCAGCCGGCGCTCCACGCGCGGACCTGGTTCTTCTCCTGGGCCAGCTCGGGCAGGACGGTCTTGCCGAGCAGCGTCCACTGCTCCGGGTTGCGCCACAGCTGCGACACGTTGATCGTGACGCGGTCGAGGAACTCGTCGACCTTGGCCTTGTCGCCCTGGAGCACCTTGAGGTAGCTCTTGAGGTCCGAGTGGCCCTGCTTGGTGGCGAAGGTGCGGATGCGCCGCTCCATCTGGCCACGCTTGTACTGGTGCAGGTCGATCCCCGTCAGGCGCTTGACGCCGTCGCAGAGCGCGACGTAGTCGTCGCCTGCGGCAGACGGGGTCTTGGTGGTGGGAGCGCCCGGGCGGGTGGTGCTGGCGGGGCGCGGCGCGAAGGTGCTCATGCACCGACCTCCTGGGCGATCGCGGCGGCAAGTTCGTCGAGTGGGGCGACGACGTCGGCCAGCCCCGCCTCGGCCACGGCACGGGGCATGCCGTAGACGGTGCAGGTGGACTCGGCCTCGCAGAGGATGCGGCCGCCGTGCTTGCGCACGGCCTTCGCGCCCTCGAGGCCGTCGCGGCCCATCCCGGTCAGGACGACCAGGACGACGCGCGAGCCGTACTTCTTGGCGACGTCGACGATGGTGAGGTCGGCCCGCGGGCGGAGCGCGCCGATGGGCGCGTCGTCGCTGAGGCGGGCCTTGTCGCTGTCCAGGCGCAGGTGGGATCCACCCGGCGCCATGAGCAGCGTGTTCGGCTTGAGGGGCTCGCCGCCCTGCGCCTCCACGACGGTCAGTCGCGAGTCGCGGTCGAGCCGGCTGGCGAGGGACGCCGTGAAGCCGGGCGGCATGTGCTGGACGATGAACCCGCCCGCGCCCACGGAGGTGATCTGGGGCACGAGCGCCGCGAGGGCCTTGGGGCCGCCCGTGGAGCAGGCGATGGCGACGATCTTCGAGCTGCTGCCGGTCGTCGCGGCCGGGCGGGCCGGACGCTTCGGCGCAGCGGGCGCCGCCGCCGGGCGCGCGCCAGTGAGCGGGCGGCGGGCGCTGGGGCCCGCGGGAGCGGGACGCGTCGGGGCACGCCAGGGCGCGGGGGCGCGGCGGACACGCGACTTCGCGGCGAGGCGGACCTTGCTGTCGAGGTCGTCGATGAACTCGCCGAGCGGCTCGCCCGTGGCGGGCTTCGGCGCGAGCTCGAACGCGCCCTCGGCGAGGGCGTCGACGGCCCGTGCGCCCTGGGCCGCGGAGAACGCGGACACCACGACGACCGGGATGTCCATCCCCTTGGCCTTGAGGGCCTTGAGGACGCCGATCCCGTCGAGGCCGGGCATGGCCAGGTCGAGCGTGAGGACGTCGGGCTTCAGCTTCGCGCAGAGCTCGAGCGCCTCGTCGCCGTCCTTGGCTTCGCCGATGATCTGATGGCCCTTCTTCTGCAGGCCGGAGGCGAGGATCCGGCGCATGAAGCCCGAGTCGTCGGTGACGACGACCCGGACGGAGGCAGCCGGACGTGTGCGCGGAGCGCTCTGCATCAACGTGGGGAACGGACGCGGGTGGAACGGTGGGGCTACGCGTAGGCCTCGGCGCCCGCGAGGAGGGCGTCCGGGGTCAGGAGCACGACGAGGCGGTCCTCGATCTTCGCGATCGCGTCGATGGCGTCGGAGCCCGCGCCGGGGACCTCGTCGAGCTGGCCGGCCTCGACCGTCAGGACCTCCTCGACCTCGTCGACGATGACGCCGGCGGTGCCGCTCTCGGTCTCGATGATGACGATCTTCTGGTCGTCGGTCGGCTCGGCGTGGACGCCGATCCGGATGCCGAGGTCGAAGACGGGGATGATCTTCCCGCGCAGGGAGATGACGCCCCGGACCCACGGCTCGGCGGACGACACGGCACGCGGCTCGGAGTACCGGATGATCTCCTGCACCTGCTGGATCGGCAGGGCGTACTCCTCGTTGCCGAGGGCGAAGACGACGAGCTGCTGGGTGCTCTGCTGAGTGGAGGTGGACATGCGAGTCGGTGCGCTTCCTTGCGTCAGGTCGGGTTGCTCTCGTGGTGATCGGTCGTGCGAAACGCTTCTTTATGGCTCCTGGACGCCAGCTATGCGACCAGGCGGAAGAGCGTCTCGTCGTCGGCCAGCGCGCTGCGGAGCGTGCGCTTCGTCTGGCTGTGGATCTGGCACACGCGGCTCTCGGAGACGCCGAGGATCTCGCCGATCTCGGCCAGCGTGAGGTTCTTGACGTAGAGCAGGACCGCGACCTCGCGCTCGCGCTGCGGGAGCTGCGCGAAGGCGCTGCGGAACTTCTCCTTGGCCTCCGTGTGGGCGGCCTGGTGCTCCGGGTCGTTGCGGATGTCGCCGTCGGCGAGCGTGTCGACGCGCTCGATGGTCGTCTCGTCGTCGGCGAGGACCAGCGCGTTGAGCGAGGTGAGGTCGGACTGCGAGATCTCGTCCTGGCGGCGGCGCAGCTCCTTGACGGCGATGCCGAGCGAGTCGGCGAGCTCCTCGCGCGTCGGGCGGCGGCGGTGCAGGACGACGAACTCCTCGACGGCCTTGTGCATGTCGCGCTCCCAGCGGCGCACCGAGCGCGGAGCCCAGTCCTGGCGGCGGAGCTCGTCGAGCACGGCGCCGTGGACGCGGGTCCAGATGTACTGCTCGAGCGTCGCGCCCTTGGCCGGGTCGTACCGGTCGACGGACTGGATCAGCGCCTCGAGGCCGCAGGACATGAAGTCCTCGACGTCGCAGCGCGCCGGCATCTCGCGCACCTTCTTGTAGACGATGTACTTGACCAGCGGGGCGAAGGTCAGCACGAGGCGGTCGCGCAGCGCCTTGTCGTTGGTGCGCTGGTAGTCCTGCCAGAGCGCGAGGGCGTCCTCAGCGGACACGCGGCCGCGCGGGGTGGTGTGCGTCAGCACGGGGAGACTCCTTGATGTGGGGGACTGGGGACGGACGGACGGGTGTCAGCCGGCGTGTCTGGGGAACCGCCGGTACTGCGTGGGGGAACTTCCGTCCGGTGCGTGGGGTAACGCCGCCGGACTGCGAGGGGTATCGGCAGGCCGGCGGGGGTCCAACATCCCCGCAATCGGGATGTCGCGGACATCGATCGTCCAGAGCGTCCATCCCCAGAAGTGGGGATGCCTCGTGTGTGCGCGGGCGCGCGCGCTCACGGCGTCGGCCGATCGACCGAGGGCGGGGCGCCTATCGGCCGATGTGGGCCGACGTGCCACCCGACTACGACACTCGGCTTCTCGGTCCGCTCAGACCGTCAAGCGGTGGGCCGGGCCACCGATGACCCACTCGTGTCCGCCGCCGACAACGTCATCGATCTCACCGAGTGGCGCGCCCTGCGCCACCCGGAGAGCGTCCCCGACGAGGTCCTCGACGAGATGGATCTCGCCGGCCGCGTCTACGACGCGCTGCTTGCCCAGGGCCACGAGCTTCGGTTCGACCTCCCCCGCGACGGCGGCCGTGTGCGCGCCGAGCTCCGCTCGCTCGAGGGCGACGTCGTGCGCTCCGTGGGCCTCGCCGAGATCCTCGGGTTCGACCCTCCTGCCGCCTAGCGGGCGGCCCCGAGGATCCGCACGAGGCTGCTGGCGCTCTCGGCGCCGTGGCCGGCCGCGACACCGCGCGCGAACACCTCACGGAGCGCGGTGGGGATCGTCGCGTCCACGCCGGCGTCGCGCGTCGTCCCGACGACGTGGTCGATGCTCGCCAGACCGGTCGCCAGCCGGTCGAGGTCGCCCGGGTGGTCGTCGGCGTCGATGCGCGGGCCGACGAACGCGATCAGCTCCTGGGCGGCGGACAGCGTCCGGGTCGCGAACGGCTCGAGCTCCTGCGCGGACACGCCGTGCGCGCCGGCGAGCGCGGCGGCGTGGAGATAGCCGAGCATCGTCGTCCACAGCAGCGCCTCCTCGAGCTGGTAGTGGAGGAGCGCCAGCCCGGGGTCGGCGCCGCGGTAGTCCGTGCCGGTCAGAGCTTCGAGCGTCGGCGCGTGGGCGTCGAAGACCTCGCGCGGGCCGCTGTAGAACGTCACCGCGTCCGGGGTGCCGATGCCCGCGGGCGCCGTGCGCACGCCGCCGGCCAGGTACCGGGCGCCGTGGCTCGCCGCCCACTCCGCGGCGCGGCGCGCCTGCGCCGGGGTGCCCGAGCTGAGGTTGACCACGACCCGGCCGCGCAGCGCGCCAGCCGCCGGCTTCAGGACGGAGTGCAGCGCGTCGTGGTCGCTCAGGCTCGCCAGCACGAGCTCGGACGCCGCCAGCGCGTCCTCCACGGTCCGTGCAGGGATCGCACCCTGCGCTGCGGCCCCGTCGATCCGGCTCGCCGTGCGGTTCCACACGGTCGTCGGGTGGTCGCGATCGAGGAGCGCGGCGGTGATCGCGCGACCCATCGCCCCGAGCCCGATGCGCGACGTCCCGGCTGCTGCAGCGACAGGGCTACGAGGCGACCGGGATCAAGCAGGTCGCGCGCGACGCCGAGGCGGCGCTCGGGTCCGTGTACCACTTCTTCCCGGGCGGCAAGCAGGAGCTCGCGGCCGAGGCGATCCGCCTCAGCGCGCAGCAGTTCGCCGACGCGCTGCGCTCCGCGCTGGACGCCGAGGAGGACCCCGGCGAGGCGCTCGCGACGTGCACCCGGATGCTCGCCGCCGAGCTGCGGGAGAGCGACTGGGCGGACGCCTGCTCGTTCACCGCGACCGCGCTCGAGACCGCAGGCCGCGCGCCCGCGGTCGAGCAGGCGATCGCGGAGGCGCTCGACGCGTGGCAGGCGATCCTGTCCGCCCGGCTGCACCGAGCGGGCATCGGCGACGCCGACGCGCGCGACCTGGCCTGCACCGCGATCGGCACGCTGGAGGGCGCCGCGCTCGCGTCACGGATCGCCCGGTCCGAGGAGCCGCTCCGCGTCGCGGGCGTGCACCTCGGACGGCTGGTCGCGTCCTACCGCTGAGCGCGGACCGTGCCGATGCGGCGCGTTCCCGGGTGGTGCGCCGCGAGGAGCTCCGCCGCGGCGTCGGCGTGGTCGGCCGGGACGACGCAGACGAAGCCGCAGCCCATGTTGAAGACGCGCTTCATCTCGGTGTCCGAGACGTTGCCGAGCTTCTGCACCAGGCCGAAGACCGGCGGGACCGGCAGCGGATCCGTCACGTCGTAGACCACGTCGTCGCGGAGGCGCAGGAGGTTGTCGGTGCCGCCGCCGGTGATGTGCGCGAGCCCGTGCACGGGCACGTCGGAGCGCAGCAGCTCCATGATCGCGCGGACGTAGATGACGGTCGGCTCGAGCAGCACGTCGGCGACGGTCTGGCCGCCCAGCTCCGGCGGGGTGTCGTCGTACGCCAGCGACGAGAGCGCGGCGCGCGCGAGGGTGTAGCCGTTGGAGTGCAGGCCCGACGAGGGCAGGCCGATCAGCGCGTCGCCGGGCGCGACCTCGCGGCCGGTGACGATCCCGTCGAGCGGCACCGTGCCGATGCACGACGCGCAGAGGTCGAAGCCGTGCGGCGACGGGTGGCCCTTGATCAGCTCGGGCAGCACCGCGACCTCGCCGCCGGGGATCTCGCAGTTCGCCAGCTCCGCGCCGCGCGCCAGCCCGCGCGCGATCGCGGCCAGTCGCTCCGGGTCCGGCTGCTCGACCGCGACGTAGTCCACCAGCGCGATCGGCTCCGCGCCCACGCAGATGATGTCGTTGACGTTCATCGCGACGCAGTCGATGCCGACCGTCTCGACGCGCCCGGTCTCCTCCGCGACGACGAGCTTGGAGCCGACGCCGTCGGTGCCGAACGCGATGCCGAGTGTGTCGCTCACCCGCAGCACCGACGCGTAGTGCCCCGGCAGGTCGACCGTGCGCTTGGTGACCGACAGCCCCTTCAGCACGCCGACGAGCGCGTCGACCGCCTCGTCGGACTTGTCGATGTCGACTCCGGCAGCGGCGTAGGCGTCAGACACCGGCGCGCATCCTCTCCTCGATCTCGGACCGACGCTGCTCGTCGACCTCCGTGTACATCCGGTCCGCCTCCAGCAGCCGCAGCAGCCGCTGCTGGAACCGCGACCCGAACGGCGCGGTCAGGCGGTGCAGCACGTCGTTCACCTTCGGCACCCAGATCTCGGCGGAGCCGCGAGCGATGCCGTCTGCGATCGCGCGCGCGGCGTCCTCGGGCTCGATGACCTGGAGCTTCTTCGTGCGGCGGGTGCCGGCGATCATGTCCGTCTCGACCGGGCCGGGCAGCACGACCGACGTCTCCACGCCGCTCCCGCGCAGCTCCAGCCGGAGCGTCTCGGTCAGCCCGAGCACGCCGTGCTTGGCGGCGGAGTACGTGACGAGCCCGGACGTCCCGAACCGCGCGGCGGCGGAGGCGACGTTGACGATCCGCCCGCGCCCGCGCGGGCGCATGCGCGCGATGGCGAGCTTGGAGCCGAGCGCGACCCCGAACAGGTCGACGTCGAGGATCTTGCGCGTGATCGCGTCGTCCTCGTCGGCGAACGCCCCGAGCGGCGCGATGCCGGCGTTGTTGATCAGGACGTCGAGCGGGCCGAGCTCGGCCTCCACCCCGTCGAGGAACGCGGTGAACGACGCGCGGTCGGTGACGTCGCAGGCGAAGGCCGGGACGCCGAGCGCGGCGCCCGCCTCCTCGTGCCCGACGACGTCGCCGATGGCGACGCGCGCACCGCGCCGCTGCAGCTCCTGCGCGGTGGCGAACCCGATGCCGCGGGCGGCTCCGGTGATGGCGATGACCTGGCCGGAAAGCGAAGGGGCGGCGGGCATGGTGCGCGAGACGCTAGCGGCCAGCGCGGCGCGGTAGAGCGCGAGGGGCCAGAGCGGGAGCCGCTCCCACCGCCCGTCGAGCGCGCGGCGTGTCGCGTACGTGGACACCGCGGAGCCCGCCGCGGCGGCGGCCAGCGGCGCGAGGTCGCCCGCGCGCGCGAGCGCGCGGCCGCCCTTGAGCACCGTCGCGCCGAGCAGCACCGGCTTGGACGCCTCGCGCGAGATGCGGTGCGCGTCCTCGCGCCCGAACCCGAGCGCGCGCAGCGCGGTGAGGGCCGCGCCGTGGCGCGAGACGCCGGGGAAGAGCGCGGCGGCCTGCGCGACGCCGACGGCCAACGCGGCGCGGTCGGTGAGCGCGGCGCGGCGGCGCGCCGACCGGTCGGCCAGCGCCATCGCGACGCCGCCGGCGACGAGCCCGACGGCGATGGTGCGGGGCGTCCCGAGGCGCCGTTCGATCGGCCGCTCGAAGAGGAGCCCGGCCGCGGCCGCGGGGAGCGTGGAGAGCGCGAGGTGGCGGGAGGGGCGCGGCAGCCCGAGCGCGGCGAGCGTCCCGGCGTGGAGGGCGACCTCCAGCTCCTTCCGCCGCTCCGGATCCACGCCCTGGAGGGCGAGCGCGGCGTGCGCCGACGAGGAGACCGGCAGCAGCTCCGCCGGCCCGTGGAGCAGCCCGAGGAGCGCGGCGCTAGCCGGCCGCATCGACGGCGGGCTCGCCCTGAGCCTTGTTCCGCCGGTACTTGACGAAGAGGTAGATCGCGCCCACGACGATCGCCGCCGCGACCGTGTAGTCGAAGTAGTGCAGCGAGTCCTTCCAGTCCTCCCACCGCTCGCCGACCTGCTGGCCGATGAACGTGAGGACGAAGACCCACGGCAGGCAGCCGATGAAGGTCAGCACCGAGAAGCGCAGGAACGGCATCCGCGCGACGCCCGCGGGCAGCGAGATGAACGTCCGCACGATCGGCAGCATGCGCGTGACGAGCACGGTCACGTCGCCGTGCTTCTCGAACCACCGGTCGGCCATCTGCAGGTGCGACGGCTTGATGTGGAGCTTCTTGCCGTGCTTCTCGAGGATGTCGACGCGGCCGTAGTAGCCGACCGCGTAGGCGACCCACGAGCCGACCAGGTTGGCGAACGAGCCCACCAGCGTCACTGCGATCAGCGAGTACTCGCCCTCGGACACGTTGAAGCCGGCGAAGAGCATCGTCGCCTCGCTCGGCACCGGGATGCAGGCGCTCTCGACGAGCATCAGCAGGAAGACGCCGGGCAGCCCGAGGTCGCCCACGACGTTGGTGGCGAACTCGACGAGCGGGTCGGTGATCGATGCGAGGGTCACGAGCACGGCGACGCAGACTAGAAGGTCACCCTGGGGGTTCGCTGAGCGCGGGCGATAGCTTCCCCCGTCGTGATCGGGCTCTTCGACACGTCCTCGCCGCTCGCGCCGCTGCGCGACGAGCTGCACGCCGCGGTCGCGCGCGTGATCGACGGCGGCGCGTACATCCTCGGGCCGGAGGTCGCGGCCTTCGAGAGCGACCTCGCCGCGTACACCGGCGCCGCCGAGGCGGTCGGCGTCGCGAACGGCACCGATGCGATCACCGTCGCCCTCCGCGCGCTGGGGGTCGGCCCGGGCGACGACGTGGTCGTCCCGAGCTTCACGTTCTACGCGAGCGCGGAGGCGATCCCGCCGACCGGCGCGCGTCCCGTCTTCTGCGACGTCGATCCGGAGACGTTCCTCGTCACGCCGGAGACGGTCGAGGCGGCGCTGACGCCGGAGACGAAGGCGATCGTCGTCGTCCACCTGTTCGGCAACGTCGTCGACGTCGACGCGATCCGCGCGGTGGCGGGCGACGTGCCGATCCTCGAGGACGCCGCGCAGGCCGCCGGGTCGATCGCCGCCGACGGCCGCCGCCCCGGCGCGCTGGGCGACATCGCGACGTTCTCCTTCTACCCGTCGAAGAACCTCGGGGCGTTCGGGGACGGCGGCGCGATCACGACCAGCGACCCGGGCCTGGCCGAGCGCGCGCGGGTCTTCCGCTTCCACGGCTCGCACGACAAGGTCAGCTACGAGGAGGTCGGCTACAACAGCCGCCTCGACGAGGTGCAGGCCGCGTGGCTGCGCGTGCTGCTGCCGCACCTCGACGCGTGGTGCGCGCAGCGGCGGCAGGTCGCGCGGTGGTACGTCGAGGAGGGCCTGGGCGGGCTGGTCGGGCTGCCGGTCGCGGCGCCGGGGAGCGACCCCGCGTGGCACCTCTACGTGATCCGTCACCCGGACGCGGCGCGGATCGAGGCCAAGCTCCCCGACCTCGGCGTGCAGGCCCGCGGCTACTACCGCGTGCCGGTCCACCTGCAGGAGGCCATGCGCCCGTGGCCGCCGTCGGTGCTGCTCCCGGGGACCGAGCAGGCCGCCCGCGAGCACCTCGCGATCCCGTTCGGCCCCGCGCTCACGCGCGGGCAGGTGCACGACGTGGTCGAGGCCATCCGCACCGCCGTGTAGACGGGCGGGTCCGCGGGCCCGGGTACCATCTGGGCGATGCGCCGTCGGCTCCGCTCCGCGGCCGTTCCCCTGCACCGCCATTCGCTTCCGCAGCTCGCGGCCGACGGGGTGCTGGTCGCCCTCGCCTACTTCCTGGCCTACCGGCTGCGCTTCGACGACCTCCTGCCGCTGCGCTACGAGGAGCTGTACGAGGCCACGGCGATCCCGGCGGTGGTCATCCCGCTGGCGATCTTCACGCTCTTCCGGCTCTACCAGAAGTGGTGGCGCTACTCGTCGCTGCGCGACCTGGAGACCAACGTCGTCGCGTGCCTGATCGCGACCGCCGCGGTCGCCACCTACGTCGCCGTCGTGTCACCGGTCCAGCGCGGCACCGGCGAGGGCATCGTCGGCGTGGCGATCCCGAACGGCGTGCTCGCGCTCTACCTACTGATGATGCTCGCGTTCACGCTGGGCGCGCGGCTCGTCGCCCGCGCGGTGCACGAGCGGCGCCACGGCTTCCGCATGCGCCACGACGCGCGCGCGGTGCTCATCGTGGGCGCCGGCGACGGCGGCCGCCTGGTCCTGCGCGAGATGCTCCGCAACCCGCAGCTGCGGCTGTCCCCCGTCGGCTTCGTCGACGACGACCCGCGCCTGCGCGGCATGCGGATCGAGGGCGTGAAGGTGCTCGGCGACACCGACGGCGACCTGGAGCGCATCCTGGACGACGCCGAGCCCGACGAGGTGATGATCGCGATCCCGTCGGCGCCCGGCACGCTGCGCGCCCGCGTCGCGCGGGCCTGCCGCGAGCGCGGCATCGTGGTCCGCACGCTGCCGACGGTGTTCGAGCTCCTGCAGACCGGCGGCGAGCTCGTCCGCCAGGTGCGCGAGGTGCAGATCGAGGACCTCCTGGGCCGCGAGCCCGTCGTGATGGAGGTCGACCGCGTCGGCGCGTACCTCTCGGGCGAGATCGTCCTCGTCAGCGGCGCGGGCGGCTCGATCGGCTCCGAGCTGTGCCGCCAGATCTCGCGCGTCGCGCCGCGGCGGCTGATCCTCGTCGACCACGCCGAGGACAACCTCTTCCGGATCGAGCGCGAGCTGCTCGAGGACCGCCACGTGCACCCCGGCGTCGTCGTCTCGACGCTCGGCGACTGCAAGGAGGAGGAGCGGATGCGCGAGATCTTCGCCGAGCACCGCCCCACCGTCGTCTTCCACGCGGCCGCCTACAAGCACGTCGGGCTGATGGAGGCCAACCCGGTCGAGGCCGTGCGCAACAACGCGCTCGCCACGCGCGTCATGGCACGCATCGCGGGCCAGACGCAGGTCAAGCACTTCGTCCTCGTCTCCACCGACAAGGCCGTCACGCCGGCGACCGTGATGGGCGCCTCGAAGGCGCTCGCGGAGTTCGCGGTGGAGGCCGAGTCGCAGCGCTTCCCGGGCACGCGCTACGCGGCCGTCCGGTTCGGCAACGTGCTCGGCTCGTCCGGCTCGGTCGTCCCGATCTTCCGCCGCCAGATCGCCAAGGGCGGCCCGGTGACGATCACCGACGAGCGCATGACCCGCTACTTCATGACGATCCCGGAGGCCGTGCAGCTGATCATCCGCTCCGGCTCGCTGGGGCAGGGCGGCGAGGTCTACGTGCTCGACATGGGCGAGCCGGTCTCGATCGTGCAGCTGGCCCGCGACATGATCGAGCTGTCGGGGCTCAAGCCGGACGTCGACATCGCGATCGACATCGTCGGCCGCCGCCCGGGCGAGAAGTTGCACGAGGAGCTGTTCAACCCGTACGAGCGCCCGCAGCCGACGCCTGCGGAGAAGATCCTCCGCGCCGAGCGCGACCCGCTCCAGCCGGGCGAGGTGGACGGCATGTTCGACGAGATCGGTCTGCTCGTGCTGGAGGGCGACGCGGCCGGTCTGGCGCGTAAGGTCTCGGAGCTGTCGAGCTTCCGCCAGCCGCCTGCCATCGGGGCAGGCACGTAGCTGGTCCCTAGACTGCCCGACTTCTGCCGTGAACGAGCTGTTCGACCTCATCAAGGACTACGGGGGCTACGCGGGCGCCGCATCGGTGCTCGGCCTCGCCGTCCTGTCGCTCCTCTACTTCGCCCAGGCCCGCGAGGTCAAGCGCCTACGCGAGTGGGCCGGCCGCGCGCCGGAGCGGGCGGCGGAGCTCGAGCAGCGCGCCGTCGAGGCCGCGCGCCGTCCGGTCGCGCGCCAGCCGATCCGGCCCGGCCAGCCGCAGACCGCCGCCGCGCAGCAGCGCGCCGCCGCGCCGGACGTCGCGTTCATCGCCGTGCACGGCCACGACGGCGAGGACGGGACCGTGCAGGAGGTGCTCGAGGTGCTCGGCATCCCGTACACCGGCTCGGGCGTCTCGGCGTGCATCAAGTGCGCGGACAAGATCCTCGCCAAGTACGCGTTCG